>DHVR01000074.1 GCA_002412765.1 Leptolinea sp. UBA5203 | reverse complement strand
AGTCGACCTTTTTAGACGGCCGCTTCTATACTGGAAGTGTGATTCCTTATTTTCCTTTCCGTGCAGTGATGACCAGGTTTCCGCTGGATTGCGGATCAAATGCCTCGCCGCCCAGGCTGCCGTAGGCATGAACATCTGTGAAGCCAGCCTGGATCGATGCGGATGTTAAATCCGCTTGAAGCATAGGCCTGAGCAGGGTTGAAAGAACTGTTGGCTGCCAGCTACCTTCCCCTTCCCTTTTGAGGGTTACAATATTAAATCGGATGGTTCCATCCGAGTTGAAGTCGTAAAATCTCTGGAAAATCCAATGCGTCTCGCCTTCCTGATAAACTTGCGCTTCCATCCAACGGTTTTTCTTGTGCATGACTTCGTCAAAGTTCCGGTTCTGAATGACCAATATGCCACCCGGCAGCAGGCAGGTATGGAAATCACTTAGTGCAGCGGCGATATCTGTTTGATTCAGCAAATGGGGGAGGGAATTGCCGAGGCATAAGATGGCCTCAAAACTAGCATTGCCAAAGAAAGCACTTAAAGACCCAAAACCAATAGGCTCAAAGGGTATATCCAGCTTGGCATCTTTTGCATTTTGACGAGCTCGCGCGATCATTTCGTGACTAAAATCAGTTCCAACCACCTCGTATCCGGCCTTGGCTAAAGCCAGGACGTGCATGCCCGTGCCGCAGGCAGCATCAAGGACTTTCATGGGCGTCTCTTCCCCGGAATTTCTTTCGGGTAATATTTTTTCAATTAAGGGAATTTCCAGCGAAAGGCGGTTCTTCCAGTTCACAAACCGGTCATAATCCGAGGCAAATTGATCGTACATAATAAATCCTTTATTTTCTCATTCGTTTTGCGAGATATCAATGATTATCACTTATAATCTCCTAACCTTCAAGAATAAACGAATCAACAAGCCCAACTGTGGTTAATTGCGCATAGAAGAATATTCCGAGATTATTGTAAATGACCATGCGAAAATGTATACTTAATTATTGATTAATAAATTATTGGATGCATACTGGTAGCAGGTAAAAAGAATCAAAAGGTTTTCTAGACTTTCGTATAGATTAGTAATCTTGGGGATTAGCTTTGCTTTATTTTTCTATTTGATTATTCAAGTTTTTTATGAATATGAAGATTGGCTGATTAATCGAACAATCCCATTTAATCCTGTCGAAACTATCATTAAAGTTGCAAGGTTCCATGGATTTTCACTCCTGGTCGGGATAGCTATTTGCCTTTTCGCGTTCACCGTCATTAATACTCAATTCCGCAAGATTATCGAAAGTGAAGCCAGAACGCGCAATGTTTTTGGTTCTGCTGTTGAAGGCATCATCATCATCAACGAAAAAGGGATTATCGAGGATATTAACCCAGCTGCTTTACGCATTTTCGGTTATTCCCATGTGGGTATGATTGGAAAGAATGTTTCCATATTGATGCCAGAGCCTTACCATCATGAGCATAACGACTATATCCAAAATTATTTACGGACAGGTTCAGCAAAGGTCATTGGATTTGGTCGCGAAGTAGTTGGTCGACGCAAAGATGGAACACTCTTTCCAATGGAGCTTGCGGTTAGCAAGTTTTTTGTGGATAACCGAATCCAGTTTACCGGCATGCTGCGGGATATTACCACTCGGAAACAAATAAATAACAATTTGGCTACACAATATCAGCGACAATCTGCTTTGGCTGAGTTTGATCTATTCCTAAACCAATCTTTGGATTTGCAAAATATGCTAGATCAGGCTGTAAAAGTTACCATGAATTCTCTGCCAGCAAGCGGGGGGGCTTGTATTATTCTGATTGGCGAAAAAGGAGGAAATCAATATTATTACTCATCGGATTTTCCTGATAAAAAGATGGGGAATTTTTCCAAAATATTGCAACAGGATCAAGAAGCACTAAAAAAAATCATAACCAATAACCAACTCATAATAGAAAAAGATCTCACAAACTCTCAATCCACGCTCAAATTATTATTATTGCAGAATCAAATAAGGGCTTATGCAGGCGTTCCGTTAAGTGTGGACAATGAAGTGATAGGAGCTTTATTTGCTCTTGATAAAGGCAATAGAGATTATCAAAATGATGATATTCATTATCTTCAGGCACTTGCTAATCGTATTGCAGTGGCAGTCTCCAAATTCTGGCTGTACGAAGATTTGAAGGCAACGAATAATTTGTTGGAATTCCAAAGAGGACAATTATATGCGGTTTTGGATTCCATCAATGAAGCCATTGTACTACTCTCTCCGGAAGGTAGACTCCTTACCATGAATACAAAATTTGCCGATTTAATTCGAGTCAATGTAAAGGAGATTGTTAATCATCCATTGGAAGAATACAAATCCCTTTTTGATCGGATATTCGAAGAGAGAAAATCATTTCAGGTGTGGGCGTATCAAATCAACTCAGATTCTGAGCATGAATTTTCCGATGTGTTCATACAGCAATGGCCGATCCGTCGTGAACTGGCCCTTTTCTCAACACCCGTATGGACGGATGAGAGAATTCATATTGGACGGCTTTTTGTGTTTCAGGATATCACCAAAGAACGCGAATTGGATAGAATGAAATCTGAATTTGTCTCCTCTGTCTCTCATGAGCTCCGCACCCCTTTGACATCCATTCATGGTTCCCTGGGATTAATTTATGGGGGAGTTGTGGGTGAGATATCCGCAAAAGTGAAACCTTTGGTCGAAATTGCTTACAAAAATAGCGAGCGGTTAATTCGACTTATTAATGACATTCTTGATATTGAAAAAATAGAAACAGGGAAAATCTCCTTCGAATATAAGCCCGTTGAGTTAATGCCCTTATTGGAACAAGCCATTGAGTTTAATAAATCATATGGCGAACAATTCGGCGTCCATTACAACCTGCAATCATCTTTGCCTGGTGTAAAAGTCAATGTGGATTGTGATCGGTTTATCCAGGTCATTACCAATTTACTTTCAAATGCTGCAAAATTTTCTAACCCGAAGGATCAAGTAGAGATTTTGGTAGAACAGTTGGAAAAAGAGATAAAAATATCTATAACGGATCATGGTATTGGCATACCGAAGGAATTCCGCAAACGAATTTTCCAACGCTTCGAGCAAGCAGATTCGTCCAATATCAAGAAAAAAGAAGGAACAGGTTTAGGACTGAGCATCTGTAAAGCGATCGTTGAGAAGATGGGCGGGCAAATTGACTATAAATCAAAGTTGAATTTTGGGACTACATTTTATTTTACACTGCCGGAATGGGAAGATAAATCTGAGTTGGAAAAAGATGAAGTGGTGAGCATGTGATGAGTGGACCTAAAATATTATCCAAAATTTTACTTGTGGAAGATGAACCGGATATTCAAATCGTGGTAAAAATTGCTTTGGAAGCGATGAGTGACTTTATCGTAGATACCTGTGATACGGGCGAAATGGCCATCGAAAAAGCCAAATCGAATCCTCCCGATCTGATCCTGCTGGATGTGATGCTTCCTGATATGGATGGGCCTACCATTTTGGGTGTTCTGCGAGGCTCTAACAAGACTGATCAAATCCCAATTATTTTCATGACTGCAAAAGTACAACCGAAAGACGTAAATCATTATAAGGAAATAGGAGCATTGGGTGTAATAGCCAAGCCATTCGATCCAATGCTGCTGGTCAAGATGATTACCGATATCTGGGATGGATCAAATGAATGAGGGACAAAGCCAGTTTTTGGAAAGAATGAAAATAATAAAACAGGAATTTGAAACCCACTTACCCGAGAAAATTGATGACATCATTGAGCAGTGGCAAAACCTTAAAATTAATGGATGGAAAAGGGAAGTTGTCACGGATTGTCATAAATCCATTCACAAACTGACTGGCTCAAGTGGCATTATGGGTTATATGCAGATAAGCGAAATTTGCGGCAATATTGAAGACGGTTTGCAACGTGTATTGGAATTAAATGAACCACTAAATTCAAAACAATTCGAACTGATGGATAACTACATGAAGGAGTTAAAGAACCAATTAAGCAAAATTACCAAATAGTTTATCTAAACTTGGGTTTATTCAACCCCATAATTTTGTAAGGGTAATTTAGAAGCTGTAAAAAAAAGCACAATGAGTGTTTTTATTCAGTCAGGTTTCATCATTTATAACCCCAATGGTTGTCCAGGGCAGTTGATTCATGGAATGAAAAATTGAAAAGATCGTATGTTATCGAATTTTAACCATTCCATTCAAAGAATCATAAATTTAAGTGAGGTAAGTATGTCTCCAATTGAAAAGTCGCATCAGGCTTCCATCCTGATAGTTGATGATGATGAAACAATTCTCGACTATGTCAATAATGCTCTTCTGGAATATGGATATGATGTAACCACAGCTACGAATGGAAAACAAGCATTGGAACGCATAGCAGAGGCTATTCCGGATTTAGTTGTCTCTGATGTTATGATGCCGGAAATGGACGGTTTGTCCCTACTTAAAGCACTGCGTTCTGAAAAGAGTACAAATTCGATCCCCATTCTATTACTGACTACAAAAGGCTCCATAAAAGACAAGGTCGAAGGTTTACACCTCGGAGCTGATGATTATCTAACCAAACCATTTGATATTGAAGAGCTAATTGCCAGAGTTCAATCCAAAATTGATCGTCCACCCGTTCCAACGGAGTATTTACCTCAAGATCGACAAACCGGATTACTTAGTGAACAGAACTTCTCGTCTGAAGCAGCCCTGGAGATTATCCGCTCCTCACACGGTGGAAAAGCTGGGTGTCTGGCCATTATTCAGATATTTGAAATACCCCGCTTGCGTGAGCAATTAGGCGCCAGGGCAGAAAGGGAAATGGCAAAACAAATTGCGGATATTATCCGGAAAGAGGCTAATCCATTGGATCGAATTGGGCATGATAATTCGGGATTATTCATGCTTTTGTTGCCAGATACGGATTATGAGCAGGCTAATCAGAAATTGAAAAACCTATTAAATCATGTTGCAGATTATCCATACCTCATCAATCGGGAGCAATTACGGATAACGCCCGCTATAGGATATGCTGTGTTCCAAACTGAAAAATCGTTTGATGAGGTTCGAGGAAAAGCGATGGATTCCCTGGAATTTGCCGTTTCACAATTGGATCTTGAGCCAAAGGCATATAACCAGGATGTTAAAATTTTTATAGAAAAGAAAAAAGTAAACCAAGCTCCGAAAAGCTCGCAGGGACAAAAGCTTTGGGAAAAAATTCTGACACCCTTTCAAATCATCCTTACCATAATTCTTTCAATAATTGTCCCCTATTTTATTTATTGGTATTTGGATAGTATCGGAAGAGATATCACAAAAGTGATGTACATTTTCGTGGTTATTTCATTACTAACCACGGCCATCATGATTTGGATTGAAGGATTTTATGCTTTAAAGAAAATTAACCCACCTGATGAATCCGGATCACCTTATCCCAAAGCCAGCGCAATTATTGCGGCATATTTACCTAATGAAGCCATCACGATTGTTGAAACGATTGAAAAATTCCTACAAATTGAATACCCTGCTGACTTGCAAATCATACTTGCTTATAACACGCCTCGTGATCTTCCCATTATAAAAGTACTGGAGAGGATTGCGATACGCGAACCCAGATTAATGCTCTTGCGCGTGAAAGACAGCGAATCAAAATCTCAGAATGTAAATGCAGCCTTGGGGGAAGTTCAAGGAGAATTTGTGGGTATCTTCGATGCGGATCATCACCCTCAAAAGGATGCCTTCACTCGGGCTTGGAGATGGCTTTCCAATGGGTATGATGTGGTGCAGGGTCACTGCATGGTTCGTAATGGGGAGTCTTCGTGGGTTGCCAGAATGATAGCTGTTGAATTCGAGGCGATTTATGCAGTCAGTCATCCAGGACGATCCCGAGTATACAAATTTGGAATTTTTGGCGGCTCAAATGGTTTCTGGAAGACGGATTTACTAAGAAAGACCAGGATGCACGGATTTATGCTAACCGAGGATATCGATTCCTCCATCCGGATCACTGAATCCGGAAGCAAGATTATTAGTGATCCGATGTTGATTTCTCGAGAATTGGCTCCCAGTACACTAAAAGCACTCTGGCATCAGCGCCTGCGCTGGGCGCAAGGTTGGTTCCAGGTATCCCGCGAGCATCTTATTCATACCATGAAATCAAGCCATCTAACCTTGCGACAAAAAATAGGTGTGCTTTATTTATTGGGCTGGCGTGAAATTTACCCCTGGTTGTCCGTGCAAATGTTCCCCATTATTGCTTTTTGGGTTTGGAAATTCGGTGGATTGAACAAATTGGATTGGCTGGTTCCTATCTTTATTCTGACTACTCTGTTTACCTTAAGCGTTGGACCGGGTCAAGCCTTTTTTGCTTATACTGTTGGGGCTCCGGAAATTAAGGAACATAAAAGCTGGTTTTTGTTATACCTCTTACTTGCCTCTTTGTTTTATACTGAATTTAAAAACATTATTGCCAGAGTTGCACAAATCAAGGAATTTATGGGCGAACGAAGTTGGAGAATAACTCCGCGTGAGAATTCTTAGACTCGGGCGGTTTTAAGCTATTTGTCCTTTATCAAAGACATCTTAGCAAATCAATAAAAAGGTATTTGATCTATTTCACGTGAATTGACTCGATTGCAGTACAAAGACGGGTATACCGTATGAAAGAGACCACAAAATGATTTGAACCCCGCTACGCATTGGGTGTATGATAAACTCAAATATTACCTGTTTTAATCACGAATTGATGTTAAAGGGAAAGGAGAAAAAATGACAAAAATACGGTGGGGTTTATTATCCACAGCCCATATTAATCAAAAAGTAATGCCTGCCATTCGAAATTCTCACTATGGTGAACTGGTAGCGGTTGCCAGCCGGGACGAGCAGAAAGCGCGTGCGTATGCCAAAGAGTATCGAATTCCTCTGAGTTTTTCCAGTTATGAAGCCATGTTGGCATCCGATCAGGTGGATGTGGTGTACATCAGTCTGCCCAACCATTTGCACGCGGAATGGATGATTCGTGCCATGCAAGCGGGCAAGCATGTTTTATGCGAAAAGCCGTTTGTCCTGACAATAAAGGAAATGGATGAGGTTACCCGGGTAAAACAGGAGACCGGCTGCAAAATATTAGAAGCCTTTATGTACCGTTACCATCCGCAGACGCAGCAGGTGATTGAGCTGATCAGCGATGGCATGATAGGGGACGTGGAAATTGTTGAGGGTGTCTTTCAGTTCCCATTAAAGGATGCAGGCAATGTGCGTTGGAATCCACAGTTTGGCGGGGGAGCCTTATGGGATGTGGGGATTTATCCGCTGTCCTATGCCCAATTGGTGATGGGGGAACCACCCATCCAGGTATTTGGCCAAAGGAAGCTTACCGCCAGTGGGGTTGATGAAACATTTTTGGGTCAGATGATGTATACCCGCGGCAGACAGGCGCAGCTTCGCAGTAGTTTTTCTCTGCCCTATGAAACCCGTTTAAGCATCTCAGGATCAGCAGGGCGTATCATCATTCCACGTCCCTTTCACAATATGGAAGACCATCGGAAAATTTGCCGGGTGGATGCCTCAGGGAAAGAACATTGGATTTCCATCCCACGTTTTGATTTATACACTGGTGAAGTGGATGATCTAAATCGGGCAATCCTGGATAATCGGGACCCCATTCTCTCCCTTGAAGAAACACGCAATCATTTGCGTACATTGCTTGCCTTCTATGTATCTGCAGAGAAGAATCGCCCGGTTGCTTTGGATGAATAATTAACCCCTACTTATCCAGGATTCTGGGCAATGTAACTCAGAAAGATATTTACAACTTCCGGATCAAACTGAGTGCCGGCATTTTCTTCGATAAAGGATAAAGCGTCGGCTTTTTTCCAGGCTTTTCTGTATACGCAATCATGGATCAGAGCATCCCAGACGTCTATCACGGCGAAAATTCTTGCTTCCAGGGGAATATGATCGCCGGCGAGACCTTGAGGATAACCGGTACCATCCCAGCGTTCATGATGAGAATATGGAATATTTAAGGCGGGTTTTAAAAATGGGATTTTAGAGAGCAAGTCATAAGCAATGATTGGATGCTGCTTGACGATTAGCCACTCCTTTTCTGTCAAGGGACCCGGTTTATTGAGTATTTGATCTGGAATTCCTAACTTTCCGATATCATGAAGAAGCGCTCCGCGGCGGATATGGGATAACGAAGAATCTCGAAAATTGAACAGTTTGATCAGACTCATGGTCATATCCATGATTCTTACCGAGTGTTGATGTGATTCCAGATCTCTTAATTCGAGTGTTTTCACCCAGCCTTCCAGGGTGATATCATAGGCTAGAAATAATTCGGTATTTGTTTTTTGCAAATCATTGAATAGGGTGGTATTGTCGATGGCTAATGCAGCCTGGGTTGCCAATGCGCCTAAAAAGCTATTCCAACTTGTATCTTCCAAAGCCGGAGCATTGGAATATAACTCAAGGACCCCTTTCAATTCTCCCTTGGCGATAAGCGGTACGTCATAAACAGTTTCAAAATGCCTGCCGGAAAGAAATGGTGGTAGGCTGGTATCCCCAGGCGGAAAATCAACTTCCTCACTCACCAGAACTTGTCTGTTAATGGCAGCTTTGCCTGCAAATCCATCTCCAACACGGATGCCATGCTTAAATATACCCGAGAAATTAAACCCCTGTTCAGCAAAAAAATCCAACTGATGTGTGATGGCATCATACAATAACACTGTACTGCCTTGAATATTGAGTTGCTGATTAAGTTGACTCAATAACACATTCATCGTGATATTCAGATCAAGGGTTCCAGTTATGGTCTGGTCAATTCTGTGCAGGGATTCAAGACGTTGAATTTGTTTTTGGATTTCTTTCTGAGATTGGATGCGTTCTGAAACATTTCTGGCGAGGCCGAAGGTAACCCATTGATCATTCCAAAGCCCCTTGGAAAGTTTCATTTCAATTTCGATAAAACTTCCATCCTTGCAAAGCAAATACCCGTCTGTTGTATCCACACCAACCGATTGTGAAAAGAGTGCCTTGACATTGTTGCTGGCAAAGTTGCGTATGAAGATGGTAAATATATTGGCGCCAATGATCTCTTCCTGTTTATACCCCAACAGATTTTCTGCGATACGATTTGTGTAGATAATTTCCTCTTTCTGATTAATGACAAAAATAAAATCGTTCACAGATAAGAAAAATGTACGCAAATTTTCCTGGCTTTTTTCCAGGGAGGTACTCATCTGATCTAATTCCGAAATTTTATCTTTCTGATTTTGCAACAATGATGCAATATAAGTAGACATAGCATTAAACGTGTTGCCCAAAACCTCGAGCTCATCATTCATTGCATCTGTTGAAATGTCACCCGAAAAATCACCTCGGCCAATTCTCTCTGTTGCTTCGATGAGAAGATGAATTGGTTTGGCAACTAAAAGCCAGATGATAAACCCAGTTGCTAATACCATGATCAATAAACTAAAGCCCAATTGAATGATGGATTTGCGATTAGCCGCATTGATCTGGTCAAGATAAGCGGTGATGTCTTCTTTGATGACCAGGATGTAAGGTGTGGATGGAATCTGTTCGGAACAAAGGATGGTTTTATCCTGTTGGAGAGCGTGGCAATTTCCGTTTTGCTCAAGGATGTTGGCAATATCTTCTGATGAATAATCCGCTTCGAGGTTTTTTCCAATCTTGTCCTCCTGGCGATGAGTCAGATAGTTCTGGTTCTCGTCCAGGATGAAGAAGTCAGTATTATTTCCAAACAAATCGCTTAGAAGGTTGGTATCCAATAAGGCAGGTTTATCGACAGAGAGATTGAGTATGGCGTAGTTTATTTTTTCTTGCAGCATTTGTTGATGAACTTGGTACATCACCGATGAAATACCGGGTTGAATAAAAAAGATAAGGATCATGATTGGAAAGATGGAAATCAATAAAAACCATAAAGCCAATCGACTGGAAAGTGTATTGAAGTAAAATTTCATCAAGAGCACCAATATTCCTTACCACAAGGGCTGTTTATATCGATCCGGCAGAATGAGAAGAACGATAAATGGGAAGAATACTGAAAAAAGCACTTCGAATAAAATCCCTTCGATGATATTAAGGTAGGAGAGATTCTCTTGATACAACAAAGCATTCAGAAGGACAAATCCGGGGGCCAGAAGGAGATAGTAATAACTTAAAACCATGCCAGTCCATTTGATAAAAAAGAAAAATGGATTCCCCATCGGGAATATGAATTTTTTATAGGCTATACCCACTAGGACACAGGCAATTTGATGGGCGAGCACACTAGCCAGCCATTTTCCTCCAGGAATTCCAACCCCGGCAAAGAATCCAATGATCAGTCCACCCCAAGGACCGGTCAACGAACTACCCAGGATAGTGAAAATTTCCCGGGGATCGGTATAGGTGCCAGTATCTCCAATCTGGACCATGGCATTGGATTTTACAATGACAAATGCACATAGACCAAAAAATAAAGCAATAAAGAGGTTGATACGAATCGGCAATGGCAGCGGTTTAATGATTGGTTTCATTCTTACTCCCAATAGTCATCTAACTGAACTGCAAACCGAGAAGAATATCTTTCTGATTATTTTATTGTAGTGAACATTAACAGCATCTACAAGTACACGTAATAATTCTTCAAAGATAACATTAACAAAATCGGGTACTGAATATCGTTTATAATCATGTGATAATAGTAAAGGTAGAGAGCAAAATTGTTTCATCCATACGGGAACCTGGGATTTGGTAGATTTCCGTTTACTGTTTTGGTGTAAATTTCTGTTTTTGATCAGGGTATTTGGTAAGGCTGGATAAATAAAGGTGAGACAAACATGAAATCAAAAGTTGCAGTGATAAGAACTAACCCGGAACATGTTCTGGATGATTATGTAAGATTATGTGACCTGGCAGGGATCAAAGAAGCATTGGATCCGTCAGCTCAGACCATCCTGAAAGATAATATCAGTTGGCATCTCATGTATCCCGGATCCAATACCACCCCCTGGCAGTTGGAAGGCACCATCATGGGTCTGAAACAGGCGGGGTTTAATGATCTGGTGGACGTGCATAATAAAACGGTCGTGACCATCGCTGACCTGGGCGATCGTTTCAATAAATTCGGACCTATTTTGGATCGTTATGAGATTCCCAAGAAATATAACTTTAAGCCAGAAGATATGACCTGGGTGCCATACAAACCAAAGGCAAAAATGGCGGTGCTGGATCAAATATTCCCAGAAGGGATTTTTGTACCGGATTTCTTCATCGGGAAGAACATTGTTCATTTACCCACGGTGAAGACCCATAGTTACACCACAACAACCGGTGCGATGAAAAATGCATTCGGCGGATTGTTGAATATCAATCGTCATTATACCCATACCTGGATTCATGATACGCTGGTGGATTTATTGGCCATTCAAAAAGAAATTCATCCTGGTATCTTTGCCACCATGGATGGCACAACCGCCGGCAGCGGTCCTGGTCCGCGTACTTTGATTCCGCATAAGAAGGATGTCATTTTGGCTTCCAGTGATCAGGTTGCCATCGATGCGGTAGCTGCCATGATGATGGGCTTTGATCCAATGAGTATTCAATATATTGCTCATGCCACTGAACGAGGGCTGGGCAATGGGAATCCGAGGGATATCGAAATCGTTGGTATGCCGGAAGTGGCAGAAGAACGTTGGGATTTCAAAGTTGGGGTAAATTTGGGTACCGGGACAGGTATGTTGCTATGGCGATCCCCATTAAAAGTATTTCAAAATTTATTATTTCACACACCCTTGGTAAAAATCTTCATTTTTGCCAGTGAGTTCTACCATGATCGCTTCTGGTACCCCATGAAGGGGAGCAGTGCGGTGGAGAAATGGAAACGAACCAGTCCCTGGGGCGCCTTATTTGATCAGTATGATGGATAATCCAAAAAGCAGCGTTTTTTGAGACGCTGCTATTTGATTTGCTATTCAAATGATGGTTGAATTATTCCGTAATTATTATCGCGGCAGTTGGGCAGGAATCTGCTGCTTCTTGAGTCGCTTTTTCTTCATTACCGGCTGTTGGATTGCGAATCACTTCGGTAATGTCCAAAACATCATTCGCACGAAATATTTCAGGGGCAATATCACTGCATAATCCGCAATTTACACAATCGGATGTGATCAACACTTTCATGGTCGTTTCTCCTTTTCAACTTGATGATCTAGTTTAAAGTATAGCAATTTCTTGGAAAATAAATGTGATACAAGTCACACTATTCGTTGGCGATATCCTGCAGCCGTGTCAGATCGGTGATTTGAATATCATGGCGCTCAAATGTTATCACGCCTTCGTTCGTGAATTGCCGCAGGTTACGGCTGACAATTTCTCTCACCGTTCCAATTTGGTTGGCGATATCTTCCTGTGTCCAACGGACTCCGGGTGTCTCGCCTTGATTCACCTGTTCCAGCAGGAATTTTGCCAATCGACTGCGTACCGTCAGTAAACTTAGATCATGGGACAATTCCACCAGATTGCGAATTTTCTCCGAGATATTCCCCAGAACCCATAAGGCAATTTCATTATTGGCTGTAACGATTTTTAAAAAATCGCTTTGGCTAATCGAGATAAGCACACTCTCTGTCAGGGCAATGGCATTGGCATGCGCCTGGTGCTGGGAGGCGAAAACCAGGGGCAGGTTGATGGATTCTCCCGGACTGGCGATCAGCAGGGTTTGTTCCCTGCCGTTGGGGTTGATGCGATAAACCCTGACCTGTCCGGCGTGAACAAAGAGAACGGGTGGGGTGCTATCCTCCTGAAAAAACAAATGATCTTCAGCAGGAAACGACCGGCATACGGCAACCTCAGTGATCTGCTGTAAAGCGGATGGAGATAACTGCTGGAAGGATGGAAAAGCATGGATTATTTCGTGTTCAAGCAAGGTTTACCTCCTTTCAAGAAATCAAACTATACCGTATTTCAAAGTGAAAAGAAAGAAACCAGCGAGAATTTCACTGGTTTCACTCGTGAATTATTTTAAATAGCGATCAAACCAGCGCAGGATGTTTTTCAACCGTGCAATACGGCGGTCCGTCCGCCCTGTTCTGGATAAGCCGTGGGGTTCATCCGGGAAGAGAATTAATTCCGTATCCACATTTAAGCATTTTAAGGCGGTATATACCTGCTGGCCTTGTTCCAGGGGGCAGCGTAAATCTTTTTCATTATGCAGGACCAAGGTTGGGGTAGTGGCATACCCAATGTGTTTCATCGGGGAGCATTCCCACAGATTCTCTATGCTTTCATAGGGAGCTTTATTCCCGAAGGTGCGTTGAAACTCCCAATTAAAATCACTGGATCCCCACATGCTGATCAGATTGCTGACGCTGCGCTGTGTTACAGCCGCCCGGAAGCGGTGAGTGTGGCCGATGATCCAATTGGTCATGTATCCGCCGTAACTACCGCCGGTGACCCCCATGCGGTGGGTATCAATATAAGGCAGTTTCTCGATGGTATCACACCAGACCATCAGATCTTCATAATCGACTGTACCCCATTGCCCATAAATGGCTTTGGTATGCTCTTCTCCATAACCCTGTCCGCCGCGCGGATTGCATAGGAAGACCACATATCCGTTGGCTGCCAGATAGTGAAATTCGTGCATAAAGAAATTGCCGTACTGTACCATCGGGCCGCCGTGAATTTCCAAAATGGAGGGGTATTTTCCTTCCGGATTGAAATTGGGTGGTTTAAGAATCCAGCCCTGTAAACGATTATTGGCAGCGCCTTCAAACCAAACTTCTTCAATTTCTCCCAAATGAATACTATTTAACCATGGATTAAGGGTGGTTAAAGATTTCTCGGGGCGGTTGTTGACCAGGTCTGTGAGCATGATTTGCCCTGGGTCGTTCGATTGACCCAATAAATAGGCTAGTTTTGCTTGCAGTTTATCAAAATTGTATGCCGAGACAACCCCATCTTTCTCAATGATAGGCGTTAGGGTTAAGCTTTCCAATTGGATTTGCCATAAGGAGGTATTCCCATGCCGCGCAACTTGAAAATAAAGGGCGGTCCCATCGGTGGACCAAACGGGTGGTTTAATCAACCCGCCGCCGATATCATTGATGGTCAATCCACACAGATTCACGTCTTCCTGTTTGGTGAGGTTTTTCCAATCCTGGGGATCTTCCAGGTTAACCAGCCAAAGATTGTTGTTTTTCCACTCAACGTTTAATCCATCAATACCGATATAAGCCAATTGACTGCCATCCGGGGAGAAACTAAGCAGGCTTTTGGGTCCCGGTTGGGTGGGTATTTTCTTTTCTTTGCCCTCGGTCAAGGAATAGAAGAAGAGATCTATAGCATCCGGATTGTGATCCGGATCATGCTGCCGGTTGGAAAAATAAGCAATTGATTTTCCATCGGGCGCCCAGTGAGGCTCCAGATCATCAAACACGGTATGATGGGTTAATTGGGTGGCCTTTTCTTTTTTTACATCCAGCATCCAGATATGCCAGCGTTCCTTGGGTAAGAATCCGTGATTATCCAGTTGATAATATAAGCGATCAATTTGGCGGTATACGATCCCCAGCTTGGATTTTGTCTCATCTTTCTCCCGTTCAATTTCATCCTGATCTTTGCAGCGGAATTGGAAGGCTATCTTTTTCCCATCCGGAGACCATTCGAAGGAGTCTATTTCTCCATTCAAATTCGATATGGGAAATGCGTCCCCGCCTTCCATGGAGAGGAGATAGAATTGGAATTGTTTTTGATCCTGCCGATTGGATAGAAACGCAATGGCGCTGCTATCAGATGACCAGCGGGGTTGGATGTTGGAATAGGTTCCAAATGTAAGTTGGCGTGCTTTTTTGCTTTGGGTGTCTACCATCCATAGATGGGTATATTTTTTTTCTGTGGATTTGTCGACTGTTTGGATGGCATAAACTATCGAATTGCCATCCGGCGATAGTTCCATATCCACAATAACCTGAAATCGATAAAGATCTTCAGCCGTGATTAATGTTGCGGGATTATTCTTCATAAGTTCCTCAAACAGTAGGTTTTAGTTTCTGTTTCTAGTATAGATGAAAATGGTGTTCATACCAAATGGTGCAATAAAAAGAGTCTGGCTGCTATGGCCAGACTCTTTGGGTTCATTCTCTTGGACTACGGTTTTGCGCCAACGGTTAGCGGTAGCTTTATCTCCTCTCCATCACGTAATAGCGTAAGTGTAATTTCATCCCCTACTTGAAGTTTTGAAATAAGTTCAGTCACTTCCTGAGCCGTCTCCACTTTCTTTTTATCAATGGCAGTCAGGATATCTCCGCCCACCACATAGGATTTTCCGCCAATCTCCACGGCTTTGTACGATCCCTGCAAACCAGCTTCTTCAGCCGGGCTGTCACTGGTAATTTGGACAATAAGTACACCTTTTAGATCCTTGTCCACACCCGCTGCTTTCGCAAGATCGGGGTTTAGATCCATGATTTGAACGCCGATCCATGGGGTTCCCGCCAACTGAGTGTGTTGTCCGCGGGAGGCAAGGGTCAGATCGATCGATTTTTCTTTACCATCCCGCAGGACGGTCAATTTCACGGTTTGTCCCACATCGGTATAACGAGCCAGATAGGCAACCAGATCTTCAAAATCATTTACCTGGGTATCATCAATGGCGACGATGATATCCCCACCAATATTAACTTCGGATTGGTTGATTTTTATGGTTTTATCGCTGCCTACCAAACCGGCTAAATCGGCCGGGCTGTCTTTTATGACCTCGTTCACCAATGCTCCACGCTGAGTGGTGGGCAGGTCCATTTCGGCAGCAATTTCAGAACGTAGGGTCCCGCCGCTGATGCCGATCCAGGGATGATCATAACTGCCTGTGGAGATCAAGGAGGGGACGACTTTGTTGACGATGATAGATGGAATGACGAATCCGATACCGGCATTTGCACCGGATGTGGATTCAATGGCGCTGGTCACGCCCATTACCTGCCCGCCTAAATTAACCAGCACGCCGCCGGAATTTCCCGGATTAATGGGTGCATCGGTTTGGATGACATCCGGGATGGAATACACGGCGCCATCGCTGGATTGTGCTTCCAACGGCAGGGATCTACCCAAGGCGCTGACAATTCCCACGGTCATGGTGCTTTGCAAACCAAATGGATTACCAATGGCAATGGCGATATCGCCGGTACGGACCTGGGTGGAGTCTGTCAGAGTCACAGGGCGTAGATAGGATTTATTCACATCCACCTGGATAACGGCCAGATCACTGGCGGGATCCGTGCCGATGGTTTTTGCTTCCACACGCAGTCCATCGGAAAATTCAACCAGGATGTTTTCTGCCCCGTCAATGACATGGTTATTGGTGATGATCATGCCCTGCTCGTTCCAGATAAATCCGGAGCCGCTGCTTTGCACCTGCCGCAATTCCGGTTGGCCGCTATCCGGCATGCTGAAAGGTAGATCCGGGAATTGTTGTTGCAGTGTCTGCCCTTTGGATGTGACCTGGATATGAACCACAGATGGGGATACCTGATCAAAGATACTGTTGTAGGCATTCTGTAATGCCTGTGGGTCCGTCAGGGTGACGATCTGGGGGGATTCTATGATCTGTTGAGAGGGCTCTTCGACTACCTGCTGGATAACTTCGGGTATCTCTACTTTGGTTGAATTTAATAAATCACCAATTGGCTTGGGTAACTCGAACCTGCAGGATGTGAGCAGCAGGGCTGAAATCAGAAATACAAAGATGGGTTGAGTTGTTTTGTTCATTTCTACCTCCTTAACCGATGAAAGTCATCGTGAAATTAAATAACTTGTAGTACTCTATATTAATCCATAAAAGTATTAAAGGAATGTAAACAGTAGATCAGAAATCCTTAATAAGTATCAGTTTATCGCTTAATTGGTGAAACTGACTGAGATAAAGACAAAAAGAAATCCAAAAATTGATTTTCCTCCATAATATGCTAGGAGAACTTTAAGTCTGAGCTGTTTATTTCGATGTTTGGCAATTAATGATGATTTCTTTATAGCCCGATAACACGGCTTGTACCCTATATGGCACAATGCCAGGAAGGGCATTTTTACCCTGAAAGGTTGATGGTACACATATCAGTAGAGAGTACGCAAAGCATATTTAGAAAAATGCTCAACCAGAATGACACGCCAAACCGATAGAGACGAGGCATGCCTCGTCTCTATCGGTTTGGCGTGTTTATTTATAGTCGAAGCCCGGAATAAATGATGCGTTGGACGGGGTGGTTTTTTATAAAAAAAAGCATCGAAAGGGTGTTGACATGCGACACGGAGTTTGCTACAATGTAACCGGTTACATATGTAACCGGTTACAAGGATATTCATCTATGGTAGAAAATTTGTCTGGCTCCAATACAATTCGGGATGTTGCCCGCCTGGCTGCTGTTTCGGTGGCTACGGTAAGCCGTGTGATTAATCAGAATACCCCGGTTTCGCCCGAAGTTGAAATCAGAGTGCGCGCAGCCATGCAGGAACTGCACTATTTTCCTAAAGCTGCGGCAAGAAATCTCTCCAATCAAAACACGCACACCATCGGTTTTATTTTAGATGATATGAACGGTGGGTTTATGGGCCCTATGTTAAGCGGCATAGAATCCATGGCTGCTGAACAGGGGTACCATTTATTAATTGCCTCCACTGGATTTGTGGATGGAAATCAGGATTTCCCTTTGCCTTTAGGTCCGCATAACACGGATGGGTTGTTAATCTATGCTAACAGTATCCCTGAAGAAAAAATTCAAGCTTTGCATGAAATAGGATTTCCCATTGTGTTGATCCATCGCACACCGCCCAACGAAATGAAAATTCCTTCCGTAACGATTGAGAATAAACAGGCCAGTGAGGATATTGTTACCCATCTAATTGAGGTTCATCAACGAAAGCGTATTGTTCTCTTACGCGGGCCGCAAGATGAGGAAGATTCGCATTGGCGGGAAGCTGGCTATCGACAGGCTCATCTGCGGCACCAGCTACCTGTTTTTGAAGAATTGGTTTGCCCGGGAGAATTTAACCGGGATGTCGCTTTTCAATCGATTTGTAAATTGATCGAGCAAGGGATTGAATTCGATGCCGTCTTTTCCGGGGACGACGAAGCAGCCGTTGGCGTATTAAAAGCTTTTCGTCAACATGGTATCCACTGCCCGGAAGACGTCTCCCTGGTCGGATTTGATGATCAAAATATCGCTACCTGTCTTTTCCCTCAATTAACCACCATCTACGCGCCAACCCTGGATGTGGGCCGGGTGGCAGCAACTGAGTTAATCAAAATTCTTAATGGTCAAGAACCGGAAAGCTTATCGTTGTTGCAAACCCAAATGATTATTCGTGAATCCTGTGGCTGCTAGCTAGTTTTATTTGCGGCTAATGGACCCATCGTTTCAATCCGGGAGACCCCCGGAATCTATTTGCACGCTTTTTTCTAGGAGGAAGAAGTAGAGATGAAAACTAAACTGTGGTCTATACTATGTGTTTTGATGGTGGTGAGCTTGCTTACCATAAGCGGATGCAGCCCAACGGCTGTATCGCAACAGCCCGCTGCAGCAGGGGAAGGGGAACAAACTGCACCGGCTGATCAGCCAGAAGCAGCAGCGAGTGGAGAGGAAGTTACGGTTACCGTCTTTGTGGGATTCGGTACCGGGAATGATCCTTCCCAGATCGAAATTCATAATCAAATGGCTGCCGAATACATGGCCAGCCACCCCGGCGTAAAAGTGGAATTTTTGCACGTCAGTTATGATGAGCATGATGCAAAATTCTCCACCATGCTGGCTGGGGATATGGCTCCCGACCTGGTTATGCCGATTGGTGTTTTGGGGATTGGAAAATATCGGGATGAGTGGATGGATCTTACCCCTTACATCGAACGTGACGGCTATGACATGAGTGATTATTATGGTCCAGCTTTAGCCATGCACACCTATCCGGATAAGATCATTGGCATTCCGATTGGTTTGTATCCTTCGGTCACTTTCTATAATGAGGATCTGTTCGATGAAGCGGGTGTGGCTTACCCGCCGCATGAATTTGGTAATGCTGAATGGACATATGAGAATTTAGTAGAAACGGCCAAGCAGCTTACCTTTGATGGCAAGGGTGTCCCTGCCACATCTGCGGATTTTGATCTTACTAATATTGCCCAATGGGGTTGGGCCGGTTGGGAATGGTCCCCTTTTCGGATGATACCCTCCAAATTTGGAGATAGCCCGTTGGGGATAAGCGAAGACATGAAGACCGCCAAGATGAACAATCAGGCCTGGGTGGATTCGATGCAGTTTGTCTATGACACCATTTGGGAAAGCGGCATTCGACCAAGCGGGGAAATTGTTGAAGCCTCCTTCTCCGATATTGATCCGTTGTCCAGTAATCAGGTAGCAATGTGGGAATCCTATAGCTGGATGGCTTATAGTTACGGCGGTTGGACAGAGGCATTCAACTGGGATGTAGCGGCTGTGCCTGCCAACCAGGATGGGCTGATCGTTGCAGAAGCCAACGGGGATACGTTTGCCATACCCAAGAGCGCACATCATCCGGATGAAGCCTGGGAATTGGCTAAATGGTTTATGGAACCTGAGAATCTTTCCCGGTTATCCAATTCTTATGGTTGTATTCCTGCCCGGAAATCATTGGCTGATAGCTGGTTGGATAACATGAGGACGCAATACCCGGATGTTGATTTTCAAGTTTTCCTGGATTCCATTGAGTACATGGATGCCAACCCGAATAATGAGAGCTGGGTACCCAATTTCCAGCGCATCTATGATGCACAAGAAAATGCGATGAGTTCAATTGTCAGTGGGACAGAACAGGATGTTCAAAAAGTGATGGACGCCTTGAATGCTGAAGCGCAGACCTATCTGGATGAATACTGGGCTGAACAATAGTCCGGTTAACGGCTGGTCAAAAACCCTGGTGTCGGCAGTGTTTGCTGCAGACACCAGGAAACAGCATGAAGGAGTCGGTCCATGGCAACAAAACGGCGAGGTAATTTTCACCGGACATATGACAAATGGGCTTATGTGTTTATCAGCCCGTGGCTAATCGGATTTGCCCTATTTACTCTGGGCCCGATGATAGCCTCCTTGTATTTGTCCTTTACCAAATATAATATTATTGATTTCCCTCAATTTATTGGCTTGGCCAATTACATCAAATTATTCACTGCTGATCCAAAATTCTGGCATTCTTTACAAGTAACCGTAGTATTTGCTGTCTTTGAAGTTCCCTTAAGTCTGATTTTTGGTTTTACCCTGGCGTTTCTGTTAAATCTAAAAATACCGGGCACCGCTTTTTGGCGGACCCTGTTTTATATGCCATCGATAACCTCCGGTGTAGCCATGGCCATGTTATGGAGCATGCTGTTTAATCCACGTTTTGGTTTGGTGAACTATCTGTTGAGTTTGGTGAATGTCAAAGGTCCGGGTTGGTTTGCCAGTCCGCAATGGGCACTTCCTGCGCTTATTTTGATTGGCCTGTGGGGTGTTGGAGGCGGGATGATTATTTATCTGGCCGGTTTGCAAAGTATCCCTACTTCCTTATACGAAGCCGCCTGGGTGGACGGGGCAGATGGCTGGCAGCAGCTTTTGCACATTACCTTGCCTTTGATGACACCAGTGATTTTTTATAACCTGGTGTTGGGGGTGATTGGAACATTCCAATACTTCACTGAGGCATTTATTTTGACTGCCGGCGGTCCGGCAGAGGCTACCCTTTTTTATAATTTGTATCTTTATCGTACCGGATTCCAGTACCTGGACATGGGCTATGCTTCGGCATTGGCCTGGGTATTGTTCCTGATTGTATTAATCCTCACAGCCTTAATTTTCAAGAGTTCTGCGTTGTGGGTCTATTATGAAGGCGAAGTACGGAGTTAAAACCCCATGCTCTTAGGAAAAAGACAATCAAAAGTAACCACGGTGCTAGTCATGATTCTGTTGTCCATCGGGCTGATCGGGGTGTTGACCCCCATCTTGTGGATGTTTTCATCCGCTTTGAAAAGTGAGAAAGCCGTCAACTCCATGCCGCCTGAGTTTATTCCGCGCGAACAGGTTAAGGTGGAGGTGGAGGGAAAGCAAGTCTTTTTGTATGATATTCCAGTGGATGGTCAGATGCGCCAATTGGCTTTGGTCAATAAGGATGGTCCGACAGGGACCTTCGTTAACCCGGCGGATCCGACAGAATCGTACCAGATTCCTGTGGCGGATGGCGAACGCGCCACCCAGGTGAAATTGCATTGGGAAAATTTCCGCGCTGCGGTCAACAAAATTCCTTTCTGGAAATACTTACTGAATACGATGACGATTGTGGTTTTTGGCACGATTGGCACGGTCATTTCCTGCACCCTGGTGGCGTATGGATTCGCGCGCTTCAAGGCCAAAGGTCTGGGGATTCTTTTTATTATATTGCTCTCCACTATGATGCTGCCGACCCAGGTGACGCTCATCCCTGCTTTTATTATTTTTCAAAAAATTGGTTGGTATGATACTTTGTTACCCCTGATTGTTCCGGCCTTCTTTGCCAATGCCTATGACGTGTTTTTATTACGCCAGTTCATGATGCGCCTGCGCCCTGAATTGGATGATGCAGCACGCATTGACGGCTGCGGTCCCTTTGGTATTTTATGGCATATTATCATTCCGCAATGCTATCCTGTGCTGGCTACCATCACCATCTTCAGCCTGCTTTATTTCTGGAATGACTTTTATGCGCCGTTGATTTATTTGCAAAGCCCAGAGAATTGGACCCTGGCTTTGGGACTACAATCCTTCAGTGCATTGTATACCAATCAGGGTCATCTCTTAATGTCTGCATCCTTGCTGGTTTTATTGCCGCCTATTTTGCTGTTTTTCTTCTCGCAGAAAGTCTTTATTCAGGGCGTGGTTATATCCGGTATCAAGGGCTAAAATGGTATTGGAGGACGAATGAAAGTAACCGTCATTGGTGGAGGTTCCACCTATACACCGGAGTTAATTCAGGGGTTTTTACAGCGGGTGAGTACCTTCCCCATGCGTGAATTGTGTTTAATGGATGTGGAACCCCAGCGTTTGGAGATCGTCGGCGGATTTGTGCAGCGCATCGTGGATGCCTGGGATAATCCATTCAAAGTTGTTTGTACTACGGATCGGCCAGAGGCTATTAAGGGGGCCAGTTATGTGGTCAGCCAAATTCGTGTGGGGATGATGCAGGCGCGTAAAGAGGATGAATATCTTGGTGCGCGTCATGGCCTGGTTGGGCAAGAAACCACGGGCATGGGGGGCATGGCCAAAGCTTTGCGCACCATCCCGGTTTTGTTGGATGTTGCGGATGATATCCTCAGCTATGCCCCGGATGCGTTTCTGGTGAATTTTACTAATCCGGCTGGATTGATAACCGAAGCGCTGCAAACGTATCGGCCAGCCTTGAAATCCATTGGGGTGTGCAATGTACCCATTACGGCCAAAATGACCATTCTGGACGGGTTGAAGGCACTGACAGGTAAAACCTATGATCCTAGTAAGGCTCAATTGGATACCCTGGGATTGAATCATCTAAGCTGGCACCGCGGTTTCTCCGTGGATGGAGAGGATGTCTGGCCTGATGTGTATGAAGCCTTTCTAAAAGAGAATGAAAAGGAACAAGAGTGGAATGAGTCTTTACTCGAGGCCCTGCACTTGATTCCGAATTATTATTTGCACTATTATTACAATACGAAACATAAACTGGCAGAACAAAAAGTATGGCCGCCATCCAGGGCTGAGGAAGTGATGCAAGTGGAAGAGGAGTTGTTGACCCTCTACCAGGATCCGGCTTTGGATTCTGTCCCGGATGCGTTAATGAAACGTGGCGGTGCTTATTATTCCACTATGGCCACGCAGCTATTAAACGCCATTGAAAATGATTCGGGCGAAATCCACGTGGTTAATACCCGCCATTTGGGTGCGGTACCTGGTTGGCCCGAGGATTGGGTGGTTGAATTACCCTGTGTGATTGATAAAGAGGGCGCGCATCCCATTCCCACCGATGCTCTGCCAACAGTGTGCAATGGACTGGTGGCCCAGGTGAAATCATACGAACAGTTAACCGCTCTAGCGGCTGTCACTGGAGACAAACAGATTTTGTATCAGGCCATGTTGGCTCATCCTTTAGGACCGGAAGCGGATCAGATCTCCGTGGTGATGGAAGATATCTTACGCACCCATCGGGCTTATTTGCCCCAATTTCATCAACGGGAATCGTTGAGTTAATCAGGAACCCTATGCAAGCATATTACTTAGGTGCAGATATTGGTGGAACTAAAACCCAGGCTTTGGTGGCTGATGAGCAGGGTCGTATCCTTGGCTCCGGACAAAGCGGTCCCGGCAACCATGAATCGGTGGGGTTTGAAGGACAATTTCAAGAATTAGATGCAGCTTGTTCCATGGCGCTAAGATCAGCAGGCATTGTAAGAAACCAGATAAGTGCAGGTGGATTTGGCATTGCCGGGTATGACTGGGTAACGGAACAGGTAGGAATTCAGCAGAACATATCCGCCGTGTTGGGCGGCCCCATCCCGTTTACCGTGGTCAATGACGCCCTGGTTGGGTTGGTGGCTGGATCTAACACCGGATGGGGAATTGCAGTGGTTTCCGGTACGGGGTGTAATTGCTGGGGATGGGACGCCACACGAACGAAAATTGGCCGTGTGACCGGGGCAGGCATGATGATGGGAGAAGGCGCCGGCGCCAGTGAAATCATGCAGAAAGCGATTGAATCCATTGCCCATCAATGGACTCAGCGCGGACCAGTGACAAAGCTCTCGGATGCCATGATGGCCTTGACGCACACGCATTCGCTGGAAGAATTTCTGGAAGGCGTGCTGCGCGAGCATTTCGAGTTGGATGCAGCCATGGCTCCCTTAGTCTTTGAAGTGGCCAACCAGGGGGATGCAGTGGCACAAAGGATCATCCAGTGGGCTGGGGTGGAATTGGCTGAGTTGGTCAAGTGTGTTACCCGGCAGTTGGGGTTTGAAGATCAGGCTTTCGAAGTCGTCAAGGTGGGGAGTCTTTTGAACAAGTTTCAACAATTATCGGACATTATGGAAGCCGAAATTCACACAGTGGCGCCGCAGGCCAAAATTGTCACCCTTATGGCTCCTCCCGCATTAGGGGGTATCCTTCTGGCGATGGAGAAGCATCTAGGTGAGATTTCCGACACAACCAGAAGATCCATCCTAACTTCTGTAAAGGATGAGTTTGAAAGTGAGGCTGCATAGGTGGCAGAAATCCATCCTGCTTTCGGAAGTTTATTTCATAGTATTCTGGTTGGAAAAAAGTGAGGTGTATGTGAGAAAAATCCAATGGATTTTAGTCATGATCATGATCCTCAGTTTATTATTACCTTCCTGTTCTTCACAGGCTGAGATTTTCGAACAAAAGGAAAATCCAATGACTCCAAGCCCTGAACATTCCCCAACGCCTGAGAGCAGAATTAATAAAGGGGCAGCTTATTTCCGGATTAATCAGGTGGGTTACCGGACGGCGGATCCCAAGCTGGCTTATCTGCTGACGGATGAATCCATCCAGCCGGGCAGCATTCAACTGGTGGAAGTGTCCACCCAACAAAAGGTTGATTTTGTGCCGGTGGTCAAGGATCAGGGTCCCTACGGTGAATTTGCCCATCTGGTTGAAATTCAATTTTCGGATTTTCAGCAGCCTGGACGATATCAACTCCAGCTGGGGCAAGTAACCTCCTATCCTTTTGAAATCGCCGCGAATGTTTACGCACCGCTGGTGCAGCTTTCCTTGAAGTTCTTTCAAGCTCAACGTTGTGGGGACGCACCCGTCAGCGGGCATGCGGCCTGCCATCTACAAGACGGCCTCATTCGTGGGGGTGGGCAGGATGGACAAACCCTGGATGCCAGCGGCGGCTGGCATGATGCAGGGGATTACATCAAATTCTCCATCACCAGCGGGTATGCCACGTATTTGTTACTGCATACCGTGGAAGTTAATCCGCAGGCAGCATCGGCGGCGGCAGTGCTTGACGAAGGCGAAATTGGCCTGGATTGGCTGACCAAGCTGTGGAATGCGGAAAACAAGCAATTGTTTTATCAGGTTTCTGATGAAGCCGACCACGACGATTGGCGCATGCCGGAGGATGATCAACTTAACCCCCGGCCGCTGTATCCTTGTGAAGCTGGCAAGGGAGCTAACGTGGCCGGCAAATCAGCCGCCAGTATGGCACTGGCCAGTCAGCTTTACAATCAGGCGGATACCCCATGGTATGATGTAAATAAAGCTGCCTTATTGCTGGATACAGCCAGGGAAATCTATGCCTTTGGCAAAGCCAACCCTGGGGCACAACCCTCCAATCCGAGTGATTTTTATACCGAAGAAACCTGGCAGGATGATATGGCTCTGGCAGCTATTGAGTTATACCGAGCCACAGGCGAGCCAGCCTACCTGACGGACGTCAGCCTGTGGTTGGCTGCCGTGGAACCAGGCAGCGGTTTCTCCTGGGGAGAAATGGGCTCAGCGGCCTATTATAAAGCTGCTTTAACGGATGTCAGCTTTACGAAAGATGCCATTACCCACCTGAAAGCTGATTTACAACTTGCCAATGATCTTTCCCAGACCAGGCCATTTTCTGTGGGCATAGACGGTTTCCATTGGGGTTCCGCAGAGACGATGGCCAGTCTGGCTCTGGAAGCCATGTGGTATGAAGACCTGACAGGGCTGCCAACCTATCGCCAAATGGCAGTAAGTCAGCTTGGTTATGTGTTGGGCGCTAATCCCTGGGGAGTTAGTTGGGTGAGCGGAGCTGGCAGCAACTGGACTAAAAATCCGCATCATCAAATAGCCGATCTTATCCACAGTGACCTGCCCGGCTTTTGGAACGAAGGGGCAACCCCCAGATCCGTTTTTGAAGAGGATGGTCCGGAAGAGCTGCTAGAAGCCGATGAGTATGCTCTCTTCCAGACAGAAGACGCGGTTTATCATGATGATACCGAGGACTGGGTGACCAATGAGCCGACCATTACCATGAATGCCATCGGGATTGCCTTAACTTCCTGGTTGACCAGGCCATAATCCGGGAGAACCCATGAGCTTGAAATTGATTGTCAATGCAGATGACTATGGACGGACGCCGGGTGTATCCCGGGGAATTCGCGAAGCCCATCTGAACGGGATTGTCACTTCCACCACCTGCATGATTAACTTTCCGACAGCGGTCTCCGATTTGCATCTGGCAGCCATGCAGTGCCCAAACCTGGGATTGGGTTTACACCTGACCTTGACCTCTGGCATGCCGAGCCTAAAGCCTGAGAAATTGCCAGATTTAGTGGATACGAAGGGAAGATTCTGGTCATTGGAGGAATTTCTTGCGCGAAGGGGAAGCATCCCCCTGGATCAGATACGCGCTGAGTGGCAGGCGCAGTTGGAGGCCTTCAACTGGGCAACCGGGCACTTACCGGATCATTTGGACGCACATCATCATATCGCTTATGCGAATGCAGAGCTGTTTTCCATGTTTTGCGAATTGGCGCAGCAATACCATCTGCCCATCCGTGCTCCACGCGGGGAAGTATTGAACGAATTATGGACTTGGTTGGATGGACCGTCCGGGCAGGAGATTGGGGAAGCCGAAAAAAAGTTTGCCGAGCTCTCGTTCAAGATACCTGCTCCGCAAAAACTGATGGTGGATTTTTATGATGAGACAGCAACCAGGGAATCCTTGCTGGAGATTCTGGTTTCTTTGCCTCAGAAAGGTACGGTTGAGTTGATGTGCCACCCTGGGCATGCTGATGCGGATTTGATGGATCCTGATACAGGTTCAGTTTACAATGCGAAACGGGAAGAGGAATTGGCGGTTTTGTGTGACACTCAAATCATGGAGTCGATTCAAAAGCGGGGAATCCAGTTGGTCAATTTTTCCAGCCTGAGTTAATAAACATAGCCGGATGGGATTCCATCCGGCTTTTGAATTGATCATTCTGCTTTTTGTCTGCAAACTTTGCATAATCCCTGAAAGGAAACATCCTGCCAATCGATTTTGAAATCCAATTGTTTCTCGAGATCGTCGGCCAGCCCTTGAATGTCTTCCAGATGAATGCCCATAATTTTGCCACAGGATTTACATACCAGATGAAGGTGAGGCGAGTGATCTCCAACCAGAACAAACTTGGATTGGCGGTCGCCAGTATCGATGATGGAAACCAGATTGAATTCTTGCAGCAATTCCAGGGTGCGGTAGACGGTGGAAATATCCACACTTTTGCTGATGTCCTGCACATGCGAGAAAATGTCCTCCACTGTGGAGGGTTGTTCCAGTTTGTGCATAATGGCCAGCACCATCTCCCGCTGGGGGGTGATGCGGTAACCACGTTTTTTCATCTCGTCAAAGAATATTTTTTCACAGGACATGGCAGCTCGTAGGGGAGGCTCAGGAGTAGACCTTTATTGTAACAGATTCAGAGTTTGTCTGAAAATCCTATGTATTGAAAAGGGGCTGCCTAACATGTAGCGGCAATTTATGAATTGCCGCTACATGTTAAACAGCCCCTTGATAGTGAACAGAAATTAACTTTTCTTTTCTTCGATGACGGTGCGGATGTGCAGCTCTGCCAATTGTTCGTCCAAAGCGGGGCTGGGAGCATCACTCATCACGTCGCGGGCGCCCTGGTTCTTGGGGAAGGCGATCACGTCGCGGATATTGGCTTCGTCGCAGAATAGCATACACAGACGATCAATGCCGGGGGCAATACCGCCATGTGGAGGCGTGCCATACTCAAAGGCTTCCAGCATGTGGCCGAAACGTTCCTGGGAAACTTCACGGTCAAGGCCGATCAGCTTGAAGACTTTTTCCTGAATCTCACGTTTGTGGATTCTGATGGATCCGCCGCCGACTTCGTAGTTATTCAGCACCAGGTCGTACTGCTGACCGCGGACTTTACCGGGATCGGATTCGAGCATATGCAAGTCTTCTTCCATGGGGGCGGTGAAGAGGTGATGGCTGGGGTCCCAACGTTTTTCAGATTCATTCCACATAACATAGGGGAAATCGATGACCCAGCAGAAAGCCAGGACGTCATTATCGCGTAAGTTGAGGATGTCCCCTAAATGCACACGTAAACGGCCCATGACTTCATAAGTGGTGACGGGTTTGTCGGCTACGAAAAGCAGCAAGTCGCCTTTTTGGGCGTCCATACGGGTCAACAGGGCTTCCAATTTTTCGGGCTTCATATGTTTGGCAAAGGAGGAACGCTGCTCGCCTTCCGTGGTGATGGCCAGGTAAGCCAAACCCTTGGCGTTGTGTTGTTGAGCAAAGGCATTGAGCTCATCAATTTGCTTGCGGCTGTAATCGCCCAGGCTTTTGGCGTTGATGCCGCGCACATGATAGCCATTGGCGGCAGCATCATCAAAGACTTTGAAACCGCTGTCGGTGGCGATATCCAAGACGTCCACCAGAGGCATACCGAAGCGTAAATCCGGGTTGTCCTTGCCGTAAGTGTCCAGGGCTTCCTGGTAGGTCAAACGCGGCCAGGGAGTCTGGAGCAATTTCTTTTTGGGTAAGTTTTCCTGGACGAATTTGGTAAACATGCCTTCGACCAACGCCATGATATCTTCGCGGTTGATGAAGGACATTTCCATGTCCAATTGGGTGAATTCGGGCTGGCGGTCGCCGCGCTGATCTTCATCGCGGAAACAACGGGCCACCTGGAAATAGCGTTCAATGCCGCCCACCATCAGCAGTTGTTTTAATTGCTGGGGAGATTGGGGTAACGCATAAAATTGTCCGGGATAAACCCGGGAGGGGACCAAATAATCACGGGCGCCTTCCGGAGTGGTTTTGAATAAAATCGGTGTTTCGATTTCCAGGAAGCCCTGTCCATCCAGATAGCGGCGTACAAAACTGACAAAGCGATGCCGCATGGTCAGGTTATTTAACATGCGTTCTTTACGGATATCGAGATAACGGTATTTTAAACGGATGTTCTCGTCAACGATTTCATCCGTATTGATCGTAAAGGGTAAGGGTTTGGATGGATTAAGTACGTTTAATGTTTTAGCGGATACTTCAATCGACCCCGTCGTCATATTGGGATTTTCTGCACCAGCCGGGCGCGCTCGTACAACGCCAACGATCTGAACAACCCATTCAGCACGGATCTGCTCGGCAATTTTGAATTGATCTTTTAATTGGTCAGGGTCTAAAACAACCTGCACAACGCCAAATCGATCCCGCAAATCGGCAAATAAAATCCCGCCGTGATCACGATAACGGTGGACCCAACCTGCCAGGGTTACTTCCTCTCCGATATGTTTGGTACTGACTTCCCCACAAGTATGGGTTTTATACATAGGAACCTCCAAGGGCGGTATTAAACTAATATTATACCTTCATTTATTCCAAGTTGACATGTAAATAATTGGAAAACCTGATGATCCTATGGAGATAAATTTTGAGTCATTATATTGGATTCGCATCAATCTGAAAATGTATGTAGTAGAAAAGATGATCTTTTTAAAAAAGCTGCGCCTATTGCGCAAATCTTTGTAAAAAAGGGTAGATTCCAACTAAAGGATCAGGTTTAATGTCTGAGTCAAAGTAACAATGAGAGCTGCTGTCCCAGGTGAAACTCAGTTTTATTGGGTCAAATCCTCGAATTGGGCCTTAATTACTTCTGGATTTGCTGAAATAGAATATACGTCCGTCTCTAAATAGTGGAAGATTTTTTTTGTAGTACTGAGATCAAGAAAAACACGATCCGGGCCGAATTCACTGAGTACACTATCAAAATTTTCGGCATGGTTTGGGTTGACAATGATATAAACTGTTTCGAATGGTCGGATTTTTATTCCTCGGATTGTATTCTGAGGGATTTGAAATAAATTAAAATAATACCAAAATCTTGCATCTGAGTCCATTGATACTGCAACAATATCTTGATCGGTGAGGGTCGATTCTAAAAATCTAGTAATGATGATGGGCGTATCATCTTCACGTTGAAAAGGATTTATGAATACAAAATCAATCGCATAGTAAAAACTAGTGGCTGTGATAAGACAAAATAGGATATTTGCCATGATTTGATTTTTTTGCCGACGAGTTATGAAGTCAATAAATCCGACCAGACCAGATGCTGCACCAAATAAAACTATTGGAATAAGCCATAACCATATTCGGGGAATGACGGTTGGACGTTGAACCATGACGAGAACTATCCAAACAAGGATCGTGGTTGAGATAATCGAAATCTTCTTCTTTGTTGCATATTTTTTATAGAAAATAAATGAGAATAAAAGACCAATTCCAAAAAGATATATCATAAAAAAAGATAGGCCTGTTTTCCATTCAATACGGATATCGCGAAAAAAAGTAGGGAGATCCCGAATGAATCGAGAAAGTGGAATGGATTCGACCACCTGATTTGTACTAAATACGGTCAAGAATCCATAATTCTTGAAAATTTGAGAATAAAATACCACACTTAGTAAGCCGGCCAATCCAGAAGACCCTGCTAGATAAAGCAGCCATTGTTTACTATTAAGATATTCTGGTGAGATAAGTTGGAACTGACCTTGCAGAAATAGCCAGCTATATAGGATGCAGAAAGGGTAGAGCATGACTGGGTTGGTAAACACTCCAAAAGCAATTAGTAAGGAGAGGATCGACCAACCGAATAAGTTCTTGTGTTGATTAAGATATAAAGCTAAAAGCAAACATGAAACAAACAAACCTGTGATAATCATGTAACCGCGTGCGCTAGCTGATTTATCCAGTAATATTGGTGTGAACGAAATAAGAATGGACGTTAATAGCGCAGACCTGAATCCAAAAAACTTTTTTGCGAGTATATAGGCAAAAAAGATAGTCAATAAACCGGCCAGGAAAACTGGCAAACGGATTACCCATGGCTGTTCACCAAGAAAGGTGGTTGCCATTTTTACGAGTAGGGTATGAAAAATGTGATTGTTTACTACGTAATATTCAGAGATAATGTATGAAAAAGAGTGTCTTGCAAATTCAACATAAGTATACGCTTCATCGTATTCGAGTGGGCGAAAAAGCAAGCCTATGCGATAAGCTGTAGCAAAAAATAACACTGGGAATAGATATTTCCACTCTTTTTTTGGGGGAAGATTTTTCCGAAAAGATATAAAAAACCCCACCATATCAAGCATATAAACTTTATAATTTCTTTTTAGCCATTTAGCAAGTCGTATGAAACAGATATTAAATTGATCGTTTTTAAGCCAAATTACTAATCCAAAACAAAAAACGAATGCACCAAAAACAAACAGAGGTCCGCGTATCCCATTAAACAAACCTATTTGTAAAGACTCAAAATTGCCATCATTGGCAAAATGATCACCCCATTTTTTTATCAAACCAAATGGCAAGATAGAAATATAGATGAATGCTAAACCACACAAAATGGATAGGAATTTAAAAAGAAAAATTAACACTGACTTTACTAGATGCATAGGAATTCCCGGATTTGTTGAGAAACTCTCGGTAATTATAACAAACAAAAATAGGAACACATTTTAAATCTATGAAGCTGTGAATTTAAAGTGCAACAGGTATTCCGGAGAATACCTGTTGCTGGCGCTTAGGATGCTCGGTACACAAACCGGTAGGATTAACTATTGTTCACGGTTTGGGTATTTATAGTTTGAATTTGCTCTTTTAAGTGAGAAATTTCTGCTTCGGTGAGATTTATCTTCTCAATGATATCCTTGCGGAATTCCAGCCCGTAATCCATGAATTTTTGGACGGCATCGCCGCGATTCTTAGCCAGCCCGGCTGCAACAACTTTGTCAAGGACAGCCAGTGTTTCGGGATCTAGTTTCATCACCACAACCTGATTGATACTTTGAAGGTAATCGATCCCCTTTTTCCCGGCATCAATACTCAGGTTAAGGAATTCTTCAATAAAATTCCCTGCTTTTTTTGCAAAATCGGATGTGTTGTTCTCTGGTTCCATTTGAGTCTCCTGCATGTTTAATAGTCGCTTCGCGGCTTATTGATCGAAAGTTTCGTTTTTTACTACTTCCCGTAAATGGGCTTTCAAGCTTTCAATTTTTTCGGTTACTTCTTTAATTCGCCCAAACAACTCCTGGTTGCTTTTTATGCCTTCGTTGATCAAATGTGCGGCACTCTCGGATCGGCTTTTGGTGATATCCGCTTCGATGAGCATATCCAGGTAAGCCAGGGCGTCATCGTTGATGCGCACCATGACCACATTGTTACGCCCTTGCAGCGCATCCCCGACGGCCATGCCGATGGTTTCCACCTGTTTCCAGGCTTCCTTGAGAGAATCCTTTTTGGGTGCTCCTTTGGCAGAGGGGTCCTGCGCTGTATTGGGTTCGTGGGTTGAACTGGCGTCTGCTTCGCCAGGATTTTGATTTTGATCCATGCTACCTCCAATAAATCGGTGATTACGTGTAATTCAATTACATAATACAAGATTACATCAATTTGTGTTGGCTGTCAAGAGTCAAATAGGATCTCAATTGAAAATCAATTGGAATCGAAGATGATGTACTAAAAATAATCCTCTCAATCTGCCCATTCATAAACCAGAGCTGTGATATACTCCCATAAATAAATGAATAGAGCAACATGAACCTCATAAAGGTCTTCAGCGAAGTCCGGTGAAATTCCGGCGCTGTCCCGCAACTGTAATCAGAGTTTATCTGTAAGCCAGGTCGCCTGTCATGTGTATTTTAATTCCTTCGCGAGAAAGGAATGGTAAATCTTCATTAACTACCAGACTGTCTTGCAAAAGGCAGTCTTTTTTTATTTCAACGGGAGGGTTGTATGGTAGATTGGGTCATTAAAAGAAATGGGCAGCAGGTGGCTTTTGATTTGCAACGGATCGAGCAGGCAGTTTTAAAAGCGTCCACAGCAGTGAGTGCCGGTATGAATGATCAGTGGGCTGAGATGATTGGCCTGGCCGTGTTGGGGTACTTATCCCGGAGAGGGGCTGCAACGCCTCCTTCGGTGGAGGAGATTCAGGATACTGTTGAAGAAGTACTGATTAAATCCGGTTATCCAAAAATTGCCAAGGCATACATCCTGTATCGCGAAAAAAGAAATGCCATGCGCAATTCAAAAGCCCTCTTATTTGACGCTGAAAAACTGGTGGAAGATTATTTACAGGTGAGCGACTGGCGTATCCGCGAAAACAGTAATATGAATTACTCCCTGCAGGGTTTGAACTATTATTTGGCCTCCACCATCGCAGCGAAATATTGGCTGGAAAAAATCTACCCGCAGGAGGTGCAGCAGGCTCACCGCGAAGGGGAGATCCACATTCATGATCTGGGTTTGCTTTCGGTTTATTGCTGTGGTTGGGACTTATTCGATTTGCTGCAGCGCGGATTTGGCGGAGTAAGCAGTAAAGTGGAAAGTTCGCCGCCGCGTCATTTTCGCACTGCACTGGGTCAATTGGTCAATTTCTTTTACACCATGCAGGGTGAATCTGCTGGAGCGGTGGCTGTATCCAATTTTGATACCCTCCTGGCGCCGTTTATCCGCTTTGACGCGCTGGATTATCCGGCCGTCAAACAGGCCATACAGGAATTTATTTTCAACCTCAATGTCCCCACCCGAGTGGGTTTCCAAACACCATTTACCAACCTCACCCTGGATTTGGATGTCCCCTCTACTTTGCGGGATCAAGCGGTGGTGATTGGCGGGGAGATGCAGGACGTTTGCTATGGAGATTTTCAACCTGAAATCATGATGTTAAACCGTGCTTTCGCTGAAGTGATGCTGGAAGGAGACGCCAAGGGGCGGGTTTTTACTTTCCCCATACCGACCTATAACATCACTCCTGATTTTCCCTGGGAAGAGGAGGCTTTACAACCCGTTTGGGAGATGACGGCACGTTATGGGATTCCTTATTTTGCGAATTTTGTAAACAGTGACATGAAGGCCGATGATGCCCGATCCATGTGCTGCCGATTGCGCTTGGATAACCGAGAATTACAGAAACGGATCGGCGGCTTGTTCGCTTCTGCTCCATTGACTGGATCGGTGGGAGTAGTGACGATCAATCTGGCACGGTTGGGTTATCTATCGGATTCAGAAGAGAGTTTTCTTTCACAGTTGGGGCAATTATTGCGGATTGCCCGTACCAGTTTGGAGATCAAGCGAAAAACGATTGAGGACTTCACTGCACAGGGATTATATCCTTACTGTCAAATTTATCTTTCAGGCGTGTATGAACGTAGCGGAAAGTATTGGACCAACCATTTTTCAACCGTAGGGATTATTGGTATGCATGAAGCCTGCTTGAATTTGTTTGGAAAACCCATCTCGGATGAGGAGAGTGTGGCCTTTACACAAAAGGTCATGAAATTTATCCTGAAAAAAATCCAAGCCTTTCAACAGGAGACGGGAAATCTATATAACCTGGAAGCTACACCAGCGGAGGGTGCAACCTATCGTTTGGCAAAATTGGATTCAGCCCATTTCCCCGGGATTCATACCAGCGGCACGGCGGAAACCCCTTATTACACCAATTCCACCCAACTGCCGGTCCAATTCAGCGATGATTTGTTTGAAGTGCTTGATCATCAGGATCAAGTTCAGCCTCTGTACACCGGTGGAACCGTGCAGCATGTCTTTTTGGGGGAACGGCTTTCAGATTGGCGCCAGGCCAGGAAACTGATTCAGGTCATTACCAAGCGGTATCACCTGCCCTATATCACCCTGACGCCGACTTTCAGCATCTGTCCGGTGCATGGATATTTATCCGGCGAACAGGCTTTTTGTCCCTATGAACACACAGCCGAAGATCTGCACCGTTACGGGGTTTCGGTACCGGCGTAAGAAATCATCATCCTATTGTGAGGAGTAAGGTATGAATCCATTACAAGAAATGCAGCAAAAACCAGATGAATGTCACCAATCGAATTTGGATCTATCCGTTAAAATTAAGATTCCATGTGAAGTATATTCCAGGGTGGTGGGTTACCTAAGACCTGTCCAAAGCTGGAACCATGCCAAGCAACTGGAATTCGAAGAACGGACGACATTTCGTCTTAAAAGGTACAAACCGGATGGGCCAACATAGCATCGACTTCGTAAAAGGCTGGGTACGAACTTCTCTCATTGATTATCCTGGAAAAATCGCCACGGTACTCTATACCGAAGGGTGTAATTTACGCTGCCCCATTTGCCATAACCCGGAGTTAATCACCTATCCGGAAAGATATGAATCGATCGATCTGTCTGAAATATTTACTTATCTCAAAGATCGTGCAGGTATGGTGGATGGGATTGTCGTCTCTGGGGGTGAACCTTTGCTTCGTCCGGAGACTTTGGATTTGCTGGAGCAATTTCGCTCGTTAAAGATAGCCATAAAACTGGATACCAACGGCTGCTTTCCGGATCGATTGGCTGAAATACTGTCGCACAACCTGGTGGATATGGTCGCCATGGACGTTAAAGGTTCAAAGAGACTCTATCCGCTGGTCTCGGGGATGAAAGATTTTGCCGTCTCAAAAATTGATCAAAGCCTGACCCTTTTAAAGCAGAGTTCGGTGGATTATGAGATTCGCACCACCGTTATTCCACAAGTGATTGATATCCAGGCTGTAACCGATATCGTTGAATGGATCGGTCCTGTGCAGCACTATGTACTGCAGCAATTTCGTCCAGTGATGACCCTGGATGCCCGGTATCGATACCTGGAACCTCTTCCCGATGTTCAACTTAATGAGATGGCTGAAATAGCCAGGAAAGTCATTTCGGATGTATCCGTTCGCGGACTTGCATTCTAAAAGCTGAGCATTCTTTCCATAATAAGTGTAAAATCAACCTATGAAGTATATGATTGACTTGTTAAGTGAAAACCCTGTTTTGCTTTTATTTATGGTTGCCGCCATAGGATTTCCTTTGGGGAAATTAAAATTTCGTGGAGCCAGTCTGGGGGTCTCAGCGGTCTTGTTTGTTGGCTTAATCATTGGTGCTCTAGATCCCAATATAAAATTACCAGAAATCATTTACAAATTTGGGCTGGTTATTTTTGTCTATAGCATTGGGTTGACCAGTGCGCCCATGTTTTTTGATTCCCTGCGTAAGAAAGGTGTGTCGTACAATGTGTTGATTGTGCTTTGTTTGATTGCGGCAGCTGGTCTGGCTGTTGGCACTCATTTTCTGTTTGGATTTACCGGATCCCAAACGGCTGGTTTGTTTTCAGGCAGTTTAACCAATACCCCTGCTTTGGCTGCGGTTTTGGAATTTTTACAGGGTGTGGTTCCCGCAGGTGTTCTGGAATTAGCTCAGGCAGAACCTGTGGTTGCTTATTCCATCACCTATCCGGTGGGGGTGCTGGGTGTGATTCTGGCTATTAATTTCTTTCAGAAGATTTGGAAAGTAAATTATCAACAGGAAGCAAAAATCCATCAACTGGGCGGGGCAAACTTCGAGCAATTATCCAATGAGACTATTCTGATAAAAGCTGATTTTGAAGAAAACGTCCAGACTTTGATTAAAAAATATCGCTGGAATGTAATTTTTGGCCGCCATTTGTCGGGTGAGATGCTGGAATTGAGCCACAGGGATACGCTGCTTAAACAGGGGGATTTGCTGCATGTGATAGCCTCCTCAGAGGATTTAGATAAAGTCGTCTCTGTATTAGGCACCATCAGTGCAGACCATCTGAATTACGATTTACGCGTTTATGATAAGTTCCGCATTTTCATTTCGAGCCAAAAAGTTGCCGGAAAACGGATGCGGGATATTGCCCAATTCTCAAGCCCGGATGTGATGGTAACCCGGATACGACGGGGGGATGCTGAGTTCCTCCCCCATGGTGACACGAAATTATACCTGGGTGATCAATTACAAGTTGTCACTAAACAAGCAGAGATCGAAGTGATCCGTAAAGTTTGTGGCGATTCCTTTAAAGGGATCAGTGAATTCAATGTCTTTACCTTTGGCGCAGGGATTGTTCTTGGGCTTTTAGTGGGGGAGATCCCCATCCCATTGCCGGGGGGGATGATCTTTAAATTGGGTATTGCTGGGGGACCCTTATTGATGGCGATAGTGTTGGGTGCCATTGGACGAACTGGCCCCCTGGTATGGACGATTCCTTATAGCGCCAATTTAGTCCTTCGGCAAATTGGGTTGGTTTTGTTCCTTGCCACCGTCGGAACCCGCTCTGGCTATGCCTTTTTTGAAACCCTGCTTAGTGGAAATGGGGGAAGTATGTTTTTGGCAGGGATTTTTGTCACCTGCTTAACCGCCATGCTGGCGTTATTCATTGGGTACAAGGTGATGCATATACCCATGGGGATTTTGACTGGTGTAGTTGCAGGCATGCACACACAACCAGCTGTTTTGGCGTTTGCTTTGGAGCAAACAGAATCAGAATTACCCAATGTTGGCTATGCCATGGTTTATCCTGTGGCGATGATCACAAAGATTTTATTAGCACAAACTATTCTAATCTTTCTGACAGGTTTGGCTGTTTAATGGATATTGGAAACATGTATGAAAAGTGATTTATTAACTATCGGGGAAGTTGCAAAAAGAGCCGGTCTGGCTCCTTCCGCCATCCGTTATTACGAATCAGAAGGATTATTGAACCCTGAAACCCGCACTCCATCCGGATATCGCATGTATCTGCCACAGGCAGTCAGACAGCTCCTCTTCATTAAAAGAGCACAGCAGTTGGGGTTCTCCTTGCAGGATGTTAAACATCTGCTTGGTTACCAACAAGGCCAGGAAGTTTCCTCAGCCGCATTGGTCCAATTGGTTGAAGAGCGTTACCTCGAAATTGAACGGCAGGTGACGAATTTATTGATTCATCGCCATGAAATGGGCATCTTCATGCAAACCTTGTACGATCAATTAGAAGATAAGAAAACCCTAAATGGTTCGGATTTGTTCTCACAGATGATCGAAAGAGTGTGTTCCGATCCCATGCGGCGGCCTTTGCAGCAGGTGCTGGATTGGTTAATTGTCGTTACGCACTGCCATATATCATTTGAAGAAGCTTATGCTATTCTGCAGCCCTTGCATGGCATGCATTTTCATCTCTGGCGCGAAGAAGACACTTATTTTATTTTAGTCATATCCAAGGATAATTCTGTTTTCAAAGCACTGGAACAATTAGCCGCTTTCGAAGCCGATTGTACGGCCCACAGCTCTGCTGAATCCATGCCCCCTGGCATCTCCATTGCGGAAGATGGTTATTTGTTGAAAGCAAGGGGGAAAAATGCATTCATCTATGCCCGTCTTTTCCTGGCTTTGGAACATGAGTTTTCAGAATACTCTTGACCTTCAACCTGACTTGAACGTGTATGATGGGGGAACATAACAATAAAGCAGGGTACTATGACACAAAATAAAACTTATCAACTATCCGGACTGGATTGTATAGATTGCTCGTTGGATCTGCAAAAATCAATCTTGAAACTGGAATCTGTAAAAGACTGTGAAGTCCGATTTACAACAGGACAATTGATTGTTAATTCCGGTGCTGATTTAGATACAATCTCCCAGGTGGTCAGCCAACACGGCTATACCCTTGTCGTAGATGACCCGGTTTTGGATGCTCCCAAATCCTTGAACTCCTTCGCTCAATTTGTCAGTTTCTTATGGAACAACCCAAAATCCCGCCTTTCCCTCATTGGTGTGGTTTTCATCTTCCCTGGCCTCATTATGGAAGAAATCTTACAGCGGGAAGTTCCTTATCTGTTCATCAGTTCTTTGATTGCCATGCTCGTGGCTGGTTTCCCGGTTTATCGTAATGCATTCCGTTCCTTATTGAACCTTCGTGAGCTCAGGATAAATATTGATCACCTGATGACCATAGCCACTCTGGGGGCTGTCACCATCGGCGCCTATACAGAAGCCGGTATGGTGATGGTTTTATTTGGCATTGGGGAAGCGCTGGAAAGTTTCACCGGCGAACGCTCCCGGGATGCTATCCGGAAATTGCTCTCCTCCCAGCCAAAAACTGCCACTTTACGGGAAACGTCTGTGGCAGGGGAAACGACCCGTCTGGTGGATGTAGTTACTTTGAAGGTAGGGGATACGATCCTGGTTAAACCTGGCGAAATTATTCCCATTGATGGACAGGTTCTGGCTGGAAATTCCTATGTCAACCAGGCTGCCATTACTGGGGAAAGCAAGCCGATCCATAAAGAGGTAGGCAGCTCTCTCTTTGCAGGCAGTATCAATGGGCAGGCAGTATTGATTATCACCGTGGAAAAAGCCTACGAGGATTCCACCATCGCGCAGATGGCCCGGTTAATTGAAGAAGCTCAAGCCAGTCAGGCGCCGTTTGAGCGATATATCAATCGCTTTGCTTCCCGATATACTCCGGCTGTGATTGTGCTCTCGCTGTTGATTGTGAGTATCCCGCCGCTCTTTTTCGGGCAGCCTTTTCTTAATCAGGGCGAGACCACCGGTTGGTTGTACCGCGGTCTGTCCATTTTGGTGATTGCCTGTCCCTGTGCGCTGGTGATCAGCACGCCGGTCAGTATGATGAGCGCCATGATGCAGGCATTTCGGGATGGCATCGTAATCCGCGGCGGGCGCTATTTGGAAGCTCTGGCGAAGGTGAAGGCGGTTGCCTTTGATAAAACTGGCACACTTACCCGCGGTGAACCCAGTGTGGTGCAGGTTCGATCCATCGGCTGTACCTGTGTGCGCAACCAGAATTCCTTGCGGGGAACGTCGCTTTTGGAATGGTGCGATAATTGCCGAGGGGTGATTGCCCTGGCTAGCGCCGTGGAGCAGCAAAGTGAGCATCCGCTGGCGCGTGCCATAGTGGATGAATCGGTTCGGGCTGGGGTATCCATGTCCTATCAACCGGCTGAAGATGTCCAGGCGGATATTGGCAAAGGCGTGTTTGGAAGAGTGTCCGGTCAATGGGTCTATATTGGCAGCCATCGCGGCTATCATCAACGATCTTCCCAACAGGAGATCCATTGTGAAGAATTTAAAGCGGATGCCCTCAACGGCTTGAATCCGCTTCTGATTGCCAAGGATGATCAATATTTGGGCGCAATTACGGTAACGGATGCCATTCGGGAATCAGCCTCTTTGACCATTGAGACTTTGCACAAGATGGGCATTGAACAGGTCGCCATCTTCTCCGGGGATGACCGCGTGATCGCGGACCAGGTTGGCAAAATTGTCGGCGCCGATGAAGTGCATGGGGAGTTATTCCCGGCGGATAAAGTAGCTCAGATTCGCAACTTGCAGGCTCAGTACGGCCTGACGTTGATGGCCGGAGACGGCATCAATGATGGTCCAGCCCTGGCTGCCGCGGATATTGGTATCGCCATTGCGCCAAGCGGCAAAGGGACAGCCCAAGCCATGGAAACCGCGGATATTACCATACTGGATGATAATTTGATGAAGATCCCTGCTTTGTTGGCGTTGGGGCGGCGAACCATGCGCATGGTGCGAGCTAATCTGTGGATTGCTCTGGGGATGAAATTGTTCTTTTTGACCCTGGTGATCCTTGGCATTGGCACCATGTGGATGGCGGTCATCGCGGATGTAGGGGCTACGCTGGTAGTAACGGTGAACGGCATGCGCTTGAGCAAGCCTGTTCGCGGTGATAAGATTGAGATATAGCATAGAAGGCTTGTTTAGTATTGGGTGGAGTTTTTACCCTGACGGGACATGTTCCTAATGGTTTTGGTACCATACGGGTTTCACTTTCCCATTTGACTTTCAGACGAAAAACATTAAGACTCTACTGATCAATCTTTTTTCGGATATATTTTGAAATTCATCAGGCGTAGGGTGCAATGCATTGCACCCTACTACATCATGCTAGAATTCTTTGTCTGAGTTGAGTTCTTTGTATTGCTCCAACTCACCCCTCGACAAGCTCGGGGAACAGAGTTGCAGCTGTAGGGCGAGATTTTTACCCTATTGGGCACACGCCATGCCGCTTTAGGCGCAGGACGGCATATCCATGATTATGTGATTTCCATACCAGGCGTAGGGTGCAATGCATTGCACCCTACTACATCATGCTAGAATTCTTTGTCTGAGTTGAGTTCTTTGTATTGCTCCAACTCACCCCTCGACAAGCTCGGGGAACGGAGTTGCAGGTTTAGGGCGGGATTTTTTACCCTATTGGGCACACCATGCCGCTTTAAGCGCAGAACGGCATATCCATGATTATGTGATTTCCATACCAGGCGTAGGTTGCAATGTATTGCACCCTACGTCATGCTAGAATTCTTTGTCTGAGTTGAGTTCTTTGTATTGCTCCAACTCACCCCTCGACAAGCTCGGGGAACAGAGTTGCAGCTGTAGGGCGAGATTTTTACCCTATTGGGCACACCATGCCGCTTTAAGCGCAGGACGGCATATCCATGATTATGTGATTTCCATACCAGGCGTAGGGTGCAATGCATTGCACCCTACTACATCGAACCATTGATCACCTTATTCTCCGAATTCACTCTCTTCTGACTTCTCCATTCCAGAACCCCATTTTTTTTCATAAAAACCTAAACGCACATATTCATGAAAACTTGACCAGGGCCAATCTTTAACCTGATTCACATATAGGTGTTTGACCGGATTGTAATGGATATAGTTAAGATGATTATGTAAATCGGTCTCATCTCGAATGACATGCTCCCAAAATCTTCGCTGCCAAACAATTCCTTCCCCCCTTTTTTCTTGCGATTTCGAATTTGGTCTTGCTTTTCCAAATACTAAATTGTATTGTTTTGAAAAAAATCTTTTGATTATTTTCCAGCGAACTGAATAATTGTCATCGCCATCCGGTAATCGCCAAATGCAATGAATGTGATCCGGCATGATACAAAACGCTTCTGTGATAAATGGGTGAAGTTCGTTTGTATATTGCCATGCCATTCGCAGAATATCGCGGGAAATTCTGGATGCTAGAATTGGTTTCCTGCCGAATGTAACTGCGGTGAAGAAATACGTTCCCCCCGAAATGTAAACCCTTCTGTATTCTGGCATAGTATAAGTTTAGCAAAAGGTAAAAAATAATAAAAGTAAAAACAAGATTTCATTTTGCACTTACTTGATTTTTTTTATAAAGAAAATGAACCCAGTTGTTATTTATATGAAGGATAATCGTATGGTGCAATGAATTGCACAACAGCTCTATGTCAAAAAAAACCACACTCTCTTTTTCCAATAAGAGAGTGTGGTTCTATGCTTGTTATTTTCCATTCCATCCGTAAAACCACTATAGAACTTTCTCCAAAAAGGCGATGGTTCTGGGGTTGGTGGGGTGACTGAAGAGCACTTCGGGGGGGGCTTCTTCAATAATTTTTCCACCGTCCATGAGGATAGCGCGGTCTGCGGCAGCTCTGGCGAATCCGATCTCATGCGAGACGACCACCATGGTCATGCCTTCCTGAGCCAGTTTCATCATCACATCCAATACTTCCTGAATCATTTCCGGGTCCAGGGCGCTGGTGGGTTCATCAAAGAGCATGATTTTGGGGTCCATCACCAATGCACGGGCGATGGCGACACGCTGCTGCTGACCCCCGGAAAGCTGTTCCGGCATGGCATGTGCTTTTTCCGGGATGCCCACTTTTTCCAGCATCTGGTAGGCCCGCTCTTCGGCTTCCTTGCGGTCGCGTTTACGAACAACGCGCTGGGCAATGACGATATTTTCCAACACCGAAAGATGCGGGAATAAATTAAAACGTTGGAAAACCATCCCGATTTCGGTGCGTAATTTGCAAATTTCTTCATCCGTATCTGTGGGCAGGTCATCGACCAGGATTTGGCCGTGCTCAAAAGTTTCCAGACGATTGATGCAGCGTAACAGGGTGGATTTCCCGGAACCGGATGGTCCGATAATCACCACCACTTCCCCTTGTTCAATATTCAGATCGATCCCTTGCAGGGCATAGGTTTGATCGCTGAATAATTTATGTACATTTCGAATTTGAATGATAGGTGCCATGGGTTACCTCCCGCTCCGAGATTTCGCTTCAATAGCCGCGACGACCCGGGCAGAAAAGAGGGTCATAACCAGATAGATCAAGGCGATTAAGGACCAGGTTTGTACGGGAATAAAATTAGCGGACATGAATTCGCGGCCGCGGCGGGTCATATCTGCGACTGCGACCACGCTGATCAGTGAGGAATCTTTCAATAGTGAGATGAATTCGTTGCCGATCGGGGGCAAGATGACGCGAATCGCTTGCGGCAGAATGATGTGGCGCATGGCCTGGGAGCGGTTCATCCCCAGACTGTTGGCAGCTTCCATTTGGCCGATGGATATGCTCTGGATGCCAGCCCGATAGATTTCGCTCATGTAGGCTGCATAGCAGAAGGTGAGGCCAATGATGGCCATCATCAACGGTTGGGCGTGATAATTTGCCAGGGCATCAATATTGAGTGCTTTTCCTGCATTCTGAAGGACGGATGGAAAAGCGAAATACCAGAAAATCAACTGTACCAGGAGGGGAATCCCGCGCACAATTTCAACGAACAGGGTGGCAGGGAAACGAATCAAACGAAATTTGGAAAGGCGGCTGAGGGCAACGAGCAAGCCAATCATCAGCATCAGGACAAAACTGGTAACCGTTGAGATGATGGTCACCCCGATCCCGTCTTTGATAAAAAGGATGATGCGCCAGTAGGGATCAGGCTGAGTGATGCTTAAAAAAGCAATTAGGGCGACGACGCCCAGCAACAGCCACCACCATTGGTCTCGTTTTTTTCCGTCATTGACATCTGCTACTGGATAAAAATGATCGCTGACATTTAAGAGAGGTTGTTCTTTTCGATTCATGCGGGATTCCTTTCGATGCCAGGCTTGGAGAAATTCTTCTCCAAGCCTGGATCTGGGTAAACTTTATTCCTGTGATGCGGAGAGCCATTTGGCTTCGAGAGGGGCGATACCGCCTTCATCAATGACTGCTTTCAGGCCGGCATTGAGTTTTGCCAACAAATCCTGATTCTGATTGCAAACGGCGATACCATAGGATTCAGCGGTGAAGACATCGCCAGCAAAGACGAGGGCGCCATTGCTCTGACCGACGAAAATGATGGCGGTCGGGTAGTCGGCGACGACGGCATCAATCTGACCATTGCTCAGGTCCAGGTAGGCCAGGTCAACGGTGTCATAAGTTTTCAGGGTAACGCCAGCCATGGTCTCAATTTCAATCGCGCCGGTAGTGCCGATTTGCGCACCGACGGTTTTGCCTTCGAGTGCATCAATCCCAGTGATGTCGGTATTTCCTGAGGCAACCGTCAGGATTTGACCAGCAGCCAGGTAGGGCTCAGTGAAGAGCATAGTTTTTTGGCGATCTTCGGTGATGGTAATGGAAGAGATGGCGGCGTCATACTGGCATTGGGAAACGCCAGCCAGGAGGGCATCCCATTCGGTGGGGACGATTTCGATGTTCAAGCCTTCTTTTTCAGCGACGGCGTTGATCAGATCGATATCAAACCCAACCACCTCTTTGGTGGTCTCGTCGATATATTCGAAGGGGGGCCAGGTGGCATCGGATGCGATACGAATGGTTTTATTGGTGTCTGCGGCGGCATTGCATGCGGAAAGGGCAATGCTCAGAACGATCACGATCAAGATAATGGATTTAAATTGCTGTTTCATGGGTACTCCTCCAAGAGTATGAAATAAAAAACGCCTTTCCGAAAGGAAAGGCGTCATTTGCACGAAAAATTCTTTAGTCAATAAGCAAACACTACAAGCCGCTCCTTCGGAGGGAAGGTCGGGGTTGTCGCTTGGTCGGCTTGTCGTTGAGCTGAATTGTTATGTTCATAATGTGGCATTTATATCATTCGGTTAACCATCTGTCAAGGAATATTCTATTCTTATGAGGAAATAAGGAAAAGATTATGACTTATGGGTGATAAGATGTTTGGGGTCGAACCATCGATGAAAATATGGAATTAGAATAAGCAATCATCCTACTGCAATAAATCAAGGTGATCCGGTTCGTTTTACTTTGGATGAATTCTTCGCGATTCTGTTTTGGCAGTGAGGCAGGCTTCCAACCTGGCGGTTTGGGTTGTGGAAAGATTGGCTTTCTTCAATTTGGGTATGAGTGCTTTAATCATAAAACCCGATCAAAAGAAATAGGGATGTACTTCAACGAAAGACAAAGCGGCTTCGATGGTGAACTCATCGCCACTGGCGCGTCGTTCCAATGCTCCATTATATCCTCCCGGAAACGCCAGAGCATCATAACGGGCATGAAATTCCTGACAAGCCAGCTCCCACTCTGCCTTCTTTTCACGGCTTATTGTCCGCTGTTTGCAGGTTTCATGAATACGGGCGTGCAATCTTCTGCACTCTTCAGCATTGTGTTCGATCAATTGTTTCATGGTTTGTTTATTATTGTACAGGAAGAAAAACGGCACCCGGCGGGATGCCGCTTCTTTTGGGTATTGGAACTGGCTGTTCATTTCAAATTTAGCTATTCTATCTTCACAGTTCGTCAAGATAGTGGATCAAGAGTATTTAGAGTCTGGATTTGTTGAATTGTTCAAACAGAATGTGTTTAAATTCATTGGCTGCTGGTTCATCACCCAGGGGGATAAACATGGAAACGCGTTGTTCATTGTTCAACCCAATGACTCCGGTAAAAATCCCTGTGATGTCCACGCCCACATCCTGGATAAGCTTATAACTTGGGCTGTCCTTATAATCTGTGATGTGGGAATCTTTAAATTGGATGGTATGGGCAATCGCTGAGCTGGTTTTGTCCCCTCGAGTAACAAGCATCAACCAATGCGGGGTGACGATATCAACATTGATGACTTGTTGGTCACCCCCACCACCAAACAGGCCTTTCTTCTTTTTGGTTGAAGTTGTCTCAATACAGATTAATGGATCAGAAAGAATTGGCCCCAAATTAAAGGAATCAAGATGGGTCCGGATGGCCTCTGTCATTTCCGGTCGAATCTGATCCATGGTTATATTGCGTGTGGTACGATTCCAATCTCCCATGCAAACCTCCTTTTAATTTCAATGGCAAAAGGGTAAAGTCAGTGGTCTTATTAGTTCCAAGAACTTTGGTTATGCTAAGAAAACAAGACATTCTTTGGTCAATAATTCAACTTGGCAATTTAGGATAATATTTTCTAGGATATAGGTATTATACGTTAAATCAGGAGTATCAAAAAAAATTTCTGCAACAGGTGAACCTTTGAAATATCCGAATATTTACAGATTGTCTTTTAGTTGGGAAAGGAGAATGGCTTGACCTTTGAGCGCCCATTCATAGTCTGGTTTGAGTTGAATGGCTGTATCGTAATCCTGCAAGGATTGGGCGGTCATGCCCAGCTCTTGATGCACTTTGGCACGCATGGCATACAACCAGGCATCAGCTACCGGAGCGTGCTGGATGGCATAATCTAAATCCAGTAAGGCTTTTGGATTATCATCCAGTTGACGATAGGCGACGGCCCGGTTCGCTCTGGCGTTTAGATTCTCAGGATCAAGGCGCAGGGCTTTTGAAAAGAGATCAACCGCTTTTTCTGCCTGACCTGTTTCCAAAACCAAGAGGCCGGTTTCGGTGAACACCTGTGTATCCCTGACACCCAGGCGGATGGCCTTGCGATAGGATTGCAGTGCCGCTGATTTGGAGTCCATTTTTGCCAGAGCCGTCGCATAACAGGCATGAGCCCAACCATTGGTTTTATTCAAATGGATAAGGTGCTCAAAATCCAGCAGGGCTTGTTCATAATCCCCCAGGTCCATACATAGCAAGCCGCGCTCCTGGAGTACCCCCGGAAAATCGGGCAGAATCTCCAGCGCCTGGTCAAAGGCGGTGATGGCTTCGGTGAAATTGCCTTGCGCGATGAAGTAGCGTCCGCGGACATAGTATGCCCAACTGTAGCGTGGATCAAGCTCAATGGATTTATTAATATCCAGCAAGGCATCTGCCAGGCGATCTGTTTCCACCAGCGCCAGGGCGCGATGCGCCAGTCCCCAGGCGGAAGTCGGGTCCAGACCGACGGATTGATTGAAATAGGGCAGGGCTTCTTCGAATCGCAGCAGGTCACAAAGGCATTGACCGGTTTGATTCAGTAAATGGATGTCATCCGGGGTGATCTGCACGGCTCTTTGCAAGTCGAGCAGAGCCACGGCGTCTTCGCCCAATTGCAAATAAAGCTCCCCGCGCGAGGTTAGAGCCCAACTGTAAAAGGCATCCAGGCGAATGGCTTGGCTGTATGCTTCCAAAGCTGCCTGAACATCCCCGCTCAGCCGCAGGCATTCCCCCAGATGAGCGTACACCCACGGATTGGATGGATCCATCAGCAAGTACTGGTGGTATTGTTCCATTGCCAGCTCGTATTGCTGCTGATTCTCGAAGGTTTCGCCGGCATCACGCAGGTTCTCCAGGGTTTCAGGGTCTATGGATTCCGGGTTGGAGGGAGGTTTAGTCAGCATGGGATGTCCTTGGTCACCAAAGGGTGCCTGTGACAATTATAATCCGCGATTGTGTGTTGTGGGATGGCAGAGAGGGAGAATAGGTGGGGATGGGTCGCTGATTGATCATTTTCTTTTCTTTTTCGTCGAAGCCATAGGATGTGGTGAAGGGATTTGCAGGCTTATGTATTTGAAATGCCCATCACCCCGTAACCCACCCAACATATCTGTGAATTTCGCAAGGATATTTCAGTTGTGTCATTGCGAGTAAATCCATAG
>DHVR01000013.1 GCA_002412765.1 Leptolinea sp. UBA5203 | reverse complement strand
GTCGACCTTTTTAGACGGCCGCTTTTTGTTTCCCCTACACACCATCGAGGTGCTAGAGGCAAAAACTCGGGTTCGGGCGGTGCACCGAGCGGAGTCGAGGTGTCCCGGTGGGGGCACAAATGTAAAAACCTTACCTTGTGGTAAGGTTTTTTTGTTGTCCCCTTAACACCATTGAGGTTCAGGAGTCCACTTATTGAGGCATACAGGGCTAATCCTCTCGAGTCAGCTCCTGAATAACCATCTTCTCTTCTTCACGGTACGGCCTGCCATCCATCCGCAGGATATCGTGATACCACAATGGCGGTTCTTGTCCTTCGGGGTAATAATCTTCCCAGGAATACATGGTTTGCGTTTTACCAGCCACCAGCCCCCAGTTGATTGCTCCGATTTTATGGCGCTTGTAAAACGGCATGATCGTCTCAAAGGTACTGCCTGCGTTGCGCCCCAGGTATTCCGTACATACTAAGGGGCGGCCACTCTTCTCCAGATTTGCAACAATTTTTTTGGTTACTTTCAAATTGAAATAGGAATGAAAGCTGACTATGTCACTCAATTCAAGGCAAAGTATATTGAACTTTGCCCCTAAAAGGGGATGCAGGAAATAAAGCCCAGCCGTTAATGGCTGTTCGGGCTGCACTGCTCTGGCCCAGGCAAAAGCTTGCGTCATGAGCAGGCGGGTGGAGCTGTGTACCACCTGATGCCGGATCAATTGCCAGAAGAGGGCAACACCCCGCAGAATGGGCATCATATTTAGGGAAATGAGAAAATTGTTCCCCGGTTCATTGTAGATATCCCAGACGATCACCCTCGGATCCCGGCCAAAAGTGCCGACAATGTCCTTCACGTACGCCTCCAGACGCTGCCATTGGCTTTGATCTTTCAACACCTTTGTTCCCGGCCCTTTGACCCAGCCGGAATTATGTACGCCAGGTCGAGGGTCAGGTTGCCCGCCCAGTGTGGGGTTGTCATGCCAGCAATCATCAAAAAGCACAAAGATGGTTTTAATGCCGTGTTTGTCGGCAATGCTCAGATATTGTTCAATACGAGTCTTGAATCCTGCCGAATCCTGCTCCCAAACCAGGTCATGCAAGTACACCCGCATGGCGTTCAGACCCAGCTCCGCCGCCCAACCCAGTTCACGCTCAATGGTTTCCAGGTCAAAGGTCTCAGCCTGCCACATCTCCAATTGGTTGATAGCCGTGCTTGGGATGAAATTACAGCCCCTTAGCCAGGGCTGTGTTTTGTACCATTCCCCTGCTTTCTCAACTGGCCATTTTAGTTCTTTCATTAAATCATTTCCTCAAGAAGATATGATGTGATTAAGTGTTACGTTGAGACTGCCGCATTGAGTAAAATGCGTCTCCTTACAAGGACAGCCTTTGGGGAATCACATCTTCACCCAGACTGTCATCTGCGAAACGCCGCGATTGCCCCACAAGTGATAGGGAATAAACTTCAGCGTGCAACCGTCGATAGATTTTGCCGTAATACAATTTGTGCCGCCCAGCAAAGCAGGTTCAAACTGAAGCTCCAGCGTGACCGAGTCAATGTGGACGTTGAAAATATCTATCTCCGGGTTATCCACACTTTCCAGGCAGTAGACCAGCGGGCCGGCGGTGATAGCCGCTTTACCCTTGTGTCCCTTGACTCTGGGATGTGCCTGCCGTAATTGAATTTCCGGATTGAAATCCAGTTCTATGATATCGCCTGGCAGCCAGAGGCGCTCAATTCGATAATAGCTGCTTATACGTGGATCATAACCGGAAGCAGTCTGCTCTCTCTCTACCCGTTCTACCGGAAGAATTTCGTACTCCTGATGATTTATCCTCAGCGTTGCACTATTAGCCCAGGAGGGAATCCGCAAGTGCAAAATGAATGCTTGGGTCTCTTGAGGATTTACTTCAATACTTACAGTTCCCCGCCAGGGGAGTCCCGTGCTTAATTTAAGCTTTACAGCTTTGCACTCATCAAACACAATCTCGCTGTCCACATATTGGTGTACCCAAACATTTTCCAGATCATGGGTATAAAGGTACTTTCCAATATCCGCCCAGGTTCGTGAAAGGTTGGATGGACAGCAGGGGACTTCATACCAGGCCTGGCGGGTCACGCCGCCGCGGCAAGTGAGGGGATTGTTATAAAAATAGCTCGTGCCGTCCACGCCCATGCCGACTCGCGAAGCATTATATAACTGCCATTCAAATAAATCAGCATATTGGGCTTCACCGGTCAATTGAGTCATTTCCCAGTTCCAGAACATGCAGCCCAGAGCGGCACAGGTTTCGGTATAGGCAAATTCCGGGTCAAGTTCATAATCGTTGCCAAAGCCTTCCAGGGCAGGCAGTGAGCCAATGCCGCCTGTCACGTACATCCTGCGTGTGACCATATGTTCCCAGGCTTGTTCCAGCGACAGCAAAAATGATCTGCTTCCGTGTAACCGTACCAACATGGCAACTGCTGTTTCCAGATAAGCAAAGCGGACGGAATGCCCCACGGGAATGGTCTGTTTGTGTACCGGGGCATGCTGTTGGAAATATTTGCCGGTTAAGGCATTGAGCATCCAGCGCTGGGTAATAAATGGCGGCTTCTTGGCCTCGTTACCGGCAGGCACCTGAAAGGGTCGGTAATCCGGGTGCGCCCGCAGATAAGCCTGACGCTGTTCGGCAACCTGCTTCTTGCGCTGGTCCACGCTGCCGTTTTGCTGGGAAATTGAAAGACCAAACCCTTTCTTCCGGCCGCGCTGCTCGATGAATTGCTCGGCCATGTTTCGGTAACGCGGTTCCTTAGTTCGTTCATAAAGCCGCAGCAGAGCAATTTCGATCTCCTCATGTCCGGGTGTATATGCCGGACCTTTTTTATTGAAATCTGCCACGACACAGTCGGCAGCTTTAACGGCAATATCCAGCAGCTCATTGCGCCCTGTCGCCTCATGATGGGAAACACCCGCCTCGATTAAGTGCCCGTGACAGTACAATTCATGCTCGATTTGCAGGTTGGTCCAGCGGGTATGCGGAAAATGGATTTGATTATAGGTGAAGATATAGCCATCGGGCATTTGAGCACGCTGGATCAAAGCGATGAAATCATCCATTAAAGCACTCAGCCGTTGGTTCGGTTGGGTGGCGTATACACGGGCCGCAGCATCCAGCCATTTAAAGGCGTCCGAATCGGCAAAGAACCAGCCTTCGCGAAATCCATCCGATTCGCCGGCAGCAATAAGGAAATTCTCTATACAACCCGAGGCGTTAAGCTGCTCCCATTGATGGAAAATGGCTTTCTCGGCATTCACCATTTGGCAATCCTGCCAATACCCGGGAAGGAGGTTTGCCCGACTCATGCACTTCTTTTCCGATGGATAAAGGCAAGCGGGATCAATGAAAGTAAGGCAATCCCTGACCCGACCTGGAAGATAATCGGCACGGGGACAAAGCCAGCCTCACCGTTGGTAAATGTGGGGACGCCAAAATTTTGAATCAGAGTTGAGCCAAGCCAGGGACCAATCACCATGGGAATGGCAATCCAAAATATCATGCGGATACCCAGAAACTTGCCCCGGTTTTGTTCCGGCAGCAGATCCTTCAACCAGGCCACAGCAGCAATGCCGGCGGCCGTGAAAAATGCCTGCCAAAGCAAGCCTGTCAGTGCCAGCAGCGGCAGGGAACTCACCAGGGAGAGCAAAATGCCGCCCAGACTGCTGACAATAATGGCCATTGCGATCATCATTTTCTTGTTCCAGCGGTCGGCCAGAATACCAAAGGGAACGGCAAAGATAGCACTTCCCAACATAACAGAACCGCCGATGATGCTGAATTCCGTTTTGGTAACGCCAACAAAATTTTCCAGATAGACGATCAGATAGGGCATGGCAACCTGCATGCCAATATTGCTTAGCATGATGAAAAGCAATAAGATAAACAAGTTTCGATTATCCTTGAGGACATTGATATTAAAAAGATCGGTAAATTCCTGCCAGAATGGCGGACGGGGTTCCAGGCTCTCAATGACGGGCGGTTCTTCCAAAAACATGCCGGCCAACAACCCAACCACCATGACAATGCCGCCAAGACTATAAAAGAAAATGAAATATCCGAACGAATCGATCAACATACCGGCGGCGACCATGGATACAATTTGTGCGAGGAACAAACTCAAATTGAGCACACCCTCCACACGTCCGCGATTGCTGCTGGTGGCAACATCCGCTGTCCAGGCATTAAACGCCGCGTCATTTGCCGTGGAACCAAAAAAGGTCATGACCGAATCAGCGATAACCACCATCATCACTGCAAGGCTGGCGGTTTTAATGAAGGAAACCATAGGAAAGAGGACCGTGGATAATCCCCATAGCACGTAGCCAATCAAGATGTATGGGCGCCTGCGTCCCCAGCGGCTTTTCGTGCGGTCACTGAGCGTACCCATCAGCAGCGTGGTCAAAGTGGCCGTGATGGCGCTGGCGGCTACCATCCAGGCTACCGGACGCGGGTCCGGCGTGATGGTATCGAAGACAAAGGTATTGAACCAGGCATTTTCAACCGCCCAGGCAATCTGCCCGGTCAATGCCAGTGCAACCATTACAAACCAGATGCGTGGCGTAATTCCACGTGTAGATGAGTTTTGCATAGGGTTCCCTTTTCCAAGTGATGAGAATAATTTATTTTACCAGCGATCCCGAAAATATATTTTTGCGTCAGAGTCGGAGAAAACCTTGCCATTCTTCCGGACACCATCTTCAAGATTCACTCCTTGACCTCATCGCTCATCGTTATTAATTGGCATAATTCAAGAATGTCATGAGTTAGTAACATATTGAACCAATAGTTATCCAATATTCAATTTTTATGGACTTAGTATATACTTACCTGCAACGATAACCCTATGGAATCCCTTCAATTTTCACCCTCCCCCTATTCCTTCAATGCCCTGGCGTTATTCTTCATCGGCCTGGCAGGTGTTTTCTATCTGCTGCGTCTTAAAGATAAAACATCCGCCACCTGGATCATCAGTATTGTGATGCTGGGATTTACCCTGGGGATGGCCAGTTGGTTTGCCAATGGCATCGTCTTTTGGGGCAGCGCCTTGATTCCCTTCACGGATGCCTGCGCAGTGGTCAGTATGTCCGGCTTGATGATCTTTGCTTATCATTATCCTAAAAAAATTGGTTCAATTGAAGCCCGCATGATTGCCATTCTTGGGTTGTCCTTTAGTCTGGTTACCTTATTCGCCAGCCTGACATATGCCATCCAATTTTTAATCACTCAGGCTGCGGTGGCATGGATGGCGCCAACAGCTATCATGAATATTAATGTAGTTGCAAGCCTTACAGCATTGGTCGTTTGCTTGCATAGACTGCTGAGCCTCCAAGCTGAGCAATTATCTACCGGCTGGCGCGGTGCTTTTTCCGCGTTTTGGCAGCCGCAAACTCGTTCTATACGCCTGCTGCGTAATTTTACCTTTGCCCTGTTTTGTGGCATATTTCAAGGAATCGCTCCAATTATTTCCAGCGTTTTCGACCTGTCTGCCCAGTTTGCGCCTTTGATGATCAACCTTTCCTTTTCACTCATGCTCATTATTTTTGTATACTCTATCTTTGACATCACCACCGAACAACCGCGTCTGGTCGTTCGCCTGGTGGGTCTTTCCCTGGTGACCGTACTTGGGTTATCCGGGATTGTTGGGATGTATGCCCATACCCTGTCCAGCGAGTGGACAAATGCAATCTCCCGGGCAGACGTAGTTTTAACACGCCAGATACTCAAAACCAATGATTTTAACTCACTGCCGCATCGTATCGCCTATATCCTTGCTGCCCCCGTATCAGAAGAAGATAATCTTGATTTAGCCGTTCATCATCCGATCTACACAAGACCAGGGACAAACAATCCATCCTTACCCCCTGAACCCCTGCTGCATACTCCCCTGCCTGCCTGGTTTTATTACCTTAATTTAACAAATCTCTGTGAAGAAGATGGCCTATTCTCATTTCGTTATCGTTTTGGCAGTCATCCCATTGGAACCTATCCCCAATATATTGGCTGTCAATTTAAAGAAGGGGATTTAATTTATGAAGTGGGATTTGATCTCGTCGAGATGGACCAGTCTACCCAGCGTAAAAGTAGTTGGGTGTGGAGCCTGATTCTCTGGAGCGGATTGTTGGTTCTGGTGGTTTTTCCACGATATTTCCGTACCAACCTGATCCGTCCGTTGGACCATTTATTGGACGGTGTCCGCCATGCAGATGCCGGCAGGTTGGACATCCAGGTACCAGTCACCTACCAGGACGAAGTTGGGTTTCTGACCAGCGCGTTTAACAAATTGACTGCCTCCTTGAAGGATGAATTGGCCCAGCGAGAGCGAGCCGAAACCGAATTGCGCCAGTTCAATCTGACACTGGAACAGCGGGTTGCCGACCGCACCCGTGAGTTGGAAGCCCTCTACGATGTAACCGCGGCTGCCAGCCAGGCACAGGATTCACCCAGTCTATTAACCACCTTACTGGAACGCAGTCTGGCCGCGTTGGGCAGCCCCATGGGCATGATTTTACTGCTGAATGAAGGGACCTCCCCTGCCTCTCTGCAGCTGGCCGCCGACAGCGGACTCCCTCCGGATTGGCTGGCTTACTTCCTCAACCCTCCTGCCGATGACTTCCTGTTGGCGGATGCGCTCAGTCAAACCGATCCGCTTTTAATCCCCAATACCAACCTTGAATCCCGCGCCGTAGAATTCATCCAAGTGGGCAAACCCCTCACTTTGATACTCGCACCCCTGCCGGCCAACGGGCAAATCTTTGGTTTGATGGCCTTAATCCGGGATGCCAGCCAGGGCTTTGATCTGAACGAGGTAGCCTTGTTGGTATCCATCGTGGGTCAGGTGGGCGCCTCAGTGCATACGGATCGCCTGCGCCAATTGGCCCAGCATGCCAATCTGCTGGAAGAACGCCAGCGCCTGGCGCGTGACCTGCATGACTCTGTAACCCAATCCCTCTACGGGCTTTCCACCCTGACTGAGGCGGGCAAGCTGCATCTCGAATCAGGGGATTCGCAAGCTACGGCTCATTTACTGACCCGTATCGGACAGACCACCCGCCAGGCCATCCGCGAAATGCGCTTATTTCTCCACCAACTGCGGCCGCCTGTCCTGGAACAGGAAGGCCTGGTAAATGCACTGGAATTGCGTCTGGCTGCGGTGGAAGGCCGCTCGGATGTTCGAGCCAGTCTTCTGGCCGATGAAAGCATCCATATGCCGTTGGATGTTGAAAATGCCCTTTATCATATCGCACAGGAAGCCTTGAACAACGCCCTAAAACATGCTGGCGCCAGAACAGTGACAGTACGTCTTGTTCGTACCCAAGAAGGTGTACGCCTATCGATCAATGATGATGGTTGCGGTTTTAATCCTGAGCGAATGGCTGGCGGCGGGATGGGACTGGAAAACATGAGAGCACGGGCAGCTGAAATCAATGCCACATTGGATATCCATTCCAAAGTGGGAAGCGGAACCTGCGTCAGCATGATTGTGGAGGAACGAATTTGAGCGAAAAACCATTGCGCATCCTGATTGCCGACGACCATGCCATTGTACGTGAGGGTCTGGAGGCCATCCTGAATACTCAAGCTGATTTTGATTTGGTCGGCATGGCAACTAACGGAATGGAAGCCATCGCGATGGCTGATGCTCTCCAGCCGGACGTCATTCTGATCGACCTGGTGATGCCTCAAATGGATGGGTTGGCTGCCATCCAGGCCATCCGGGCTGCCAATCTGGAGGCACGTATTCTGGTTCTGACTAGCTTTGCCGATGATGAACGAGTCTTCCCGGCTATTAAAGCCGGCGCGATGGGATATTTACTCAAAGACACCCTACGCCAGGACTTACTGCAAGCCATCCGTGAGGTAGCCCAGGGGAAAATAACCCTGCACCCCGAAATCGCCAGACGCATGGTACGGGAGATTAACCAACCCACCGATAGACTGCTGGATTCCCTCACAGAGCGGGAGATGGAAACCCTGACCCTGATTGCTGAGGGACTATCCAACCAGGATATTGCCAAAATAATGGTGATTCATGAAAACACCGTCGCCAAATATGTCAGTGCCTTGTTGGCAAAATTAGGGTTAACCAGCCGCACCCAGGCTGCTTTATACGCCATCCGCAATGGATTAGCAAAGAACAAGTAGACTTTGCTGGATTGATTTTTTTAATCAGATTCCTTTTGATCCAAAGTTTATTTTTTTTCCTTTGAATCCAAATATCACGAAGTTTTTAACCAATCGAACGCCTCATTTAATGTATTTCATAAAAACCTGTTTATTGATATGGTTAACCTAAATTATTATTGATTTTTTCTCAATTCTTGGGTGCCAGGTATGACTCATCTCCACCATCTGACTTGAATGACGGTTTTTTATGACAACGGAAAGCCGCCGATACGGAATCATAAAGGAAGTCCAAAATGAAACAAAAAATTCAATTGCTCACAATACTTCTTCTCGCAATCATGCTCGCCTCCTGCTCAGGAAACGGTACCCCGAACACGGATATTGCCGTCGCCGTGGCATTGACGCAAACCGCAGCAGGGCCAGTTAATACGGCAGCCCCTCAGATCATCGAAGTCACTGCCACAACGGAGGCTGTTCCTAAACCCATCCCTATGGATGCCACCCGGATTGAATTCCCAACCGGGAAAACGACCTGGTATACCAATGGCGATCTGGCAGCCGGAGCCTCAACGCGGTTTGTCCTGGCTGGCTTGCAGGGACAGCAGGTAACCATCTGGTTAACCCCCGATCCGGCTCCGGATGGCACCAATCTCTATGCCGCGCTTAACATCAGCGGAGCAGATGGACAGTCCTTCTCGTTCAGTCCCGAAATCTATTGGAGCAATGTCCTGCCTGCCACCCAGGATTACTTCATTGACGTAAGCTCCCTCAGCCAGAATCTGGTCAATTATCAGATCGTGATTGAAACCAACCCAACGCTGATTGATCCGGCGCAAGGCTCGATGTATGATTTGATTCCGGACAGCTTATGCCAGGAACTTGGAACCATCGCCTCGCAGGCATTGGGTGTTGAGTTTATTGTTCAGACCAGAGCTCCCTTCTTCGATGCCATCAACAAAGAAGCCGGACAGGGTTGTTCGCTGATCGCGGGGGGCAGCGGTTCTCAATTCAGTAATCCTCAGGACATCGTTTCGTCCGTGGTAAATTCCGTAGGATTGGGCTGGAATCCTCAGCCCCTTTACCAGGCGGATGGCCCAACCGGGACCGCTTTGGGTCTATCAAGGGACATGGCCTTGATGTTGGTCTCAGCCAAATGGGAACCCGCCATGGGAGTGGAATGTCCTGCCGACCAGCCCATCTCGGCATGCAACCTGGCACCGGATCAAAAGGTCTATAGCATAAATGTGGATATTGCCCAATATAAAGCTACATTCTCCTTGGATGGTGAATGGGTCGATGCCGTTTCCGGCTTGACCCTGTATTTGTACCAGGACTGGAAAAGTATTTACGGCGGTCATCTCATTGTGGCTCAAGGCGGGAATAAAATTGACCAGCGGGATGTTTCCATCAATGGCATGATCCAGGGCCAGGGAGCTGTGGTCCAGTTCCAAAGTGGTTTTTCCGAGAATTTCGGTACGGCACAAATCACAGTCATCGATCCCAATACCATCCAGTGGAAAATCATTACCCCGCCGGAAGGCGAAAATTATCTGCCGGCTGACGCGACACTAACCCGGTAACCAATTCATTCATCTGGATCAGCCCTCTCCCCGGAAAATTCGCCAGGGAGAGGGTTTTTTTATAGAAACCACGAAGTTTTTAACCAGATAAACACCCATCTTACTGCATTATAAAGCTGCCATGATTTTGCTACTGTATTACCATGGCGAAAAATATCTCACACATCATGATCATCTCTGAATCCGGTCGTTTGCGGGACAGTTTGCGGGTATTACTGCAATCCTGTTTCCCCAGGGCCGCTATCGAAGAGACCGGGACGATGACAAAGGCGCAGCAATTTTTGTTGAGCTGCCCAGGCTCCCTGGTATTACTGGATGCGGCGTTGACGGAAATCCAAACCAACCAAAACCTTGAACAAATTGGACAGCGCTGTGTGGTTTTAGCGCATTCTTTTGAGCAGCAGAAACTGGCCCAGAGTATTGGCGCAAATGCCGTCTTGTTGGACGGATTTACTACTGAAAGTCTATGCGCGGCAGTCGAAGCCGGCATACAGAGCTGATGAACAGGCAGAATTTCATCGTTGTAAGGGCTTTACTATGAAAAAACGGATCTCTAAAAATAAAATACCTTCGATCGTGATGCGGGTCGGGCTGGTCCTGACGCTCATGGCAGGCTGCCTGCCAACTCCGGTGTATGCAGCAAGTTCAACCCAACCAACAACCACAGCGGCAAACACCTCGCTGCTTCAATTTACCGCCAACGGACACATCCTTGGCTTTGCCTCGGACGGTGTTTATCTGGCCAGCGGGGATCATATGCTGCGCGAAAGCTTTGTCGGTACCGCCGGTGTCACACCGAGTGCGGACCAGGCTGCCGGTTCGTCCGAATCGGTTCAGCCCCTGCAAAGGGTGCAGTATAGTCAGTTATGGCCAGGCATTGATCTGGTCTATGACGCCCCGGCAGGCGGCATCCTGCGCAGCACGTACACCATCGCACCCGGCGCAGACCCGGGGCAGATAGCCTTGCAATACAACGTGCCAATCAGCCTGGATAATAGCGGCAGCCTGGGCTTTGAATTTGAAAACGGCATACTGAGCGCCAGTGCCCCAATCGCCTGGCAGGTGATTGGGGGCAAAACTAAACCGGTGGATGTGGCCTTCCGGATCAATGCCAATGCTGAAATTCCACTGGTTTCCTTTCAAGTTGGTCAATATAATCCGGATTACCCTCTGATCATTGATCCTACCCTGGAATGGCACACTTTCATGGGTGGCTCGGGGAATGACATCATCAACGGCATCGTTCTAGATGGAAGCGGAAACATTTATGTGGCAGGTTATAGTCCCAGCACTTGGGGAAGCCCGCTGATTCCATTTGCCGGGGGATCCTATGATATTTTTATTGCCAAATTGAACAACAATGGTGTGCGACTCTGGCATACCTTTCTCGGCAGCAGCGGCGAGGATCAGGGCAACGATATTGTTGTCGATGCCAGTGGAAATCTCTATGTGACAGGCTTAAGCCAGGCAACCTGGGGAAGTCCGCTTCATGCTCATTTCGGTGACGGATATGACGATGCGTTTATCGTTAAATTGGATACGAATGGGGTGCTGATTTGGAATACCTTCGCGGGAGCAGGCTGGAATGACGTGGGCAAGGCGATAACGCTGGATAACAATGGAAATATCTTAATCACAGGATATTCCGGCGCAACCTGGGGAACTCCGGTTTATCCGTTCAGTCACACTCAAGGTAATGGGGAGGAAGGCTTTGTCGCCAAACTGAATAACAATGGAAACCTCATGTGGAATACGTTCATGGGCGGGTTGGGTGGTTTGGACATCTTAACGCAAGGCAATGCCATCTCGGTGGATGCCGCCGGGAATGTCTATGTAGCCGGGGATAGCAGCAACTCCTGGGGCAGCCCGCTAAATGCTCACGCGGGAGGGATGAACGATATCTTTGTTGACAAACTAAACAGCAGCGGCGTTCGCCAGTGGCACACCTACATGGGCGGACCATCCGGTGATGAAGGAATCGGCATCGCCGTGGATGGCAGCGGGAATTTGTTTGTGACAGGTTTAAGCCAAACAACCTGGGGCGGCCCGATCAATGCTTATGGTGGAGGAACAGGTGACGCCTTTGTTGCAAAGTTGAATAATAGCGGTTCTTTCCTTTGGAATACCTTTCTGGGCGGCTTAAATAGGGATTTTGGCAGAGCCATTACGTTGGATGGAAGCGGAACCGTTTATGTGGCAGGTATTAGCGAAAGCACCTGGGGCAGCCCGCTCAATGCCTATGCAGGAGGAATGTATGACATTTTTACCGCGCAACTGGATAGCAGCGGTTCGCGCCTGTGGAACACCTTCGTCGGGGGAACATATTCTGATTATGGTTATGCCATGGCGCTGGATGCAAATCGAAATATCTATCTTGCGGGTACCAGTATTTCTACCTGGGGCAGCCCGGTAAATGCCAAAGCAGGACAACATGACGGCCTTGTCGCCAAACTTAACGCGCGCAGTTTGGCATCCCAAGGCGCCGGCCTCTTGATCAGTGCGGGGGATAGTACGCCCAGCCTGATGGACCTGACCGATTTCGGCAGCGTCGCAGTGGAGGGTGGACAGGTCAGCCATCGTTTTGACCTGCTCAGCATCGGTTCGAATGCCCTGAACCTGACGAACAGCCCGCGTATCACCCTCACTGGGGCAAATGCTGCTGATTTTACCGTGCTCGATAACCCTTACTCCCCGATTGCTTCCGGGTACCAAACTGATTTTGTCCTTCAGTTTGACCCCTCTGCGTTCGGATTGCGCCAGGCTACTGTCAGTATTGCCAACGACAGCGCGGTGAATCCCTATACCTTTGCCATTCAGGGAAGCGGGACAGCCGTCCCCGAGATAGACGTATTGGGCAAGAGCCTCTCCATCCCCTCCGGCGACACAAGCCCTGCCGCGACCGATGGCAGCGATTTCGGCCTGGTCACGCTCGCAGACAGTGCATCCCAATCCTTTACCATCCAGAACACCGGCACCATTGACCTCACCCTGAGCGGCACCCCCTTGGTTGAGCTGTCCGGTGTCAACCCCGCCGATTTCAGCATTACCCTGCAGCCCACCTCACCGGTGGCCCCGGCGGGCAGCACGACGTTCACCGTCGGTTTCAGTCCTGCCGCTCTTGGGCTGCGCCAGGCGGCGATCCGTATCGCCAATAATGACAGTGACGAAAACCCCTACACCTTCACCATTCAAGGTACCGGGCGCAGCGCGCCAATCGTCACTACCCAGGCCGCCAGCGGGGTAATGGAAACTTCCGCCGCCCTGAATGGCTTGGTTAATCCCAATTACGACAGCACCAGCGTCCTCTTTGAATACGGCCTGACCAGCAGCTACGGCTCCGTCATCGCTGCCAGTCCCAGCCCCCTCACCGGCGCCAGCCCCAGCGATATCAGCGCAGCGCCCACCGGCCTGCTGCCCAATACCACCTATCACTTCCGGGCAGTGGCAACCAATACCGCCGGAACAACTTCGGGGGACGACCTGACCTTTACCACGTTAGCAGCGGCACCCATGGCTCTGACTAACCCGGCCACGGCCGTTACATCCAACGGGGCCACGTTTAATGGCACGGTCAATGCCAATAACGCCAGTACCGGTGTTACTTTTGAATATGGGCTGGATACCAGCTACGGCTCAAGCGTCACCGCCGAGCAAAGTCCGCTCAGCGGCAGCAGCCAAACCCCGGTCAGCGCCGCCGTCAGTGGGCTGACATCCAGCGCGACCTATCACTTCCGTGTGGCCGCCACCAACGCTTCGGATACCACCTACGGCGCGGATCAGAGCGTGACCATTACGGCCGTGCCTGAGATGGATGTTTTTGGCAACAGCCAGTCCATTCCCAGCGGCGACGTCAACCCCTCCATGGCCGATGATACCGACTTTGGCTATGTCGCCACCTCTGAAACTGCCAGCCACACCTTTACCATCCAAAACACCGGCACACTCGCGTTGAACTTGAGCGGACCGCCGTTTGTCACCCTGAGCGGCGCGAATGCCGCTGATTTCAGCGTCAGCTTACAGCCCACTTCGCCGGTGGCCGCCGGTGACAGTACGACTTTCACCGTCACCTTTACCCCATCCGCCGATGGACTGCGCCAGGCTGTCATCAGCATTGCCAACGATGACAGCAATGAGAATCCCTACACCTTCGCCATTCAGGGACACGCTGCCAATGCCCCCCTGGTGGTCAATGGCGCTTATTCGTTCCCCGCGCCGGGCGCCACTCTGCCGGCAGGGATCAGCCATATCACCCTCGAATTCAATATGGATGTCAAAGGCGCAGACGATCCCCAATCCGCCAACTATCCGGGCAATTATCTGCTCTTCAGCGCCGGCACGGACGGCTTTCAAACCGTGGATTGCGCAGGCGGAGTAGCCCCTACGGATATTAATATCCCCATCGGCGGTGCTTTCTATGACGACCACGACGAAGCCGGACCTTTTCTGGCCAATCTATTCTTCGATCACAACCTCACCTTGCCCCCAGGCGATTACCGCTTCCTGGCCTGCGGCACCACCTCGATTGAAAATCAGGCTGGCACAGAGCTGAACGATGGTGCGGATGCTTTGCTGGCATTTTCCGTAGCGGCGACGAATTCAGGCTCCTCTTCTTCGGATCCAGCCCCATCCATCCTGCCCGCCACTGGATTTGCACCAGGAATGGTTACCCTCCTGCCTGCCCAACCCATGGCCAAAGCGTTCAGCGACACAGGCATGCAGCTTGAAATTCCTGCCCTGGATAGTACCCAATCCGTGGTGGGTGTCCCTGGACCGGATTGGGACGTAAGCTGGCTGGGCAACCAGATCGGCTATTTGCAAGGCACAGCCTTCCCCACCTGGAATGGCAATAGTGTCTTGACCGGGCATGTCACGGATACGAACGGCAACCCCGGTCCCTTTGCCAACCTGGGCAGCCTGGCCTGGGGGGATCAGCTCATCATCCACGCCTGGGGACAGGACTATATCTACGAAGTCCGTTCGGTGAATTTATGGACCTCCCCCAACGCCACCGATACCCTCAGCCAGCACGAGGACCTCCCCTGGCTGACCCTGATCACCTGTCACGGCTACGACGAAAAAACCAACACCTACCGCTGGCGCACCGTCGTGCGCGCAGTATTGATTGAAGTGCAATAAATTGAATTGAGCTAAAACAAAAGACTGCCATCCGGCAGTTTTTTGTTTTAGGTAAGAAGTTGTATTTACTTACCATTTAATGATAGATTCAAATTGCTAGGATTAATAATAAAATAAAATTATTCACCCTACAAGTAAGTGGCTCATTGATAAATAATTTCCAAAATTCGATTTGGTTATTCCTCTTCTTCCTCTTCAGTTTCGCCACCGCCTTCATATTCTTTTGTATACATTTCTATCAAGGCTTTTGTTAAATTTTTGATATTTTCATAATCCTTTTCTTTATGCAATTTTGTTACATCAAATTTCTTTAAGATTGCCAAATCTTTTGAGGACAGATAATTCCCATATACCAAGATTTCAAGAATTTGATCACGATCCGACATATATTGTCTTTTCTCCGGATCAGAATTCTCTCTCAAAAATATATCATAATAGGCATTTATACTATTTGCTGAATGACTTTGAATCTTCTCAACACACTGCATTATTTCTTCAATCTTTGTATCAATATCAAATTGATTTTTGTAAAAGATATTTCCATTCGAATGTGCAATATCATTTCGCTCTTTTACAATTTTTGTACAAACACCGATATCAGTATTATTCATTCCAATAAGTTTGAGAAATCGAAAAACGCTACTTTCATTTACCTGCCACAAAGTAAATGGAGTTGATGCCTTTAAAAGTACGTTTTCCATTTCTTTGTTAAAACCTACCATCGCCTTTTCAAAATCGCATAGATTATTCGTCTTAATTTGCCAAATTTCAAAATAGACAAAACTCATAAAAAGCATGTGGTAAGCTAGAAATGCAAAAGAATATTTCTGAGCTTCATAATTAGTAACAAAAGCATCCCATAAAAAACCGATATATTCCTGTTCAGCTTGGTTACGGAAAGATATGGGCAAATAGTTAAAAATTTCTTGAGCATCTTCAATCATATCTTACCGCTCCCAAATACGATTAATTACCCTCTTGATCTTTTCCTCATATAAACGTATCAACTCCCGATTGCCTTCGATAAAGGTACGTTCGTGTTCAATCCGTGCCACAAGTTCGCGTTGGATTTCAAGAGATGGCAAAGGAATTGGTAAAATCTTCAATTCCTCACGATTGAAAAGCCCATTCACATTTTGGCGCATGAAGTTCATATATTTTCCATCTTTTCGGAATCGATTTAGCAAGTACCATAACCATTTTGAGTCGAGAAACTCAGTTTTTACACGTATGCCTAATAAGAATGAAGCAAAAACGTATTTGCCTTCAAAATCAAAGTATCCTGTTTTTCCAACAAGATGTTTGCTACCATTTCGCCAATTAAAAAGTAAATCACCTCTTTCAAGATAATTTATTGTGCCCGATTTTGGCAATTTTATCTTTCGTATTCCTTTTTGAGTTAATATGCCATCTTCAGAGATACTGTTCATAGAAATTATAGGCAAGCCATTTTCATCTTCACTATCTGGAATAGATAAAGACAAGCCACTAACAAAATTAATGTAATTTCCAAGCTCAACAAGATCATATTCATCAATTCCATCCATATCCGGCTTCCACCCCTCGACGACCTGACGCGCGCCGTCAATGATGCGCTGGTGGGCAGCAATTTCGTCCACAATCTGTTGCTGAATTTCGAGTGGGGGCAAGGGGATTGTTAGAGTTGAAAAACTCGTTTTTGATATTTCATTAAACGTACCACCAGTTGATAGCGCTTCCATTTCAGGAGTAAGTCTCTTTATCATGTATGCGACAAATATCGGATCAACTGAGTCTTTATCTCTGATTAAAATATTTTTAAAACCTTGATTTGTTGCAAGTGGCACTTTGTTAATTCCAACACGACCAATTGTTGCCCGAGAGGATACGATAATTGAATCAATTGGAATTATTTTCGCAGAAGAATTTTTGAGACCATCTTGTGTGATTTTTCGTTTCGTATCCATTATTGTTGAGATATATTCATTTTGCGGCAAATCTACAAGTGTAGCCCAATACACATCACCATCCCAATATTTTTCATTTTTTGAGTCTGGTGTTCCACCGCTCTCAATTGAGAAATATTTTCCATCACCCAACGCAACCATCGGATAAGTTTGCTTCCCAACTCGAATCACTTCCCGATAGCGATCTGCGCTCAGGTTGTAGTCGCCGGTCTCTGCCAGTTTGGAGATGGGTACCGTCAACCCTCCATCAATCAGATTTTGAGAACCCACATCATCCGTGGCTGTCTCACTCACTGCATGCGAACCCTGCCCATTCAACACAAAATGTTGGTATTCCTGCAAGGTGTTCAGCGCTTTTGGCAGGTCATTTCTCTCCACCGGTCGGCGCTGGGCGCCCAAATCAAAGCCGTCGGCCTCCACTTTAACGAAGACAACCTGGTTTGTCTTTTTGGCCAGGCTTTTATCCAAAAATAAAATGGACGTTTTCACGCCCGAATAGGGTTGGAACACCCCCGCAGGTAAAGAGACCACCGCCCACAGGTAATTGTTTTCGATCAAATACTTGCGTAACTGTTTGTACGCCCCCGCCGATTGAAAAATAATCCCTTCGGGCACAATAATGGCAGCCCGTCCATTGGGGGTCAGGTGCTCGGCCATGTAATCCACAAACAGCACCTCGCTGCGGTTGGACTGCACCGAAAACTTTTTATGCGGCATGACTCCGCCCTTTGGCGACATAAACGGCGGGTTGGCCAGGATCACATCGGCGTATTCGTTCCAGCGCTCCTCATTCCCCAGCGTATCGTATTCATAAATTTGCGGTTTGACAAAGCCGTGCAAATACAGGTTCACCAGTGAGAGGCGCACCATATCCGGTGAAATGTCGTAGCCGGTGAAGTTTTCGTACAGGGCTTGCTTTTCCTGGGTTGTCAGACCTTTCGAGTCTTTTGTGTTTTGTAGAATGTGTTTATAGGCTGAGATAAGAAACCCCGCCGTCCCGCAAGCGGGATCCAAAACGGTCTCGTTCTTTTTCGGGTCAAGCACCTGCACCATAAAATCGATGATATGGCGCGGGGTGCGGAATTGTCCCGCGTCGCCCTGCGAACCCAAAACAGATAGGAGATATTCAAACGCATCCCCCAACTTCTCGGAGTGATCATAGGTAAATTCGTTGATGGTCTTGAGGAACAATTTCAGAGTTTCCGGGTCGCGGTACGGCAGATAAGCGTTCTTGAAAATATTGCGAAAGAGCTCCGGCAGGTTAGCATTCAGACTCATTTTGGTAATGGCTTCACTGTACAAATTCAACATATCCACGCCGCCCAAATGCGGGTCGAAGATGCTGGTCCAACTGAATTTCTCATACTCACCCTGGAAAAAACTGGCTTTACCGCCCAACTCGATGGATTGCTGGTCCATGTCATCCATGAACTTGTAAATCAGTGCGATGGTGATCTGCTCCACCTGGCTCTTCGGGTCGGGCACTTTGCCAACCAGAATATCCCTGGCAGAGTCGATGCGTCGTTTGGTTGCGGTATCTAACATTAAGTTCTCCGATATCTCTATAAATTTCCTATTGGATTTTGTTTTATCCACATTCCCCACCTGAGAATTTCCTCTTGTGGGATCAATCGTCTAACTTCTTTGTGATGCATATCAACAATATTAGAAAATATCGAACCCCACTCATACAGAAGGTCATTACCAGGATTAAACCCTACACGCCTTGCTTCAAGATTAATCACTACACCAGATCCATTTTTCGAATCAATAACATCAATACGATCATTGGCAACTAAATCTTTTTCAATTAATATAATTGGTGGTTTTTTGGCTATTGTATCTTCAATGTAAATAAACAACATATCAGGTATTATCCAAGAAAAACCTGCATTTATGAAATCAGTAAACCGCTTTGATAATCCTTGATTCGAAGTAACCATAATTGATGCCATTACAGAAAATGACAATTTAGGGCTATGGCTCATAATCTCAATCTTACAACCAAAATTTCCATCATCTAGAGAAAGCCAATCTATAGAATAATCATTGTGATAATCTTTCTGGATATTCCTCCCGTGCATGCCGAAATCAGGTGCAGCTACAGCATTTAATAAACTAGATAATCCAGATTTATAATCTTTCCTAAAATCCGCATACTTCTTATCGCGTAGGAATAAAGGTATTTCACAGTCATTCAATAAAACAGGAAGAACAACAATTTTCTTTTCGGATAATTGTAGGTAAAGTGCCGCTTTAAGTTCTTCTCTTACCCATGCAGAGGCGATAGAATTTGATGAAAGTATAATAACAAGAAAAGACGAATCATTAATACCACTTTCTATTTTTTGGATCAAGGAGTCTCCAACTTTAATCTCCCTTTCATCCAACCACACATTTATTCGCTCTCTTGTCAAATCATTAAATAGACTTGTAACAAATTCTCGATCAGCATGTGAATAGCTAATAAACACTTTCGGTGGTAATGAGAATAGATCAATTGATTTCATTTTCATTAAACTTCCAGAAGTTATACAAACTGATTAAACGAGACATAGTCCTTGATATATTCAATAATTTTATTGCGCAGGTCACTATTCAACTTGCTCAAATATTCACCACCGGCATGGCTGCCCATGATATAGGCAAAATTCCCGGTATCCACTTGCATGCGAAATTCAGGATCCAGCACATACGTCTTGAAGAAATTCCGCGCAGGGGTAAACTGTTTTTCATCCGGCATCACCCGGCTGTCGAATTTATTAAATTCATCATCCAGGAGCTCATCTTTGGATTTGAAATAGGGTTTCAAACCAAAAATCACTTCCACAATTTCCCGCAGCGAAACCCGCCGGTCGATATTCAATGATTTGCGCAGTTTTTCCAGATTAAAGAAATCTTCGGGTTTATCGAAGATGTTATCTTCAATATGTTTGATAATGGCTCCGACATCTCCAACTTCTGCCTTTTCACGGGCAAAACCATCCTGCTTGATCTGCTCTTCGAATTTCTGGTAGAACATCCTGTCCACCCGCATGCCGTCGGGTCCCACAGCCGTTTCCCGGATGGCGCGTAAGGCATCCGCGCGGGTGCTATCATAGGGTTCATATGTAAATCCAGTGCCACCATTGGTTTCTCCGCTAGGTGCACCCATACTGCCTCTCACCTTGGGCAGGTGAATTTTTTCGTTATAATCAAAATCTTCTTCAAAATACTCACAGTTGGCAAAGAAATCAAATAATTTGAACTGCCCTTTGGGCTTCGAGCCTACATTCTTTTTCCACTTCAAATCCGTGATTTGATTGCTAAAATCATGCTTGCGCGTTCCGCGGCCTTTGATCTGGATAAAATCCGTAGGTGAAAAAACAGGCCGCATGAAAGCGAGATTCAGAATATCCGGGCAATCATAACCGGTGGTCATCATACCCACCGTCACCGCCGCCCGGGATTTGCTGGTTTTGTAACTTTCGATAAAATTCGCGGAGCCGCCCAAATTATTGTTTGAGAAATTGAGCGCAAACTGCTGTGCATCCTGTACCGAAGAAGTGACCTGGATGGCAAAGTCCGATTGATATTTGCCTGGGAACATCTTGCTGGCAAGCTCATTCAAGGTCTGCGTAATTTTGGACGCATGATTTTGACTGACGCAAAAAACAATTCCCTTGCCAATCTCACCGCTGATCGGGTCAAGGAATGCATTTTGTAGATACGTTTCACAAAAAACCCGATTGGTCTCATCCGAGAAGAAGGTTTTCTCAAAATCCTTGCGCACAAAGGTTTGCTCGTCTACTTTGCTTTCCTGCCCTTCTTCCACTTCATCCTGAGATACCGGCACAACATAGCCCGTATCGGCCAGCATTTGCGCAGTAATCTCGGTCCGCGCATCCACCACAATTGGGTTAATCAGGTGGCCTTCCTTGACGCCATCCAATAAGGAATAGCGGTACGTCGGAACCCCGTTTTCACAGCCAAAGGTTTTATAGGTATCCAATAAAACACGCCGTTCCCACTCGCGCGGATTATTTTGATCCTGTGGTTCAAAGTTCTTTAAATAATCCTTAGGGGTAGCCGTCAAGCCGAGTTTGTACCCAATAAAATACTCAAAAACCGCCCGGCTGTTTCCGCCAATGCTGCGGTGGGCTTCGTCCGAAATGACCAGGTCAAAATCATCCGGTGAAAAGAGGCGCTTATAGCGGTTTTTCGACATGAAAGTCTGGATCGTTGAAACCACAATTTCAGCCTTGCGCCAATCATCCCGGTTTTCTTTATAGACGACGGTCTGATAATCATTTTTCAGATAAATGACAAAAGCCTTCTTGGCCTGATCTTCCAATTCCAGCCGATCCACCAGGAATAAAACCCGCCGCGCGTTTCCCGTCCGCAGGAATAGTTTAATCACCGCCGCCGAGACCAGCGTTTTCCCTGTTCCGGTGGCCATCTCAAACAGGAATCGGTCTTTGCCCAGCTTTACATTCTCTTGAATGGCCTTAACCGCTTTGAGCTGATAATCGCGCAGAAAGCGCAATCCATTATTGAGAATAAATTGTCCACGGGTTGCCTCAGATAACCAGGCTGGGTCATTTTTATAATCCGGTTTTTGCGTGGATACGATGTAATCCTGGTCAACCAGCTCACGAATTAATCCCGTTTGATTGGGTTTGAAATTGGAGTATCCTTCCACGGAATCCGGTGAAGGAAATCTTGTAATGGCGGTAGGGTTTCCGCGCTGTAAATCCCAAAAATAATGAGAATTCCCGTTGGATAAAATAATGAAACGGCAATGTTGGGATTGGGCATATTTACGTGCCTGTTCTTTCCCTACCAGCGCATGTTTATCCTCCGATTTGGCTTCAAGTACGATAAACGGAAATCCCTTTTTATCGAGCAGCAGAAAATCAACAAAGCCATTATGCGTTGTTTCAAAATTTTCCCCAAGAGCATTCATATGGCTAGAAGTTATTTTGACATTGTTTTCAAGGATGATATTGGCTTTGCCTGTTTCATCGTCAAAAAACTTCCAACCCGCTTCTTTGAGCAACTCATTGATTTTTATGCGTGCTTTGGCTTCTTTGCTCATGTTACAACCCTCTTCTAGCCCCGAATACAATGAGATAATAAAAAAAGTATACACCACATTCTAGGTTGGATGCGGCTTCAAAGCGGATTTCAACCCACTTTTTTCCTTGAATGCCCTGGCTTTAAGTTTTTCTAGAAATAAAAATCCGTCTGGCTTTCAGACGGATTTTTTTTGCGCAACGGAACAAGATAAAATAAAACCACTCGTTAGTGCTCAATTATGAAATTATTCAATCAAAAACCGTGCCCCAAAAGGATGCAGGCGTAATGTCGGATCGATCACCGGGGCAGCAACCGCATAATAAGCGCCTTTTGAGGTTTCATCCCCAACCATGAAGGGAACCTTAAAATTGCCCGAGGCATCACTCAGGATGGAAACGGCATCCGATGCAACATTTTGATCTGCATTCGCTGGGTCCTGGTGATACAAAGCCACGGTGATAGGCGTGTTGGCCGGGTAGGCTGAACCAAACACGGTCAGGGTTTCGCCATGGGTAAATGATGGCCCATCCCAGGAGTAGTCTGGAGAAACAAAGGGATTGCTGGAACCGTCCGCCAGCACACTGAGACGCGGCGAAGCACAATCCACAACCAGGGTGCTGGGGCCGACATTAAGTGAGCCACCCTGGGTTTTGGCAAAGGCTGTCCATTCCCCACAGGGCAAACTGGCTGGAAGATAAAGCTCCAGGCTGACCCCCGGTGTACCCGGATTTCCATCGATTCCCTCACCACTTTCAATGTACCCGCTATTGATCCCCTTGGCGTTGAGCATGCCATCCGGAGTGTAGGTGAACGTCTCCGTATAGCTTTGTCCGGCCGGGTCAACCAAAATTGCCGTAATCGCCGAGCTGTCGGGCGCAATGGGAAAATTGTTCAGACACATGGACTGATACGGAAACAACCCATACCCCAGACTGATGTTTGGTTCTGGGTTTTCACTGGTGCAAGAGCTAGGCTCCCCCCCAGCCGCGACAGCAGTCAAGGCAGGCAAGGTAGCAGGATCAAGAGCCGTTCCGGCTTGAAAGCCTGCTTCGGGACTATCCGTCGGTGGTAAAAAAGGTTCTACGATTGTCGGTTTTCCAACAGGTATCCCGGTGCCCGTTGGATCGGCTTGACTATTCACTGGATCATCCATCCGTGTGGCAAACGAACAGGCCAGACTGACAAGAATCATCACTGACAGCATGAGAATTATCGAAACTCGTCTCATAGAGATTTTCCTCAACCGAAATTTACATAACGCTCAAACATTTATTTCATGAGTTATTCAGCTTTTCTAAAAACCCATAATTTCACCATATCATTTTACTGGCATATCAATTTAATTACATACCAGCAGGATTTAGGAATTTGGATGGTATAAATCCAGGCTGCAATTACAACAAAGTTATCAGTTGCAATTTCCGTGAATTGTCACCACAAAACACGCTTTCAAAATTTTGTACTGGGCAATAAACCCTATTATTCTTCTTTGTAACGAAACCCATGCCGGTTCGTTATACAATGTACATAGATGAAACAATCCAGCCTATCTGATTTAGCCGAAAAAGGCTACCTTGATCGAGCCATACAGGGTGATACGAAAGCCTATGGTGTTCTATATACGCACTATTTGGAGGAAATTCACCGCTATATCTATTATCGCGTAATCAATCAAGCAGAGGCTGAGGACCTTACCGAAACAGTGTTTATCAAAGCATGGGACGCCCTTCCGCGCTTTGAGTCATCCAAAGTGAATCTGCGTGCCTGGCTTTATCGGATTGCCCATAATACGGTCATTGACTTTTACCGCACAAAACGATCCACCGTAGAGCTGAGCAGCCAGCAACATGATCGGCAGCCTTCTTTGGAGCATCAGATTCAAACCCTGGAGGATAACAGGGGCCTGGCACTTGCCATTCAAACCCTGGATGAAAAACTACAGCAGGTGGTGCTTTGTCGGTTTGTGAATGGATTGAGTCATGCAGAGACAGCCGAAATTATGGGTCTTAAGGAAGGACATGTGCGTGTATTACAGTTGAGAGCCTTACAAAAACTTCGGCTGGTGCTGGAGAAACAATATGAATAACAAACTACAAGAAATTCTGGCCGTCTGTCTGGAAGCCAATGAAATTGATGAGCACACCCTCCAAGAAATCATTGAGAAAAATCCCGAATATCGGGAAGAACTGCAAGCTTTACTGGATACTGCGAACAGCATTCGCACTCAGGCAACAATCACACCCCGGCTAGCATTTCTACAATCCAGCCCCAAACATTTACAACAGCATCTTACTCCCCGGCACCCTGTAAAAACGGGAAGGACATTGCCTCATAATTGGCTAAACATGGCCAGAAACCTCGGTTCCGCTTTAGTGATAGTTGCATTCGCAATAATTATTTCCCTGGTTAGTACAGGGAGCATCGTTTACGCTTCCGGCAGTGCAATTCCCGGGGATTTCTTGTATCCCATTAAGCAAACAGTGGAAGAGGGCCGTCTGTTCTTAGCCGATGAAGAGCAAGCATCCATATTACAAGTTGAATTTCTACAAACCCGAATGGATGAGATGGATCAGCTTCTCCAATCCAATCGTGAAGTAAATCTGCCCCAATTGGCGGACGCCTTCTCTGAAACCATCTCAAGGGCCACAGAGTCCATTTCAAGCGCGTCGCAGAAAGATAAGCAGCAGGCTAGAAATCATGCTGCTCTGCTTCAGGAAATTCTCTCATCCCAGTCGGAACAATTGACGTTCCTTCTGGCAACTGCACCTGATCAAGCCAAACCTGCTTTGCTCCAAATTTTAGAAAAAAATGAGCAGGGTAAAACCACCATCACAGAATGGTACAAAGATGAGTTACCAGACGAAAAATCACCGAATCAAAACAATGGGCGGGGAAGTACAATCATCCCTCCAAGTTCAATTGACCCATCCCTGGATGTTAACCCCGAAAATGGTCTACAGCCTAGCAAAACACCGCACAACACAGTTCAGGATGATAAACACCCTGACCCCAAACTAACGCCCACCGTTTTTCACGGTCCACCAGACTGGGTATTAACGAAAAAGCCGCCCAATCCTTCAAAAAAACCAGCAAAATAGGTAGCCTCTATCCCATGCTGTGCATCGGTAAAAGGGAGACTATTGACTGAGATTGATTATGCTTTGTAACGAAACCCCACTCGGATCGTCATATAAGTTGATATGACCAAGACAAAGAAAACGAAAACCAAATTTCCAGCCATTCTTTTATGCATCTTCCTCATTGGGATGACAGCCTGCAGCATGGTCAAGTCAATTCCGGAGGGAAGGATATTGACCTTATCGGCAGTCGCCCCAATCGAGCCACAGCTAACAGTCTTGCCCGCATCAACTGCAATTGCCACTGCTACAGCTCAACCAGCTTGCATCATTCAGGAATCTAATCCGTTAGGGATGAGTATCTCCGAGACGTACGAGATATCCTACAAACAAGTGATGACCTGGAATTGCGAGGGCTATCCATTTGAGGATATTCTAATCGCCTTGGAGACCAGCCAATCGGTACAAATCCCCGTGACAAGTCTGTTGCAAATGTCGTTGGAAAAAGAATGGGATGACATCTGGAATGAAATCGGTTTCGAAACCAATAATTGATTGAAATCATTTGTATTCCACAAATGATTGACATAGCAATCTGGAGATAAGTATGAAACTACAAAAGATAAGAACTACATTCATCACCTTAATCATAGGCATGGCATTGATTTTTTCAAACGTGCAATCTGTATTTGCGCAGGCATTAACTGGCGAGATTGAAATTATAGCTACAGTACAATCCATTGACTTAGAAGCTGGGAGTATTGTTGTTGTGACCGAAAGCGGCGAAGTGTACAATGTCGTTCCTGAAGTTGGTTTTGATCTCACGACAGTGGAAGAAGGTTCTGTTATCAAAATCCAGGGAACCCTGAATGAAGATGGCAGTATATCAGCCGTACAATCTGTGGTCGAAATACCAGAAGTCATTGATCCGGTTGAAGATCCATCTACTGGTCATTACTGTATCCAATCTGAAGATCAACAACCTTTTGGTGCCAAACTTGCTGAACGATACGAGACAGATTATGCTACCTTACAATCCTGGTTTTGTGATGGAGCCGGGTGGGGCCAAATTATGCTCGCTTTAGAAACCAGCAAGATAACCGGAAAGAATGCTGAAGAATTCCTCACCGCACGAAGTGAAGGCTTGGGTTGGGGGCAGATTTGGCATGATTTGGAACTTATCGATCGTCCCGAGGATGCTGGGATGGTGAAAGAAAAAGAGAAAGTTGGTAAACCTGAAGCTAGTGGAAAGCCTGAAAAAAACAATGAAAACGGTAATTCAGGCCCCCCACAAGGAAAAGGCCCAAAATCTAACCGACCTTAATTAAAAATATCAAATTATAAACTAGACCAAAAAGCGACAGCCAATGCAAATGGATTGGCTGTCGCTTTATCTTTAAACCTGCTAAACTGCGCACATCTGCTTTATTGACAAATAGCACAATTCCGTCGGCTGGCTTCCACAATGGCTTCATCACTTGCCCAGAAGAAGTTCTCTTCCCCAACTGCATCCACCAGACCGCCTCGCTGCATCATGGTCTTTACATTATCCTGCACACCGGAAAACATCAGCGTGCCGCCAATGCGATGCATTCTTTCCACCAATCGATGCATGGATTCCAGCCCGGAAGTATCCACCAGGGGTACCCCGCGCATCGAGAGGATCATTACATGAGCATCTTCCAAATTGGCAAAGGCTTCGTTAAACTGTCCGGTTGCAGCAAAGAATAATGGGCCGGTCAAAAAGGCTACGCGCACATGCTGGCAGTCGTCGGCTGTCTCAATTCCCTTTTGACGCAGTTTTTCAGGATCAACACTGGTGATTTTCACATCCAGGGTGGCGATGTTGTTCAAGAACATGGCGGCAGAAAGAACCGCACCTACCAAGATGGCCTGGGTTAAGTCCAGACTGATGGTGGCCAGCATGGTAATGCTGAAGGTGATCATGGCGGTTTTGAAACGCTTATTAAAGATAAAGCCAATTCCTTCCCACTCATTCATACGCCAAGCGGTCACCATCAGGACTCCAGCCAATGCAGTCAGCGGAATACGAGCCATCAAGGGGGCGAGCACAAACATGGAGAGCAGCAAGCCCACCGCATGGATGATACTTACCAGGCGGGTTTGCCCACCGGATTTGATGCCGACACTGGCACGCGCAATGGCCGCCGTGGCAGGAACGCCGCCAAAAAAAGGAATGACGATGTTGCCAATCCCCTGACCAATCAATTCCTGGTTGGCCTGCAAACGGATGCCGGTCATATTAGAACCGACTGCCCCGCACAACAGGCTTTCAATCGCACCCAGCGCGGTAATCGTCAGTGCAGGTGCGATAAAATCATTCAAATTTTCCCAGGGAATCATGGAAAAATTAAGCCGGTCCGCCAAGAACAAGGTCTGAGGGATCTCGCCGATGACGGCTACCGGCCAATTCACCACAGAATTCAATACGGTCGCCAAAATAATGCCTAAAAGGGAAGCGGGGAATTTGGCATTTAGTTTTTTAGGCCATAACAGCATGGTGGCGATGACAACGGCGCCTAACAAAATGGCATGCCAATCCGGGAGGAAATCGCCTTTAAAATAACCAATGAATTTCAGAGCTGCGGAATCCGCTGCCAGGGTAGAAACACCCAGAAAATTATCGATCTGACCGATAAAAATAATCAAGGCAATCCCGGTGGTGAAACCGGTAATGACCGGCGAGGGGATGAATGCAATGAATCGTCCCAGACGCAGCAGACCAATCACGGTCAGGAAAACACCCGCCATCAATCCTGCCACCCAGATCCCCATCAATCCATAGCGCTGTACCAACAAAATCAGGACAGCACTCATGGCACCCGTGGGACCTGAGATCTGATACGGCGCTCCAGCCAGGGCTCCAATCACAATACCAGCAATAATGGCTGTTACCAACCCAGCAGCGGCAGTAGATCCGGATGCGACACCAAAAGCTAAAGCTAACGGTAAGGAGACGGCTGCAACGGTTAAGCCCGCCAGCACATCTTGTTGAAATTTCGTAAAGGTATAGCCGCGAAATTCATCGCGGTATAATTGCGCCAGATTTCGTCTTGGCATATCCAATTTCTCCGATCACATGTTTACAAAGGCTCTTGCTCCCCCGGACGTCCCTTGTGTGAAACAGGATGTATTTTACTACCAATGCACGGTTTAGTCAGTATTAAAAGAATAACCCCGCATGCGTTGATTCTTGAATCCGTTTGCGGGGTTAACCTTTTGTAAAATATTCTATGAAGGTATGAATTTTATTTTAAGAGATTTCCTCAATGGCTAAAGGATATTTTGACATAGTCTCACACCCATTCGGCGTAATTAAAATGGCATTCTCATAGCGAAAACCGATGTTTTCTTCCGGGCAGGCATATTGGATGGCACAAATCAGCATCTCGTTGGGTTCATAAACATGATCCGGATTGGTCCAATAGGGGAAGGGTCCGTCATTGCGGCCAATGCGCCACTCATCCCCTAACATGCCGATGCCATGTTCAAAGCCCGGCACCATATATTCCGCAAATTCGCGTTCTTCACAGAAAACCATCATTTCATCGGCCAGTGTGGAAGGGGTCATGCCGGCTTTGTAAGTCTTCAAACACAAACTGACTAAATCCACAAAGTTATTGGCATGCCAGCGCTGCCGAGGTGTGGCCGGTGCTAGCAGATAATTATGGGTATGATCCCCTAACGCCAGCCGGAATGTGGAATGTAAATCCACCATCAAGGGTTCTCCCGCCTGCAACTTGCGCTCGGTGGGCGGGGTACAGGCACCGCCCATCAGACCAGTCCGGTATCCGGAGGCAATCTCATTGCCGCCAGTAAATGACCACTCCCAGACACTGCCCACAGCCCGCATGCCCATGGCTGCGATACCGGCAATTTCCGTTTCCGTGTATTTCTTAAAACCGCCGTTTTTAATCGCCTCCAGGACGGCCACATGGCCGGCATCCGCCATCTCGCCAGCTTTGCGGAAACGGTTGATGGTGCCGGTGTCTTTAATAACCGCCAGCCGATCTACAATATCCAAAGCATTGACCAATTTCGCATCGGATAGTTCAGCTTCAAAGGCTTTGTATTCGTAATAGGTTAAATTGCCTTCCGGTAAGTAGTTCGACATACCGGCTTCCACACCCACCACACCTTTACCGCCTTTGAGATGTTTCTTAATGAAATCCGAGATGGCTGTAATCTGATCCTGGCCGCCCATGGGCGCAAAACCCAGGACATGGTCGTTATCCAACCAGGATTCATCTGCCACCCGGGCAGCATCAATCACGAAGGTAAACGCAGTGGGAAGACCCTCGGCAGGGATGACGATATAACTGCGCCAGGGGCAAAAGGCATCCGTGGTCCAGGAAAGGGTGCGCAAGCGGGAGCCCAAATACACATCCACCCTATCAATGGCCATCTCAGCCTGAATGGCTTTGATCCGTCCAGGAAAATCAATAAAATAGGGATCGTTGGTCATGGCAGCCCTCCTAATAGGTGCAAGAAATTTCAGCGAGAATTTTATTAAAGCGATCCACAATGGACGCAAGACTGAGCGCCTTGACCATATTCCCCTGCAGGCGCAGCTTGCCGCCCATCAAGGCAGCCCGGGAACCCAATTCTGCCCGGGAGATTTTTGCAAAGGTTTCATAATCCCCACTGATGACGAACTCCACCTCTGGCCAGGGTTCCTCGCGGACCGAAATTTCAGTGAAGACGCCATTCTCAATCGCATAATACAAGGCACGATCTTTGCCGTCCGGGCAATTGTGATAAATGGTCAGCATGGATGATGTCAGATTCTTCATCTGCTCTGGGGATAATTGACTACGCAAACGCATGGCCGCTTCTGCGCTCCATTCCGGGCTAAGATAAACTAAATCAGGCATTGAGTTGCTCCTCCAATTTTTCAGTGACAATGGATGGTGACGTTTATTTAAATAGTATAGGGGTGATTCTTCGAAAGAAGATTCAAAAAAAGCCTGACATTTTCGTTAAGCGATGGCTGGATTTATTCCCGCCCATCCAACATCACACGTTTGCGTAAATCAGGCATGTATTCCGCCTGTGTATAGCAATCCATGCGCACTGTTAATTTTTCCATTGCCGGCAGGACAGCCAATGCCTTCTCAATCTCCAGTCTTGCCTCGCATGCAGAGAGCATAACCACCTCCAGAATCAACATCGGTTTTCCACCCTGCCCCTCCACTCTGGCCTTGAAATCCAGCAGTCCTGGAATGGGGAACAACGCCTCATCCAGCTCCCGGAGACTCAAAGACATTTCATCAAGGTGTATTTCATTCTCAAACCGTCCGTTGACCGTTTCCATCAAGCGCAAGCTCGAGCCGCAAGGACATTGCTCAGGGACAAAACGGCTGCGGTCTCCCATGCGGTAGCGGATCAAGGGCATGCCCAGGCGGGTCAGTGTGCTTAATACCACTTCGCCGTATTGCCCATCAGGCAGGACTTTGCCAGTCACTGGATCAATAATTTCAAAATATAGATCCGCCTCGCGCAGGTGATAGCTCTGGTGCGCAGCGCATTCCACCCCTCCCCCCAGCCCCATCTCGGTGGTGCCATAATGGTTGTACACTTCGCATCCCCAAACGTCTTCAAGTACCCGTTTGATCGCATCCGGGACATAGTCCGTGGAGAGCAGAACCGTACGGGGCGCCCTCCATGCTTTGTGCCATCGGCGTGCCAGCCCCAATAGCTGCGTGGGTGATCCGACGATGGAATCCACACCTTGACTTTGAATGGTTTCCAGGGCATCCTGTGCATCCTTCACCGGTCCATAAGGGATGGGCACAGCCCCTATGGTTTGCAAACCTATGCGCAACAAATCCCCCACACTGCCCGGCTTCTCGACCGGCAAACAGATCATCACCCGTTCACCAGCGTCCACCAACGTGGACATACCCACCCCAAAGAAATCAATGGTCAGTGCCTGGTCTTCTTTAGTGAAATACACCCGCTTGGGATCACCGGTGGTTCCTGAAGTTTGCAAAGTAACCACGCGCTGAATCGCATCCTGGGAGACACAAACGAACTGCAAAGGATTCCTGCGCAGATCATCCGCTGTGGTGAACGGAAAGTACGCCAGATCAGCCAGGTTTTTCAGTTGCTGCGGTAATCCGGCAAAATGCTTGCGGTAAAAAGCACTTTTCGCACGCACCTGGGACAGCGTTTCATTGAGCATCCTTAACTGCCAGGATTCCAGTTCCTCGCGGCTGAGGGTTGGCTGACTGGCTCCTATTTTTTGAAGAATCCATCTATCCAGCGGCGTGCGTTTCATGAGTTTCCCGATATAAAGTTTCCCCATTGCGGCTGCTCAGGTTGTAGGCGCAAAACGGGACCAGTCGGCCGTCCCGGTTGGCGATATGAATACAGCAATCGCGCAGACGCTCCAGATCCAGCGTCCAGGCATCCTGAAAAGCCATGGCCGAGAGACAAAAGGTATGCGTACGTTTCCGCTCCAGGAATACGTCCCATTCACCCAGGCTAGGGCTGGCCTGCAGCGAAAGATCCAGTAACGGTTTTTCAGGGACCGACCAGTGGCTGGCAACAAAGGCCCGCGATTTGGCCGCACCTTCGGCAGCCACAATCGGCTGGCAGGCACAGGCAGCTTCATTCCTGCGGCTGGTGGGCAGCAGGCTCCCATCCGGCATCTGGACATAGCTGCCATGAAAGGAACACAGCGCATTTTCACAACCGGGTGGGCTGAAACTGGAGGTTGGGATCAAGCCGTTGGTTTGCGCTTCAATCGCCTGCATCACTTCCGGCAGCGTGATGCGAGCCTTGTTCTGCGGACCAGCAGAATAGCGTCCAAAATAACTGATCGGTTGAAAATGCACACCCCGCACCGTAGGTAAAGCATCCAGTCCCAGGCGGATGATGTTGCCGATATCCTCCGTATTAACACCGGGGATCAAGGTTGGCACCAGCATCACCCCCATACCGGCCAGCCTGCACTGCTCAATGGCCGCCAACTTTTCGGCCAGTAAAGCCCGGCCGCGGATTTGCTGATAAATCGTATCCGTTGTGCCATCGAATTGCAAAAAAACCGAGGAAAGCCCCGCCGCTTTCAAAGCCTTAAGAAAATCAAGATCTCGCGCCAGACGCAGACCGTTGGTATTCAGTTGAAAATAGGTAAAACCGTATCTGCGACCCAAGCGGATGATCTCCGCAAGGTCGTCCCGCAGACTGGGTTCCCCGCCAGATAATTGGATATTGGCCGTTGGACACTCCCCCTTCAACCGCTGAAACCAGGCCTCAATTTCAGCCAGACTCCAATCGGAGTCCCCGGCTCGGCCGGCATCTGCAAAACACACCGGGCAGCCCAGGTCACAGCGCTGGGTGATTTCAAACAAAACGCTGCACGTATGCTGGCGGTGATCTGCGCACAGACCGCAGTCATATGGGCAGCCGTCTTTTATCGCCGTTCTAGGATTTTTTGGATAAGAGGGGGTCTTGGGTCTCACCCAAGAGGAATACGCTGGCTCTCCACGCCAAATGACCGTGCGAAAATCCCCATGCTGGGGACAGGTCTTTTCAAGAAAAACGGCAGCGTCTTCCTGGACGCGCCGCGCCGGGATGCGCTGCAAACATTCGGGGCACACACTTTCGGTTTGAGAGAGAACTTCACCCATTCGCCAAACCCGAAAGATCAAAGTCGTTTTCCACCAGTAATTCCTTCACTTTTTGCAGCACGCCAATCACCATCAGCGGACAGCGTCTAGCTGTGTTTTGACTGTCCCCATCCAGAATTTCTTCACAGCGCATGCCGCCAAATGGTTCTCCGTATTCCGTCTTGAACCAGCGCACCAGATCCTCGACCATGAAGGTGAGACGAGGATCATCCGGGTCCTCCGGCGTTCCCTTGCCAGCATACAAACCAAGCAAGGTGGCACCGCCAGTCAAGGCGCCGCACAATTCACCGGAAAAACCCAGTCCACCCGCCAGGCCGTGCACTGCACGCACCAGGTCCGGGTTTTCTTTGCCCATCATTTCCAATCCTTGCAGCATTAAAATCTGGCTGCAAAAAAAGCCCTGTTTCTTGAAGCCCATCATTTCATCCATCGCATCCATCATGCCCTCACACGGATAAGAAAGACTGATCCTGAACTATACATTAAAGTTTACGCCTGTTTTCTGGCCAGGCAACTAAAATAACCCAGTTTCGCGCGTGCCGACGCAATGACCAGATCAAATGGATCCAGACAAGCCGACGTGGAGAGTGTACACAGCGGAAAATCTTTTATGACCTCCGAATAATCTTCCCATTGCATGACCACCAGGTCATGTTTCTCTATTGCTTGACTTAATTCGGTTCTGGAAAAGGCTCCACTGACGCAGCTACCGGGGGGTAATTGACGCAGGGCGTCCAGACCTTTTTCGTTGCGGGCATAGAGATCGCTGATCAGCAGCCACCCGCCCGTTTTAAGCATGCGCTCACAGGCAGCCAAAACCGGTTCAACTTCGAATAAGGAGAGCGTGCACTCACACAGGATCAAATCCATACAGCCATCCCTCAAGGGAGGCTGTTCCGCTGTGGATTGAATCCAGGACTGCCCTGGGTTACATTTTCTTGCTTTGTTTAATGAGACAAAAGAGATATCCACCCCCAAACCACACCAGCCATGGACCGAGCAGAGCATATTCAGGCTTGCCCCAAGTCCGCAGCCAAGATCCAGCACTCTGGTCTCGACGGGCAGCGGACAGGTCTGTAAACTACGCAGGGTCAGTTCCAATCCGCCGGGTCGCATCACTCCTCCGGGCAGGACCTGCCAGGCGGGATGCTCGTAGATCGTTGGCAACACCCTATTTATCCTCCAAGGCCTTTTCCACTTCGTTCATTTTACCCAGGGCCAATTCCTCGGGAATGAAAACCAAACCACATTGAGGACATTGCAGCAGTTCCACTGGAAAGGAATTGCCCAGATAGGAAATATCCACCTTGCCGGGCGCCAGAGGAATGCCGCAATCAGCACATTCCCAACCTTCATAATCGGACAAATCTACATATTGGCTCATCGTTTCGCCCCTGTGCCAATCTCCATGCGGTGGCTGTAGGCCCGATGAATCAAGAAAGCGTCTCCCTGCGGAGTGTATTCCACCCAGTAAGTGACAGCGGTGGGTTTATAATAAGCCAGATAATGACCTGTAGTTTTATTCAGCATGCGTTTGCCGCTGCGCTCGGCAACTTCAATCACTTTCTGCATATCCTCCACCAGAATCAAACGATCATCCACCTGTTTCTGAACCTCGGCAGGCAGGATCAGGCGGATGGCCTCAAAGGCAGCTTGTTCGGGCATGGCTTCACTCCATCGTTCTTTAAGTAATTTCCATTTCAATCGGGCACGGTTCTCATGCCGCTGGGAATAGCCCATCGGCGGCACACCGGCTGGATATTCTTCGTCTTTTCCGAAGATGATATCCAGCAAATGCAGGCTGCGTTTACCCTGACGGGTATATAAATCCCGGCACATGGCACAATAAGTCACATAATCACGCGGACCTTCCTGAATACGCTGCTCGACCATTTTTTTAGCCACCGCTTTATTGGCCAACCACATCAACCCGCCGTAGGAACAGCACTCTGTTTTCTCGCGGTTCAGTTCCAGTTCCTCCACGATGCGGCCTTGCTTCTTTAAAATATTGCGCACCGCATCCTGAATGGCAGTTTCATAGCGAGTGGAACAGGGATCATGAATACTGAGCGGGGCAGCCTGCGATTGAGGCATCATTTCCTGCGGGCCGTGCTGATCATACACTTCCCAGAAGGATAGAAGCTCAATATCTGGAAAATGGGTTTTGAACATCTGATAGCAACTGGAGCAGGCTATAATTAGTTTCGGGTTGCCCAGTTGAGCATGATCTTGCATTAACGCAGTTTTGGAAGCTTCAAAAAGGTCTTGCTGGCCAGCCCAATCCGCGGGTGCACCGCAGCAGCGCAGCATCAAGCCAACCTTCTGAGTGCCGTACACGCTGCCCAGAAAATCAAACATCTTTTCCACGCTTTCCGGATTGGAGGCGCTTAATTGGCAGCCGGGGAAGAAAGCCACTTCACTAGCTGTCATTCCTGGAGCATTCCGTGCCAAGGAGAATTTTGGGCCGTTGCTGAAAGCCATGTCCTGTAGGGCAAAATCATGCGCGGAGGCCGGCATACGTTTTTGTTCCACCATCTGAATGCGGGCATCGTGGCAAATCAAACCCATGTCCAGGTCTTCCGGACAAACTTCGGCACACAAGCCGCAGACGGCACAGGTATTGATAAACTGGTTGGAATACCGTGTGCCCATCACAATCGAGAGATTATTATAAATCTCGCGGATATATTTCTTGGGATAACCCTGATAGTGTTTCAAGTAAGGACAGACTTTGACACATTCCATGCACTCACATTGAATGCAGCGCGCTGCTTCCGTTTCCGCCACTTCAGGGTTGTAACTGGTGGATGAATCCGTTGGAATCAGGGGTTTCTCAACAGGAATCTTGCTGATATTGGTATACAGGCGGCTGGTATAAGCGCCTTCATTTACTCGGGATGCTGTCAATGAAACATTTTGCAGGAACCGATCGATCGAGGTAGCTGCCCTGCGACCCTGGGATATTGAGAGGATGGCCGAATGCTGCACTCCTGTTTCGGGGAAATCCCCCAGCGTCCGCAAAATGTCCCCGCTGGCGAATACTTTGGGCATACTCGTTTGGAAAGTGATCGGATTCACCTCTATCTTACCGCCTTCATCCAGCTTCAGATCGCGCACATCGTTGGTGTGCGAACCACAACTGAGCAGCAGTGCATCGAATTCTTCACTTAATCGCGTGATGGTGGTGGCATGTCCATTCCCGCCCGTGCGGCAAACTGAGGCATTCAGATGAATGACTACACCCAAGTCCTCAATGATCTGCAAATCTTGAATCAAGACATCCCTGGGTAAAAAATCCGCTGCGGTCATCCAAAGGCCGCCACCGATGCGATCCTCAGCTTCAAAAATCTCTACCCCCCAGCCTTTGCGGGCCAGATCATAAGCAGCAGTTAGACCGCTGAGGCCGGCTCCAACAATGGCCAACTTTTTATTTTTCCTAGGTAAGGCTTTGATGCTTTCAGGATCCTGGCTGCCGAAAGCCACACAGGCACGTTCCAATGCCGCAAGCTCAATAGACCCACCCAGTTCTATGCGCAGACAGACTGCTTTACAGGGCTGATCACAAATCCGGCTGATAATGTCTGGAAAGGGGATTGTTTTTCGATACAGGGCAAAAGCCTGTGTGAACTCTCCCCTGGCGATAAGCGCTGCAAGGCCACGTGCATCCACATGGACCGGGCAGGCAGCCACACAGGCGGGAGCCTGTTCCTGAATACATCGATTTTCCTGTTCACGAAGTTTTTTTTGATCCATGCTGGATTGTCCGTAGATTAAACCAAACCACACACGCCAGGGATATGACTTGCAAATTTTTCTGTTGGTACGGACTGATCCCTGCACCCATAGGCATACGGGATCCTACTATGTTGGATGGAGCGCCCGCATTAGCAGCGGGCGCTCCATTTTTCTTATAGTTTATGCGTGCTTCAATTCCTTTAAACCAGCCAATACCTTTTCGGGTCGAGCAGGCAGCGCTCGAATCCGAACGCCGGTAGCATTGTAAATGGCATTGATCACCGCGACATGCGGGGAGGTCAATGGCAATTCACCCACACCAGCCGCGCCGAACGGTCCATTCTCACGGGCGTTCTCAAAGTAATAAATATCCATCTTGTCCGGAATATCATTGGCATAGGGGATCCCTGCGCCGCGCATGGTACTGTGGGCTTGAATGTCCTCAAAGTCCTCGCTCAGTGCCAGGCCAATACCCTGGGCAATACCGCCACACATCTGGCCGTCGACGACCAATTTGTTATTGATCTTGCCAATGTCCGCCATGGCCGTCATGCCATCCACGGTGGTCTTGCCGGTTGCGATATCCACACTGACTTCCGCCATAAACACTCCGTACATGTAAATGGAGAAAGGATTTCCCTGACCATTTTCATCACAGTTGGAGGCCATGGAAGCTGCCCACTTGCCGTTGTAGCGTAAGGCAATCCCTTCTTTGACCATTTCATCAAAGGTGCGATAGCTGCCATCTGTTTTCTTCATCGCGGCTAATAATTGATCACAACCATTCTTGATGGCATTTCCGGTCACCACCTGGCTGCGGCTGCCGCCGGAAGGACCGCTGTTGGGCGCCTTACCGGTGTCATTCATCACCAATTTGATTTTATCCGGGGTGATTCCCAACGGACGGAGCGCTTCATGGGCGGTACCCATGGTGCCCATGTCCGCGCCCTGACCATGATCCTGCCAGGTGTTATAAACGGTCACGCCGTCCGCGGTCAATTCAACATCCGCTTCTGCACCGTCCACACCATCCAGACCGCAGCCATAAATACCAATGGTCACACCCACACCTTTCTTGATGGCAGGGGTGGATTCCTTGGCAGCTTTGGCTTTAGCTTCTTTATATAGCGGTCGTAATTTATCCAGCATTTCCGGCAGGGAATAGACTTCCGGTTTCTGACCGGTCGGCGTGGTATCGCCTTCACGATAGACATTGAGATAGCGGAATTCCAACGGATCCATACCGATCTTCTCCGCCAGTTCATCTACCAGGCTTTCGGATGCCAAAAAGGCCTGCGGGGAGCCGTAGGCTCGGAAGGCCGAACCCCAGGCATGATTGGTGCAGACCGTTCGTCCGCGGGCACGGATGCTGGGGATGTTATAGCCGGCACCGGTGTACTGGGCGCCGCGCAAGGTCAGCAGATCGCCAAATTCGGAATAGGGGCCGTGATCCACAATGTAATCGTGTTCCATGGCCAGGATTTTACCGTTTTTATCGGCGGCCATCTTGATATCAAAAAACATCGGCGAGCGTTTGCCGGTGTACTGCATGAATTGCTGATAATCATATTCCAGATAGACCGGTTTACCGGTTGCCATACAGGCCACACCCAGCAGAGCTTCCATGGTCGGGCTGAATTTGTACCCGAAGGTACCGCCGGCAGGGTTCTGCACCAGGCGCAGTTTATCCGGTTCAAGGCCCAATCCTGGAGCAATCATATACAGATGCAGGTACAGACCAATGGATTTGGAATGAATGGTCAGGCGGCCTTCTTCGTCAAAATAAGCAAAACCAATATCGGACTCAATGGTCAGGTGAGGTTGACGCTGCAGGTAATAACTGCCGCTGGCCACATACGCTGCGGATTCCATAATGGGTTTGGTATCTGGACCTTTGACCACTTTTTGCTCAAAATAGGCATTGGGTGTGCCGGGATGAATTTCGATGGCATCATCGGCCAACGCAGCCGGGGCGTTCATATAAGCAGGCAGCTCTTCAATTTTGACGACTACTTTTTCGGCAGCCGCTTTGGCCTGCTCAAGGGTATCTGCACAAACGATGGCAATGGCGTCCCCATATTGGAAGATTTTTTCCTCGCACAAAATTGGGCGATCCCAGCCGTCTCCCTTATTGCTCGGGAAAGTAATCAGGCCGGTAATTCTGTTTTTGCCTTTGACGTCTTTATGGGTAACCACTTTAGCGACGCCTGGCATCTTTTCAGCTTCGGCAGTGTCGATGGAGAGGATATTAGCATGGGAAACTTTTGCCTGTACCAGCGCTAATTGCAGCGTATCAGCTGGCATTTTCAAGCCCAGGTCCTGACCAAAATCAGTCGTTCCGGTGACTTTCGCATCCGCGGTTGGGCGTGGATGACTGCCACCCCAGACTTTTCCGTCCTTCGGAAGTTTGTATTCCAGGTCTTCTAACTTCTTCTCGCCACGCAGCACTTTAGCAGCATCCATCATGGCATCCACGATGGGTTTGTACCCTGTACAACGGCAGGCATTGTGATTCTTTGTCAGCCAGGTGCGGGCTTCTTCCCGGGTGGGTTTCGGGTTGCTATCCAGCAGCGCTTTAGTCGCTATCACCATACCTGGGGTGCAGAATCCACATTGCGCGGCGCCATGCACCGCAAAGGCCACCTGAATGGGATGCATTTTCTCGGGTGTACCCATCCCCTCTACCGTCAAAATACTGGAACCGTCCGGAACTTTTTCCATTTTGACCAGGCAAGTACGGGTGAGTTTGCCGTTGAGAATTACAGAACAAGATCCGCAATGACCCTCCCGACACGAAATCTTGGTACCGGTCAGGAGCAACTGTTTGCGGAGAACATCAGCCAGTTTGGCCTCTGGGTCAACAATGATGGTCTTGTTGACGCCATTCACAAGTAGTGCTTTTTTTAGCATGGTCCCTCCAGAATCCTATTTCCAAATTATGGTGATTAACCAAAGGAAATTGTGGAGAACTGATGCATGAGCAGGTATGAAGCAGCGTTGAACTGTAATGTTGACCCCACAATATACAGACACTACCACTAATAATGCTATTATAGATCAACTAATTAATGGAGATATAATTAAATCATGTATGCTCTTTTGTGAGGTGAAAAATGAAACCAGCTTTGCTCGTTATTGATGTGCAAAAAGCATTTTATCAGCGGGACGCCATTACAACCCAGTCCCTTAAGGATGCGATGGAATATATCAACTATGCAATTAACCTCTTCAGGCAGCAGGAACTTCCCATAATCTGTATTCAACACGTTGATCCAGCAGATAATCTGATCCCGGGAGTGGAAGGTTTTGACCTGCCGGATGCGCTTAAAATCCTGCCGACTGATCTTCACATCCATAAAACTTACGGCAATGCCTTCTGTAAAACCCCGCTGGAAAAATACCTAGTTGACCTGGGTGTGGACACTGTTTTTCTAACCGGCTTTTGCGCAGAAAATTGCGTGCTTTCCACCTGCCGCGGCGCAGAAGACCTGGACCTCACCCCCATCCTGATCCGCGGATCCCTGGCCAGCGGAATCCTTGAAAACATCCGTTTTGTGGAGAACATCAACGCCATCATCTCTATCGAGGCGTTGGAAAAAGTACTGGCATAGGGTTGCTAAAAATGACAAAAGAGGCTGTCCCAAAAGAAAGA
>DHVR01000032.1 GCA_002412765.1 Leptolinea sp. UBA5203 | reverse complement strand
AACGGACAGAAACAATCCTACCCATTCCTCCGATTCCCATTTTCACCCTATCCATTATAATAGCCCCATGAACCTATCCACCCTCATCCAACACGTAAGCGAGCGAAACCTACAGCTCCGCAGGCTGGTGATTCGCCAGCATGGCAATATCATAGCGGAGCATGCCTTTTCCGGTGAGCTGCCCGACCAGCTTTGGTCGATAAGCAAGACATTTACTTCTATGGCAATTGGCATGGCTGCTCATGAAGGCTATTTTGATATTCATGATAAACTGCACCAATATTTCCCGGCGGCAAACGAAGCCGATTTTGACCAGCTCACCATCCATGATCTGCTCAGTATGGGTACGGGGCATGACCGTGATCCATTAAGCAAAGCCAGTGAGGCCAAAGTCGAACCGCTTGACTTGGAAACCTGCTTCTTTGATGAGCCTTTGATTCATCAGCCTGGCACGCATTTCCTTTACAACAATGCCGCCACCTATTTGCTTTCCAAACTTATCACTAAATCCACCGGAAGAAGTCTGTTGGATTTCCTCACCCCGCGCTTGTTCGAGCCGCTGGGGGTGCATGAGGTTACCTGGTTGGCGGATAGCTGCGGCATCAATTTCGGCTGTATGGGGCTGAACATGAATGTGCATGATCTTTCCAAAGCAGGGCAATTGATGCTGAACAAGGGGCAATGGCAGGGCAGCCAGCTTGTACCAGCGGAGTACGTACTTGAGGCAACTCAGCAGCAAATCAGTACCGCTAATTTCAAGGAACCCTTCGCCACCGCTGATCACACTAGTGGGTATGGCTACCAAATCTGGATGAACCGCATCCCCGGTTCCTACCGCATGGACGGTTTGTATGCCCAGTACGTGGTGATGCTGCCTGAGCAAAACGCGGTGGTGACGATGATATCCAATGAACCTGAAAAAATGACCGCAATCCTGGAGCTAACCTGGCAATTCATTTTGAATCAATTCTAGAGGATCCAAACCAAACAAATATAATTAGATAAAAATATCCGAATTATCGGGGTAAAATTAATGTACCACAAATATTACAAAGGGACGGACAACATGAACGCAAAAGATTTCTGGAACAAACTTGCCGAGAACTACGACATCAACGTCAATAAAAAATACGCCGATGCCTATCAGAAAACTATTGAGCTCACCCGTGAATATGTACAAGCGGATGACCGGTTGCTGGATTTTGCCTGCGGCACAGGCATTATCAGCAACCCCATTGCTGCACAGGTACAATCCATTACGGGCATCGACATCTCGGAAAACATGATCGCCAAGGCCCGGCAAAAAGCCGAGCAGGAAGGCATTAGCAACATTTCCTACAAGGTTGCCACACTGGAAGATGAGGCAACTCAAGGCGGTACCTATGATGTAATTTCTGCTTTCAATGTGCTTTATTTCCTGGCAGACCTAGACGAAAAGCTTGCAGTGATCTACAACATGCTGCCGGAAAAGGGGTATTTCTTATCCGTCACCGATTGTGTTGCTAAACAAAAAGGACTCAAACCACTCATCATGAATATTTTGATGAAATTGAAAATTCTACCCTTCATTCACTACATGGCTGCGGGAGAATTGACTGCTCACATTGAAAAAGCAGGCTTCAAAATTGTGCGGGTTGAAAATCTTTTTCCTGATCCACCGAATTTATACGTGGTGGCACAAAAATAACTTTTCTAATCCATTGTTCTCCATTTGACTTATTGTTCTTAATTAGATATTATTTGTCTTATATAAAAAAGGAGAACAAGATGAAAAATAATAATCCAATTATGATGGGTTTGGGTCTCATAATGGTTTTGATGATCACAGCTTGTGCACCTCAAACAAACACACCAGCAGCTTCAACTCAACCTGTGATAGAGCCAACCATGCAGGTGGAAGAAACCTCAATAGCGTCAGAGGAACAACCCGTTGAGCCGACCATTGAGCAAGAGGCTGCTCCCATGGATATGGAAGCCCTGATCAAGGAAAAAGTAGCCGGCAATCATGATGTTGATCGCATCTTCAACGCCAATAAATCCCGGGAAGAGTGGAACACCACCCTGGATCGGATGATTGGCTATGGCGCAAAGATTACTGAGGAAGAGAAACAGATGATTATTGAGTATTTGCTAAGCCGATGATACTTTCCAGCTAACCCTCTGACTGATTTTCAACAAATCGGTAAAATCACATTTCGAGTAGTTAATAAGGGATGCGTACAATACGCATCTCTTATTTATTTACTGATCATGTTCTCCTTTTAGAATATGGAATTATCGGTATACTTTAAAAAGATTCTTATTCATAATCTTTATAAGACGCTCCATGCTGGAGAAAATATGAGTGAGTTAATAGCCTCCCTTATTCTGACCGTGGCCCTGATCGTCTTTTCATGGCGTTCCTTACAAGTAGCCGGATCCCACGGTTTCTATCGCTTCTTCGCCTGGGAAGCTATTGGGTTGTTAATCATAGTGAATTTTAAAGACTGGTTTCGGAACCCCCTGGCCTGGAATCAACTAATCGCCTGGACTTTGTTGGTAATGGCCATTCCACCCCTGATTTTGGGGGTCCGTTCCCTAGCAACCCGAGGGAAGCCAGCCGAGCAAAGGGAAGGGGAACCGCAGTTACTGGCTTTTGAAAAAACAACTCAATTGATCACCACAGGAATTTATCACTATATCCGTCACCCGCTATACAGTTCGCTACTGTTTCTTAATTGGGGAGCTTTCTTCAAAGCCCCCAGTCTGCTGGGTGTGTGCCTGGCAAGCGTGGCAACCGCGTTTCTCTTCGCCACCGCCCGGGCGGATGAAATGGAATGTATCGCCTTTTTTGGCGATGAGTACCGGGAATACATTAAAACCACGAAGAGATTCGTCCCCTTCCTCTTCTGAGGTTACCCAATAAATAAGATGCAATCCGCAAGGCAAACTGGTTACCCGGCGGCATTTTCTTAATGACTACCCTTGTTTCGTCACCTCAATACTTAAGGACTGGGTGATTTTTTCGTGATATTCAAATTGCATCACGGCGTAGGGTCGGCTGGTGACGGTAGGGCCGGTGGTTTTTCCCCAGAGCAATTGACCCGCGCTGGTGAACCAATCGTTGCCATCCCCGCCGGCGTAAACCACATCCCCCATCGGCACAGAGGAAGAACTGGCTGTTTTTGAATCCACCGCAGAGGAGAATAGTCCTTTTTCTTCACTCCACAATCTGGAATCCTGTCCAATGCCATTCAGATGCTGTGTTCCCTTATAGATATCTACAGATGCGATCAAGCCTTCATCCAGGGCAGTAAAGGTAACGCGCGTGCCGTCCTGAAGCATCATGGTAGTCTGTGTATTACTGCCTTTCATATCCTTAAAATCGCCGTCGTAATTGCCTGCCACATCGTCCACATCCACATGGGGATCTCCCCAAATGGTGGTGGAACGGTTGCTCCATTTATCGGTGATTTTAAAGGTGCTGCCGTCGGTGAAATCAAAGCGATAGCGATCCGTTTCAGCAACGGTTTTGGAGACGCGCACCAGGCCGTCCACTTTTTCCAGAACGGAATAACTTAAACTGGCTTCGCGTTCGATGGTTTGTTGAAAACTCATTTGAACCTGGACGGTTCCTTGTTCAGACTGCTGTTTCTCCAAACTCTTGAGCTGGGCTATCAAATCAGAAAGCTTAATCTGGGTTTCTTCAGGTTGCTGCTGAGTCACTTTTAGATCATTTTGTACGGCTGGAACATTCCCACTTAACAGCACTTTGTCCGCTTCCATTTTTTCTTTAATAGTCTTTTCGTCAACCTTTTTGCCATCCCTACGGTCTTGCGCCTGTTGGGCATATTGGATCAGGTCCCGGGCGATCAATAAGTTATCCAGATTGTTTGAAACATCCATGTCTCAGCTCCCATTTTTTATGTAGATAAATCCAATCGTGCTAGATAACCAACAACAAGCCTCATGACTGGTTCTCATATAATCGGAAAAGAAACAGAAACCATGAGTTCCTTTAAGGTTGGATTTGCACATGTAGAGAGGTTAAGTGAAATACTAAAACACTTGTATCTCTTTGGCGTCAAGTTGAAGGTGATAAGGAATTCACTACACCTGCTTCTTTTCTTCACATTTTGGAATTCACAGTTCTGTTCAAGTTCAATTTCCATGAGTTATGGCATAATTGCAGCAGTTTATCAAAGTAGAAATCACACGATTGACAAGATAGGCACAGGAGAGAAACCATGGAACTGATCAAAAAAGACAACATAAAAATTCTACTCAACCCTGGGATTGAATCCCATCAATTAATTTCTCCGGAAAATTCCTCCTCGGAAATGGCAACCATCTCCCGTGTACGAGTATCTCCAGGAACGCGAAATGAACGGCATCAACACTCAGCCTCTGAACAAATCTGGATTGCCTTTCAGGGTCAGGGAGAATTGCTCCTGGCGGACTATCGCACCCAGACCATCGAAGCCGGAGATGTGGTGCGCTTTGCCATTGGGGAAGTCCATGGTCTGTGGAATAATTCCGGGGATGTTTTTGAATATCTTGCAGTGACCACCCCACCCATTGATTTTCGCGCAGTATATCAGGGAGTGAAGTAACTGAGCTGATAAAATAACACCTTGCTTTTATCCTCCACATTTGCCAATGGAGAACCAATAAATTCCAGACCATTGTTAAACCTCAAAGACGATTTCGGAGATTCCTTAACCCATGATCTCGACCCAATATGTTAGTCAGATCAGCCTGAAAAGGACGGCTGTTGAATCGTTTGAACAGTATCCTTTCAATTTACCAGCCGTTCGCAGCCTGGATCAGCTTACGCTACATCCAAAGGTGACTTTTCTGGTTGGTGAAAACGGGTCGGGAAAATCCACTCTACTGGAAGCCATTGCTGTTTCGCTCGGATTCAATCCCGAAGGTGGAACCAAAAACTTTCATTTTGGTACACGGTCTTCTCATTCGGTTTTGCATGATTTCATCAGTGTAGCCAAAGGGATTCGCCGTCCCAAGGACGGTTTCTTTTTCAGAGCCGAGAGCTTCTTCAATGTAGCCACGGAGATAGAGAATCTGGACCGTGAATCAGGTGGGCCGCCGGTGATAAATTCATATGGCGGGCTTTCCCTGCATGAACAATCCCATGGGGAGTCCTTTCTCGCGCTGATGATGAACCGGTTTGGGGGGCATGGCATTTACATTCTGGACGAGCCTGAGGCGGCACTCTCCCCGCAACGACAACTATCCGTTTTGTCCCGCCTGCATGATCTGATCAATACGGATTCCCAATTTATCATCGCCACCCACTCCCCCATCCTGATGGCTTACCCGGATGCCTGGATCTATTCTTGTTCAGCCACGGGTCTATCCCGGGTGGATTATCATGATACCGAGCATTACACCATCATGCGGGATTTTCTGACCAACCCGGACAGAATGCTTGAGATACTCCTGAATCGTTAAGTAAAACAAAGATACGGATTCTTTAAATTCACCTATTGAATTCTTTGTTGCTCAGATGAGGCAATGTGAATTGTAAGTATGTTTAATTCAGGTAGGCGATGAAATGATCCTTTCATATTTTTTTAATGGTTGAATTTGTTATGTCTTTATTGTAAACTAGTTGACATTACAAACCTTATTTGTTACACTAACCTTATGGAAAGTGAGGTTAGGATGGATACTCAGACCAGTGTAGACCAACTCATTCAAAAGACACGGCGCTATGAATTTTCGGACGGCTTGCGGGATTTTCAATTAGCCATCCTGTTGGGTTTTGGCGGGGTGACATCCTGGATTAGCTTCGAACCCTTTTGGATCACCTTCATTGGAAATTTGAGCTTAAGATATGGCCGCTGGGCTGCCTGGATCGGTATGTTGCCCATGCTGCTCTTAATCCTGGCCGTCTGGGGAATGCTCTGGCTGATGAAAAAAATTCGCCAGCGCTGGCTTTGGCGTAATAGTGGTATGGTCAATGCCTCAAAATGGATGGTTTCACGCCGGGTAAACATCCTCTCGGCAGTGATTATTATCGCGAGCATTTCCATCAGCCTGTTCATGCGTTCAAGAGGATGGGTGGAGAATAGCTTTGTTTTAAGGATGATTTGGGCAGCCACCGGTTGGGGATTCGGATTTACTTTGATCGGCGTGGGACGAGAATTTGGGCTTTTACGGTATCAGTGGCTCGGCCTGGTGGGCGCAGGTCTCTCCACCCTGATGTTGTTTATCCCGCTTACCTTTGGACAATCTTCCCTGGTTTTTGGTCTACTCTGGTTTGTCCTGCTCATGATTAGTGGATGGATCACATTGAGATCCGCGATTCGGACCATGCAGACGGGGCAAGTATGACAGACGAAATCAAGGATCTTGCCAACCTGGACCGGTTAATTCACGATCCCTCCAGGTTAGCCATACTGGCTGTCCTCTCCGCTTGTGAGAGCGCTGATTTTGCCTACCTTCTCAATGCCACGGGCTTGAGCAAGGGCAATTTATCTGCTCATTTAAGCAAACTGGAAGAAGGGGGGTACATTGCCATCCACAAGGGATTCAAAGGCAAGTATCCAAACACCAGTTGCGCCTTAACACCGGCAGGACAGAAGGCTTTTAATGCCTATCGAAAACAATATCTGGCATTTGCACAACATCTTGATCACAAAAATTAAACCCTGAAGATCCTTGCGAAAATCCGGACAACCAAGAATAATAAAGATATGTCGATTGATGTAACTACCTGTTGATAGAAATTGATGGTGAGATTATTCTCCAATTTTAAAGGAGAGATGACTTTTGAGAAATCCTCAAGGAATCCCCTATGTATTAACTATTGCTCTCCTGCTTCATCTGTCGGCATGCCAATTTGTTCATTCCCCGACATTTATTCCAGATACAATTTCGACAACACAAACAGACCCCGCTTCTTTCCCTTCCACACAAGAATCGATGCCAATTCCTACACTCAGTTCAGAAACATCGCCAACCGAACTGAAACTGGAAAACCCTGCTGGCCCGATGGTATTATTTGTTACCTCCGACCCTTGTTTGGTCAAAGCAGTTTCGGTCAATGGTGGGGACGCGATAACGCTAACTTCCAATCCACCTATTTACGATTGTTGGCGGCCAAAATTCTCCCCGGATGGAAAGAAATTAGCCTTTATCCTCATGGATGGTCAGTATGATTTATACGTCATGAACCTGGATGGCTCTGGTTTGACCCGGGTCGCAGATGCCATGGCCTTTGCATGGTCACCGGATAGCAGCCAATTGGTTTATAAAACCAATGACCCAGAAACGCAAATAGGTCGAATTGAAATTACAACAATAAATGGAGACAACGCCCACGGCATCGGTTATCAGGACGTATCCATCTGTACAACTTGTGACGCGGATATCGACCTTTCCTGGTCTCCCGATGGCGAATGGATATATTCCCCGGCAGATCTGGACTTCCCCGATTCCGGTTTCTTCACCGCCAACATCTTCAAGGTGGATGGATCCATGCACTCACAGCTTAGCCCAAACGATATATCCATTTTCACTGCTGCGGCCTGGTCACCCAATAGTCAGAGGGCTGCTCTGCCCATCCTCAAACCAGAGAATGGATGTGGTGAATTACATATTATGGCATCAGAAGGTGCTGCTCAAATTATCCGGGCAGATAATGCCTACAAAAAAGGGGAACCGGGCATTTCTCCGAGTTGTTTCAATCTAGCCTCTTCTACCTGGTCCTCGGATGGGAGCACGATTGTCGCCAGTGGTTACCCTCAAGGGAATTTTGCTACAGGGGCAATTCTTTTTGAAAGAATCTTGCTTGTTTCACCAGCAACACAAAAAGTGGATATATTGGAGTATTGGCCTGGACATCCTGGTTCATTTCTTTGGTCGCCGGATGGCGCAAATATTGTATTTACTGCTTCCCCGGATTTGGCTTCTTCAGGTTCAGCAGACGGCCCTATCGTGATTATGAAAAACAATCTTGAGTTTGCGGAATACTCTGTTTTGGACCAAAAAGTAAAGAATTCCCCTGGGGCCATCTATTGGTTGGAGAATTAGCAATTTCTTTTTATCAGCAACGTTGACACTAGAGATAATTATTATTTATCCATTGGCGTATCTATTCCGCCTAATCCAAACATCCAGCTTATTAAGATAACAAAAAAATCCTAGCTGCAATAGGTCTTGTTGTCATTCGTCTCTTATTTAGATATAATAGATATTATTTATATAAATTAGGAGATGGTCATGTCCCGTACCGCTTTCCTACCCCTCTTATTGGTATCCTTTTTAGCTGCCTGCAGCCCGCTTTCCAGCTCCCCGACATCCATCTCCATAACAAGCCCCATCCCTACCCGGCAGATCACCCAGGCCGAAGTCACCCTGGAGCAACTTGAAAAAACACTCATAGAAACGAGTACCTCAGTTCCAGCGACAGCTACGCCTACTGAAATCCCCAAAATTGCCGATGAATTCTACAAAACAACCGATTTCTCTGCCACGTTACGTACTTATTTTGGTGCTGATTTTGACAATATGGATATTTCGGCAGCGGACTACAACGCCCAAAATGGACTGATCGCTCTGACTGGCTGTGTTTCAGTTTGCAGTGATGTGATGGGTGGATATTCATTTCTTATTTTACTGGATGATGATCTCCAGGAAGCACCCATTGCCATTCCAATTGAGCCGGTTCAGAAAACCTTTGATGTCGATTTCACACCCGATGGAGAGATTCTTTACTATTCAGTTTACGGCAAAGTCATGGCTTACAATGTTCCCAGCAACTCCATACAAACTGCCTGGACCAACCCCGCGGGTCAATCCGCCCCCTTCAATAACATCAGCCCAGATGGTAAATACCTGGCGATCTATGCCAACACTCAATTTGCGATTTTGGATCTAGCAACACTCAAAGAGGTTTTTCACATCCCCAATGCCACAGTGAGAAGCCGGCAAACCCCCGCATTTAACGAGCAAAGCAACCGTCTGACGGTTTTTGCTGATGAACTTCACAAAATCATCGTCTATGAGATCCCCACCTGGCTGGTGATCAGCGAGATAGCTCTTACTGCTCCCGGTACAGCAGCCATCTCGCCGGATGGCAAGACAGCGGCCCTTTCCACACTAGAGAATCCGGAAATAAAATTAATTGATCTGGAAAGCCAGACGGAACTTTGGAGCATGAAACCAGCATTCGAACCCCTAACCATGATGAAATTCAATCCCGATGGCAGTTTGTTATTTATCAGCGGCATGGCGGATGAAACTGCCGATATGGAAGAAAATACATGGTACCTGGACACCTCTTCCGGGGAGAACCTGGGAGGGCTATTGACAATGGATCCACCCAACAGCCTGCTATTTTCTGAGGATGGAATATCCTTTCTATTCTTTGACGGGTCCAAGTATTCGATCTCCCTTTGGGGAGCTAAAACCGAGGAGATGGTAAAGATTGAAGAGATCCTGAGGACATATTTCGAGGCGATCAATCAGAAAGACTACTCAATGGCTGCCTCACTGACGGAGCTAAATTCCTATGCTATGGATGAGGTCATAACCGCCGGATTGGATCCAACCGATTTACCGGGAACCTTCGCCACCTTATGCCAAGAGGATTCTGTACCGTGTCTGCCTCTGGGAAAAATTGTCGCCATCTATGCGGATGTAAGTGAAGAATGGGACTATGTGGCATATTTAACCCTGGTCAACCCGGACGGCAGCGAAGTTTTATTTGATGACATCACCCGTTATGAAAGGATATGGCTAGCGAAAGATGGGCAGGGTAGTTTCATCATCACAGATTTGCACCCTGGCATGAGATATCCCTATCAATGAACCTTCTTGTTATCCTAAGATAATATGATTCATTTTTGTACCTGGAATTATTTCTAAAGATCACTATCTAGGCATTTACACTCAAAATCCGAGAGTGAATTTTGTGTTGTTCCTTTTAATGGACAGGTCTATAATCCAAATAAGATTATTCAATAATTAAACCTGACCCAATACAAAGGAAGAATGCCATATGACTAAAAATCTGAAGTTTCTTGTCCTTTTCGTGTTCAGTGTTTCCTTATTGGCATGTAACTTAAGTACCTTGCTCCAAAAAACAGCCGAACCTGGTTCGAGCACCATAGAAACCTTGGTCATCAATACACCTTTACCTATCCAGTCAACGACTTCCCCAACCGCCATGCCGACTATTGAAATCCAGGCAGCCGCACAAGGTTTGGATCCCTGCACCTTGATAACCGGTCCAGAAGCCGAAGCGATTTTAGCTGAATCGGTCAGCGCCCCCAACGCCATGAGTGGTACCTGTAGTTACAGTAATGCCAAGGACTCCCTTTATTTGATCTCTGTGGCTGCCGCACAGGATGCAGACACCAACGGCGTGCTGCAGGGGCAGGCCATGCTGATCGGATTTGCAGGCGCCCAGTTGGATGAAGCCCGCATGACCAAACTAAAATCCATGGCTGCTTCCATGGACTTTACAGGATTCTTTACAGAACTGGTAGCCGCCGCAGAAGGAACACCTACCTTAAAAGCCAAACTGATTGACAAAGACGGGCAGGATGTAACCTATTGGACTTGGCAATCCGCGGACACCCGGCGGCAGGGTGCCTATGTAGCTGTGCGGGGGAATACGTTGGTCAATATCAATTTGATTGTCTCTGAAACCCAAACAGAAGAGGCCATGCTGGCAGCAGCCGGCGAATTAGCCGATCAGGTATTCGAGCGACTGCCGGCCAAGTTCAGCCTCGCCGTTCCGACAAGCAATCCAACCCAGGCTGTGGAAAGCATGGCAACACCAACCCTGGTGGGTCCGGTTTTATTACCGGCTCCCAACCAGAAGGCTCCCGCAAATGGAATTTCCATTGATAAGTATCCACGCGCCACCACGCTGGAATGGGCTGCGGTACCTGGGGCTGTCAAATATGGGGTTGAAATCCAGGGCTGTGAAGCTGGAAATCCGCCAACCTGTTATCCCCATCCAATGTATGAGAACACATCGCGTGAGACCACCACGACCAGCTATACCTTTACCTTCATGGGCATGCAGCCAGGGCAATGGCGGGTATGGGCTGTGGACGCCAACGGCCAGGCCGGTGAGCTCTCCCCCTGGTGGACATTTACCTATTTGAAATAAGTGACATTTTCTGCATTACAAACCAATCAGACGGATATAATCCAAAACGCTTGCTCAGCAATTGAGCAAGCGTCTGGAGTTAAGAGGTACCGATATTTTCTAAAATTGTTCATAAAGATGGGCCGATCCTCCGCAGGTTAAACGGCTCATTTTTAGATAAAGGTATGTGTTAAACCGCTGTTGGTTTAACAAGTTCATCAAATACAGATCGATATTGGATGGTGGCAATTCTTAATTCTTCCGTGTCCGCAGTACTATCCATATTTTTAACCGAGATTTCTCGGGCAGCGCGGTAATCACTGACCAAAGTAGGGTATTGAACGGAGATATCCGCAGCTCGTTCGTCAAAATCAGAAATCGGATAATCGCGCAGTCGCATTACTTCAATAATCAGTCGGTCTGCATCCATAATAGCCTGACCCGGATCATCAACAAATTTGGATTGAACCAGAGCCCAGTCTTTCAGGTAGCGTTCCCGCTCTTCTGTAGTCAAGGAACGGAGATTTAAAGATTTAATGTGTTTCTGTCTTTTTTCCAGTTCCGTCTGAGCTTTTCTATTGTCACCCAGGCTCTTCACGGTTTCTTCATACTCTGTTCCATATTGTCCCTGGAACCGGTCTGTGCGTTTGCGGCGATAAAAAATCAAACCAAGTACGCTGCCAAGAATTACCATAACGGCCACTACGATGATGATTGTAGTATAAGAATCCATATTCCTTCTCCTTTGAAACGATAAAAAAACTTATTGGAAAAGTGGAATTTTTAATCCACCCCGCCCATAATTGCATTTTGGGAAATCCTTCTCATTTGATATCTTTAGTGTACCGAACATCAGCTCACGGAAATCCAAACAAAACCTGAATAATAACTACCAATGATAAAAACAGGATCCGCGAAGAGTACCCGTTGGTGAATCGTTGGGATTCAGTAGTGGATTCGTCAGGTAGTTAACCATTGGTCATGATAAGATGGGTCAAATGTCAAAAATAAGGGTTTTTCACAAAGGATAGGACCATGAGACCTGTATATAAGCTCTTTGTTGTGATGATTCTATTATGTTTAGCTTCATGCAAATCCCCATCCGTTGTTCCATCTGAATCAGCCCAATCTAAAGCGATTGGGACAACGCCTGCTTCAGTCAGCAGCAACCCATCCCAGCCCGTTCTGAATACAACTATGGGAGAATTTATCATCGTCACAGCACGTCTGGTGGACGAAGTTCATGGGGACAAGCCTTTACCTGGCGAAAAATTCCTTTTGGTGGTTCTGGCTGGACCGGGGAATACAAAATTGGAAGCGGGCAAGTTTTCACTTGAGGCATTCCAGAAAATGGTCTATGAATCAGGTGAAACGATCTATGTTTTAGGGAATGACAATTCGCAGACATTTTCAACAGGAATGGGCGGCTGGGTCGGGGAGGAATTCGTCATGGGCTTTAGAGTCCCTGAATTGGAGGCCTACACCCTATATTGGTCCGAAAATTCTCCCATCAAACTGACCTTGGAAAAATAAAGAAAAGACCACTCACTCCACAAGGATCAATAAATGGCCAGGCCTATAATACCTGTATGATGGGTTGGTATTTTAGGTCTGGATTTTTTAACCCTGTAATACTTTCCTTTGACCAGCGAACTTAATCATAGAACCTGGAAATTATTTAGGAGACATGATGAACGAAGCTTTACCTAAAGCAAACCAAACCAACTTGTGGAAGAATCTCAGCGTTCAACCACCATTCGATGAAGCCGCTCTGGTCATCAAAGCCTCAACCGATCCAACGGCATTGGCGGCTCTCTATGATGTTTATTTTCCACGAGTTCACAAATACATTTTGTACCGGGTACAGGACATCCAACTGACCGATGACCTGGTCTCTCAGACCTTTGAGAAGATGCTAACCGGTATTGGCAGGTTTCATCCGCAACAGGCCCCCTTTAAAGCCTGGCTATTTGGCATTGCCCGCCATGTAATCGCTGATCATTTCCGAACATTCAAACATCAACTCGTGCCGCTCATTGAGCAAATGTCGGATCACAAACCTTCGTCTGAGGAGCTGGCGATAAAAAGCGAACAAAATTTACACCTGTTGAGTGCCATGCAAATCCTCACAGACAGGGAACGCGATCTGATCGGATTGAAATTTGCCGGTGGGTTAAAGAATCGTCAGATTGCCACATTGAGTAACCTGAGCGAAAGCAATGTTGGCATCATCCTTTACCGCGCCATCCAGCGTTTGCGAAATGAATTATCTCAAAAGGAGAGCTGTAATGAATAAACAGGATCAGGTCAATCGGTTTAATAGGGTGCTGGATCAACTATTGGACGTTGAGCGCATCAATACTGCCGGTTTCTCAGGAGAAGAGCTTGAAATGCTTGACCTTGCGCAGGTTCTCACTCTGCATGAAACCCGCGCCTTAAGTGCGGTAGAAAAAACACTTAAGCAGAAATTACTTAACAAGATAGAAACCAAGGAAGGGACCAAACATTTTCCGAAACCAGCCCTCCGACAGCAAGTTTCTCGTAGGCGGCTAACGCTTATCCTTTCTGCTTCGCTGGTTCTCTTTACCCTGGCTTTTATCACGGTTCCACCCTTACGAACTTTTGCGGAGGATATCTTCCACAGGATCGGGAACTACATCCTCTCCAATGAACCATCCGATGCTGAAATTTATGTCGCTGCCCTCCAAAGCGGCACCCCAACTGCCACGGCAGACCCAAGCCGCGTCTGTACTGCTTGTCCGAAGACTTTTGTAGTGGGTCTGCTAACAATCCCTCAAGCCAGTGAAAAAGCAGGTTTTCCCGTATATGAAGCCAAGTATGTTCCCGAGGGGTATCAGCTTTCCACAAGGGATGTGCTGAATACGGGTTCTTCGACAACCGTGGATGCAGCCTATAGATTGGAACTCGATCCGCCCTTGCATGAGGGTAACCAAATTACTGGCATCCTTTCCATTGTCCAGACCCTTGTGCATGACAATGCACAACCCTGGGAAAAGGGGGTTGGGGATGTACCCATCCTGGAGGTCAGTGTGCGTGGCCAACCTGGCGTGTGGTTGGAACAAATTCCGATCATCCCCGTTCAGAACGAACAAGGCGAGTGGACCTATGAACGATGGAATCAATTAATTTGGGCTGAGGATGGTTATAATTTTCTTCTCCAGACGAATATGCCATCGGACAGGATGCCCATGGATGAAATGCTGAAAATCGCAGAGTCGCTGACAAAATAATTTGAAATGATGTGAAAAATCTTCAATCGAGGATGAGATAAAAGCACTTCCGGGTTAAATAATCCGTCCTGAAAAAAGGGCGGATTATTTATTGCCAGTATTGATAGTCCCCCCGATGTCGGGGGACTGGCGGGGGCAGAATAACCTTGCAAAATTCATACCTATTGAGAACAATATACACACTGCCTGCTTGTCTTATAATATGGTTACCTTCCATGTGACAATATCAAAGTACGAAAACTCTATAGTAACCTAAAAAAGGGTATCATGATCAAACCTCAAAAACTTCAACCCGGCGACAAAGTCGCCACAGTTTCCCTTTCCTGGGGAGGCCCCGGTACCATTCCGCAGCGCTACGAAGCAGGTAAAAAACAGCTACAAGATGAATTTGGGCTGACCGTGGTTGAGATGCCGCACACCTTAAAAGATGCCGGCTGGCTGCTACGCAATCCGCAAGCCCGGGCCGATGATTTGATGGCGGCCTTTTCTGACCCCACGATCAAGGCCATACTCTCCACCATCGGTGGGGATGATTCCATCCGCCTGCTGCCGTATCTGGATTTGGAGGTGATTCGCTCAAATCCGAAAATCTTTATGGGCTATTCGGATACCACCATCAGCCATCTGGCATGCTATAAAGCCGGATTGATGAGCTTTTACGGGCCCTCCATCATGTCCGGTTTTGCCGAGAATGGCGGCATGTTCCCCTACATGGTGGATTCCGTGCGAAAGACGCTGTTCTCATCGGACATCATCGGAGTTGTTGAACCCAATACTGCGGGTTGGACGGTGGAGCACCTGGACTGGGCCGAACCGGATAATCAGTCCAAAAAGCGAAAACTCAACCCTTGCAGCGGATGGCATTATCTTCAAGGTCAGGGAGTTCACCTGGGGCATTTACTTGGCGGTTGTTTTGAAGTGGTGGATTGGCTGCGCGGAACGGATTTCTGGCCGACGGACAATGACTGGCAGGATGCCATCTTGTTTCTGGATACTTCTGAGGAAGCACCCTCGCCGGCGATGGTGAAATATGGGCTGCGCACTTATGCTGCCCTGGGAGTCCTGGAAAAATGTTCCGGGATTCTGTTTGCCCGTCCCGGCGGGCAGCTCTCCCCGGAAACCTTCGTGGAATATGATAAAGTCCTGCTGCAAGTAGTGGCAGAGGAAGAAGGGCTGACTAATTTACCGATCATCACCGGCGTCGATTTTGGACACACCGATCCTATCTGCGTCCTGCCGTACGGCATACAGGCCGAGATTAATTGTGATCAACAAAAGTTTTGCATCACAGAGAACGCTGTCACCTAAAAGGCTTTGAATCCAGGGATCATTTCTATCCCCAGGTGACACGTTTCATCCTCTTCATAATCGATTGCTTTTTTTAGGTAGTGCATGGGATAATAAACCTCATTATGATTGCCGATCCCGTTCTGCGCCTTTTTTCCATGTGTACTTCTTTGGAACAAACCCCGTCCCTGCGTCAGGAGATTGCAGAATCTGCCGCTCGTATTTTGGATTGGACCGTGATCCCGGCACTGGCAGAAAAACACGGCATGGCACCGCTGCTCAGGCGTAATCTCAACCAGGCAGAGGTAAAACTTCCAAGCAGCGTCCAGCGCGACCTGATAGCATTATCGCTGCGCCACAAGCTGATTAATCATGTGCGATCCAGCGCCCTCAGTAATTTAGTATGCTCCTTTCAACAAGCGAATATTCCTTATCGAATTCTGAAAGGGGCTGCCCTGGCCTATATCCTGTATCCAGAACCGGGCTTGCGTCCCATGAAAGACATGGATATTTTGGTTCGTGATGGGGACCTAGAACAAGTGTGTGATTTGCTTCAGCAGGCCGGCTATAAACAAAACGGCCAGACGGCTGTCTCAACGGATCGGCATCATCTACCCGAATTTCACAAGTTAGTGGATGGCTTCACTCTAACGATAGAAATCCATAATCACTTGCTTCTGGAAACCTCCGCCCATCCCTGGGGCAGGATGGAAGACCTGCGCTCCTCTCCCATGCAATTCTCCCTTCCGGATGGGGTGCAAGCCGTTACCCTGGGTTCAGCAGAACTGTTATTCCATCTCTGCCGGCACGCCTTCTATGATAACCATGCCCTTGAACCGCTGTGTATGATTTGGGTGGCAGATATTATTAATCTGGCAGAAAAATTCGTGGAGGAACTTGATTGGGCGATTGTGGAGCGAGACTATCCCCTGGTACAGCATGTCCTGACTTCCTTGCATGAGGTCAGGCCGCTCTCGGATGCCCTGATCCATGCCGCGCATTTAAATCCTCAAGCCACTCGCCGCCAATCCTTCAATCCTTATCTGGGTTGGCCGGCAGCTCCCTTATCAAGGGATAAACCAGCCGGTGTTGCCCGCTGGCTGTGGGAGACCTTCTTTCCCTCCGCCTGGTGGCTGCGCCTGCGTTACGGCGGCAAACGACCCGCATCCGTTTATTGTGTTTGGGCTGCTCATCTGCGCAACCTGTTTACAGAAGCAACTCGCCGCACCTTGAGGCGAATCAAACACCAAACGAATTGACAATCCATTGCGGTGGATTGTTATCCCTCATCTTGACCTTATATCCAAATCGCCCTTCAGGAGGCCCTTTGTCAACCGTTTCCAAACCCTTACGCAACCCGGATTATCGTCTGGAAAAAATGGATGATGAAATATTGCTGTTTAATGCACAAAGTCAAAAAGTTTTGTACTTAAATTCATCGGCATCCATCATCTGGCAATTATGTGACGGCGAACGCAGTGTCCCAGAAATTGCCGGGTTGATCACAGAGGCTTATCCTGATGCCGCCGCTTCCATTTCGGCGGATGTGGAAAGCACCATTGCCGAGTTTATCAACCAGGGGGTAATCACCCTGGTATGATGCAAAGCCAGCGAATCGTGGTGAGTTTTTCCGGTAGTGCTGTGGCCATTGAAGTGGCTGATGCGCTCATTGCCGAGATCGTGGATTTCTTGATTCATCCAACATTAAGGGATGATTCAAAGATCCCGCATTGTACCTTTCGTGTACAAATTGCGGAAGAAGATCAGCCGATCTATACCCTGACCCAGGATGATGAGCAGAAATATCTTGGAGACAGTTTAGGCAGCCTGGCCGAAGTATTGCAGAGTATTGTTTGTCATGAACTGGCAGACCGAAGCCGGGATGGATTATTGCTGCATGCCGCTGCGCTGGTGGATGCCGGTCGCGGGGTGTTGATCCCCGGCGGCATTGGCGCCGGTAAATCCACCCTGACCACCTGGCTGTTATCTAAGGGATTGGGATATATGACCGATGAATTGGTCTATATCCCTTGGGGAACGAATGAACTGCATGCCTATCCCCGTCCCCTGCACTTAAAATATCCGTCCCGCGCGGTGCTGACTGCCGAAAACGTGGACTATGAACAATCGAGACTATTAATGAGCAGTTCCTTCTCGGATATGGTGGCCGTTGAAGCCTTCACCTCACATCAAATCACCCATCCCATGCCTCTTAGTTTGGCCTTCTTTCCAAGGTATCAACCCCAGGGGGAAGCCCAGTGGCAGCCGCTCAGTGCTGCGCAAACCGCACAGTACCTGATGAGCTCCCTGGTCAATGCGCGCAACCTGCCCGATCATGGCTTTCATGAAGCCGCCCGCCTGGCACGCCTGGCGCAGGGGGTTGCCTTCCAATACAGCCATTTCAATCAGATAGAAGAACACTTGGCCGGTATTTTAACCTTTACGTGTGAATAGTGTTTATTGAAAAATCCGTTCCCCGAGCCTCCCCTTGGGGGACTTTGTCGAGGGATGTCCCCTGATCACCTGCCATTGGGTGGTCCTTGAGCTATACCAAAGGACCGCTCCCTGAGTTCACCGAAGGGTACACCTGTCCAACATCAGGCTTCGGCAAGCTCTCCCCTAACGAGGACCTAGCCAACGAAGAGTCCGTTCCCCGAGCTTCCCCCAGGGGGACTTTGTAGAGGGGGTAAATTAAACAATAGGGATTTAGAATTCACAAACCGGCTTGGTTAAAGGGTGGAATCATAGGCTAAGGTTCGGTGTATTACGAAGCGAAGGATTATCCATCAGAAATTAACCCAGAAGCTCCTCCAAGCCATCATACTCCGGCAACCTTGTTGGTTAGATTCCAGTTAGGGGAGAGCCCAGTCGAAGCTGATAATGACGGCTCAGAACCTTGATAACCCAAGCAGAATTCTTATTTGCTTTAGAAACCAATCCAATGGGGCTTTCTACTAAGTAGAGGAAATTCATGAATTGCCGCTACATGTGGTGTTTCTCTGGATGTTTCTCTACTATATGGTGACGACGTTCTTGTAAAATGACCTTTTTAGACAGACGCAAGCAAGCTGATTTGCAGATGAAAAAAAGGACAGACGGTAGTCTGTCCTGATATTATTTGTCGAAGATTATTCAATAAAACATTAACACATATCTGTTTGATCCACAATAACACCAGAAGTGGTAGTACCAACAGTTACAGTAACCCCTGAAGCAGTACCGCCAGTGGCGACACATGTGAGATTATATGTTCCAGCAGGTACTCCAGTGATGATAAACGCCCCATCGGGGGATGACGATGGACCAGAAGACAGACCCAAACCATCAACAGTAACAATATCGGGCCAATAGGCTAACCCGCAATTCCGGAGGAATCCTGTAATAGTCCCCCCACTGGTTGTCTGGGCATGCACAGGTAGCATGCCGGCATCAATGACCGGTTTGACCCATTCTCTCGGCAGGGAGGAAGCTACGACAACGCCACAACCAGCGGCAATGACTTTTAATAAGGTACGGCGTGAAATCTCGTTTTCCAACATGTCCCCTCCGGGAATGATTGATCGATATTTATGACACTGTTCAAATTATATATAAATTCCTCGAAATATGCAACTCAAATCGGACACTCAAACGGATATTGTTATGGGTGGTCATCGATCCCGTCCAATCCCATACCTCTTAACAGAGTTTTTTTGAGAGGTCATTTCACACCATAGATCCCATCAAAAGAAATGGTACTTGGTGATAAGATTAATCATTCTTGGATAAAGGTAGCGTAATAATGAGTTTTAGTTTATTTAACACCAATCGCCTGGTAAAAGGGGAAGATCTCAATCATCATGGGACGTTATATGCCGGCCGAACTGCGGAATGGTTCGTTGAATCCGGATTTGTAGCCGCGGCAAATTTAACCAACCCTGAAAATATCGTCTGTTTACAGATCCATAATATGACCTTCCTGAGGCCCGTGAAGAAAGGCGAGCTGGTTCGGTTTAAGAGCCAAATTGTGTATGCCGGAAGTACCAGCCTGATTGCACACATCCATATGAGCTGCACATCGGGGGATGTATTGGAAGGTTTTATTACCTTCATTCATGTGGATCAAGACGGAAAGCCAAAAAAACACGGCATCACCCTGGAACCGGTCACAGAGGAAGAAAAAATTCTTCAGGACCGTGCCAGGGCATTGACCAGGAATGAGAAATAATCACCGGGAATAGAAACCTCATGAAAACGAATTATAAGCACACTCAAATTGGGTATCTGATCATCATCGTTTTTTCCATCGTCATACTATTTTTTTCGCTCATCCTCCTGCAGACCGGATTGGACGGCATATCGTTGGGCGTTTTAGCCGTCTTAGTCCTGGCGGGGGGTATCTTTTCAAGCCTGTCCGTCATGGTTACGGAGTACCAGGTCAAACTCCATTTCACTTTTGGTGTCTTTCGCACCTCGTTTCCATTGATGAAGATCAAATCGGTTCGTGTTGTGCGGAACCCCTGGTATTACGGCTGGGGCATTCATTTCACCATGCGCGGCTGGGTGTATAACGTCTCAGGTTTTTCGGCCGTTGAACTGGAATTGATCAATGGGACACGCTATCGCATAGGTTCGGATGATGCATCAGCATTGGCAGAAGCCATTGCCACAGCCCTCAAGGCAAATTCCTCCATCCATCCCCCTCTGGAATAGCAGGCAGCCATCGACGCTAACAAGGAACGACACATGAATGGAGTTAAGAAACATTTCGAAGAAGAAGCCAGGGAATTTGACCCCATTATATTACGGCTGATCCCCTATTACCCGCAAATGATTGAGGCTCTGCTAGCAGCCATTCCATTTGAGGCGCAGCGTCCAATCAACGTGATTGATCTGGGCTGTGGCACGGGCACGATCGCCAAGCGCATCAAGGAAAAATTCCCGCTGGCAAAAATCACCTGTATGGACTTTGCTGAAGGCATGATCGCCATGGCCAAGGTAAAAATGGCCGAATATTCTGATATTCGCTTTCAGGTGGGTGATTTCAGAACGTATGCTTTTGATCAATACTATGACGTGGTCGTCTCCTCGCTGGCCTTGCATCATCTGGAAACCGACCAGGAGAAGATGGTCTTTTACCGAAAAATCTATGACGCGCTGAATCCGGATGGGGTGTTCTACAATGCTGATGTGATTTTGGCTGCCAATGACCATTTAGGGCAGGTTTATATTGAAAAATGGAAAGAGTTCATGCGCAGGCAGGTGCCAGAGGATGAGATCAACAATAAATGGATGCTGACCTATCATAACGAAGACCATCCTGCCAGATTGATGGATCAACTTGACTGGCTGAACGAAATTGGTTTTATGGAAGTGGACATCCTCTGGAAATATTACAATTTTGCCGTGTATGGGGGGCGAAAATACTAGCCGATAGGATCGGCAGAAATGAACTTACGATGTTATTCATAGGAAGGATTATACCTTTTCTAACAGCTTCCCTATAAAACCTGGCCTCTAATGAATACACCTTTCACTCTCATTACAGAATGGTCCTCTTTGGGTCTATCTTATGGGTTATTGAAGAATATATATTATAATATGTTTTATTACCAAAACATTACTATTTTTGGTATTTTTTACCCGAAGGTAACTATTAGAAAAAACTAATAATGAAGGGTCAAGGATGACTATTCAAAACATGATTGACTGGATTGCGGGCAGAGACGATCAGCTTGAGATCAACCGCATCTACAACACCGCTTGTTTTATTGCAACCCTATTTTGCCTTTTGGCAGCCATTGAATGTATTTCCGCCTCCTTAAGCCCGATCCTGATTGCAAATAATTTTTTCTACTCCATGGTTCTGGCACTGTGCTTTTTTTTATCCCGCTTTAAAAACCAATTTGGTGTCAGCCGTTTTCTGGGCATCTTCGTGCTGATCTTTATCTACCTTCCCCTATTATGGATCTATAATGGCGGTTCTGCCAGCGGCATACCCTATTACATCCTGATGTTCTCATCTTTTCTAACCATCTTAATCGTCGGAAAAAAAGACTCCAAAAACCATAAAACCTTAAGTGGAATCATCTTACTCATCTTTAGTGCTGTTGTTATAGCCTTGATTCTGCTTGAATACAGAATGCCTGGTATCTTTTATCAATATGAGGATGAATCCATACGTTATTTTGATATCATCATCTCTGTACTCTTTGCATTGACCAGTAATTTCTTTATTTTACGCGCCTTCATGATGCTTTACTTTAAACAATTGGATAAAGTAAAAGAATATTCTCAACAACTCGAACAACTGGTCATTCGCGATTCCATGACAAACTTGTATACTCACGCCTTTGTACTGGCAAGGCTTTCCGAAGAAATCGAAAAAGCCACGCGCTATGATCGTCCACTATCCATTATAATGCTGGATCTGGATCATTTTAAGCAGGTTAATGACACCTACGGCCACCCTTTCGGGGATGAAGTATTAGTCAAGTTTTCTCAAATGATTCAATCTACAATCCGTTCTGTTGATATTGCCGCGCGTTATGGCGGAGAGGAATTTTTAATCCTTCTGCCGGAAACCGACCCCCAGGCGGCAAGCAGCTTTGCCAGACGATTATCTACCATCGTGCCAAAAATTCAACTTAGTACCGATGTGTGCATCACCGTGAGCGGCGGACTCACCCAGTTTCTGCCGGGAGACACCCCGGATAGCATGGTCGCCCGGGCGGATACCTTATTATACGAAGCAAAAAACGAAGGCCGAAATCGAATAAAATTATCCGCCTGCTAAGCCTTCTCATGGGTGCTTTTGAATCAGGGAAAATTCAACTATGCTATGATCCAATCAATCAGCAAGCATATCCCGCTGATGCAGCCCATCAAAAATATGCTGTACAACCAGGGAACATTTCTCCCTGTCTGCGTAAGTAAGCCAGGCCATTTCGGCAATTTCTGCTGCCGGCTTTAGATCCCCTTGATATCCCGCTGTATACCCTGTGATTTTCACCTGGACACCCGCCTCTTTGCCATCCGCCTGAGCTATAAATTCGCCAGCAAACACAATCGTCTCGGGTAAAAGATCCACGCTTAACTCCTCTTGGATTTCCCGAATGAGGGCTTGTTGATCGGTTTCTCCAGGTTCCCTTTTTCCGCCAGGAATGTAGTAGAGCGCCTTATTTTTAGAGCGCACGCACAGGATTTTTTTATCCAACAGATATATCCAGGCTAATTTATCAATCATGGTTTGATTCTCCAATTCCATTCTCCTAACCCAGCAATTTGATTATTGATCTTACTCTCCAGCTATCCATAACACTATTGGATTGAGCAATAATGTTATTCTACCATCGTCCAAATCCTTATCTTCAGGATCTGATTTACTATTAATCACCGAGTATTTCATTTTAGTGTCCTGCCTTAGTGTCCTCTAAATCGCCATAGGTCGAGAGAAATTGTCTTAAAGTTTGGAGAAGTGAGAAACTCAGGTGAATCTGATAAACCATTAATAATTATAAATAGCAGGAATCTGTATAATTTCTGTACTAAGGTAGTTAACCACCACATAGATGGTGGTTATTATGATTCTGCCCCAAAACTCGAGTTTTATTAATCTTAGGGTTGTAAGAAATAGACGAGGTGAGATGAAAGACGAAAGAGGAATTGCCAGTTCCATTGATGAATATATTGCCGATTTTCCAGCGGAAATCCAGGAAATTTTACAGAAAGTAAGACGCACCATTCAAGATGCTGCCCCTGAAGCCAAGGAAACCATCAGTTACGCCATGCCAACTTTTACGCTGCATGGGAATCTGGTACATTTTGCTGCCTATAAAAACCACATCGGATTTTACCCTACCCCGTCCGGGGTGGAAGAATTCAAAGAACGGTTATCCATCTATAAAGGTGCCAAAGGATCCGTGCAATTTCCCCTTACACAGCCCATCCCTTATGATTTGATCAAGGCCATAGTTTCATACCGGGTTGAAGAAAATACGAAACAGGCAGAAATGAAAGCTGAAAAGAAAAAGAATAAAAAGGCCGGAAATTAAATCTGATAGTGAAGAATCAACTGTAAACAGCCATCCCGGGGAAAAAAAGCTGGATGGCTGTTATTTTTCAAAAATTACCCATTCAACTCCCCATCAAAAAACGAGAGGTGCTAATTATTAAACGACGACTTCATAAGTGGATCGGATGGTATTGGGAAGGATGAGTGTGTAAATTCGATAATGGGAACAAAAAAACCTGCCGCTAGGGCAGGTTTGATCTTCGATGTTAGTAGCGACTGTTAGAGTCGTTACGACCGCGGCCTTTGGGGCCATTGTTGTTATTGAAGGAGCGTCCACCACCGCCGCCGCCACTGGGGCGATCTTCGCGGGGTTTAGCGGCATTGACTTTCAGCGGTCTGCCGCTGACTTCTTTACCATCAAACATACTGATTGCTTTGGCGGCATCAGCCTGTGTTCCCATGGTAATGAAAGCGAAACCTTTCGGGGAGTGAGTATCCCGATCCATAATTACATCCACTGCGACTACGCTACCAGCTTCAGCAAACAGGGTACGCAACTGTTCTTCGCTTGTGTCATAAGCCATATTTCCAACATACAATTTTACTTCCAAGATAATCCTCGACTTTTACTAGTGCAGACTCGGGTTAAACAAAAACGCCACCCCTATATATTAGGTCGGCGGCATTCGGTGAACGCAAATCTGATTATAAGATACATTTATTATATCACAATCGTGAGATGAACGTGTCGATCATTTTTATGGCTGCAATTAGCCGCGGCATTTCCTATCAGGAGAATAAATTAGCCAGTTGTTTAATCACCGTGATCCTCTGTTGGCAAGTATCTGTCACCTGCTGCAAGACTTGAGCATCGCGGGTAAAGCGAGCTGTTTCCTGTGGAACCTCCTGGTAATAAGTGATTAACGCCTGCAATTGGGCTGCCAAATTTGCTGGGGCTGAATTCTCCGAACCCATCAAAGCTCCAACAAGGCGCTGCCACTCCAGCAGGCTTTTGCCGCTTTTTGTATTAAACCCTTGCCGTGCCATGGGACGCACAAAAATCGGTAATTGATTGAATTCATTATCGGTTTCCTGCAGAATAGCGCTGAGTTCTTGCAGCAAGTCCTGCATATTGAGGGTAGATTTATTTAGGGGCAGATCCGTTGTCACTGGCTGCTCCTGCGGGGTTTTTAACAGCCCTGCCCGTTCCAAAACCTCATAGCCATTAACCACCTGACCATGAAACTCGTCTGCAAGGTGAGCTACCAGGTATACGGCAGCCGCAGCCGCGTGTTCCGCCGGCATAAGGCCGTCATAACCGGCATGCAATGATAGATTGAGAAACTGCTCAGCCAGCAGCCCAAGGCGCGGGGCCAGGCCCTGTGCCACGCTGCGAATCCCTGGCGTGTCCACCATCCCGGGAGCAAAAGGAACCACTCGTACACCGGCAGGGTTTACTTCCAGATCCAGCGATTGACTGAAACCCGTGATGCCTTGTTTGGAAGCAATATAAGCCGACAACCCTGGCATGGCATCTGTCGAAACCATGTTGAGGATGGTGCCCCGCTGTTGGGCAAGCATATCCGGCAGGAATGCCTGGCAGGTTAAAAATGTTCCCCGCAAATTAACTGCAATAGTCTGATCCCAAACGTTCAGGGGCATCTCCAGCACACTGGATTCCTGAATCACAATGGCATTATTGATCAGGATGGTGGCCGGTCCAAAATGCTGGTGAGTTTGTTCCACCAAACGCTGCACATCTTGCGGATTGGACACATCCGTTTGAATGAAAACCGCTTTTCCGCCTTCTGCTAAAATCAACTTTTCGGCTTCTTTTCCGCTTGCTGAAAGTTCGGCCAAAATTACCCGGGCGCCTAACAACGCAAAAGCTCTGGCCGTTTGCAGACCAATCCCGCGGCCAGCGCCGGTAATCACAACGACATCTTCAGTGAAGCAAGTGGGGCTTAGGGCCAGATAATCAAGCAGAGTGGAAAGGTTGATCATAGGAACTCCATGTCAGGCGGAAAAGGTGATTAATAAGCCACACCGAGAAACATGATCGGCAGGGATAGGTCCATGAGAACGTGCAGAATCGCCAGATAAGGCAGCAACCGAGGACGCCAGCGCATCACAAAGCCCAGCAACAAAGCAAATGGCAGGAACATCAACGCCCGCCAGAGGATGTAACGGCCATCGAAAAGCAGCGGCACTGCAATATGCTGCAAGCTCAAGAAGAGCACGGGCAGGCCGAGCGCCAGCCAGGGACGCATGCCCTGTTTTTCAAACTGCGGCATGACAAAACTAAAATAGGTTGCGACCTCCACCAGCCCCTGCGTGATGGGAAACAGCAGAATACCGGCAATGGCCGCCCAGTAAGGCAGCGGACGGACAATCATGTTCAAAGTGGTCATAGAATCCCCAAATAACCAGTTTCCCAATAGAATATTCGGCAAAAAACCAATGGGGGCTATCAGAACCAGTAGACCCAGCATGGTCAATAAATCCTGCTTAAGGGTCGGGCGCTCAATGCGGAACAAGTCCCAGTAGCGTTTTCCCTCCACCTTAAAGAAGCGGATGAGGAAAGCCAGACAAATCAGATTGGTCATGGCAACAACCAGCGGCCACCAATTGGCGGAGGTTTCCCAGGCATTGGCGGTTTTATTGAGAAAGAAAACCAGAGCCAAGATGCCTTGAATGCCAGCGAATAGAAACAAACGTGCAACCACCATGAACCAGGGTTTTATAGAAGCTTTATTCAATGGATAATTCCTTGTATGTTCTTAGGGAGTGATTTGGATACAATAATTTTGTGCAAGTATAGCATGAGACAATTCCTACAGGAACAAATTCTTGCATTTTTGTCTCACAAAAATGATCTGGATAAATATTTAAAAAGTCGTCTAAGCCATGGTAGGGGTTCGGTGCACCGAACCCTGACTTATACATTCCAAACAGCTCATTGTCGAATATCTTAGAGGTGTATATCTAAACTATCCAATCCAGACGTAGTATTATTTTTAAAACTATGTAGAATTTTTGGTTTATTGACCGAAGTAGGGTTCAGTGCACTGAACCCCTACCTCACGTTTTCCAAATCAATCAACGTTGAATAACATAGAGTGATTAAGTTTCTAATTTACACAGACTCAAGACCACTATGTTTTTTGCTGGAATTGAATACAAAATTGATATTGTTTCCATGGTAGGGGTTCGGTGCACCGAACCCCTACCTTATGCTATCCAACCAGTTCAGATCGTTAAATACAGAGGGATTAACAAAATTCCAAAACAACATTGACTCAATTGTATAATGGATTATTTTTGAAGCCGAATGCAGTAATGATCTTATTGCCCCACATTATTCAAATATTTATTACCGACTAGCTGGAGAATTATGGATTTTCAAATCTAAAACGATCCAATTCCCATTTAGCTGGATTATTTTGGATGTAGGCTGAGAACTTTTGATATTCTGCCTCATTGCGAATAACCCATTCCCAATAGTTCCGTTGCCATACAAGTACACCAGGTGTGCCCCGCAGGATATTGATTTGTTTGGTAACTGTTGCCTTCAATGAACGAATGATCGTAGGGATGGAACCCGAGATCGATTCACCATATTGTTCTGTCCTGAGTCTACCCCTATCTGGAAGACTGATAAACTCTTTAGTCTCTTTTTCAAATGCCGTCCCTTTATTATCATTTTCAATGATTTCGAGAATTCCATGTAAATGGTTGGGCATAATTATAAATGCGCCCAGTCTAATCGTTGGGCGCATGATGGCCGTTTTTAGCCATTCATTTTGTACGATCTGGCCAAGGCTACTCAGTTGCATCTCACCTTGGTTAATGGTACCGAAAAGGTGTTGAAAATGATGTGAACACAATGTAATATAATAGGCTCCTGCCTGAGTATAATCATAATTCTTCAGGCGGATGGATCGTCGATGGAATAAAGGTTTTTGACTTTTCACATCTGTTTCCCCTACTATTCTAGTAGCAAAATTATATTAGAGGGTGTGTAACGGCTATTTCAATTCTGATGTGGGTATACAAAATCAAATTAGTACTTAAGCATATGACTCAAACCTCTTTTACCAAATTTTATTGTTCCCCTTAGAAAAAATAAAAACACCACACGGTTTTAAATTGTGTGGTGTTTTTCAACTCAAGTCATTTTCCAGTCCACCCATCGTCCCTTACGCACACATCCTGACCAAGACCTCATAAATTATGCGTGTTCCCAGACGTAAATTTTCAATGGAGATGCGCTCGTCTACACCATGAAAACGTGCAAGTTCATCCGGGGTGAGAATGGCTGGAACCAGACCGTAAGCCTGGACGCCCAACTGGCGGAAGAATGAGGAATCCGTAGTGCCGGGACTCAGCAGTGGGGCGGGGATACTTTCTGGCACCTGTTCATGCAGCACTTCACACAGGGTCTGGAAAAACTCGGTGTTGAGCTCGGTTACCACTCTTTTCTGCGGTAATTGCAGGAATTCAATCTCAATGCGGGGATCCCCAATGAGTTTGATCAATTGATCCACAAAGACTTGCGGATCACGATCCGGCAGCAGGCGAATATCCAGCGTGGCTTCAGCACGTTCCGGAATGATATTCTCTTTATCGCCGGCGCGCAGAACGGTAATACTGAGCGTATCCCGCAGCATAGCCGAGATGGTTTTGTCTTTTTTGAGCGTGGGGAGCAGCAATCTGAAAATCAATGGATTATTGAGATGCTTTAATAAAAAGGACTGAGGAAAGGTTTTCAAGGACCCAATGGCAGAAAACATCCTGGCAGCCACGGGATGCAGCTCAAACTTCGCGTTCAACGCCATGATTTTGGTAAGGGCCCGCAGGAGTATATCCGCTGCGTTGTTCTCATGCGGCATGCCGCTGTGACCCGGCTCGCCGTGGGCAATGACTTTCAACCAGACCTCCTTTTTCTCTGCCACGGAAACAGTGAACACCGGCCGCGGATCAAAGAAATCCCGCAGGCCAAACCCGCCTTCGTCCCACATATACTCGGCTTCAATTTCCGCAGCATGATGGTCAATCATCCATTGCGCACCAAACTGTCCGCCTTTTTCTTCATCCGCGGCAGCCAGGAAGATAATGTCGCGCGTGCGCTGCGGATGGTGTTGGCGCAGTAAATCCATGGCAAGGAGCTGCATGATGCCCATGCCTTTCATATCCAGTGCCCCGCGCCCCCAGACGTAGCCATCCCGAATGGCCCCGCTGTAGGGATCGTCCCTCCAGCGATGCGCGTCGGCTTCGACAACATCCATGTGGTTATACAGCAGGATGGGTCTCTTACTGCCGTCTCCGGGCAAACGGGTCAGTAAATTGGCTCTTTGCTCACCGGAGGGATAAATCGTGGAATTCATGCCGCGTTCAGCCAGGCACTGGCCGAGATACTCAGCAGTTTCCTGTTCGTTGCCAGGCGGGTTGATGGATTTAATTTTCAGATACGCACTCAAGAGCTGCGCGGCTTCCTCTGCAATATTGTCCCAATCGATCATATCAAATGCACTCCCAATCCTGGTTCTTCGGAAGGTGTGGCTTGAAAGGTTAACGGATCCACCAGAAAACCCTGCGCCGGATCATTGGTGATAAACAGCGGGCCGATCAGTTCACAGGCGAGGATGCCGGCCCTGGATGTGACGAAATGCAGACCGGCAGCGCTGCCAATGGAACTCTCGCCCATGGAACCGAGAATACAGGGCAGACCGGCGGCTTCGGCAATCGCCAGCATTTTTGCAGCCTGGGAGATACCGCCGCATTTCATCAATTTGATGTTGATCAGGTTGGCCGCATGCCGACAGGCTATTTTGAGCACATCCTCAGGGCCATGGCAGCTTTCATCGGCCATGATGGGGATCTCAGTCCCAGTCGTAACGGCTGTTAATCCATCCAGGTCCGCCGCTGCCACCGGCTGTTCAATCCATTCGATGTTAAAGTCGGCCAGTTGTCGGATGGTCTCCAATGCTGTTTTGGCATCCTTCCAGCCTTGATTAATATCCAGACGCAAGCGCACAGCGCCGCCCACCGTATTGTGGATAGCTCTCAAACGCAAGATGTCACTGACAGGATCACTGCCCAGCTTGATCTTTAAAACCTGCGCGCCCATATCGGTGAAACGCTGGCACATCCCAGCCATGACCGCCGGCTCATCCAGCGGGATAACCGGGTATAAACCGATATCGGTTCTGGATTTTCCGCCCAACAGACGATAGACGGGAACTTTCAGGGATTGCCCCATCAAATCATACAGTGCCATATCGATAGCGGCGATGGCTGCCGGATATTGTGGGATGCGCAGCAAACACTCGCTCAGGATCGCCTCGATATCAAACGGATCCTGGCCAATCAAAATCTCCTTGGCCTGTTGTAAGGCAGAGAGAACGGCAACCTGAGTCTCGCCAGTCACTTCCGGGTCCGGGGAAGCTTCCCCCAGACCCATCAATCCATCATCGGTAAAAATTTTAACTAAAGCATATTCCAGCACCGGATAGCTGCCGTAGGCAACCGTCAAGGCACTTTGTAGACCAAGATTCAACGGCTCAAAACCAACGGATGCAATCCGCATTTAGGCCTCCAGAGGAGTTTTCTTTCTCAAACGGAAGATGGCAATCACAATCGGCAGGACAGCCAAATGAACGGTGGCGAAGATGGCAAACATGGGACGAAATCCCAGACTCTCCACCAGGCTGCCAGCGATCGGTCCGCCAAGCCCAATGCCGATATTGCCTACGGCCATGATAAAGGCAAACATGAATGCCGCAATACTCGGATCGGAGAAATCCATGCCCATGGCGAAGTAGATCGTCTCATAATAACCAAACGCCAAACCGAAGAAGAAGACAATGCCCCACATCAACCCAGCTGAAGGAATGATCGCCAGGATGTAAGTGACCACAGCCGTCAGCAGCATGGCTGCCAGGACACTGTTGCGCTCGCCAACTTTCTTCATCAACGGGCCGCCGATGACGCCGCCAAAGATGGTGCCAATGCCAAAGACCGAGGTATACAGACCAACGATCCCCAATGAAATGCCAAAGCCTTCATTCAGATAGGCGCTGATCATGCCCTGGGAACTGTACAGGGCCAACGGGTAGATAATGCCCAGAGCCAGGAAAAGCAGGAAGGATTTATCTTTCAAGGCGGAGAAGGCTTCTTTTGAAAACTGGGTTTCGGGTTTCCGCTCTTTATCTTCCTTAACCGGAATGGTGAGCAGCAGCGCCAGGAAACCAATGGCGGCAATCATATAGAATACCAGCGGCCACTGGCCATTCCCGGAAAACATGCCCATCAAGGCTGCGGTGATGACTGCGCTGAGCGCCCGACCACCGACCATCAAGCCCTGCACCAGACCGCGGTCTGCTTCAGGAGTAGTATCAATAGAGAGACCGTCCGTGGTGGTATCGTAAGTGGACATTCCCAAGGCGGCACAGATCATCAGGGTCAGGTAAATTCCAAAATGAGTGGTCGGATTGACTGTTGGCATGAGTAAAAATGCCAGACTTTGCAGAATCAGGCCGAGGACAATGTAGGGTTTGCGGTGCCCGCGGTGAAATAAACTGACCCGGTCACTGAGCAGGCCGATGAATATTTTTAAGATGAATGGGATCAGAGCAATGCCGCTGACGATACCTATCAATGAAAAAGACAGATTGTAGGAGCGTAAATACAAGATATTGAAGGCAGAGAAGTAGGTCAGGACGGCCCCTTCAACAAAGTAAACGGTGGCGAAAAGGATCAGGCGATTAATACGTTCTTTTGCAGCAGGCATGGGAGGATTCCTTATTAAGATGGGTTTGGGATTGGTTCAGATGATCGACGCCAGAGCAATACAGCAGCACTGGCGAACCAGAACAAAAACCAGAGATTGGCAAGCAGAGACAGATTTGGAAAATACAGTCCGGCCACGGCGGGCAGGATTCCTACAGAACCGATCAAGGCCACGATTCGATCCAGTGGTTTTCTACTCCATAAACCGGCAGCGGCCAGTACTGCCGCGATGAACGGCAGCCAGTAACTCAGGTGTTGTATGGCTTTCCAGGGGATAATCCAATCCGGGGTTGCCATGGAACCGAAGGCTTTCTGTTGGATGACGCCCCAGATAATGCTGTTCTCCGTCATGTCCAGCAGGGCACCGGTCAACCCCAAAACCAGAGTTAACAGGCCAAAGAGCGGGAATCGAGGACGAATCAACTCGGCGAGCCCTATCCAACTGACAATCCAGCCCAGCAGGAACAGCCCGTCCAGGGTGAACAAAATGCGCATACCATTTAAATACACCTGCATTTCATCAGGCCCAAACAATAAGGTTCCACTTAAGACTTCCAGTCCCGGATAAGCCAGTCCCTTGGGAAATGAGATCATGGCCATGAGCAGCAGCATCAACGTGGAAACCGCGGCACCCATGGCGCCGATGCGTAAAATACGAGGTTGAGTATTCATCCATTAACTTCCTTTATTTCTAAATATGCCAAAAACGCGCGAGTCAATTCGTTGACCAGAACGGCCTTGTCGTAAAGGTCCTCCTCACGGTAGGGCTCCCAGAGCAGGATCTCGCGCATACCATAAAACATCTGTTGAAACCCAAACCGAATTGCCAGACGGGGGTCGGGGTGATGAATTTTATCCCGATGATTTAAGACAATTTCCTGCACTCTGGGGAATAAAACCCGCCAGGCTCTTTGCTCCCTCTCCATAAATTGGGGTTCAAAATCCAGTCTGCCTTTCAGATTCAAGGAGCGCAGGACCCCTTTTTGTTGACTATAGGTTTCAACCAACAAGGAACAAATTCCGGTAACGATAATGGGCAGCGGTTCAGCGCGCCAGTCAGGTGATTCCAGCAAATAATTAACAGATCGTTCAAACTCGATGAAAAACCGTTCATCGAGCGCCTGTAAGAGAGCTTCTTTGTCCTTGAAACGCCCATAGAATGCACCCACAGAGGTTCCAGCTTTTTTAACCACTTCGGCAATGGTCAGTGTTTCGAAATTCTTGGTTTCTAAAATCTGGGCAGCAGCATCCAGAATTCGCTCCAGTGTCTCCTGGCTGCGGGCTTGCTGAGGTTTGTTGAAAAAGAAAGGCAGGGTCATGGATTGTCCTTAATTAGAATCAGAATTCTCATTCTATTTTAGAGATAAAAAAAAGCCCTGTCAATAGGATCAGACAGGCTAATTCCATGAATAGGAGTGAATCTACTAACATATGGAAAGTAGCGGCAATCCGTGAATTGCCGCTACTGTGTAAACAGCCCCTAAAATATATTCTTAAATTTGAAGGATGATCCCTTTACATTGAGCCAGGAAATCTCAGCAATATTGAAAGTGCACAGTTAAAATATCAACCCTTAATCAGCAGCAGATGCTCGGCTTTTGACTTCCATTTCCCTCAAGATTCTCAAGATCATCTTGAGCGCATAGACTGCAAAATACATCAAAGCACAATTTCCGGCAATGATGATCAGCGGTACCACAATGCCTAAAATAGTAGTAAGGAGGGTTGAACCAAGGAGCTGGCTAAAAAGGTATTGGAAGGATGGAAACAAACTGAGATTGGATAAGATGGTCACCACCACGATGGCATAGGAGAGCCATTTCAGCCACTTGTCCAAACGATCGGCCTCGGCCGGGTCGTAAAAGGCCGGCTGATTTTCCTGTGTTTCGTCGCCTTCCTCTTCATCGGGCATATCCTCAGACATTTCCAAATTTTCCCGTTGTTCTTCGTTCAGGATGGCTTCATTTTGCAGCGGCAGTTCAACCTGGCGTTCCTGTAAAATCTCAGCGATCACGTCAAAGACTTCATCCCGCCAGCCGACATGATCATTTTTCTGCCAGATCTCGAGCAGTTCTTCTTCCGATTTCAAGGACATCGCTTGATAAATTTCAGCATGAATTTCACTCTGCATGGCTTTGTCCCCCCGCATTTTCGCGATAATTAATGTCGGTTTCCACAATCATGTACAAACCCAACGAAATTCCCTTCAGAACAAGGAAAAAGGCCAATCCGCGCACCAGCATGAGACCCAACTTCACCAGATACGAAAATAGTTGTGCGCCATTTTGCAACAAGTAGGGAATAAAGGCAGGACCTTGAGTACCCACGCTTGAACTATACTGACCTGAATCAGCCAGGAAGGTTGCGATAATCAACAGGATATAAAAAATTAGGGCAATCCAGGCAAACGCTTTGCTCCAGAAGGCTATTTTATAGAGCTGATCCTGTTTTTTGTTAAAGAAAGGTTCTTCAATTTTTTCGCTCAATCTTTCCTCCAAAAGGTTATTCATGGAAATTGCTGCATGCAATTGCAGGTTATAACTTTATCATTAATTTTAAGAAAACTTGAGAAACCGCGAACCCAATGATTAGTTTTATTATATGGATGGGTGAAATTAGCACAAGGGATTCGAAGAATCAAGTTAGGAATTCCAAAACAGGGCCACAAGAAATCAAAGTACGCTTTATCAGGATCATGGAAATGCTGGGCTGGCTGGGCATACAATCAAAAATATATTCCCCCAGATTTCTACCCTTGGCCACTGGCGATCAAGTGCTTGATCTCCAGAGTAGTTAAGCAGGCAGAATAAATGAGATGATCCGCCTTTCTTATATCACATTCCAGCCCAGGTAGGTGCAAGGCCTTGCACCTACCTGGGCTGGATACTTAAAGTTCACTCTTGTGCTTGGAGCCAATCCTTAATTTTTTGGTCGATCTGATCCCGAACCTGGCGGAATTTGGCAACTTGTTCATCCTCATCCCCCTTCACCGCTGCAGGATCCTCGAAAGACCAGTGCAGACGCTGAGTAACCCCAGGCCAAGTGGTTGGACAGTTTTTATCTGCATCATCACAAACGGTAATTAATGTATGAATAAAGGTTTGTCCCAGATACACGCCCACCCCTTTCGATTGTTGATGGGATATATCCAGCCCAATTTCTTTCATGACTTGAAGGGTCAGGGGGTGCAAGCCTTTAGGTTCCAAACCAGCACTGTGAACTTCAAAGTCGTCCCCTCCATATTTACGCAAAAATGCTTCAGCCATCTGACTGCGGGCTGAATTTCCAGTACAAAGGAACAAAACACGGGTCGGCATTCGGGTAGCCTCCTTGAGATACGAATTCGTTCCTTTAGCATACCCTGCAAGGTTTAACAGCGGGTTAAGGAATGGTAATGATTTGAAGTGAATTATTTCGAGAGATTTCTGAGATTCAGGGGACGGATCATCGCCATCAAAAACCAGGAATCCTTCCCAACAGCGATTGCAACCTCACTGTAAAGCCGCCATCCTTGCCCAACCCTTCATCCTCTGATAAAATTCAAACTATGCTTCAGGATTGAGATTAATGCATCACAGGCTCTGCCAATTACGAGGGTTGAATTTCAATATTCAAAGCCATCGTTTCCCTTTTTTTTCTCCGGATTAAAAAACAAACCTATCAGGCAGATACTGAATCACTAAAATATTCCCGTCAATGAGGAAGGCTTCCTCTGCAGCCGGAAGTCTATTTATGATGGATCTATGCCTGGCATCGCGAAAACGTTAGTGCATTATATGTTAAGGATGAATAATGGAATCTGCTGCTGAATCGATTTTGACCCATACCTATACCAATCGCCGCACCTTTGCGATTATTTCCCATCCGGACGCGGGTAAAACAACCCTGACGGAGAAACTGCTCCTGTACGGCAACGCCATTGAATTGGCCGGCAGTGTACGTGCACGCCGCAACCAGCGCAGCGCCACCTCCGACTGGATGGACATGGAACGCGAACGCGGCATTTCCATTACCTCCACCGTGCTGCAATTCCCCTACCAGGGAAAAATCATCAACCTGCTGGATACCCCCGGGCATCAGGATTTCTCCGAGGATACCTTCCGCACCCTGGCCGCCGTGGACAGTGCCGTGATGGTGCTGGACGCTGCCAAAGGCGTGGAGCCGCAAACCCGGCGTTTATTTGAGGTTTGCCGCAAACGTGGTATCCCGGTTTTCACCTTCATCAACAAAATGGATCGTCCAGCCCGCTCCCCGCTGGAATTACTGGATGATATCGAAGATGTGCTGGGCATGCAGCCTGTTCCCATGAACTGGCCGCTGGGTGACGGTATCGATTTCAAGGGTGTTTATGATCGCGAGAAACAGGGCGTTTATGCGTATCAGCGCATCGAGCGCAATGAAAAAATGGTTCCGGAAACCTTCTACACCCTGGATAAGCTCCTGGCAGCGGGCGTGATCAACAGCTCACATCTGGATCAATTGAGGAATGATATTGATTTACTAGACGGTCTGGATATGGATTTTGACCAGGCTGCCGTGAGTGCCGGAAAACAAACGCCGGTGTTCTTTGGCAGCGCCCTGACCAATTTTGGTGTGCGCCTCTTTTTGGAGGCCTTCATCGACCTGGCTCCCATGCCTCAGCCCTTTAATAGCAATCAGGGTTCCATTACCCCCGGCGAAGAGCAATTCTCCGGTTTCATCTTCAAAATTCAAGCCAACATGAACCCTAAACATCGTGACAGTGTGGCATTTCTGCGCATCTGCTCCGGACATTTTGAGCGCGGCATGGAAGTCATCCACGCCCAAAGCGGCAAGACGCATAAGCTGCAACGCCCCTATAAATTGTTTGCCAGTGAACGGGAGATTATCGAGGAAGCCTATGCCGGGGATGTGCTTGGCCTGCCCAACACCGGAGATTTCGGCATCGGGGATACCCTTTCACAGAATAAATCCCTGACCTTTGAACCCATTCCCCGTTTCCATCCGGAACATTTTGCCATTCTGCGCAATTTGGATCTAAGCAAACAGAAGCAGTTCCAAAAAGGCCTGCATCAGTTGGAGATGGAAGGTGCCGTGCAGGTGCTATATCATGTGGATACCTTCAAACGCGAACCGGTGCTGGCCGTAGTGGGCGAGCTGCAATTTGATGTGGTTCAGTCCCGGCTGGAGAATGAGTATAACGTGCACACTATTCTGGAACGGGAGAGCATCGCCATGGCGCGCTGGGTCACCGGCCCCGAAAAAGATATCGAAAAAATATCCGACCGCAGCAATGTACATATCTGCCTGGATGTCAACCAGCAGCATGTAGTCCTGTTCCGGGAAGCCTATTATTTAAAGATCATTACGGAACGGTATCCGGATCTGATCTTTGAGACCAAGAGCTAATCATATTAGTAAATAAAAACCGGCAGTCCCATCAAACAGGACTGCCGGTTTTTTATACAAAACGATGGATACCAATACAACCACGGGGTGTTTGACGATCTTGACCATTCAGGTAAGGGCTCGGTGCACCGAGCCCTTACCAAATCAAATTATTTTTTTTTCTTACTGACCAAAAATTACGATCGGCTATCCAAGATATTCTGAGTATGTAATCAATAATCGGCCAGCCACAAAAAGGATGCCTACCGCGCGAGATTCAAAATCTCCTGCACGGCGTTCTGGTCGAGTTTGACAAAATTTCCAAAGGTGCGTGTGTTTTTATCAGTACACTTTTCGGCCATTTCTTTCAAGCGGTCATCCACAATGCCTAAATCAACCAGTCGGGTGCCCAGACCCATGGCGTGGAAGAAATCTTCCATGCGGCGGATACCTTCACGAGCCGTGGCTTCCGGATCGAAAACGTTCATTTCCACATTCCAAACCCGCACTGCCCACTGGATAAAACGGTTGACATCATGGTGATAGGTAAATTTCATCCAGGCAGGAAAGACAACAGCTAGCCCCGCGCCATGCGCAACATCATAAATACCGCTGATCTCATGTTCAATATCATGCGAAGCCCAGTCCCCGGTCCGCCCGGTATTGAGCAGATTGTTATGGGCAACAGTGCCGGCCCACATCAGTTCCGACCAGGCATCATAGTCCTGTGCGTTTTCCAGCACCTTCGGAGCCATGGCAATGACTGTCTTCATCGTGGCTTCCAACAAACGATCTGTGAAGGAGACGTGGGTGGTATTGGTGAAGTAGCGTTCCATCAAATGCGCCATGATATCGGTAGCCCCGCAGGCGACCTGGAACTTGGGCAGGGAAAAAGCCAGTTCCGGATTGAGAATAGAAAAGCGCGGGTAAATCAGCTCGGAATTGACCGCTCGTTTAAGCCAGCCTTCCTCATTGGTGATGACGGTTCCGGTACTGGCCTCACTGCCTGCCGCAGGGATGGTTAATACCGTGCCGACCGGTAATGCCGCAACGGGGGCTCCCTTGCCTAGATAGTAATTCCAGACATCGCCCTCCATCACTGCGCCCATGGCAATCGCCTTGGCCGAATCGATCACGCTGCCGCCGCCGACCGCAAGAATCAAGCCCAGACCTTGCTCCTTGCACAATTTAACGCCTTCATGCACCAGGCTCAAACGCGGATTGGGTTTTACCCCGCCCAGTTCCACCCACTCGACCCCGGCTTTTTTAAGGGAAGCGGTCACGCGGTCATATAGTCCGGATGCCTTGATGCTTCCTCCGCCAAAATGCAGCAGGATTTTTTTACTGTACAGGGCCGTTTCTACCCCGACCTTCTCTTCGGCACCCCGTCCGAAAAGGATCTTGGTCGGATTATTGAATTCAAAATTTTCCATGAGTTTTCTCCTTCGATTAACTAATAATGAGTATTAATGGCCGATATGCCTGGTTGTGCCGCGCAAGACTAACGCCGGCTTGAGGGTCACGGTTTTCGTTCGGGGTTTCTTCCCGTTTATCAAGTACAACAATAACTCCGCACTCTTGGATCCCATCTCAAAAGTCGGTTGGGATACCGTGGAAAGGGCTGGTTCCACCAGTTGGGCCAGTTCGATGTCATCAAAACCGATGAGCTGCACATCCTCCGGCACTTTGATGCTGTGCTGTTTGAGAGCCTGCATGGCTCCAATCGCCATGAGATCATTGCAAGCGAAAATGGCATTAAAAGGCAGGCTGTCTGCCGAAGCATTGGGCTGACGGCTATCCAGCGCCTCCCCAATCAGTGTTTTTCCACTGAGGATGGAATCATCTCCCTGCAGGATGCGGATGGAATGAAGGGCTAGACCTTTTTCACGCAAGACATCCTCCAGACCGGCCAGCCGCAATTTGGATTGAGAATGCTCCGCCGGACCATTTAGATATATCAGTCTGCAATCCTTTTGAGCCAACAAATGTCGGGCGGCCAATCTGGCGCCTTCGCGGTTATCCAGAAAAACCCCAAACTGGGTCTGCCCTTCAATGATCCGGTCCAGTAATACATAAGGGACCTGCTGATCCTCCAGCAAGTCCAACTGGCAGTCACAATCTGAAACCGCCGAATTCAGGATCACCCCATCCACGCCTTTTTCCATCAATACGCGCACATAATCCTTTTCCTTGGTGATGTCGCCATCGGAATTACACAGGAAAAGGCTGTAGCCAGCCCGATTGAGCACATCTTCCACGCCGCGCACCAGCAAAGGATAAAATGGATTGGTGATATTGGGGATGATCAGACCAATGGAATGGGACACGCCGGTAGCCAGACCGCGGGCAAACCCGCTGGGCTGAAATCCGGTCTCGTCCAGGATGGCCTGAATCTGAGCGCGTTTATCGGCGCCCACACCCTCCGGACGGTTGTTGAGCACTCTGGAAACCGTGGCCTTGGAGACGCCGGCCTGTTTTGCAATGTCGGAAATGGTTATTTTCATCTATTTGTCCTGAGTAACCGGTTTACGAAACCGGTTACTCTCAGTATAATAGAATCATAGCGTTTAATCAAGCAGAAATTCAGGAGGCATGAATGGCAGAGAAAAAGAGTGTTTACCGGCATGTGGTTTTGTTTCAATTCAACGAAACAACCCCGCAGGCAACCGTTGAAAGCATTGAAGGAGCCTTCCGCGAGTTGTGCGCCAGCCTGCCCTTCGTCAAGGATTTTGAGTGGGGCCGAAACTCCAGCCCTGAGCAGTTGAATGACGGATTTACCCACTGCTTCATCGTCACTTTTGCCGACGAACTCGGCCGGGACCAGTACCTGCCGCATGCGGATCATCAGGCGTTTTGCCGCCAGTACCTCGACCCCAATCTCAAAAAGGTCTGCGTGGTGGATTTCCGCGCCAATGACTGAAAACCTGTCATTTTCAGGTCAGTTAAGTTCATGAAAATTCAATATAATAAATAAGGGATCGTCAAAAATCCATCAGCACTTCCAAATAAGTTGTGAGTCGTTAAACCGGAGAATCCATGAAGCACATCACCCCCTATACCGGGAGCAGAAATCCGCAGTTCGTGACCATTCGCCGCGGGGGAACCCTGCAGGACGATCAGCATCGTCTGCTGGCTGTGTGGGCCGCGGACTGCGCCGAACATGTGCTGCATTATTTTAGCGAGCAATTTCCAGAAGACGATCGACCTCAAAGGGCCATCGAACAGGCACGCGCCTGGTCGCGCGGTGAAATCAACATGCTGCAAGCGCGTGAAGCTGCCTACACCGCGCATGCCGCCGCTAGAACAGCCAGCGGCGCTGCCCGCGAGGCTGCCCGCGCTGCCGGCCATGCCGTGGCTACGGCTCATATGGCGGATCATGAACTGGGCGCTGCCGCGTATGCCATTCGGGCGGTACGGGCTGCTTCTTCAATTGAGACGCGCGATGAGAATGGACGGATCGAATGTCAATGGCAGCGGGATCAACTTCCCAAAGCCATCCGCGCCCTGGTGCTTTTGGATGAAGAGCTGCGCAATAAAAAGCTCTGGTCATTATTTCTATAAATCGCATCACCTTTGTTTTCCACCTGTCATGCAGATACAAGGTAAACCCTCATGGATAATTCAATCTCAACCTCGCAATCCACCCTGCTGCTCAAACACACAGGCATCAACGCCAAATTCACCATTCACCTGGAACACGGCCACATCCTGCACATTGAGCATACCCCCAATCGGTTTGCCCTGATTTGCTTCCTGATCCTGCTGGCGCTGACCGGTTGGTTCGTTTACCAAAAAAGTGATGCGGTGGTTTACAGCATCCTGTTTCTGATCGTCTTCCTCTTCGAATTGAGTGCCCAGCGTCCGATCCGCTGCGTGATGGATAAACAAACTAGAAAATTCCAGTACACAAGGGGCGGTATCTTAGGGCTGCCTTTCAAACGCCAGGAAGTATCTGGCAGCTTTAATGATATCGGCCATTTTGATATGAAACAACATATGAAACGAGGGAGAGACGCCTTCCAAATTCTCCTCTGGCTGCGCGGCTTTAAAAAGTACCCCCTCAGCCACAATGATCTGTCCTTCAGGGAATGCCAGGAAGCGACAGAAAAAATTCGCAATTTTGCCGGTCCCCACCTGCCGATCGGCGCGCTGGATTGATCCTCTCATCAACAGATTAACTTTTAGACATACCCTTTTTCCCCAACGAGAAGTGGTTGGTTAATTTTTGGGGTTGAGTGTAAACTACTTAAATACGGTTCATGGATCAATAAAAGATCAACTTTTACAGGTGGGAAAGGAAGCTCGTAAAGAAACATACTTCATTGGATAGCTTGAGGGCACATCCGGATAGAATCCAGCTCGTCCAGTTATTCTGCACATCTTAATCAGGGTTCAGGCATGATAGACTGCATCATAGGAGGGAGGAAAGACGAGTTGATCAGCACAAGGCGAATTCAAGTTGCGGAATGGGAACTCTATAAACGGATCCGGCTGGCTGCTTTGCTTGATGCACCCTACGCCTTTTCATCCACCTACGAAGACGCCTGCCAACGAAGCGATGAGCGTTGGATGGAACAAACAGAAAGCACGGCATCAGGAGCGGATCAGGCCACATTTATCGCTTTTTCAGGGGATGAACCTATCGGAATGGCCGCCCTTTATCGCCTTGAGCATCAAGCCGATGCAGGGGAATTGTTGCAAGTTTGGGTGGCTCCAGCGCTAAGGGGCACGCGTGCTGCCCGAAATCTACTAGACACTCTCCTGGCATGGGCCGCCGAAAATGAGTTTAAGAACATCCTTGCGACCGTTTCCAATGAAAACACCAGGGCCGTCCAGTTTTACCTCCACTATGGGTTTGCCATCCGCAGCGCCGAGGATGAGGCAGCGGATGTGACATTGGTGAAAGAAATAAACACGGGCATGCTGCCCTGAAAAAACTGAGCCAGAGTAAGTACAAAAGGAGAAAAGCTATGAATCTAGAAGAACAGACCCCAACAACGGATAACACCCCCAGACCCTTTATGGAAATCCCGGGGCTATGGATGCAGCTAGGTCAAATGACGGAGTCCTTCTTTGCGAAGGAAGTGTCAAGAGTCAGTAATGCCAATACTTTTTATGGCGTCTTACTCTTTACGTTTGTCTCAACCGTCGTATCCGTTATTCAATCCCTGCTTGGCGGATTGATCGACCCCAGCATTAATTCACCAGATGGTCTGCAAACCGGACTCATGTCAAAGACCGGATTTTCCATCCTCTACCTGTTTTGTTTTGGAATTTTCCTGATTCCGATAAGCTTCTATTTGAATAACGCGATTACCTTTCTTTGCGCAAAGATTTTTGGAGGGAAGGGAAGCTTCAGTTCCCAGGCTTATCTTAGTTCCTTGTTCATTGTGCCGTTGGGAATAATCTCTTCTGTGGCTTCCTTAATTATCCTGATTCCCATCGTCGGCAGCTGCATTGGAGGTTTAATTGTTTTCGGAATCCTGATTGCCCAATTGATTTTTACGGTTCGAGCGCTTAAGGCGGTTCACGGTTTCACTACAGGACGGGCGGTGTCTGCAATCCTCTTACCCCTGATTGTTTTCCTGGTGATTCCTGTTTGCCTGATTGCGATCCTGGCATTGATGGGGCCTCAAATTGGCAACGTCTTCTCGAACATCCTGACAGAGATCGGCACGCCGGTACCGTAGGTGCCAAAGAACAGAACCTTGCCCTTTAAGTTTGGCTAGCTGGAATCGGTTTGGATTGAATCCAAGTGGCGGTAGGGTGGGTCGTTGACCCACCCACTTTTCCAACCAAATGCCCCCCTGCGGTTAACGCCAGACGTGCCCCGTACTATTCCCCATATGGAGCTCTAGTCCATGCGTCTCAGAACCAAATATTTCCTGATCACATTGAGTCTCTTCATTGCCGAAGTGCTGATTGCAACACAGTTTTCAGCTTTCGAAATTATCCGCTCTTATATGAGCGATTTTTTGGTGGTAATTCTACTTTACTATCTAGTAAAGATTTTCTGCGATATTTCACCGATCGTGCTTTCTGTTTCGGTTTTCTTGTTTGCCTGTGGGGTTGAAACCCTGCAATTTTTTCACATCGCGGATGTTCTTGGGTTGCCGCGCGGAAGTTTGCTGAGTATTCTGATCGGGAACAGCTTCAGTTGGATGGACATCCTGATGTATTTGGCAGGAAGCCTTACATCCTATTTCTCTGATACTCGTTTTCTTCTTAAGCCAGTCATACCTAGCAAACGATAGCAGGCAGGGTGGGTCGCCTGCCCACCAGTACGCCGGCCAAGTAGCCAGTCTGACATGCCAACAAACAGGCTTTTTGTGATTTTACGGGTTTCCCCTCCCAATGGGTGGAAGCAAACGAAGCCGTCGTACGGACCTGGACGGTTTCCATCCGGTGCAAGGGTTTAGCATCCGAGCATATCCTTGATATTCTTACGATTTTCCGGATGCTAAACCCCTACAAGGTGTAAATCCACGGGCATTTAAAACCATTAAAATATAACGCCGAACCGGTTGTTTATTTATATCTGTTCAGTGTAAACTAATTAAACGACTAAATTTAACCAAGGGGATCCATAAATTTATTGATTTTGAATACAGGTGGGACGGTTAGACAGGGAAGACTTTAGATCCATTTTATTTTTAATTATTGCTTTGATAACTGGAATTATTTGAATGTATTATCAAATAAGGATTTTTAAGTAATGAAACGAGACTTAGATTTGATAAGGTCAATTCTTCTACAAATTGAATCAAACACTGACACAAATGATAATTTATCGCTATCACCTGAAGCATTAGGTTTATCAGAATTCAATAATGAAATTATTAAGAGTCATCTAAAATTGATGCATGAAGCTAATTTAATTGAACTTTATTCTCAATCGAAATCTGGTTTGATTAATTGCATTACTTGGAAAGGATATTAATATTTAGATGCTGTTCGGTCTGATGAAGTTTGGATTAATACAAAAATTGTGTTGAAAAAAGTAGGCTCATATACTATTGACATAGTTATAAAAATTGCAACTCAAATTATTTCTGAATTAATGAAAAATGCTATGAGTTAATTGTTTTCGATAACCAGTTATAAAGTAAGTAGCGAAATATTCGAAATTACCATTAAATACTTAATGGTAATTTCAACGTAAGAATTTTTGGAGGATAGTATGAGAGAAGATAATGAAAATAAAGAATATTCAATAATAGTTATTATTAACTTATTGACGAAGGTCATTGTAATATTATCTGTCGTAGGTGTTATCCTCTATAAATTAATTTCAACACCAATTGACCTATCCAATTTTGATTTCTCTGATTTACTATCTGTAATTTTGGCTATATTTTCTATCATGTTAGCTGTTATGTTTTATTACAAAGCGACAGATACTTCTAATCTTTTTTATGACAATACATACAAATTCACCAAGGATATTTCTATTATCCTTGGTCGCATCGAAGCTGGTTTTGGAGAAAGATTAAAACACCTAGACGAAGGATATAGCGGAATAAGGGACAAAATATATCAAACTCCATCATCAGAAACTTCAACTAAAAAAGAAATCGAGAAAGAGGAAAAAGAATTACAAAAAGTTATTATGGAGAGAGATAAAATTATTGAGGATTTGGCGAAACGAGCAGAATTACAGGCGGAAGAAAAACATAGTATTCTTACTTCCTTAATGGAAAAGGACCGAGAATTGGATACTGTCCGAAATACTATGAACAAATTGCAATCAAAGATTGAAGAATCTCGCCGCCGTGGAACCTCACAATTTAAAGAGCCCGAAGTAATTAGTTATTTCCTAAAAAGGATAAATCGTGATAAAAATGTGGTAGGACTTCCTAATTCTAAAAAAAAGATACAGTTGCATTTCTTAAAAACGTTGGATGATTATCCTACTGAATGGATTAATGATGCTATAGGCTGTGGTTATATTGATGAAGATAGAAATATAACGAAATTAGGCATTGAAGTATTTTTAGCCAATATGAGTACTCCATAGTTAGCCATGATTTAAATAAAACCATGCATCGATTGCTTTTTTTATGATATATCTACCCCCCTGAACCGTTTTACCTTGCGCTAGGTTCTTGGTTCAAGTCCAGATTTTTATACTCCCTACTCAACTCCCTTCATCTAAGCAATTTACCTGTCTATTCCCCCCAATTTTCCAACTTTCGTGCCATAATCATTAAGTCGGCTTGTCCAAACGCCACACCTGAAGCACCCGGATTTTATCCCTGGAGACCTACCTTACCCTTATGGAACAAACCAGCCTCATCCTCAATCAAGTCCTGCCCATTCTCTTGCTGCTCGCCTTGGGCGGATGGATTCAGCACAAGAAATTTCTCGCGGAAACCACCATCGAAGATATCCGCAAGATGATTGTCAGCTTCGCCCTGCCGGCGATCCTGTTTGCCTCCTTCTTGACAATAGAAATGAAATGGGTTTATGCCATCATTTTTGGCATGGTATTTTTGCTTTGTATCCTGCTATTCCTGCTTGGAAAGGTCCTTGGCCGGAAATTTTTTCCCCAGGTGGCTTATTTCCCTTATTTAATCACCGGATTTGAATACGGAATGTTAGGGGTAAGTCTGTTTGGCGCCGCCTACGGGCTGGAGAAGATCGGGGTGATTGCCGTGGTTGACCTCGGCCATGAAATCTTCATCTGGTTTGTCTTCCTGCCCCTGCTCTTGATTAAACGGGATGGCTCTCAAAACCCAAAAATGATCCTATGGACATTTTTTTCCACGCCAGTGGTGCTGGCCATCCTGGCTGGCATTGGCTTAAACCTTCTTGGCGTTCAAAAGAACCTGATTCAGGTTCCACTGGTTGGCGGGGTGATGAAGACCCTGGAATTTCTGGGGGATTTAGCCGTCCCTTTGATTTTGATTGTCGTAGGCTACGGGATTCAAATTAATCAGACCGGCTTAGGCAAAGCTGCTGCCGTTGTTGTGCTGCGCCTGGGCTTGCTCATCCCGCTGGCGTTAATGCTCAATCATTTCCTGATCAGGTCAAGCCTGGGGCTGGAAAAAATCTTTGAGACCGCGCTTTTCACCCTGCTCATTCTGCCGCCGCCTTTCATCCTGCCCCTCTATACCCGGGCCAATTTGGAATCGGAAGAGAAACAGTACATCAATAATGTATTGGTTTTGCATACCATGATTTCCATCGGGATCTTCCTGGTCTATTTTGCGATGCATCAATAAACCCTGGCTTCAGCCAGTCCAACACAGCTCCTGAATTTCCCCCACAAAAAACCGCCCATCCAAGGGGATGAGCGGTTCTGATTTTCTCTACCGATTTCCGGCATAAGAGCGGGAACGATTATTGTTGTTGCTATTCCCGTTTTGAGGGCGGGGACGCGGGGGTTCGCGTTTCACCTGGGCGCTGGGGGCATAGTTCAGCGTGGTCTCAAAACCTGTCACCTTGCGGCGTTCCAGATCCATCCCCATCACGCGTTCGATGGTGCGAATGATCGGCAAATCTTCCTGGGTGACCAGGGAAAGGGCCATGCCCAAATTTTCCATGCGGCCGGTACGGCCGGTGCGGTGCGTGTAAGCGTCCGCGGTGTCCGGCACGTCAAAATTGATCACATGCGAAACCCGGGAGACATCAATACCGCGAGCGGCGATATCCGTGGCGACCATGATTCTCACGCGTCCCTTGCGGAAGGCGCCCATGGCGGCATCCCGCTGGCTTTGGGAAAGATTCCCCTGCAGCGAGGTGGCGGAATGTCCGGCATGGATCAATTGCAGAGCCAGTTTCTTGGCGCGGTGCTTGGTGCGGGTAAAGACCAGCACCTGACCGTCACCGCTATCCCCCAAAAGGTGCAGCAGCATTTCCACTTTGCGCAGTTGGTCCACCGGGTAGAGAACGTGGCTGATGGTATCAATGGGGGTGGTGATGCTGATTTCCACGGTCACCGGGCTGTATAACATTTCCTTGGCCAGGTTGCGGATTTCATTCGGCATGGTTGCCGAGAAGAGCAGGGTCTGTCGTTTTTCAGGCAGGCAGTCGATGATGCGGCGGATGGAGGGCAAAAAGCCCATGTCAAACATATGATCCGCTTCATCGAGTACTAAAATTTCAATATTGGAAAGGTTGATCGCGCGCTGTTCTTTCAGATCCAGCAGGCGTCCAGGGCAGGCGACGACAATATCCACGCCCATTTTCAGATTCTTGATCTGGGGCTGGGCGCTCACACCACCGTAAACGGTGATGCTGCGCAAGCCGGTCTGTTTGCCCAGTTGGGTGATGGCGGTATGGGTTTGTTCAGCCAGTTCGCGGGTGGGGGCTAGAATCAGGGCGCGCAATTTGCCGCGGGGGCCTTTCATCAAGCGCTCCAGAATTGGGAGCACAAAGGCAGCGGTCTTCCCGGTGCCGGTTTGAGCCAGGCCTAAAACGTCCGTTCCATTAAGAATGGCGGGGATAGTTTGGGATTGGATGGGGGTAGGGGAGCTGTAGCCAGCGGAAGTAATGCCCGCATTAATCTGCGGGTGGAATGAAAAAGTATCAAAACTCACTTAAATATCCTTGAATGGTGCGTGCTGATTTCATGGCCGGGATTTCCAGCCGTGCCCGCTCCTTAGCCCCGCCAAGCGGGATACACCATTAATGATCAAGAGCGGAATTTTGACATAATAAAACCAGGGAAATCCCTGGCCCGTTGAAAAAGTATATTGATTCAACTTCGACAGGTTCCAGTATACCACAAACGCTTTTTATTTGCACGCAAGGGGAAATGGGCAGCAATCCTGAGAGATTTATGCCATCCAATCGTTCAACCAACGTACTTGACCAGGCCAATCCTCTGCTTTAGTCTCTGTCAACAATTTATCAAGAGCCTTTAGTACAACAGGGTAAGGTTTTTGAGTTGAAAGGATAATCCCCCCCATGGTGCGGGTAGTTAAGTGCCAGGGCTATAAAATCACGGACGTTGAAGGTGAAAATGCAGCGGCCCTGGGCTGTTGCTCCCAGCAGTTGTTGAATATCTGTGGCATCCAATCCCATCCAAGGGGTGGGAGTCCGCGTGACATCATGACCGCGTTCACATAAAGCACGCCAAAGGGTCACTCGCGAAGTATCGGCATCCATATGCAGCCGGGGACTAGGCACGCTTCTCTTCTATTTGCTTTTCAGCCAGAATGCTGGCATCAATTTCGGGGCGATGGGCATGATAGAAGGCCTGGGCTTCACGGATGCGTTCCGGTTTTAACTCGTATTCGCTGGCAATTTGCTCGCAAGTCAATCCGCTTTGGCTATCTACGACTAATGTCTGAACGCGAATCCCGGTGCCGCGCAGAACCGGCGTCACCCAGCCAGATGCACCGCGTCGAAAGGTTATGCCGGGGAAGTCGGGATCATCCAGTTCCTGCTTTAAGGCACTTACTTTTTCAGAGACCGACCACATAATAAATTGATTTAAGGAAATGCCTTGCTGCTCAGCTAAGGCTTCCGCTTCGCGTTTTAAGGCTACGGGTAAATTCAGGGCATAGCGTGTCATTTTCTGGCTCCTTGATTATTAACATCATATATCACATCTTATGTGATGTCAATAGTTTTAATTGGAGTGCTGAAAAAATATTGGCCAGACCCTCAAGATCATGCCACCAGAAACTGAATTTCTGTTTTATAGTTTTCACTTTCCTGCGGACTTTGCGGATTACCTCCGGTTAAATACATCTCGCGCGAGGGGTAAAGAGGAGTGAGTTTTTGACTGTGCAGGTAGTCCACCACGGCCTGATAGGAAATGGAGATTTGATCATACGCACCTTCGTGCAGGATGGTCAGCGCGCGTCCGCCGGGAAGCAGACGGCTTTGCACCGGACCGCCCACCACCGGTTCGCATACCGGTAAACAGATTTCAATATCCGCGCCCTCTGCCATAGGCTCAGGATCGTAATACAACGAGAAGGGAGCCCCACAGACGAACTGTCCGCAGGTTTGCATCAAGAGCGGGATTTGCTGATTCAACTCCTGATACTCGCCGATGAAGCGAATGGAGGCGATTAATTGCTGTTGTAAATAAACTTCGCGGATGGGGTTGGGTTGGAGCAAGGGCAGGGCAGCCTTCGCCAGATACTGGTGCAGCCGATCCCGCACTTCCTGAAAATTCTCGATTTGCTGATCCACTTCGTTGAGCTTATCGCGCATTTTCATGCGGATCGCTTCCGGCTCTACGCCGTTGGATAAAATCTCATGGATCTCCATCAGCGAAAAATTCAGGGCTTTTAATTGTTGGATGGAACGCACACGCGCCAAACTGGCCTCATTAAAATAACGGTAGCCGCTGAAGCGGTCCACGCGGCTGGGCAGAAGCAGGCCGATCTCATGATAATAGCGCAAAGTCTTCACGCTGAGCCGGCTAATGGTGGCGAAATCCCCAATCTGATATTCCATCATACGGATAATCTTATCAGATTTTTCAGCGGGACATGCGGAAAACTTGTAACAGCCCAGGCACAGGATCCCAATTTCACCACCTCCCCCCGAGGTCGGGGGGATTGAGGGGGGCTGCATGACCTTGTAAAATATGTTGAGAATATGGCTATAAACCGCCACCATGCCATAGGAAATAGTTATTCACCATAAATCAATGGCACAGTTTGGAATATATTCGGAAGAAAAGAAGTTCCAATATAGGTGAGTTGTTCATCAATATCATCGGGATGGTTTAGGCACACTGCCCCCCCAACCCCCCCGACCTCGGGGGGGGCGCAAAGATGACCTAACCTAAAATTTGGTCAGGACGAGCAGACACAAAAACTTTAGGTTCCCTCTCATTTAGGAGAGTTGCTGATTATTTAATCCAGCAAGGTCTGACAGGCTTGCTCTTCCAGATCGGCGATACGGGCAAACAAAGATCCAGCCTGGTCCAAAACGGACGGATTGCCTTTTATCGCCTGAACGGCAAGATCGGTGAGCTGACCTACACACTCCCCACTGGACTGGAAGATGCTTGCGGCCTTGGCCCACTGCGGCTGGTTGAATTGCTCCGCGAACTGGAGTAATTCCCCGGCAAAGCGATCCCGCACGGCTTGATGGCTGTCTGTGAAATCCAACGGATAGGGCAGCAGGGATTGGGGCGGATTAGGTACCACACTGCAGCTGAAGGTGGCTAAAAACATCAGCGAGGCTTTGAGCTGTTCGGGGGTCAGCTCCGTACGCCATACGGGTACATCCTTTGCGGCTTTGCGCAATCCAGAGATGCCCATGCTGCTCTTTTCGGGATGCAGATGGATGTAAGCGCGTTTCTTCAAGCTCTTCACCAGAATCTCTTCCAGCTGGGCAATGGTTGGATTGAATTCCAAATGATAGTAGGTATAAGGCTTGCCCTGACCTGGCACAGTAACGTTCCAGGCTCCCCGTAAATCCTTCAGCGGCACGGATTGAATCTCCTTCAAGCTGTTGTCCTGCACCAGGGCGGCGTTGTTGGCTTCATCAAAACCCACCACCTGCAGGAAATGCTGCGGAATGTGATAACGATGATAGAACTTGCTGAAATGCGGCAGGTGATACATATCCAGCAGGCCGATGATCACCGGTTTGCCCAGCGCCAATTGAGCCAGCACACCTTTCCAGGCAGCCTCAAAGGAGCCGCCTTCATGACAGGTCCAGGTATAACCGATGATCTCGGAGAGGAACTCGTGTTGACCTTTGCCCATGCCGGTTCCCCACATCACCATGCGCGGGGTGGGCGCCAGTCTGTGGCGCAAATAGTGGAATCCGATGTTGCTGACATCCATCAAAAAATAACCGGGCAATTGCACGCCGGTTTTCCATTCATACTGATCTTCCAGCCCGTTGATCGGGCAGGCATAATCCAACACTTTGTGGGGCAGGGGGATGGTTTGCATAAGACACTCCTGTGGCTTGAATTGGTTTCGATGTTCAGGATGATAAAGCCTCCAGCAACGGGAGAGTCAAGGGGAAAATGAAAATATTAACTCACCAAGTGGTTTTTGCGGGGCAAAATGTGCTCTTCTCCAATAGGGGTAATCCGGAATCTAAAAATAAAAATGACTGATCATTAGCTCGTAGGGTGGGATCGCTTTTGATCCCACCGAATCAAATATAAACGCCTATTCATTTGCACGGAAGTCTGATTCCTGTTCCGGCATTCTGGTGGGTCAACGACCCACCCTACCTATTACTTTGTGAGGCAAGTGGATGGTTTGCATAAGACTCTCCTGTGGCTTGAATTGGTTTCGACAGCCAGGATGATAAAGCCTCCAGCAACGGGAGAGTCAAGAGGGAAATGAAAATATTAACTCACCAAGTGGTTTTTGCGGGGCAAAATGTGCTCTTCTCCAATAGGGGTAATCCGGAATCTAAAAATAAAAATGACTGATCATTAGCTCGTAGGGTGGGATCGCTTTTGATCCCACCGAATCAAATATAAACGCCTATTCATTTGCACGGAAGTCTGATTCCTGTTCCGGCATTCTGGTGGGTCAACGACCCACCCTACCTATTACTATTTGTAGTTCGAAATTTTTCATCGATCAAATGCTTTGGATGAATCGGCAATTCATTCAATAATTTACTTAGTCCAATTATTTCTGGATGATTCTTAGTGTTTCTCCTAGGATTTACACGGAAATATAAATCCAAAGCCAGTATAAGCTCATCCTTTGTCCATTCAGGATTTTTCATATTTACTCCACCTGGAAATGATATCCTTTGACAGTATATAATAAAATAAGCCTTTAGCAAATCAGCTAAAGACTTCATTTTATATTCAAGGCTCCTCGGCCTAGACTTGATTTACACTCCCTGTGGGTGAGCAGGAACCTTAAATGAAAATAGCTGGCTAGTACCAGCTATTTTTGTTGGCTCCTCGACCTGGACTCGACGTGTACCCTGCATGGGGTAACCAGGAACCTTAAATAAAAACCCTCATTCTTTCGAATGAGGGTTTTTTTCAGGCTCCTCGACCTGGACTCGAACCAGGAACCTAGCGGTTAACAGCCGCTCGCTCTGCCAATTGAGCTATCGAGGAAAGCTTGGTTATTATATAGCCCAGCCTAATCCCTGTCAAGACTATTGCAGAGTTTTATTTCAGGATACAATTAGAACCATCATTGTCTCTTTCTAAGGAGCACAGCATGTCCATTCAAAGAATTAAGCTGTTGGGTTTGCAATTGGCAACACCCATGACTTATGTTGAAGAAGACCAATCTACCTGGACCAGCAGCCTGGAAAAGAAACCGGTCTGCCATGCAGTTTATCTGCGGCGCGATCATCTGGCGGGTAATGAGCAGGCGGATCTCCGTCATCACGGCGGGGAGGATAAAACCCTCTACACCATGCCGATGGAGCATGTCTGTCATTGGCGCTCGGTCTATTCGCTGCCCGATTTACCCTTTGGCGGGCTGGGTGAAAACCTGACCGTTCTGGGTGCTCTGGAAACGGATGTCTGCATCGGGGATCGTTTTCAATTGGGTGAAGCGGTCGTGCAGATCAGCCAACCGCGGCTGCCCTGCTGGAAAATCGGACGACTTTGGGGCGTTCAAGAATTTGGGGCGCAAATGGAAGCGGAAGGCCGCTGCGGCTGGTACTTTCGTACCATTCAAGAGGGCAGTTTTTCCCTGGCAGATGATTTGATCCTACTGGAACGGGTGCAGCCCGAATGGACTATCGCCAGGGTATTTCAGATCATCACCCATCCCTTTGAAGACCTGCAGAGTTCCAAGGCCTTGTTATCCATACCCGAAGCCTCCAAGGGAATGAAAGACTCCCTGGCCGGCATGCTGGAAAGCGGTGTATATCCGGATCAAACGCACCGGCTTTACGGGGATTGATTTATTGAATCACTCAGGCTGATTTTCGGGGCTGTCCCGGTCTGCCGGCAATCACGCAGATTGGCCCCACAAACGGCAAAAAGAGGGCCAGGAAACACCAATGCCCGATTTCGCTGGGTTCCAGCTTCCGTTCGTGAAACAGATACACCAGTGCCAGAATATCCAGGGCCAGCCAAACCAGTACCAGACTGCCAAGTAACACTTTTTCAGCGCTCATTTTTTCTCCATCCCTTCATAGATTGCTTAATTGTAGAGAAAAATCCCCAAAAGCTCAAGGGTTAAAAAAGAATCCCCTGCCGAAGAGAAGGCAGGGGATTATATATACCTATAATGTTTAGATTAAGCCGCGAAGTTCCATGGCTTTGACCACACGAGCAATGGCAACCATGTAGGCAGCATCACGGGTGTAGACTTTCTCTTTGAGGGACATTTCCAAAACGCCGGCAAAAGCCTGGGACATTTTGGTGTCCAATTTTTGGATAACTTCTTCGCGGGTCCAGTAGAAGTTCATATCGTTCTGGACGCTTTCGAAGTAAGAAACGGTGACGCCGCCAGCGTTGCAAAGGAAATCAGGAATCACAAAGACACCACGTTCTCCGAAGACTTTATCAGCCTCGGGGGTGGTGGGGCCGTTGGCGCCTTCGGCAACCACACGAACCTTCTTGCTAACCTTCAGCACGGATTCTGCGTTAATCTGACCTTCCAAAGCAGCAGGAATGAGGACTTCCACATCCTTGCTGATCCAGGCATCGCCATCTTCCAGGGTATAACCAGCGGCTTTAACTTTAGCTTTGTCGATGGAGCCGTACTGATCGGTGATGGACATCAGGAAGTGAGGATCGATACCATCGGCTTTGCTGACGGTATAAGAGCAGCGATCATCACGATCCCAGTAGGATACGCAAATCACTTTGCCTTTCAGAATTTCGGTGAAACCAATGGCGGCATATTGAGCCACATTGCCGAAACCTTGAATGGCGGCGGTGCATTTGGAGGAATCCATGCCGAGGTGTTTGAGGGCTTCGCGGACGGTGTAGATCACACCAAAGCCGGTGGCTTCGGTACGGCCCAGGGACCCACCACCACCGAGAGGTTTACCGGTGATGACGCCAGGGGTGTATTGGCCCACCAGCTTGGAATATTCGTCCATCATCCAACCCATCATCTGGGGAGTGGTGCCTACATCTGGGGCCGGGACATCAATGCGTGGGCCGATATTCTTGTAAATCTGTTGGACGAAACCGCGCACCAGGCGCTCTTTCTCGCCAATGGTAAGGGTGGATGGGTCGACAATAACGCCGCCTTTACCACCACCGAGGGGAATATCTACGACGGCGCACTTCCATGTCATCCAGGTGCCTAAGGCACGTACGGTATCAATGGTTTCGGCTGGGTGGAAGCGGATACCACCTTTGTGAGGGCCACGGGCATCGTTGTGTTGAACGCGGAAACCCTGAAAATTACGAATAGAACCATCGTCCATCCGTACGGGGATGCGGAAATGAAACTCTCGAGTCGGCCATCGCAATATTTCGCGAACGTCCTTATCGAGTTTCAGCATTTCCGCAACATGGTCAAATTGGCGTTGAGCCATTTCGAACGCATTGGTTGTTGAGGCCATACTTTTTTCTCCTAAAACCACAAAAAATGCATTGATAAAGTTGGCTGACGGACAAGCTGGCGGCGTGGGGGCAAAAATTTACGGGCGTTCCTTACGGAAGCCCGTCTTTATGCGCTAAGAGAATAGCGATTGATGTCCAGAATCACGCATATTGGCTCAGTTAATTGCCCGTCGGATTTAATAACATTCACCCCTTAAAGGTAACAAACAACACAGTCTGAGTCAACATGATGAAAATCACCTCCCAACATGATCTCCATCTCATCAAAAAACCAAACTTAATCAGATTTTAATCAAAAAATGTACAAATATAATTATTAGGAAGTGGTTTAGGTAACCAGTATAGTTTATTTTTTTAGATCAATCAGGCGGGCATCCAGTTGGGCGCGAATCGTCGCCGGGTTGCCTTTTCCTTTGGCCAGGCGCATGATTTGGCCAAAAAACCAGTTTTCAAGGCTTTCCTTGCCATCCAGATAGCTTTGCAATTCCTGGGGGTTGGCAGCCAAAACTTCATTGACCAGCGCCAGAATGGCATCGCCATCAGAAATTTGCTGCAATCCCTGCTCCGCAATCAGATCCTTGGCGAATTTTCCATGGACTGCCATCTCAGCAAACAACTTTTTTGCCGTGGCTAAATTGATCACCCCTTCCTGTACTTCGGCGATCAAGCCCGCCAGATGGGCAGGCGTTACTCGCAGCGATTCCAGGGTTTCTCCACTTTGGTTGATCCAGGCCATTAATTCGCCTGTAATCCAGTTGGCCGCCAGACGTGGCGGCTGGTTTCCGCCTGCCTGAACCACGGCTTCAAAATAATCGGCTAATTCCTGTGTGGAGATTAATTGGCGCGCATCCTCAGGCGATAATTGGTAATCCTGCACTAAGCGCTCATATTTCTGGCGCGGCAATTCCGGCAGGGTGGCAGCTTCCCGGGCAATCCATTCCTCGGAGACAACCAGGGGAGGCAGGTCCGGGTCCGGAAAATAGCGGTAGTCATGAGCTTCTTCTTTGCTGCGCTGCGAAAACGTGACTTCTTTAGTTTCATCCCAGCCCAGGGTTTCCTGCAGAACCGGTTGGCCGGCATCCAGCAGCTCGCCCTGACGTTTGATCTCATAGTTGATTGCCCGTTCCATGGCGCGAAAGCTGTTCAGATTTTTGATTTCAGTGCGGGTGCCCAGGGTTGTGACCCCTTCAGGCCGGATGGAAACATTGGCCTCAAATCGAATCACCCCTTTTTGCATATCCCCGCTGTTGACTCCCAAATAGCGTACAACAGCCCGCAAGGCCTCACCGTATGCCACAGCTTCTTCTGCGGTGTGCATATCCGGTTCCGAGACAATTTCAAGCAGGGGAACGCCAGCCCGATTGAGATCCACCAGGGTAAAGGATTTGTCGCCCTCCACTACATGGGTCAGCTTACCGGTATCTTCTTCCAGGTGAACCCGGGTTATGCGGATTACCCGCTCACCCTGGCTGGTTTGAATGTTCAAAACGCCTTTTTCTGCCAGCGGAAATTCGTATTGGGAAATTTGATAGCCCTTGGGCAGGTCGGGGTAAAAGTAATTTTTTCGGGCAAAAATGCTGCGATGCGCTACGGTGCATTCCAGGGCCAAAGCCACTCGGATGCCATAGGCCACGGCTTTTTGATTGACGACCGGCAGCACACCCGGCAATCCGGAGCACACCGGGCAAACTGCAATATTGGGTGCGGATTGAGTAGCGTCTACAACCCGGCAGGAACAAAACATTTTCGATTGGGTTGCCATTTCGGCATGCACTTCTAGACCTATGACTGCTTCGTATTTCATCCGCATTCTTCCCGCTGTATCCATAAGATTATTTGTCAAAAATTGTACCATTGTTCAGATTAATTAAATAAGAGGCAGTCCTATAACATTGCTACATTCCACCTGGAGAAGTTGAATATAACCCACAATTCTTCTTGATGAAGCCCATCCTCAAAAAAAAGTGCATTCTATGAAAGATACCTTTCAGAAGTGTTAAGCAATTTAGAAAATTCTTACAGTAAAATTAGAATTACAGATAGGTTTATCAGATTAAGAATCAGAGTTTGATCTTCCCTTTAGAGTGTATGCTATGGGGGATATGTATAAATCATAACCCTGTATTTTATTATCAAGGACAAAGTATAAAATGCAAATTTCCAAGACTGAAGCCAGCACAATGATGCGCTGTGGTCTGGTCTTCACGCCAGCACTTGATCAGGCTATTGATAAAATCCTCAGTGGGTTGATGGAAAAAATTCCTGCTCAATATATTTTGCTCACTGATAACAGCGGACAATTAATTACTTTCCATGGCAAGCGTGAACAAGCAGATCCTGTGGCGTTGGGAGCCTTAGTAGCAAGTGATTTGGCTGCAAGCCAGGAGATGGCTCGCTTGATGGGGGAATATCATCATTACCAAATGATCCTGCGAGAGGGCCCCCAGGTAAATACCTGGATCATTGATGCAGGCGAATACCTGGTGCTGATGTTTAAAGTGTCTTCTTCCATACCCTTAGGTTGGACCCGTCTGGTCATACGCCGTGCTGCTGAATTAATCGCCCAGCTTGCAGCAAAACCAGCAGAAAATAATGTGTTTGTCTCAGATTTGGATCACGACCAAAGTACCTTGGCGGATCAAATCAATAAAAGCCTGGATGAACTCTGGAGCTTATAACCGAGCAGGAGAATTATCCTCGCATGATTATTAATTATCCCAAAAGACAACTTAATCTTAAAATTGTATATTACGGCCCTGCTATGAGCGGCAAGACAACCAATCTTGAATATATTCATTCGCATACGGATCCCAATCGCCGTTCCAACCTGGTTTCATTAAGGAATGCGGAAGACCGTACTCTTTTCTTTGATTTTATCCAATTGGAATTGGGCCGGATCAGTGGCTTGGTGCCCATTGTTCAGCTTTATACCGTGCCAGGACAGATCTACTATCAAGCCAGTCGCAAAGTTGTCCTCAAAGGGGCAGATGGAATTGTTTTTGTAGCCGATTCCACCCGCAATCGTGCTCAGGAGAATATAGAATCCTGGAATGATTTACAATTACATATGCGAGAGCAGCAGCTTTCTGCAAACACGCCGATTGTGATACAACTTAATAAACAGGATGTTGAGCATCCCATCTCGCAGACAGAGATGCGTGCCTTGCTTCAAATCGAACGATTCACGATGGTCAATGCGCTGGCTGTGTATGGCAGAGGTGTACCGGAAACCTTAAAGTCAATCTGCACTGAGACCATTCGATCCATACAACTCAATCCGAACACCGGCATGGTATAAGTGAGGAAAAAATAATGGGTTCAAAAAACATTTCCAGCATTCTGGCTGAAACAAACGAAAAGGGGGGGTTCATTTCCAGCCTAATCACTGATCATGAAGGTTTTCCCATTGCTGCCGTATCCAACGCCGAGACAAATCAAGAAGTCTTCGCTGCTGTGATTGGATTGTTTCAACGGGCAACCAATCAGGCCAGTGAACAATTAGGGATTTCAATCAGTTCTGAGTTCACCCTGTATTTTGATAATGGCAATCTCATGGTTTGCCGTCCCTTTACCAGTAAAGGGGTGGAAATGGTATTGGCTCTTTTACTCGTTTCCAAGAAACAAGCCTATCGCCGGCTGATGACTCAAACCATTGTTGCCGTGCAAAAGACCTTTGAACTTTAAGTCACAGAAACTCAATCCTTTATTATAATTAAGTTAATCCCTAAAGGAAATAATTCCCCCATGATCCTCCAGGTACTTACCTAATGACACTAGAAGAAAAACAATCAACCACAGATACCCTGACAAAAATACTGGAAGACATGAATCAGGCTGGGGATTTTTTGGTTTCCATGGTCACTGATATCAATGGTTTTCCAGTGGTCTATGCCACACGGGAAGGAATCGATACCGAACGACTGTCTGCGACTATTTCCATGGTAAAAAAAACCATTTCTCAAAATGAAAAAAGATTGGGGATCTCTGCAACCTCAGAGATCAGTATTGTGGATAGCGATGGTTTATTATTAATTTGCCGCTCCTTTACCGCTCGTACTCATGAGCTTACCCTGGCAGTTTTAATGGCAAATCGGCAGCAATCCTATCGGCGCATAACCAGCCACACGATGAACGAAGTCAGCCGTGTGTGGTCAAAGAATTGGAAATGAGAGTTAACCATGCAAGGTAAACTATCAGATATGACTGCAATTGATTTAATTCAACACAATTGCATGGAACAAAAGACCGTCCGCTTGACGATAAATAACGCCGACCAAACGGCAGTGGTTTTCTTCCAGGGTGGAAACATGACCCATGCAAGCTGTGGTTCACTAGAAGGAGAGGAGGCGATCTATCAACTCATCAGTTGGGAAGATGGGGATTTCATGCTGGATGCAGGAATCACCTCACCGGTAAATACAATCACGCATAATTGGTCCGGTATTCTGCTGGAAGGGGCGCGGCGCCTGGATGAGCAAAATATAAATGTTGATGACCTGAATGCGGATCAATCAATTGAATTGGGATTTGAACCTATGGCGATTAAGATTGAAGGAATTCTAAAGGAATTGGGCAGTGAGATTACCGGTCACATTGCCAGTACTGTAGTAGGAATGGATGCATTCACCATTGCTTCCTTTTCATCAGAAAAAGTGGATATCGATTCAGTGAGCGCACAGATGACTCTGCTTATCAAACTAGTGGATACGTCAGTCACTAAAGTGGACAGCACCGCGTCCATGGAAGATAATCTGTTGACAACTCAAAAAGCCTATTTGCTGATGACATTTCTGCCCGATAAAACTCACTTTCTGGGCGTCATAGCTGATCGAAAGACAGCCGTTTTGGGAAATCTGCGCCTGATGAGTAATATCTACGCCGAGCGGATTGCCAAAGTCATGCCACGGTAACCAACCTGGTTTTTTTAATAAGGAATTGCGAAATGGCTAAACTTGATCAACTTATGCAGGAAATCAACAACGAATTAGGCAGCGACTTCTATTACATGCTGATCGTGGGTTCAAATGGTCTCAGTATTGCTTTTTTAAATCGCATTGAACGTGATTTTGATGCCCTGGCTGCCCGCCAATCCATGGTGAATAAATTGGCAGGCAAGGTAGCTGAAAAGCTGGATCTGGGAGATGTAGATGACAACCTCATAACCAATAATAATTCCTATGTTCTGACACAATTATTAGGTGATGCAACTTATTTTGCAGTGCTTGGTTTGGCCAAGGATGCTTCCCTGGGTGTAGCACGCATGCTGCTTAAAGAATATGCTCAATCTCTTTGGGATGCAATTCCCCGATAATTTTTATCGAGCAACTAATCATCAAATGAGGAGAACCAAATGGCATTCAGTATTGAAAATAAAAACGAGAAACTTATGAAAACTGAAGGACTTACAATTTACGGGTTGGCTTTGGGTATGTGGGAATTGTTTGGCGAATCCTCTTTTGCTACCTGCCCAACGATTGGCGAAATATTAATGATGGACCTGGCTTCCGAATCCGGAATCGATATTGACGGGCAAAGCCCCGAACATATTCTTAGCGAGGTCACCCGATTACTGATACAAGGTGGCGGCTTGTTTACGTCAGCCAATGGGTCTGTGGATGGGAACAAGCTGCTGTTTTCGTGCCAGAATTGCTCCTACAGTAAAGGGACAGCCTCTTTGGAAGAAATGGGTGTGCAGCCATTTTACTGCCCCGCCTATAACATCATTGTTACAGCCATGAATCTCGGTCGAGGATCACGAAGTCAATTTGTCAGCCGAAAATGGGAAGAATCCACTCAAACCTGTACCCTGGAACTTAAATTAATCGAAACGATGTAAAGAACCCAATTTCAATCCATTGAAGGCTTAGAGATTAATTCAAAAATATTGAGTCCTTCAAGTGAATAAAATTAAAAGATGAGGACTAAATAACTTTCCTCATCTTTTTGTATTAGACCTCTTGCATATAAGGAAACAAACGACCTGCGATAGATAAATAATCCAAATTATCACCGGCAAATGGTACGGAGCTGTTAAGAAAGGTAGCGGCAATTCATGAATTACCGCTACCTTTCTTAACAGCTTCTGTATTTAATTTACTTGTGCAAGAATTCTTTGATTGATTATTCAGCTACAGGCGTTTGACAAAACGCTCCATACGATTCATGGCTTCTTCAATTTTTTCATAGGCTGTGGCATAGGAACAGCGCACGTAGCCGTCTCCACCAGCGCCAAAGGCTTCCCCAGGCACCACCGCCACCATTTCTTCTTCCAATAAACGGGTGGCAAATTCATCCGAGGTCAGCCCCGTGCCGTCCACTTTTGGGAAGGCATAAAAAGCGCCTTTGGGTTCGAAGGTGGGCAAACCCATTTCGTTTAATCGCCGAACAATCAATTTCCGGCGGCGGTCGTATTCTTTCTTCATTTGCAAAACATAACTTTCACCGGTAAGCAGCGCTTCCAATGCACCCCGCTGCGCCATGGTGGGAGCAGACATAATGGTATATTGATGCACACGCAGCATACCCTGTAAAATTCCGGCAGGAGCGGCGGCAAAGCCGATGCGCCAACCGGTCATGGCATAATCTTTGGAAAAACCACCCAAAAAGATGGTGCGCTCCCACATACCCGGCAGGGCGGCAAAACAGACATGCTCCACCCCATAGACCAGACGATCATAGATCTCATCAGAAATAACGATCAAATCGTGTTTTACTGCCAGGGCCGCAATGGCCAGCAGCGTTTCTCGGCTGGCTACAGCACCGGTGGGGTTGCAGGGAAAACCCAATAAAATCGCCTTAGTATTAGGGGTGATGGCAGCTTCAATTTCCTTTGGATCCGGTTCAAAATTATTTTCAAAGCAGCAAGGAACCTCAACCGGCACGCCGCCCGTCAAGGCAACTTCCGCCTGATAGGCCACAAAACAAGGTGTGGGGATAATGACTTCGTCCCCTGGGTTTAATAATGCCGTGGCTGCCAGGTAAAGTGCTTCGGAACCGCCCACGGAGAACAATATCTCCGTAGCGGGATTGTAAGTTACCCCATACAACTTCTGTAAGTGGGCAGCCATGGCATCGCGTAGTTCTGCCAAACCTGCATTGGAAGTGTAATGGGTATCCCCTTTCATCAGGGAATCGATACCAGCCTCTAAAATTGGAGCAGGGGTGGTGAAATCCGGCTCGCCCACGCCCAGCGAAATCACATCATCCATCATCGCGGCAATGTCAAAGAATTTACGAATCCCGGAGGGTTTTAAATCCTGGGTACGCCTGGATAAATACTTCTTATCCAGTTTGGGAGGTTCAGGTAATTGGATGGATAATGGACTCATGCAGTGTACACTCCTTGAATCAGGGCAAAATTGCCGTTAGTTTATGGTGAGTATGGGTTGGTAGTTGCCCTTTTTACAGGCTAACAAGATACAAAACTACCTAAAGGAATTTTGAGACACCTTTAGGCAAGTTAATAATAATTTACTTCATCCAGGCGGTATCACCCAGGTTGGTCTTTTGGCCTTGTCCATGCCAGACGACATTCTCACCAATTAAGGAATGGGAACAAATCACATTCTTAATTTCCGAGCCGCTGGAGATAATGGTATCTTCAATAATAGCGCGTTCAATCACACAATCCGGACCAATGGATACATACGGACCAATAACAGCATGGCTGATTTTTGCAGAATCGGCAATGGAAACCGGCGGGATAATTTGAGCCAGAGGGAATTTTTCAGCGGGTGTGGAGGGTTGACCATCCAATAAAATAGCGTTGGTCTCCAGTACCGCATCCACTGTACCGGCATCCAACCAGGTATCCACTTCCCGTACTTTGAAGGCAGCGCCTTCTGAAAGCATAACGTTGATGGCGTCCACTAAAAAATATTCATTCTTCAGCATCGTATTGGCAGCCATTTGGGTTTCAATGGCTTTTATTAACGCTTCACCGCTCTTAAAATAATAAAAACCAACCACTGCCAGATTGTTGCTGGCATCTTCAGGTTTTTCAATCAATTCCTTGATTTTCTGATCCTGATTGACAACCGCCACCCCAAACCTCCGCGGATCCGGTACGGATTTTACCCAGGCAATGCCATCCAAAGTTTCATTTGGCAAAGCGGATAAATCCGTCTTAATCAAGGTATCGGAGAAGGTCATCAACATGGGGCCGGTCAAAAATTCCTTTGCCGCGTACAGCGCATGCGATTGTCCCTGCATTTCAAGCTGCACAGCATAATCGACGGTAAGGTCGGGATATTCACATTCCATGTAAGCACGAATTTGTTCAAGCTGGTTAGGTCCAACAATAAAGACAAACTCTTTCTTAATGGACTGCGGGAGGGTTTGAAACTGATCCAAAACAAAATCCAAAACTGTTTTCCCGGCAATGGGGACCAGCGGTTTGGGCTTACTCCAGGTATGCGGACGCAACCGGGTTCCAAAACCTGCCATTGGAATTGCTATTTTAATCGTTTCCATTTTATGATGCCTTATCTCTATTCAGGTAGGATTTAGTTATTGTAACATCATTAGTGGGGGGAATTGCAGATTAATTATACATAAAACCTGAAAGAAACAATCCTTCAGGTTTTTTTCTGTTTACTTATTCAGATATAGGGAAAGCTGAAAACGTTGCTTTTATGACAAAATATCTATGCTCAGGTTTTTTAAACAGCTGATTACAGCGACGGAATCCTCTCTTACTGTCTTAAGAACCTCTTTGGCTTGATCCATATGGCCTTCTTTCGCTAATCGGGCTACTTCAAGAACATGCTGGTGGAATAGTTCATGGGTAGTTTGTAATTGATCGCAGCCGTCCGATGTGGAAAGTAGCACGCGGCCACTTCCATCCATCCATTTTGCCAGAGCGCATTTGCTTTGAATTTTCTGTAACAGCTCATCATTCACATTTATTTCACCCGCAGATATCTTTTCTGCGTTCGTTACCCATTCTTCATGGGTATGAATAAATAATGGAAGACTTTCCTTTGCCTGATCTACGTCCCCCAAATAAAAACGGGATAAGAGAACAGCCAACGAATCGGACATGGTTGACAAGAACTGAGAAGACTCGGTGACTTCCTCTGCTTGTGCGGCCATTTCTTCTGTTGAAGCAGAGACCTCTTCGACTGCCGCGCTATTCTCTTCCGCGATACTGGCTAATTGCTCAACCACTTCCTGTACCAGGACCGATTTGTCTTTCATCTGCTGAGTAGAGGTTAAGTTCCCTTCCACAACAGTAGTAATCACCGAGGTTTGGGTATCCAGTAATTCCGAAGCGCTGATCAAGCTCAAAGCCAGCGCTTCCGAATTGGCTGCATGTTCGCTAACCGTATCAATGGCTTCTTTAATTTGTTTCAAGGCATTCCCGGCGTCATTGGCTTTTCTGACTCCGTGATCTGCCTCATTGGCGCTAATCTGCATCGCATCAATGGATTGAGAAATATTCTTCTGGATATCCTTGACCAGGGTATCAATTTCCCGGGTGGCCTGTCCCGAGCGGCTGGCCAATTTACCCACTTCTTCCGCTACCACAGCAAAACCTTTGCCGTGTTCTCCAGCCCGAGCTGCTTCAATGGCAGCATTTAATGATAGCATTTGGGTCTGTGAGGCAATATCTTCAATCGTATCCACAATAATACCGATCCGTTTGGATATATCGCTCATTTTTTGAACCTGAATCGCAGAAGAATCGACCTTTTCTTTGATCAGCTCCATTTCCTGGACCGTTTCAGTCACTCTTTCGGCACCCTGAGTGGATAGCTCAGAAGCCTCACCTGCTGTAGCATTCACAATTTTTGACATTTCAATCAGTCCATCAATGGAAAACTGCATTTGTTGAATGGTTTCCACAGTTTGGCTAATTGCCTGGGACTGATCCTTCGCTCCGCTAGCCACACCTTGGATGAGGTGGGACAAATCCTCAACTGTGTTGGCCATCTCAGAGATGTCATTGGTTTGTTCTGCTGTACTGCGTGCCACCTGTTGAATCGTGGTGGCAATTTGATCCGTAGCCAGCATGGTTTGCATGGATACACCGCGTAAATCACTGGATGCATGATTTAACTGTAAGGTGTCATGATTAACCTGGAATAGGACTGTGCGCATATTTTCCATCATGGTACTGGATGCCTCAGCAGTCATTTGCAGTTGTTCCACCATTCGATTAAAGGAAGTAGCCAGATCTCCCATTTCATCTGTGGAATGATAATTAATTTTGGTGGTCTCAATTTGAATGTGCTGTGTCAAATCGCCACCGGCCATGGAGATCATGGCTGTAGAAATTTGGGACAAATCCTTCATCGCAATCTGATCCGCCATCTTAACCAAGTCAATCGCGACCTTGCTTAAACTTTTAGAAATTTTTACAGCCACAAAAATGCCACTAATCAACACAATCAAACTAACAATTAGAATAGCAAACTTGGAACTCTGTACTTGTTTATCTGCTGCTCGAAAGGCATCCTTATTAAGGGTTTCAATATTCTGTATGATACTTGAATATTTCTCGGTAAGCAGAGCAACGTTTTCCCGCATGGTTTGTGTGCGACCGGTTGCAAAGGTTTGGTTTCTTAATTGATTTTCAAAAATTGTAAAAATGCCGCTGTTTCCTGCTACGATTTGATATTGCTGGTCTAACAACTCAAGGATGGTTTCATTTTCTTCGGCAGAGAGCTTTTGTTTAAGTTCGGCGTAGAGGACTTCATAATTTGCTTTCTGGTCAGGAACCGAATCAAGATCCGCTGAAATTAATAAAGTGGAGACTGCTTTATCCATAGCTAAAGCAGCAATATAGCTATCGGTTAGCTCCCCAGAGCTATTTTGCAGGATTTCACGCTGCAATTGACCCATTGCCAGATCATACTTCAACACCAAATTATCCATCATTTTCATCGCTAAAACAGTGGATTTTCTAGCTTGGATCATTTGATTAAAGTTACTTAAAAATGTCTGACTGATTGCATTGGCAGCTTCCAATTCCACAGCCAAATTTTCATCTTTTACCATATCAAGCAACGAGGCAAAAGCATCATAATAGGATTCTTGGATGTCAAGAACCCCATCTGCGATCGCAGTGATCTGATCCACATCGTCAAGAAGCATGGCTTCTTTCCCCAGGGTTTCCATCTCTTTCATGGAAATCAACAGGGTATTCATTTTGTTTACCATGGGTGTGGTGTTTTCGCTGATATTTACGAAAACTTTTTGAAAGGATAACATTCTTCCAAATCCAATGATGCCGATGACCAAAGCCAAAAGAATGACAACCCCGAATCCGGTCAGTAGTTTATGTAGAAGGCGAACCCGCATTTTCAATTTAACGCTCCTGTTTGCAAAAGTGGTTTAGTGTATTAGTCGTCAACGGATAAAGGGGGTTACCATTATTATGAAAAACAATCCTCATTTTAAGTCGTTACCTATAGTGAATGCCATAAACATTTTATGAAAGCAGCTCTACCTTTTCGTAAACAAACAGGATTACAGATTGGAACTTGGCAGAACCCTATAAAGTTTAGTCATGGGCTGCCTGGATGGATAGCATAAACAAAAAAGCCGCCCGAAATTCAGGCGGCACTTGTAAAGCGAAGTAGATAGGTTTAGTTATCGGGATTTCGTAAATGCCAATCCGTGATCGTTTGATAGCGATGGGCTGCCTGTAACAAAATGGCTTCAGAAAATGGCGCACCCATAAACTGCATACCAATAGGCAGGCCAGACTCATCAAATCCCACCGGAAAGCTGATGCCCGGTACACCTGCCAGGTTGGCAGGCAGGGTAAAGACATCTTCCAGATACATTTCCAGGGGTGAATCACTGTGTTGCCCGATCTTGAAGGCCGTGGTCGGCGTGACCGGAGCGGCTATCACATCCACCTGCTCGAATACTCGGGTGAAATCCTCTTTAATCAAAGTGCGCACTTTTTGGGCTTGCCCGTAGTAAGCATCATAATACCCGGCAGAAAGGGCATAAGTTCCCAACATAATGCGCCGTTTCACTTCAGCGCCAAAACCCGTGCCGCGCGAATGGACATAGGTCTGCCAGAGGGTATCCGCTTCCGCGCGATATCCGTAGCGGATGCCGTCAAAACGGGCCAGGTTGGCCGAAGCTTCGGCCGGTGCCAGAAGGTAATATACGGGTACTGCCATGGAAGTGTGGGGTAAGGAAACCGGGACAATCACCGCGCCCATGGATTGCATTTGCGCAATTGCCTGACGAACGGCTTGTTCCACGGCTGGCTGCATGCCTTCAATAAAGTATTCTTCAGGTACACCGATGCGTAAACCGGCATAGTTTGCTTGATCATTCAGTTTAATTTGCGGGACGGGCTGCTCCACTGATGTCGCATCCCGAGGATCAAACCCCGCAGCAGCCTGGAAGGCAGACACTAAATCCGCAGCCGAATGGCCCAGGAAACCCACTGAATCCAGGGAAGAGCCGTAAGCAATCAGGCCGTAACGAGAAATACGCCCATAACTGGGCTTCAGCCCGGTAATGCCGCAAAAAGCCGCCGGTTGACGAATACTGCCGCCGGTATCGCTGCCCAAGGTGATGGGCGCCATGCGCGCGCTGACCACTGCGGCGCTGCCGCCGCTGGAGCCGCCCGGCACGCGTTCCAAATTCCATGGATTATGTGTAATTTTATATGCTGAATTTTCAGTGGATGACCCCATGGCAAATTCGTCCATGTTGGTCTTGCCTAATAACACCATACCCTGATCCAGCAAGCGTTGAATGGCAGTCGCATGGAAGGGCGGTCGGTAATTTTCAAGGATTTTGGAGCCACAGGTGCAGGGCAAACCCTGAACGCAAAGAACATCTTTCACCGCAAAGGGCATGCCTAATAAGGGAGAAGGATTCGATGAAGTGCTCTTGCGTTTTCGATCCGCTTCAGCGGCTTGCTGCAGGGCTGTCTCTTCATTCAGGGCCAGGAAAGCCTGGATGTTGGGTTCCTGTTGATGGATGCGTTGAAAATAAGCCTGGGTAAGTTCCACACTGGAACAGGCACCACTGGAGAGAGCCTGGCTGGCATCCATGACACTTAAGTTGCATAAATCTGCTGTCATGTTACTCCATCACCGGGGGAACTTTAAATTGGTTATCCCGAAAGGCGGGAGCAATTTTTGCCAGCACATCCGTGGAAAGGCTTTCGCCGGCCACATCCTCCCGCAAACGGGATTCCTGCCCCAAGACGCTGGCGGTGGGGGAGATGTGGCTGGTATCCACCTGCTGCAATTGTTCAGCAAAAGCAAGGATATCCGAAAGCTGCCTGCGGTAGGCTTCTTTCTCCTCCGCGCTCAGGGTTAATCTTGCCAGATTGGCGATATGTTCAACTTCTTTTAATGTCAGGGCCATGGGGCTTATTATATCAAGGAAACCAAATTTGTCAGCGCATTAATCTGAGGAAATTTTTTCCTGCCAATGGGCAGCATACCAGGCAATGTATTCCGGGAGATGTTTCTGCCAGTAGACATCCTCGTGCATACCGTCGTTCAAGTGAAATTCATGCAGGAGATGATATTTCACCAAAGCATTTTGGAATATTTTAGCAGGTTCCACATATCGGTCGTAAGCGCCAATATCCATATAGATGGCCATCTCCTGACCCTTGTGGATTTCTTTAACCCAATACTGCATTTTATAAATATCATTGCGGTGCGGCGGCAAACTGTGGGCGCCGATAGCCGAAAAGGTCTGCGGGTATTCAAAAGCAACATGCACGGCCCAGGCAGCCCCGCGAGAGATACCGCCCACAGCGTGCTGGCTGCGATCCGCACAGATGGGGTAATTCTCCAATAAATGAGATGTCAGCAATTCACCTACGGCGCGGTTATATAGGGAGTCATTCATCTCTTGAAGATGATAAACTTCGCGCGGCATGGCAATCAGGAAGGGTTTTCCTGTCTTTTGAATTTGAGCATCAGTTACACCTTGAATCCCCAGATCAGTCCATTGCGTTTCATCATATCCCTGGCCGTGCAATAAAATCAGTAACGGATAACAATCCAGGGGATCGGGTTGATAGCCAGCGGGTAAATAGACTTGATAGTTTAAGGGATAAGGCAACCAATCCGCTTCGGTTTGGCCGGCTTCCATCCTGCTGGGAGAGATCGGTGTTGGTGTGGCACTGGGAACCAGGGTTGGGGTGATGGCGGGTGTTTCGGTAGGGATTTCTACAATCGCCGCTGTCGGCGGGACAAAGGCAGTAGCTTCAGTGGTTGCAGAAATGCCTGGTTGACAGGCACTTAAGACAAACAAAAAAAAGGCAGCCAAGCCTGCCTGAAAGAGTCGAGGTTGGAATTGGGAAGTTTTAACCATGGAATGCTGACGAGGACTCCGCGTGTATGATTTCCGTCCGATCTTGCGAGTTTAACCAATACCGATTATACTCTAACTGTTAAGTTC
>DHVR01000080.1 GCA_002412765.1 Leptolinea sp. UBA5203 | reverse complement strand
TCGGTAATCCGACCAGAGGCAACAGTCAGACCGCCTTCGCGAATTGCAAATGTTGAACCCTGTTCCAAAGCCACAGGTACAATCAGTTCTGCCACCAAGCTGACATTGTCGCCCGGCATAACCATTTCTACGCCTTCCGGTAAGGTGATGTCACCGGTAACGTCCATGGTGCGGATGTAGAACTGGGGTCGGTATCCACTGAAGAAGGGTTTGTGACGTCCACCTTCGTCTTTGGTCAGCACATAAATCTCGCAGCGGAATTTTCGGTGAGGCTTGATGCTCTTCGGATGGGCTACGACCATACCGCGTTCTACGTCTTCACGGTTGATACCGCGCAGCAGTAAGCCGAGGTTATCGCCTGCCATACCTTCGTCGAGCAGCTTGTGAAACATCTCAACGCCTGTACAAACGGAGTTGATGATATTCTCTTGCAAACCTACAATTTCTACCGCTTCACCAACTTTGATACGCCCGCGATCTGCTTTACCCGTTACCACGGTACCGCGACCTTTAATGGAGAATACGTCTTCAATCGGCATCATGAAGGGCTTGTCAACTTCGCGCAGCGGTTGGGGAATGTAGCTGTCCACAACATCCAACAGGGCTTTGATGCTGGCATATTCAGGAGCATTCGGATCTGTAGAAGTACATTCCAAAGCTTCCAGAGCGCTGCCACGTACAATCGGAATTTCATCACCGGGGTAGTGGTTGTCGGTCAGCATTTCGCGCAGTTCCAACTCAACCAACTCCAATAATTCCGGATCGTTCATTTGGTCAATTTTGTTCAAGTAGATCACGATACTCGGCACACCCACCTGACGCGCCAACAGCACGTGCTCTCGGGTCTGCGGCATCGGGCCATCAGGGGCTGCCACTACCAGAATTGCGCCGTCTACCTGCGCTGCTCCGGTGATCATGTTCTTGATGTAGTNNATATAGTCACGGTGACCCGGCATATCCACATGAGCATAATGCCGATTCCCTGTTGAATATTCCACATGGGCAATATTAATGGTGATGCCACGGGCACGTTCTTCAGGTGCGTTATCAATCTGGTCATATGCGCGGAAATCTGCACCGCCAAGGAAGCTGCAATATTTTGTGATTGCCGCTGTCAATGTCGTTTTACCGTGGTCAATATGACCCATTGTTCCCACATTCAGATGTGGTTTTGATCGATCAAATTTTGCTTTTGCCATTATTCTCTCTCTCCTGGTAAAAGAAGACTAACTCTGATTAAAGGTAAAATCGGCAGACAGAGCCCTCAATGGGATTCGAACCCATGACCTCGTTCTTACCAAGAACGCGCTCTACCAACTGAGCTATGAGGGCATGCCGTTTTTCCAAACCCACCAAACGGAGTCTGGTGGTCAAACGACCAGTGGGCGGTGAAGGATTCGAACCTCCGAAGGCGTCTGCCAGCTGATTTACAGTCAGGCCCCTTTGTCCACTTGGGTAACCGCCCATTGTCTTTTTCAAGCTACAAGTAGCTTGCGTCAATTGCCGAACGTTTTCTTTTCGTTCTACAACTCAAGCAAACCCGCTTGCACCTCTTGATTATTCGATTCTCAAATTCCAGTTTTCTTCTTATACAGCGCGCTGAATTATACCAAAGCCCAGACCATATGGCAAGGTATTTTGATTACCTGTTTGACCATACTACGTAAGCGTATTTCGTGCTTAAGTTATACCATATTATCGCGATTTTGGATTCTCTGTAAATCCCGTAATATAATGTATAATCATACCAGATAATGGAGGCATCATGGAATTAACTTGGTACGGTCACTCATGCGTTCGAATTGCTGAAAGAAATCTAGCAACCGTCGTTTGTGATCCGTTTGATTCAGACTCTGTAGGATTCACCGCCCTTAAACTCAAGGCCGATATCATCACCATCAGCCACGATTCCCCTGGCCATAACTTTGTCAAAGGGGTTAAAGGGGAGCCTTTTATCATTCAAGGTCCCGGTGAATATGAAGTAGGCGGTGTGTTCATTACGGGTGCGGCTGACAAACGGCACAAAAACGGTGCGGAAACTAAACCGCGTAATACCATTTATGTTATTGAATATAATGGAATCAACATTGCCCACCTGGGAAACATTGATTCTGTTCCAACCCAAACCGATATTGAGTCTCTCGGTCCAGTCAACATCGCCTTACTTCCAGTGGGAGGGCAATCCTCGGTTAATGCGGCCAAAGCTGTTGAAATCGTCAGTTTGCTGGATCCTCAAATTGTGATTCCCATCCATTATGGCATGGAAGAATCCAAGATCAGCCTGGATACAGTGGAGAAATTTCTCAAAGAAATGGGCGTCACGGGTGCAGCCCCTCAGGAAAGTCTCAAGCTGAATGGTAGTAAGGATTTACCTGAAGAAACCGTGGTGATGCTGCTCACCCCAAAAACTCAGTAAGGAGCATCTCCTTTGTCCGTCAAACTCATCATGACATGGGATATCATTCCGGAACGCGAACAGGAATATTTCGAATTTGTCGTGCGTGAATTTATTCCCGGTGTTCAGCGTTTGGGTTTCATGGTGGAAGATGCCTGGGCCACGGTCTTTGGAGACCAACCCCAGATCCAGGTAGGCGCTGTGTATGATTCCTACTCAGAAGCGAAAATTAAAATTCAATCCGCAGATTGGATTAGCCTGCAAAACCGCTTATTGGATTATGTAAAAAATTATCAACATAAATTGGTTCCCATTCATCCGGGATTTCAATTCTAATTTTCTAATCATGCCTTATCCCCCCATAACCAGCGATTTATTAACTTGGTATGCTAATCATGCCCGCCAGCTCCCCTGGCGGGTAGTTGTCTCCCCTTACCGCACGTTCATCTCCGAAATGATGCTACAGCAAACCCGCGTGGATACGGTCATCCCCTACTTTGAACGATGGATGCAGCGCTTTCCCGATATCGCCACTCTCGCTGCCGCCAGTGAGCAGGATGTGCTTATGGTCTGGGAAGGATTGGGCTATTACAGCCGGGCTAGAAACCTGCATAAAGCCGCCAGACTCATTGCGGATGTCTATCAGGGTGAGATTCCGGATCAACCCAGCCAATTGCGCTTACTTCCCGGCATCGGCGCCTATACCGCCGGCGCCATCGCCTCCATCGCCTTCAACCATCCTGTGTGGACCATGGACGGCAACATCCGCCGTGTCATTGCCCGTTTAATGAACATCCAAACTCTATTGGCCACACCCGCCTTTGATGCCGCCTGTCAACAGGCCCTAGAGAAACTCCTCCCCATCGACCAGGCAGGGGATTTCAACCAAGCCCTGATGGATTTAGGCGCCACCCTCTGTCTGCCTAAAAATCCACAATGTGAGGATTGTCCGGTTAAGGCGCATTGTCTTGCTCAACAGGCAGGTAAGCAAAACGAACTTCCCCTGCGTAAAACAAAGGCCGCCATTCCCCACTATACCGTTACTGCCGGCGTTATCCAACAGGATGGGAAGGTGTTGCTCTGTCAGCGCCCTGAAGGCGCCATGCTGGCCGGCTTATGGGAATTCCCTGGGGGAAAACTTGAAACCGATGAGACCTTGTCTCAGGCGCTGGTACGGGAGTTACAGGAAGAATTAACCATTCAAGTTCAGGTAAAAGATGAAATTGGGGTCTATGATCATGCTTTCACCCATTTCAAAATCACCCTGCATGCCTTCTTTTGCGAGATAATTTCCGGTATTCCGCATCCTGTAGAAGCTCAGGACATGCAATGGGTTCCCCTGATCAATCTGGCGCAATACCCTATGGGAAAAGTGGATCGTCTCATCGCATCTCGACTCAATCAGTTGTAGAATTAAGCTGACACAGATGAGGTGATTATGTCCAATCAAGAACCTTTTAATACCCAACGGGGATCGATGATTAAAAATCAGATCATGGCACGAGGTATCACCCATCAGGGTGTCATCCAAGCCATGCAAAATATTCCCCGACACCGCTATGTTTTACAAAGTTATCAGCACCTTGCTTACGATGATTTTCCTGTGTCCTTGCCCTACGATCAAAGTATTTCCCAGCCGTATATTGTGGCGTTGATGACAGAAACGCTCAATCCCCAGCCCCAACAAACAATCTTAGAGATCGGCACCGGATCGGGATATCAGACCGCAGTGCTTTCCCTGCTCTTCAAGCAAGTCTACACCATGGAAATCATCCCGGCGCTCGCCTGGCAGGCTCAACGGGTTAACAGCGCCTTGGGATACACCAATATTACCTACCTCATCGCAGATGGAAGCCTTGGGTGGCCAGGGAACCTCACTTTCGATGCCATCCTGGTCACCGCCGCGGCGCCCATTGTTCCCTCAGCCTTGCTGGAACAATTAACAAATGAGGGCTGCATGGTCATCCCGGTTGGCGCACGGCATCAACAAATGCTGGAATTATGGACCCGTGAGAACGGGAAAGACCATGTAGAATCCATTCTTCCAGTCGTGTTTGTTCCCCTGAAAGGACGAGATGGATGGCAGTAAGCCGTCTCCTCTGGTCTGATCTTCATTGATCCATCCCTTTTGTTTGACAAAACAAAGTCCTCTAGAAATCAGGCAGTCCTTGCTCACCCTTTATTTATATATATGTTTTGCATCCTGCGGGTCGCACCCACCTGTAGGGGCTGTTTTTTTTTGCTGTATATATGGTGGGACATCCATGTATATTGACTTTGTTAGACAACCCCTTTTGCCACATAAACCCATTGAGAATTTTCAAATTATCGTAATAAAATGCAGTTTGTTGGAATTTCAATAAAATCTGAGTTTCTAATCTTATTCCTCTGAAAATTATGGTTTATCGAGAAATACTGCTTTACAAATAGAAAAGAAAGGAATTCAGGGTACAAGATAAAAAAAAAGGACCCCCATATTTCAGGCGATCCTTCAACGTCCGTATACTCCAGACCCTACACTTCGTTAATAACTACACGCACCCAAGGACGGCGATGCGTCTCGCTGAAGAAGTGGGATTTGGTGGCTTTTTCAATGCTGCTTTTCAGATTTTCGCGATTACTCTTAACGATGTTTTCAATAATTTCAACCAGCGGTTCCATCAAACCTTCTGATTCACTCAAAGAGATAAAACCAAAGGTTTCAATTTGCGGCGGCTTGCGTAATTCATTCTTGTTCTGATATAGCAGCAGATCAATGATCACAATGCCGTCCTGGGAGAGCTGTTCGCGCTCGCGCATCACCGGCATGCTCACATCCCCAACACCCGTACCATCCACAAACACATAACCACCCGGCACCCGTTCGGCCAATTTCATTTTTTTATTATAGAATTCAATAACCTGCCCGTTCTCAACCACCGGGATGTTTTCATGGGGAATCCCCATGCTTTCAGCCAGTCTGGCATGCTGGGTTAACAAACGCAGTTCGCCATGGACGGGAATCAGGTATTTCGGCTTGACCAGGTTGATTAATAATTTCATGTCTTCCTGGTTAGCATGCCCGGACACATGCACCGATTCAATGGGGTCATAAATCACATTCGCCCCGCGGCGAATCAGCGCGTTGATGGTGTAATAATAGCTTTCCTCATTCCCTGGGATAGGATGAGAAGAGATCACAATTGTGTCTTTTGGTTTAATATCAAACTGACGATTGGTTCCCCGTGCCAGACGCCCCATAATGGAGGTTACTTCACCCTGAGAGCCGGTACACATGATTACAACCTGTTTTTCCGGCATACGGTTCGCCTGCTCAACTGTGATCAGGTTTTTCTCCGGTACATCCAGATAATCCAGAGTCATGGCCATCTTGGAGTTATCCACCATGGAAGTCCCAGCGAAAGCCAGTTTCTTGCCATGTTTCATGGTTGCATTGGCCACTTGCTGCATTCGGGAAACCAGGGAAGCAAAACTCGCTACAATGATTCGCCCCGGAGCCTCCGCAAAAACACGCTCGAGAGCACTATCTACCACGGCCTCGGAAGGCGTCCAACCGGCATGATCCGCATTAGTCGAATCAGCCAACAAGGCCAACACTCCCCGTTTGGAGAACTCAGCCAGTTTGGCAAAATCCGCAGTCCACCCATCCACAGGAGTTTGGTCAAACTTGTAATCGCCGGAATGAACCAATAAACCAGCGGGGGTTTGAATCCCCAGGCCGACGGCATCCGGAATGGAATGGCACATATGGAAGAAATCCACCTGGAAAGGCCCAATCTGGGCTCGCTCCCCGGCACGGATGGTGATGAGTTCCACATTTTCCAGTTTGTTTGCGCGCGCTAACTTCACTTCAATTAATCCGCGCGTCAGCGGTGTGGCATAAATGGGCACGTTAAAATGTTCCACAATATGGGTTATCGCCCCGATATGGTCTTCATGACCATGGGTGATGACGATACCTTTAATTTGATCGCCTTTATCCATTAGATATTGGAAATCCGGGATAATATAATCCACCCCCAACATATTATTGAACGGGAACATCAACCCGACATCGACAATCATCATTTCTTTGCCGTATTGATATACCATCATGTTCTTGCCCACTTCACCTAATCCCCCCAATGGGATAATGCGTAATTTTTCTGTCTTCATGTAAAGATCTACCTCTTGGTACGTTTTCAACGGTACGTATGACCGCTAGATTCAACTGTAAATAAAAAATCCCTGCCATACTTTGGCCGGGACCCTGAAACTCTGTTAGATGCCATTCAAATGGCTACCGCACTTTTTTTCATTCATCGGCCGGAACTCCGGCTGTGTTAATACTACTAATAATCCTAACATATAAATGAACATTTGTCAAAAAAATTCTGACTTGGACCAGCCGTAGACAGTTTTCCCGTGTCTGCCATGGAGCAGTAGGGATGGATACCGCAAGAATATCCCTCAACGCATTAGCAGGCAACTTCAAATTTATAAGTCAAAGTAAGATTTTTAGGAAATACCCTGTGAATCATTGCAATAAAAAACCGCTCCCAAAACAGATGACAGGGAGCGGTTCGTGTGATTAAGCCATTTCTGGCGGTTTATTCAGCCAGCCAATCCAAAGCTGCCTCAAATGTATCAAACGGGACTCTGGGTTTAGGAGAAAATGCATTCACACCTCTCAACAAAATGCTCTTTAAGCCAACCACACCCACAATCGCTGCTTTTTTGGTTAGCGGCAGAGAGATGGCTCCCTGTTTTTTGGAAAGTTCTGTAAATTCTTTGTTGATAAAACAATCAGTCACATCAGTGAGACTGAGAACCTGGTTCGATTTCTCTGCGACAATCATTTGAGTTGCCGTAAGGATCAAATCCAGCATCTCTGCTGGTTTCAAACCACCATACTTAACCAATAATATCCGTTTCCCCTTGTGTTCAACCCATGTTGCGCCCATACATACTCCTTTACTTTCAACGAATAAGGAAAATAATTCATCTCTGATCTATAAAATCAACAGTGAACATAGAAGACAATGAATATAGTAATCGATCAAACCAGGATTATGAATAAAATGCCAATAAATATGACTATATAGATATAATTAATGACATAAAAGCCGTATATGCGGCAGGAATATCGCAAGCGTTAATATCGTACAAGGTAGTTTTATAAAAGTATTATCATTTGGTGGAACTTGACTGATTATTCTTCCGCCAGCATCAACTGCATCGCCTTGGCAATATCCTCGACGATAGTCCCGTATTTACTTTTATCTATCGTGCCAACTTGTGAATAAGAAGGCATAACGCGGATGCCGTTGAAGGCAAACTTCCAGGCACGGACCTGATAGGTCGGCCCATCCGGGACGACGCGCTGCTGGTGGACACGGATGGAGATACTGTTAAAGGCTTTGACTGCCACTTCCCCCATCAACAGGATGACCTTGAGATTAGGGAAAAGAGCCACTTCTTTTTCCAACAAACGGGAACATTCCTTAATGGTATCAACCTGAATGGAAAAGGAAGTTTTTGGGCATTTGACGGCACTGGTGAAGTAAATTCCCTGATCCAGTAAATCCTGCATGGAAGCGGCCTGCACACCCGCGCTGCGAAAAACAGACAAAGTGGTTCGTGCATAAGCAGGTTTACCAGGAGAATAATAGTCATTTCCCGGATTAACGGGTACGGATTCAGAGATCACCAGCATGCGGATGGATTTTGGCTCCAACTCCAGGCTTGGCATCTGGTGTAAATCCGGGGTGATATCCATGCATGGAAAATTATAACAACGGACTTGGGTATCGATTTTCATGGGTCCTCCAAAAGACTATTGAATTTATTGTACCGCAGTTTAGGGGTTCCCTTGAAAAGAGCCCGTTTGCTCAACGATGACTGCACCCAACCGTTGGCTGAGCCTGTCGAAGCCTGGTGGCTGAGCCTGTCGAAGCCCGTTGGCTAAGTCCCCACAGGGGAGAGCCTGTCGAAGCCCGGTGGCCATGTCCCCCTAGGGAAGAACTTATCAAAGCACAAGAATCCAATCACAGGTCGTAATTTCACCGTTCGGCAAGCTCAGGGCACGGAGTATTTTCTGTTTGGTGGATTACGAGGAATCATAAGTTTTTACGGAACTGATTGGAATATTCCCCTTCACCTACCCTACGTTTGTTTGATTAGCCAATCACAGGTCGTAATTTCATTCTTCGACAGGCTCAGGGTACGGAGTTAAAATAATGATGGCGGATCGAGCGGCATTTATTTAAGTGAATTTGCCAGCGAGATGATCCATCCGGAAAAACCGAGGATTAATCCGACGATCAATGGCATAGCTAAAATGGCCAGAAGGGGGTACAAGATCAATTGCTTCTTTTTTAACAATCCCAATTGAAATTCAGCCCTGACCAGCAGGGCGCTGATAGGCAGAATCAAGAGGACGGCTGTTACGGCGCCGGGTGCCAGACTGCTGAACAGCAGGCACTGACTTAAGTGCGAGAGAGCATTAATGGCCATAAAAACCGCAAACAGGGAGATCCACTGATGGGTGCGTTCGAACTGTAATCGCCTGGCAGCCAACCAGGCCAACGGCAGGGTTAGGACGTTTAGCATCCAGATGGCCAAGGTGTATTGTGCCGGTTGGATCAAAGCAGCGATGGGTTGAAAGAAGGCTGGAAAATCCACCAGATGGCGGTTTAGAAATCCAACCAGGGTAATAAGTTCTTCTAAATTATGCAGGATGAGACTGAAAGCAAAAATCCACAGCAGAGACTTTATTTTTCTTTGCTGTGGATCAGATAGCGATTGAAGGTCTTTGGCGATCAAACTTTTTCCAGGTCAGGGTTATCACAAGCTTTGCGGCCCACTTTGGAGAGTGGAATCCAGTCATCATGCACTTTCACCCGCACCACGTCTGCGGTGTAGTCATTGACTGTGGGGCCGTGATAATCAAATAGCGAGGAACCCACAGCATAGATATCCGCCGGGACGCGTAGTTTTTCAAAGCGGGCAATTTTCTCCGGATTGAATCCTCCGGAAACCACAATCTTGACCTCTTCGCAGAAAGTTTTGGCTATTTTCTCCCACTTTGCCGGGACTTGCCAATGCCGCCAGGCCTGATCCAATCCCTGGCGGACCAGGAAGACCAGCCGCGGATTGACGCCCAGATCCAACTCCGGATCACCCAACGGCGGTACGGATACGTCCCGCAGGGAATTACTGGTGTCCAGACGCACACCATAGAGTTTATACCGGCGGGCTTCCTCTTCTTTACCTTCTTCCAATAAACGGCGATATTCTGAGAACATGGCCTTGACCACCGCAATGGAATCATTGACACAATCATTATTAAAATCCACCAGGGCAATACGGGGAATATCCGCAGGCAGGATGCGGGCAAAGGCCAGCATGGCCTCACAGGTATCTCCAAGGAAGGAAGCAATGGCTGCGTGAGCCACCGTACCGCCCCCTGCACCGCCCCACCAATCGCCCTGAGCGTCGGTGGAGATAAAGGGGCCCAGTTCTTCAGCATAATCCATATTGAAGCGCTGGATGGCGATATTGTAAGCATAGCCGTCGGCTGCTTGAACTTCATGTAAATCAAAACGGGCAGGGAAGAAGAGCAGGGGTTTGCCGCGGGCTGCGATGAGGGTGTTATACACATTGGTCGCCACCCGGCTGGAGCGGGCCAGAATCCCCAGGGTGGGGGTTTCCAGCATGGCAAAATCGCGGTAGCGGCCACGTACGCGTAAAACCGGTTGAATGGCATCCGGGTTGCCATCGTAATTTACTTTGCAGCCATCCTGCACCGCCCAGACATCTAGTTGGTCATAAGTATTGATGAAAGTGCCATCCTTGAAGTAACCGGTGCACTGCTGCAGCATGCTGAGCGCTTTATCCACCCCAACGACGATACTGCGACCCGGCCGGCGGGTGAACCACTGCATTTCCACTTCAATCTCGCCGCAGGGAATCCCCTGTGGATTTAGTCCCTCTGGCAAGCGATTTTGACTGCCCTGATAGGTGTACCCTGTGGCAGCTAATTGCTCCAGCATATAGGCAATATTAAAGAAATACTTGTCGGTATACCAACCCTGCTGCATGCGCAGGGTATCCAGTTTAAAGGAATCATTGGAAAGGCGTTTTTTATCAAAGAGGCTCATCTTGACCTGCCGATTAGTTAGTGTAAGTTATACACTAGTATATCGGAGGTGGGGAGCTTGTCAAGTGGCGTGTTGGGTCGGGATACAGTACAATAGCCAGAAACGTGAGGAACCATGAATATTTATTTTTCTTTTTCGATTACCGGCGGCAGGGAGTTTCAACCGATTTTGAAGCACATGGCAGTAGGAATGCTGGCTGCAGGATGCATTGTTCCGACAGCCATGAACGCCGAGGCAACTATGGATCTTATGGAGGGGGCGCAAACCCCGGAAGCTGTTTTTGCCCGCGACCTGGCCTGGATTGATGCCTGTGATTTGATCGTGGCTGAAGTCAGCACGCCCTCGCATGGGGTGGGGTATGAGATTTGTTATGGCCTCATGATAGGCAAACCTGTGTATGCTTATTATCGAAAAGATGTGACCGTATCCAAAATGATCACTGGAAACCCATCCCACTTGTTTCACTTGATGGAATATCGTGACATTGATGAGTTGATGGATAAGTTAAATTGTATGATTGTCAATTGTCGACAGGATTAATATCACGCTAGTCTGGTGACTTTATGCCATAGGCGCTTTGCACTAAATCGTCTATTATTGTTATGGAGACAAAACAATACAGGTTCGTTGCAGCTTCATTACACAACAACATTCAACAGTCTCCTCCTTTGGCAAAAGTCTCCGTTGAGACCCTCCTCACCGCCCTCAACGGAGACTGTTCATTTAAAGACCAGAAAATCTCACGGCCGCCCTGTGTTTAAACCCTTGGTGTATTCTTCATTCCCCAAAAAAACCTGATTTTACAAACTCCGTATACTATATTGATGATTTTCTACTCAACTTGTGATAATCGGTTTGGCTTGCTTTGATTGCGCGCCAACTGAATCGGTTATAGAATCAATTTAATCCGAATTTATAATTGCATAAATCACTGTTTATGGGCGGATTAATCATCTAAGCTTCTACAATCCAATGTTACGAACATTGAATAGAATCCAAAATATGATTTTCAAAAGGTGCGTGAAACATGGATGAGAAAATTAAGATTGAACTTGGAAATGTCCAAAAAACCTTGTTTTTACCACTATGGGGCAGAGCACAGGAATCCCTAAAGAAAAAGCCCATGCTGGTGGATGAGACCGCCGTGCGCATTATGGATCAAATTGATTATGATTTTTCATCCATTGCGCAGAATATGGACGATCTCAGCCAAATTGCCTGGATCAAGCGCAGCCTGTTTTGCGACAAGGTCTGTATGGAATTTCTGCTGCGTTATCCCGCTGGGACGATTGTGAACATCGGATGCGGGCTGGATACCACTTTTGAACGTGTGGATAACGGCCTGCTGACCTGGTACGATCTTGATCTACCTGACGTAATTGACCTGCGTGCTCAATTTATTACAGAAAGCGACCGCAGAAAATTTATTGCGGCTTCATTATCCGATGAGGGCTGGTTGGATACCATCAAAGTCAACGGCAATGTGCTCTTTATAGCAGCCGGGGTTTTTTATTATTTTGATGAGTCCACTGTCAGGGCATTATTCCTGCGGTTATTGGACAAGTTGCCAAAAAGCGAGATCCTGTTTGATGTCAGTTCTCCAACCGGGGTGCGGGTGGCCAATAAAAAGGTCGTGGAGAGTTCGGGGCTGGATAAAAAATCCCATTTGATCTGGGGATTGGAGAATATCGAGGATCTTCTTGCCTGGGATCCGCGCATCCACCTAATTAAAACCCATTTTTATTTCAAATCTAAAGTCCGAGGTCTGCGAAATAAAATCATGGGTATGTTATCGGATAGCCTGAAAATTCAATACATGGTCCACCTGCGCCTGGGAAAATAATTGGGGATTCACCGTCATGCTCAGGCAGCGGCATTCCATTCGATTGAAAGGATACGATTATGCCCAATCCGGCGCATATTTTGTAACCTTGTGTGCTCATCAAAGAAAGAGTTTATTCGGGAATATCGTGGATGGAGAAATGCACCTGAACGAGGCGGGGGGAATAATTGAAACATGCCTTTATAAACTTCCACGTTTTTTTTCAAATGCAAGAATAGATCAATGGGTGATTATGCCGAATCATCTGCATATGATCTTGGTTCTGAATGAACAATGTACGGGCGAAGCAACCACCGCAAAGAGTCAGAACACTATGAACAATTTACCGGTGGTCGCTTCGCCCCTACGCCCTCGAGGAACTATTTCTGGTTCTTTGAACGCAATCGTCCAAAATATTAAATCGGTCACAACAATAAAAATTAATAATCAGGGTGGTTCACGCGGTGTCCAGGTTTGGCAGCGAAATTATTATGAACATATCATCCGCGATGAGGCGGATTACCAACGGATTGCTGAATATATTCTTAATAATCCACAACGCTGGGAATTAGACAGCCTGTACACAAATCAGAATGGATAATTTAATCAAAAAGGGCGGCCAATCGGTCGCCCTTTCATGATTCCTAATGTTTCATTATTCCGTCTTGCGGTTGGTAATCGGCAGTACGACGGTGAAGGTACTGCCGCTTCCGATTTTCGAATCGACCCACACACGTCCCTTATGACTTTCGACAATGGATTTAACAATAGAAAGCCCCAAACCGGTACCGCCTATATCCGGAGATATGTTGCTGGCCCGATAGAATTTATCAAAAATGAAGGGCAAATCGACCGGCGGAATACCCACCCCATTGTCACTCACCTGAAAAATCAATTGCTCTTTTTCCGTTTCCACTTTTATTTTGATCGTGCCATCTTCGGGGGTATATTTGCTGGCATTACTGATAATATTATTCAATAATTGTCGAATTTGAATGGCATTCCCCAATGTTTTGGGGGTGGTTTCTGCCAAGGTAAGTTCAACTTTTTGTTTTTTATTCTTAAATTCTGTTTCCAGGTTTTCAAGTTCCCGTTTGATCATCGCATCCAATTGGATCACATCCTTGCCTGTATCAAATCCAGCTTCAATGCGGCCAAGATTCAGCAGGTCATCCACCAGACTGGTGATGTTTTGCACGCTGATCTGTACCCGGCGGATAAAGTCCGACTGCATTTTATTGATCGGGCCAACCCTTTCAATTAGATCCACATAGCCCATTATGGCAGTCAAGGGGGAGCGCAAATCATGCGAGACGGTGTTGACAAAATCGCTCTTGATGCGGTCCAGTTTCTTCAGATAAGTAATATCAGACATGGTCACCGCGGTGCCCACATCCTGGATGGGATTAACCTGGATGCTGTAGGTGTGCTCATCATCCGAGGTGTATTCGTCCCATTCGGAATCTTTTTGGGCCACCTTGTTTTCGAGTAACTTGATCAATTCTTTCTGGCGGAAAACACTCTGGATGGGTTTGCCGATCAAATCCTCGGCAGGCAGGTTAAAGGCAGTTTGAGCAACTTTATTAACCAGCAGGACTTTGTTTTCCTGATCCAGCACAATCACACCGTCTTTGATGCGGGTGAGAATGGTTTCCAGCTTGTTGCGTTCCTGGGTGGTATCGGAATACAAGCGGGCATTTTCAATGGCAATGACGGCGTATTCCGCGATGGCGGAGAGCAGTTTTACATCTCTGTCACTAAAAGGCGTGCCGGAGACGCGGTTATCCACGCCCAGAACGCCAAAAATGTTTTGATTTAATTGAATGGGAACATAAACCAGGCTTTTCACCAGGTATTCTGTTTTAATTTTTTCCGGAGTTCGCGGGTCCAACAACACCGGTTGACCTGAGCGCAGCACGGAGCCAGCCAGGGTGTCCTTGATCGGCAGACGGAAAGTGCGCACAAATTCTTCCTGGAAGTTTTTAGCTGCGCGCATATATAATTCGCCGGTATCTTCATCCAATAGTAGCAGGCTGCCTTCTTCCGCGCCGGTTAATTCCACTGCGGCTTCTATGATGGCAGTGAGGACGCTGTCCAGATTAAGGGAACCATGGATGGCATGGCCGAGACGGGTGATGACTTCCAATTCGTCCAGCTTTTGCTGTAAACTGGCTGTCGCCCGGCGGGATTCTTTCAGCACCCATTTACGCTGTAAATTGGATTTTCCGATGCAGGTATCCACCACCTGCTGGATGTCACCGGTGCGCAAGGGGGGAACCAGATAACCGCTGATGCCGATGGCCATGGCTTTCTTTAAAAATTCTTTGGATTCTTGTTCAGCAAAAACAATGATGGGGACAGCCGGGAATCGGCGGAAGATTTCCTTCGCGTATTCGAGACCACTTTGATTTTCAATATGTTCGCTGATGATAACCAATGTGGGGGTCAGTTTTTCAAATCGTTCTGTTGCGCTGCTAATGGTGTTACAAATGATTACCACATGTCCCATTCCTGCCAGAATTCTATCCAACAGGAAATTGATTTGTGGATCTTGCGTAATTACAAATACCCGTTCCTTTGCAGATGATTCCATGTTTTTTGCCTGTACGAAACTTTAATTTATGGTCAGGAAAAGTGTGTTAAATGCAAACAAGTACTTATTTTACAATAATAGCACAAGCAGAAGAAAATTTGGTAAGAAAAACTCACTAAATGCCATGCTGTAAGCCAATTGTAGATTCTATTGGGATGAAACGCAAGTCTGCCAGTTTTCCTGTATAAACAACAGATAAGAGTTGCATAAGATATCGGTAAATCCACTTGACATAGGCATTACGCTACCCATACAATGAAAATATGGAATATAAAGACTATTATCAAATTTTAGGCGTTGACAAAAAAGCCAGTCAGGCCGAGATTAAGAAGGCCTATCGCAAGTTGGCGATGAAATATCACCCGGATAAAAATCTGGGGGATCGATCCGCTGAGAATAAGTTTAAAGAAATCAATGAAGCCAATGAAGTGCTGTCTGATGTCGATAAACGAGCCAAATATGATCAATTAGGATCCTCTTATCAGCAGTGGCAGCAATCTGGCGGTGCTAATGGGAGTAATTTCAATTGGGGCGACTGGGGTGCAGGTCAACAAGGCAGGGGCACCCGGGTCAATGTAACCGATTTTGAGGATATGTTTGGCGGCGGCTTTTCAGATTTCTTCCAAACCATTTTTGGAGGCATGGGCGGCTTCAATCAGGCTGGCCCTGCCAATAACACACGGACACAGCGCCGGGTTCAGACACAAGCGCCCAAACAAAAAATGGAACAAACCGTTTCTATCAGCTTCGCTGAAGCTTATACGGGCTCCACACGCAAACTTCAAATTAACGGAGATATTTTTACCGTTAAAATCCCTGCCGGGGCGAAGTCGGGTACAAAAGTCCGCATTCCCGCACAGGATAATTACCAACAAGATATCTACCTGGTCATGGAAGTTGAGCCTGATCCGCGCTTTGAACAAGACGGGGCCAATTTGTCCACTGAAGTCAGCGTAGATCTATTAACCGCAGTACTAGGTGGGCAGGTTTCTGTACCTACACCGGCAGGCACAGTTCGCCTGAATATTCCAGCGGGTACACAACCAGGGCAAAAAATTCGACTTACCCAGCAGGGCATGCCTAAAATCAACAAGAAGAATGAATTCGGGGATCTGTTTGCGCGCATACAAGTTCGCATCCCGAAGAATTTGACAGAAGAGGAGCGAAAACTCTTTGAGTCAATGAGGAAGTAGCGTCAGCAATCCGCTCAGCGGAATTTGGATAGTATGGACAGGTTGGTATGAATAAAAAACTATTGGTTTTGGTTTTAGGTTTAATGGTAATGCTCAGTCTGGCTTGCAGCCAGAGTGCCTGGAATGAATTCGGCCTTTCGAATTCCCCAAATAATCCAACAACGGATTCACAATCTGTTCCCGAACTAGCCACTCCGCTTGTAGAACCTCCCATTCTATATAATGCTGATGTTGCCTATCAACAAGAGGATTTGCTTGTCAGATTATATGAAGACGTCAGCCCGGGGGTGGTGGCGATTCAAACCGTTGGACAATTAGGCGCTGGTTTGGGATCCGGTTTTGTATATGATAAATTGGGACACATCATCACCAATTATCATGTTATTGAAGGTGCTGAAGACCTGGAAATTGATTTTACCTCGGGGCATAAAGTCCGCGGAACAGTAATCGCAACAGATCTGGATTCTGATCTGGCGATCATTAAAGTGGACATCTCAGAAGAAATCCTTTTCCCCATTCCTCTGGCAGATTCGAATTTAGTCAAAGTTGGACAAACCGTGGTGGCCATTGGCAATCCTTTTGGTTTATCCAGCACCATGACTTTGGGCATCGTCTCAGCCAAAGGCCGCACCATGGATTCATTCCGGGATGCACCGGAAGGCGGCACCTTCACAGCCGGTGATCTCATTCAAACGGATGCCTCCATCAATCCTGGCAATTCAGGCGGCCCGTTATTGAATTTGGCCGGCCAAATCGTCGGGTTGAACCGGGCGATTCGTACCACGGGCACCAATGAAACCGGAGATCCGGTCAACAGCGGCATTGGTTTTGCGATTTCCAGTAACGTTATCCGCCGTGTTGTTCCTGGATTAATCGAAGATGGTAGCTATGATTATCCTTACTTGGGCGTTTCTGCCCGGGAAGAACTGACTTTGTTGGAACGGGAAGCGGTCGGTCTGGCCGACCAAACCGGAGCCTACGTGGTTGGCGTGGTTAGCGGCAGCCCGGCAGACAAAGCTGGGTTGATGGGCGGCACCCAACCCACCGATATCCTTGGGTTAAATAGCGGGGGAGATTTGATCGTAGGTATTGATCAAGTGGAAGTGCGGATTTTTGGTGATCTGTTAGGTTATCTGATCACAAACAAGAGTCCTGGCGATCAAGTTATTTTAAAAATCCTAAGAGATGGTGAACAAAAGGAGATCACGATTGTTCTAGGAAAGCGTCCGTAAATTTGGATAGCTAAACTCAAATAATACTGTTCATGTGGGAGGTTGCCATGCTAAATGAAAGTACCCTTCAGGAATTACTCGACATCACTGAAGACAACGGCGTATTGAGTGTTTACCTGAATACGGAACCTTCTCAAGGCAATGCGGATGCTTATAAACTCCGCTTACGACATATGTTGGAACAGGTAAATTTACCCAAAGACAAAGAAGCCATAGAGACGTATATTAATACACAATATGATTGGGCAGGAAAAAGTGTGGCCATTTTCTCCTGTGCCAAACAGAACATCTTCCGCTCCTATCCTTTGTCTATCCCTATCCGAAATGCTGTACACGCTGGTGATCGTCCCGGTGTACGGCCTTTGGCTCATTTATTGGATAACTTTGGAGGTTATGCCGTCATTCTGGTTGATAAACAAGGTGCACGATATTTCTATTTCCACCTTGGCAGACTGGAAGAACAAGATGGATATTTAGGGGAAGCAGTAAAGCGCATGAAATCAGGTGGCGCTTCATCTGCAGGGGGCAGAAGAGGGGGGGTTCAGGCACGTCATGGGGATGAAGTGGTTGACCGTAACATGAGAGAAGCTGCGGATGCTGCGGTGGATTTCTTTGAAGAATTTCATGTCCGTAGAATTTTAATAGGCGCAACGGATGAAAACGCAGCCACTTTCCTGAACCTGCTGCCAAAAGCCTGGCGTTCGCTGGTGGTTGGCTCTTTTGCAATTCAAATGACCGCCTCGGCAGAAGAAGTCCGCAATAAAGCCATGGAAATTGGATTGCAATCAGAGAAAAAACAGGAGCAGCATTTGGTTCAACAATTACTGACCCGTGCCGCGAAGGACGAAGGGGCAGTTGTTGGTTTGGAGAAAACGCTGGATGCGGTCAATCATCATCGAGTTCAAATTCTGGTCATGACGGAAGGTTATCAACAAACTGGCTATCAATGTAAGGCTTGTCAGGCCTTAACTTCCGAATCCAGCATGATCTGTCCATCCTGCGGTGGGGCCTTGCAAACCATCCCGGATATTATAGAAATTGCCGTAAATTCCGTCGTACTTCACGGCGGCGAGATCGAAGTGATGTTGGATCACGAAGGTCTGGCAAGCGTCGGAAATATCGGAGCGGAATTACGCTATTAGGTTATTCAATTACTAAATAAACAGGAAGGCCGATTCATAGCATGATCGGCCTTTTTTTTGTCATAATCTCAAACCGCTTTATAAATTATTCCGCTATGACAGGGGATTGTTTATAAGTGCATTCGCTAATCTCAATACAAAGGACTTCGGTATTCCGAATACTGGCCGCTGGTATCTCCTCACTTTGAATTCCGTGCTGTCTTAAGATGATCAGCAGCGCCTGGTGTTTTTGTTCTTCGTCCTCAATAAAGGAGACAAGTCCCGATCCCATCACACTCTGATAGTGGACAGTAGCTTTGCAAGGCAGGCTTTCATTGATGAGCTGTACACCACAATCCGTTTGAAAGCTGACCTGTGGATTCTCGCGAAAATAGCGAAGTTTGCTGCTGGTTTTGGAGGAATGAAAATATAACCTGCCATTCTGGTAACCAAAATTAACCGGCACAAGGGCTGGCTTTCCTGCATCCAGGTAGGCAATTCTCAAAATATTGGCGGATATCAATACCTGCTGGATCCGCTGTTCATCGTGGAGATGGGGATTGATTTTACTCATGCATAACCTCCGAGGTAGATTTTATTTTAAGGGAAAGCCGGTTTTAATGACAGGTGGGGACTCCCCTTGCCAGGTATTTCAAAGTCTCAATTATGCTATGATAAGATCAATAAACAAGTTAACTAATCATGGAGGAGCCCCATGCAATATCGGATTTTAGGAAAAACAGGCTATAAAGTCTCGACGATCAGTTTTGGATCGTGGGCAATCGGCGGCACCTGGGGAACCGTGGACGATAATGAATCCATGGCGACGCTGCATAGTGCGCTGGATCAGGGCATCAATTTCTTTGACACCGCAGATGTATACGGTGACGGCCGCAGTGAACGTCTGCTGGCACGTTTAAGAAAGGAACGCAAAAACGATGATTTCAAAATTGCCACCAAGGCCGGCCGGCGGTTGGACCCGCATGTGGCGGATGGCTACAACCGCAAGAACTTAACTGCCTTTGTGGAACGCAGTTTAAAGAATCTCGAAATGGAATCGCTGGATTTAGTGCAGTTGCACTGCCCACCCTGGGAAGTGTATTACCGCCCGGAAGTGTTTGGCGTGCTGGATGATCTTGTGAAAGCCGGGAAGGTGCGCCAGTACGGGGTGAGCGTGGAAAAAGTGGAAGAAGCCCTCAAGGCGATCCATTACCCCGGCGTGGCCACCGTGCAGATCATCTATAATATCTTCCGCCAGCGCCCATCGGAACTATTCTTTCAGCAAGCAAAATTGCATAATGTCGGGATTCTGGCGCGCGTGCCGCTTTCCTCCGGGCTGTTGACCGGCAAGATGAAAGCCAGTACCGCTTTTGAGGCCGATGACCACCGCGCGTTTAACCGCGAAGGCGCTGCTTTTGATAAAGGCGAAACCTTCTCCGGGGTGGAGTATGCCATTGGCTTGCAGGCGGTGGAGGAGATTCGTCCGTTGGTGCCAGCCGGAATGACCATGGCCCAATTTGCCCTGCGTTGGATATTGATGGACGACGCCGTCACCTGTGCCATCCCAGGCGGTAAACGCCCCTCCCAGGTGCAGGATAACGCCGCCGCCGCCGATTTTCCACCGTTGGATGCAGCCACCATTCAGGCAGTGAAGAGCATTTATGACCGCTTGATTCGTCCGCAGGTGCAGGATTTGTGGTAAATTTTAACAAAATAAAACCCTGCCAGATGCCGTAGGGCGGGGTTTTTCCCCGCCGCTTTTGGCAAATGATGGTACCCCGAATATGCAAATATTCAAACCGTCACTCTCAAATCGTTATATCTAACACAACATGATTTCCATTCGGCGTCTGGCGGGGTTTACGTACCTTAAAGGTCACCTACCCACGCCCTACATTTACCATTAGGCAAAAAAACCGGTCAGCGTGTGCCAACCGGTTTCAATTTCTATTATACTTCTCGCCGCATGGCGAAGGCTACCCAATCCCCTTGCTTCTGCCGTTCCAACACTTGCAAGCCGTTGGCTTTGGCTTTTTCCAAAAAATCGGTTTCGCGTTCGTCCAAAATGCCGGAAAACAACCCGATACCGCCGGGTTGAATTAACTCCACCAGCTGCTCATCAAACAAACGCACGATGATCGTCGCCAGGATATTCACCAGCAGCAGCGGTGCGTTCTTCAGGGCATATTCACCGGCCAGGATTTCCTTCACAGATCCCTGCCCCACCTGAATCGCCTCCAGCACGCCATTGCGTTCAGCATTCTCTTGGGTGGCATTAACCGAATCCATTTCGATATCCACGGCCACCACCTGGGGCATGCCCAACTTGACCGCCGCAATGGATAAAATTCCCGAGCCGCAGCCCAGATCAATTACCGGCTGGCCGGGCATGGCGTATTTTTCCAATAGAACCATGCACAACTGCGTAGTGGGATGCGTGCCCGTGCCAAAAGCCATATTCGGATCAATCGAGATCGGCAGGCGGCTGGGATCCGGGTTTTCAATCCAAGCCGGAACAATCATCAACCGCTCCCCAACGGGGATGGGGTGAAAATGTTCTTTCCAGGCTTCCATCCAGTTTTGATCATGGATGGTCTTGAAGGTAGGTTCCGGCATGGGTTGGATCAGGTTCAAATGCCACAGGGCTTCACTCAGTTGCTGGCGCACCTGTTCCAGATTCTCATCCACGGGCAGGTAACCAAAGACATGATACGCGCCCACTGCCACGCCCGTGTCATACCCCACAGCATGGATGGCTTCCCGTTCGGTCGCCACGCCATTCTGCACATAGCGGGATAAAATCTCGGCGACAGCTTCAGCCAGTTCGCCGTTTTCCACCCACATGGAGACTTCCAGCCACTGTGCCTCAGCCACCCAGCACATCCTTTAAAATATCAAAGATGCTTTTTTCCTGGGGCAGCACTTCAGCGCCCAAGGTACCAGCCAATTCTTCAAACAACTTGCGCTGCTTCTCATCCAAGTGTGTCGGAATTTGGATATTGACAATCACTTTCTGATCGCCTCGTCCGCCCCCGCGTAAATGGGGAATGCCTTTATTGCGCAAAGTAAACACCTTGCCAGGCTGCGTCCCTGCCGGGACGACCATTTTCTCATTCCCGTACACGGTGGGGACATCCACTTCAGCGCCCAGGGTCGCCTGGGCGACATTGATATTCAAATCCAATAGTATGTTGTCACTCTGCCGGCGGAAGAATTGATGTGCCTTAACCCGAATCTCCACGTAAAGATTCCCGTTCGGTCCACCGTTGGAACCCGGCTGGCCTTCTCCAGATAAGCGCACCTGGGTGCCGCTATCTACACCGCCAGGGATTTTCACGGCTTTACTTACCGTTTTTCTTTCCAGCCCCGTCCCCCGGCAAACCTTACACGGGCTGCTGATCATCTCGCCTTTGCCGCCGCAGGTTGGGCAGGTCACCACCTGCACCATAGACCCTAAGAAGGTCTGGCGCATATGGCGCACTTCCCCGCGACCTTCACAGGTGCTGCATTTGACCGGCGAGGTACCGGGTTCGGCGCCGCTGCCATGGCAGGTGGCGCAGACTTCGTCCCGCACAAATTCAATATCTTTATCCACGCCAAACACGGATTCTTCGAAGGTTAATTGCACGATCTGGCTTAGATCCGCACCGCGCCGCGGAGAATTTTTGGATCTTCGTCCGCCGCCGCCCATATTGAAGCCAAAAAAATCTTCGAAAATATCGGTGAAATCCATACCGGAGAAATCTGGCGAGCCGCCCATGCCATTCACACCGGCATGACCATAGCGATCATACGCGGCACGTTTTTCCACATCGGAAAGGACCGCATAGGCTTCGTTTAATTCTTTGAAGCGTTCTTCCGCATCCGGCTCTTTATTGATATCCGGATGATACTTGCGTGCTAAATTGCGAAAAGCAGCTTTTAATTCTTCTGGTGAGGCTTCTCGAGCTACCCCGAGGACTTCATAGTAATCTCGTTGTGACATAGACTTAAACACTCTTAAATGAAATTTCCGGGAACGACCCCGGAGTATAAAACAAAACAGGCTCCATCAAACAGGATTATACCTGCTTGATGGAGCCCTGTATACTAGTCTTTGCTGAACTCACCTTCGACGACATCTTCATCATCGGAAGCGGGTGCTGCACCGTTATCTCCAGGAGCAGCGCCTTCTGCACCAGGCTGCTGGTACATTTGCTGCCCAATTTCCTGCAGGGATTGTCCGAGTTCGTCGGTCAGGCGTTTGATTAATTCAACGTCTTCCCCATTCATGGCGTTTCGTACGCCAGTCATTTTCTCTTCCAATTTGGTCTTCAGGCCGGCATCCACTTTGTCACCCAAATCACGCAGGGATTTCTCGGTGGTATACACCAGGTTATCGGCATGGTTGCGGGCTTCAATTAATTCTTTACGGCGTTTGTCTTCATCCGCATGGCGCTCGGCATCCTGCTTCATCTTTTCCACTTCGGATTCAGACAAACCTGAGGAAGCCGTAATGGTAATGTGCTGGCTGCGGTTGGTAGCTTTATCCTGAGCAGTGACATTCAAGATACCATTGGCATCAATGTCAAAGGTGACCTCAATTTGAGGAACGCCACGCTGCGCTGGGGGAATGCCGTCTAATTTGAAGCGGCCAAGCGTTTTATTATCCGCGGCCATCGGACGTTCGCCCTGCAGAATGTGAATTTCAACCTGCGTCTGGCTGTCGGCAGCTGTGGAGAAGATCTGGCTCTTGCGGGTCGGGATGGTGGTGTTCCGTTCAATAATCGGGGTAGCCACGGCACCCAGGGTTTCCAGGGAGAGGGTCAGAGGGGTCACATCCAGGAGGAGGATGTCTTTCACATCCCCACCCAAAACACCGGCTTGAATGGCGGCACCCAGGGCAACCACTTCATCGGGATTAACACCCTTGTGGGGTTCACGGCCAAATTCTTTCTTTACCGCTTCCTGCACGGCAGGCATACGGGTCATACCACCCACCAACACGACCTGACCAATTTCGGAGGCTTTCACCCCGGCATCCGTCAGAGCATCGCGGACAGGTTTCATGGAGCGTTCGATCAGATCGCCCGTCAGTTGCTCTAATTTGGCACGTGTCATGGTCAGAACCAGATGTTTCGGTCCCGTGGCATCGGCGGTCAAATAAGGCAGGTTGATCTCTGTCTGCATGGTGGTGGAAAGTTCAATTTTCGCTTTCTCTGCAGCTTCTTTCAGTCGCTGCATAGCCTGGCGATCATTATTCAAGTCCATATTATTCTGGGCTTTGAATTCGGTGATCAAATAATCAATAATGCGAATATCAAAGTCATCACCACCCAGGAAAGTATCGCCAGAGGTGGAACGAACCTGGAAGACACCTTCGCCGACGTCCAGAATGGAGATATCAAAGGTACCACCACCCAGGTCATAGACGGCAATGACTTCGTTGCGCTTGTTATCCAGGCCGTAGGCCAGGGATGAGGCGGTTGGCTCATTGATAATACGAAGCACTTCCAGACCGGCAATTTTACCAGCGTCCTTGGTGGCGTTACGTTGAGCATCATTAAAGTAAGCCGGAACGGTAATAACGGCCTGGCTAACGGATTCGCCTAAATAGGCTTCCGCATCCGCTTTTAATTTCGATAAAATCATGGCCGAGACTTCCGGGGGTGAATATTCACGGTCGTCCATGACGACGCGCACATCCCCATTGGGGGCCTTGGTAACTTTATAAGGCACGCGGCCCAACGTACGTTGAACTTCCGCATCCTCGAATTTACGTCCCATAAAACGTTTAATGGAGAAAATCGTGTTTTCCGGATTAACAATGGCCTGGTTGCGGGCAACGCGGCCCACCAAACGTTCATGACCCTTGTTTACTGCTACAACTGATGGACACAACCGTTCCCCTTCTCGGGTCGGGATCACAGTGGGTTCACCGCCAACCATAACTGCTACTACTGAATTTGTTGTTCCTAAATCTATACCAATGATTTTTCCCATAATAATCCTCCTATTGTGCTACCCGCACTAATGCCGGGCGAAGAACCCGATCACCAATCAAATATCCTTGTTGAAGTACTTCTATAATGGCACCACTTTCATGGGCATCACTTGCTTCACTTGAAACGGCCTCATGCCGATTCGGATCAAATAATTCATTTTCAGCCGGCATCCGCTGAATGTTTTCCATTTCCAGGATACCCTGCATTTTCCGTATGACCAGGTCAATACCGTCTGCCCAATTGGCGCCGTCCCCGTCCTGGGGGCGATTCTTCATTGCCCGTTCCAGATCATCCAGCACAACCAGGAATTTCTTGCACAAATCACCAGTGACAATACTACGTTGCAAGTCTCGTTCCCGATCAATACGCTTTTTGTAGTTTAAGAAATCTGCTCGTTCCCTTTGCCAGCCATCCGTGCTTTCATCCAGCTGTTTCTTGATCTCATTGTAGTTTTTAGTAAATTCATCAACCTCATCCATACGATTACCATCCTTTGCAGATGCGGCCCCATCTTCCGATGAGGACGTGGATTTTTGCTCGGATTGGCTTATGGAGGATTCCATACCTTGTGCATCATCCTGCAAATGATCATCTTTTTGATTCTGCGTTTGTTTTTTTTGTTTTGTCATGAATTAACCCTCAATCTTTTTAGGTTAGTCCCCTAATGTTTCGACCACCATATCGCTCAATAACCGGGATAAAAATCGAACCATGGAAATGGTGCGCCCATAGGACATACGCATGGGTCCCAATACTCCAATGGTACCGGTTGATAATCCGGTGGCGCCGTAATTCGATAAAATCACCGAAAACTGGCGTAACTCATCAAAAATACCTTCTCCGCCGATCAAGACCTGCACACCGCCGATCGTCCCGGGTAAGATGGTTCGTTCCAAAAGATCATTCATAAAAGAACGCTCTTCCAGTAAATGCAAGGCTCTGCGCACTTCATCCGAGCCGGCGAATTCCGGTTCAGCCATCACGTTGGTCAGGCCATCCAAAAATATTTCGCCTGCGCTCAACGAATCGGTCTGCTTCATGTTCAGCATAATTGCTCGGGCAAACACTTCTTCAAGACCGGTTAAGTATTGCAGGCTGCGTTCTACTTCGTCACTGCTTCTACCCTGGAACCGTGCTGTTAAAGTGCCGGAAATGACGGAAAGCTGTTCTTGTGTAATGGGTTCATCCATTCGTAACATATGCTGATGAACTTCACCGCCGTACAATACTAAAACCAGTAAAACCTGTAAGCCCTGGGTGGCAATTAACTCAAGATGTTTAAACCTTGCGTTCAACGGATGGGGAGCGGTTACCACCGAGGCTGCCCTGGATTGATTAGCCAATACCGAAGCCGCCAGTTTAGCCCATTGCTCTACATCGTGCCGGGTTTGATAAAATTGATGGCTGATCATGCGGCGAACACTTTCCGGTAAATCGATCACTTGCTGTAAGCGTTCCACAAAATGACGATAGCCGTCTTCCGTTGGGACACGCCCGGCCGAGGTATGCGGCTGCTGTAAATAGCCCATTTCGGTCAACGCCGCCAATTCATTGCGCACGGTAGCAGAGCTGACACCCATATTGTAGTGTTCCACCAGGTTTTTTGAACCCACGGGGATCGCTGTACGGATGTACTCATGAATGACCATGCTCAAGATCATTTTTTGGCGCTCAGAAAGTTTTTCCATTTTTTCTTCTTTTAGCACTCTAAAGATGAGAGTGCTAAAAATTACTCGTTTATGATACCATGCCAAAAACGTCAAGTCAAGTTGCCCCCTTTATTTCTGATAAAAGTTTAATATTTGCTGATTAAAAAAACTCCCTCATCCATCGAGAGGAACCCCATCCCGACAGATAAAGGAGCTTCAGCCTTTAAATCTGAGCTTATTGCGTCAGTACCTGTTGTTTTGGCATCCAGAAAACCATCATCAAGGTTGCTAGAATGGATAATCCTGCCCCAAAAAAGAAGGGCGCTGAAGGACCGAACCCAGCCCATGTCCCTACCCCTTGCCAGAGCAGCCCGGCTATCAGGGAAGCAGGCAGAGCCAGCACGCCAATCACCGCATTGTACGTTCCGTAAGCCGTGCCGCGCAAATGGGCAGGCACTAAATCCGCCACCATGGCGTTAGCCGCGCCGTGTGCCAGGCCGTAATACAGGCCGTAAGCCACATACAGCAGCCAGATTTGCCAGGATTGATTGGAGAGAGCAAACCCCAGATAGATCAAACCGTAGACAAACCAACCGCCAATCATCAAGCGGCGGCGGCCAATACGGTCTGAGAGAGACCCGGCAGGTACTGAAACCAGGGAATAGACCAGATTGAAGACGATCAGCATCAATAGGATGCCAAGGATGGATATGCCCAAATTCTGGGCACGCAGCACTAAAAATGCGTCCGAGGAATTCCCCAGGGTGAAGACGCCCACAATGACCAGGAAAATCATAAAAGGCTTACCCAGATTTTTAAAGGCAAACTTCGGCAGGGCAGCTTTATTGGTAACCGGCACATCCTTCGCACCAATGATCAACGAGAGCACGGCCAGAAAAGCTGGTAAAAGGCTGAAAAGCACAATTTGTTGGAAGGTCAACCGGGATAAAGAGACGTTATTAGCCTGCGCCAACCACACTACCACAGCCGCGATAATCAAACCCACCATCGCGCCGGCGGTATCCATAGCGCGGTGAAAACCGAACGCCAACCCGCGGGTTTCCTTTGTGACTGAATCCGCCACCAGGGCATCCCTTGGAGCGGTACGAATACCCTTGCCCACGCGGTCCGCCCAGCGCACCCCGGCGATCACGCCCCAGGTGTTGGCGATATAAAAGAAAGGCTTGCTGAGTGCCGAGAAACCATACCCCAACACTGCCAGCCATTTACGTCCGCCCGTCTTATCCGATAGCCAGCCCGAAAACAACTTAAGAATGCTGGCTGTGGCTTCAGCCACCCCTTCAATCAAGCCGATGACCGCAGTTTGCACCCCCAGCACATTGGACAGAAACAGCGGAACAATATTGATCACCATTTCGCTGGAAACATCCATAAAAAAACTGGTCAATCCGACTGCCCAAACGTTGCGGGGTAATTTTTTAACCCCTTTCAGTAAACTTTTTTTTTCTTGATTTTCCGTCACGTATCACCTCTATCTATTATCAAAAGCAAATTTTTTATCATCGGGTTCATTACTAAATATCTATTTTGGCGATATGGAACCTGGATCACAACGCTTTTTTCGGGTGTGATCCGGGTCCTCATGGGTATAAACATCCGTAGCAAATTGTTGGAAAACCTGACGGCATTTTTCAAGCCACTGCTCTGCCTCTGCTGCCTGGGTTCCGTCGGCGAAATCGCGGCTTTTCACCTTGACCAGCCAGGCTTCCAGCTTGATCAGGTCCTGCTCGTTTTCCTCAAATTCTGCAAAGCTGAAATTCTCGCGTTGAATCTCTTTTTCAATTTCTTTCAAAAAATCAGCACATTGCTCTTTGAATTCCGCATATTCCTCCGCCCGATCCTGCCGGAAACGCTCGAGTATGCCATCTTCGGTGGCCGGATCAAAAGCATTGGCCAGGAAAGAATTACTGCTGCCGGCTTGCTGTTGGACGTATTCCTTCAGTTCCTCAATCACCTGGGCGGAAAGAGGCGTGTTGGGCAACAACCACAGACCGTTATCCAATCCAATCGCCCCTGCGGAACGCATGCGCCGCCAAATAGTCACCCTGGGGCTGGATGGCGTGGCAGGTAATTGCGGGCAGAATAATAACCATTTGTGATTCACGGCAAACTCCTTTAATGTAACACTTGTTGCATTTTACCTTTAATTATTTCAATTTGCAATAGGTGTTACATTTCATTATCTACATTCCAACATGTTCATTCTGATTACGAATGTGATACTTTGCCCATCACAGAAATGTACGTTGGCAACGCACTCAACGATTGGCTCAACATTGAACTTGGTAATACTATTTGTTATACTTTGTATATGATCAGGAGAAATAATATGCCTAAATCAAAAACAGCAATTTCAATCGAGAGTTCTTTATTGTTGGAAACTGACACAGTTGCTAAAGAGTTGGATATTCCACGCAGTCAAGTAATTTCAGAAGCCTTAGTTGGATATTTGAATCAATATCGCAGTAAGCAGCTACTTGCGAAAATCAATGCGGCTTATGCTGTTGAACCGGACACGGAAGACGAGGAAGCAATGCAACTTATTCGTTCTCATCAGAAGAAGCAAGGAATAAGTGAGTAATGGGGATAAAACAAGGGGATATTTATTGGATTGAATTGGACGAACCACAGGGCTCAGAGCCAGGGTACCGACGTCCATGTATTGTGATTCAGAATAATGTTTTTAATCAAAGTGCCCTAAGAACTGTGGTTGTGTGTATCTTGACTTCAAATTTAGACAGGGCTAAATTACCCGGAAACGTGCTACTGGAAGCTGGTCTAGGTGGGCTAAGTAAGACAAGTGTGGTAAATATTACCCAGATTTTCACCGTTGATAAAAATGATCTGAAAGAATATATAGGTACAGTTTCTCAACATAAAACGAACCAAATTGTTAGTGGAATCAATGTACTCTTGGAACCCATGGAAATAACCCAATAATAAAAAAATATTTCCCGTTTCTCGTTGCAGAAAATATAATTTTTTTTAAAATACCAGAACCTTATACGTGTTATTTATCGTTCATCTCGTATAATTCATGAATGGAAACGCTTTGCTAAAACAGAGCCAAGCAATAAAACCGTACATTCCGATTGGATTAAATATTCACTTATAGTCAATTCATTCAATACTTATTTCGTTCGAGGATTTTTTGGTTTATATTTCTTAAAACACATCCCTGTTATTCAATAAGCAGGCGTTTGAGGAGACTCGCATGAAAAATCTTGGATTTGCTTCGAAAATTGCACCAACCTACCAGGATGTTCCCCTAGAAAAATGGGCCGATTGGCGTTGGCAGCTCAGCCATCGCTTGAATACGGTCGATGATTTTGAAAAAGTTTTACACCTTACCGATAGTGAAAAAAAGGCCCTCTCACAGCCCGGTTTATTCCGTGTAGATATCACCCCTTACTTCGTTTCGCTGATTGACCCCAACGACCCCAACGACCCCATCCGCAGGCAGGTCATTCCTCTGGAAGGGGAGATTGCGCCTTTCACCGGGATGATGGAAGACTCCCTGGCCGAAGATCGGGATTCGCCGGTTCCCGGCTTGGTCCACCGCTACCCGGATCGGGTGCTGATGTTGGTCACTACGCAGTGCGCCTCCTACTGCCGGTATTGCACCCGCTCGCGCATCGTAGGAGATCCGCTGGCGACTTTTTCCCGCGAGGATTTCAAACTTCAAATCGAGTACCTCAAACGTACCCCCCAGGTGCGGGATGTGCTCCTCTCCGGCGGCGATCCCCTGACCCTGAAACCCTCCGTCCTGGAAGAGATTCTCAGCGCCTTACGCGAGATTCCCCATATTGAGATCATCCGCATTGGCACGCGCGTGCCGGTCTTTATGCCCATGCGCGTCACCGATGAGCTATGCGAAATGCTTTCCAACTATCATCCCTTATGGATGAATATTCACGTCAATCATCCCGATGAGATCACCGCCGAGCTGGCGCTGGCCTGTGACAAACTCACCCGCGTCGGCATTCCCCTGGGCAACCAAACCGTTTTGTTGGCCGGCGTGAATGATTGTGTCCACATTCAGCGCAAGCTGGTGCATGATCTGGTGCAACTCCGCGTGCGCCCGTATTACCTGTATCAATGTGATCTGGTGCACGGCGCGGGCCATTTCCGCACCCCGGTGGCCAAGGGCATTGAAATCATCGAAGGGCTGCGCGGACACACTTCCGGTTATGCCATCCCCACCTACGTGGTGGACGCGCCCGCCGGCGGCGGAAAAATCCCCGTGGGGCCAAACTATCTCATCTCCAGCTCGGATCATAAAATTGCCTTGCGAAACTTTGAGGGCTACATCAGTACCTATGAAGAACCGGAGAACTATCAAAGGCATGATCCCGCCACCTGCTCCTACTGCCAACACCGCAGAGCGGAACCCGGCCAGACCGGTATCCACGGCTTGCTGGAAGGGGACGCACTGAACATCATCCCGGAAAAATTCCTGGAAACCCACAGCCGGGAAGATACCCAGCACCGCCTGCGCCTGGATGACAGCAAATGGAAACCGCTCGGAATTGGATCAGATGAATAAATCGCGCTTTTCTATGGAATGCGGTATGATAGGAATTGACGTTAAGCTCTGGAGGCAACTATGCATTATCGGCGACTCGGCCGCACTGGACTGAAAGTGAGCGAGCTCTCTTTGGGAGCCTGGATCACCTTCGGTACTCAATTGGACGACAATCTGGTGTCGGATTTAATTCACACCGGTTTTGATCAAGGCATCAACTTTTTTGACAACGCGGATATTTACGCCAACGGTCAGGCAGAAACCATGATGGGCAAAGCCATCCAGGATTTGCCGCGTGAGGCGCTTGTGCTCAGCAGCAAAGTCTTCTGGCCCACCATGCCCGGCCCCAACGGCCGCGGACTTTCTCGAAAACATATCGTGGAATCCTTAAATGCTTCCCTTAAACGCATGCAAGTCGATTATTTTGATCTGTACTTCTGCCACCGCTATGATCCGGACACTCCCTTGGATGAAATTTGCCAAACCATGGATTTGCTCGTACGCCAGGGCAAAATTCTCTACTGGGGTACCTCCATGTGGGAAGCATCACAGGTGGCCATGGCCATCGGCACAGCCAAACAATATAACCTGATCGCTCCCGTGGTGGAGCAGCCCCAATACAACATGGTGCACCGCAACCGGGTGGAGATTGAGTTGGAACCCCTGGTCAAAGAATATGGTTTAGGTTTGACCACCTGGAGCCCGCTATACTTCGGTTTGCTTTCCGGCAAATATAATGAAGGCATCCCGCTGGGCAGCCGCGCCACCCTGGATGATGTGGCCTGGATCAACGATGACATCACACCCGAGCGCGTCGGCACGATTCGTAAATTGACCGCCCTGGCTACAGAATTGGAAATGACCACCGCCCAACTGGCGCTAGCCTGGATTCTGCGCCGCAAGGAAATCAGCAGCGTCATCACCGGCGCCACCCGTCTGGAACAGTTGGATGAAAACCTGATGGCTGCCGAAATGGTGAATAAACTGACCGACGATGTACTGGAAGCCATTGAACAGATTATCGAAGAATTTAAAAAACCGGCTGATTAAGCCTGGATTTTTCCTTCACCAATAATTCCTGATCTGTTACGCCTGGCAGATCAGGCAAAAAAAGGAGGCTGTCCGATTTGGACAGCCTCCCGCTTTTTAACTTCGCAGCACTGCTTGCAGCTCGCGCTCCAGCAAGCCAATGATTTTCTTGCGTAGCTTGGCGATCTCATCCACTGTCAGCGTGCGGTCGAGAGCCAGATACACCAGGTTATAAGCCAGGCTCTTCTTTCCTTCGCCGATCTGCTTGCCGCGGTAAATATCAAACAGGCTGACTTCATAAACTAGCTTGCCGCCAGCTTTACGGATCACTTCTTCCACAGCCGCCGCCGGGACCGCTTCATCCACGATCACCGCCAGATCTTCATACACGGAGGGGAACTGGGGCACGGGAGTAATTTCAAAACGTTCGGGGATCAGCGTCATTAGCGTGGGCACATCCAACTCAGCCAGCAGCACCGCGCGGTCCAGCACATCATAAGATTCCACCACTTGCGGATGAATCTCGCCAAACACACCGATGGACTGCCCCTTGACCAGAATCTCGGCACATTTGCCGGGGTGATAGGTTGAGGCGTTGGCGAGCACGAACTTCACATCCACGGCATGCAGTGCGGATAATAAACTTTCCAGAACACCCTTCATGTCGTAGAAATCCATTTTCTGATCCAGTTTGGTATCCCAGCTGGATTGCAGGCGTTTGCCGCTCATCGCCAAAGAAAGTTTCATCGGTTCTTGTGGTAGTTGCTCGCCTTCCACCGGTAAGTACACTGGGCCTAATTCAAAGAAAGCCAGATGTTCGGAAAGACGGGCATTGCGTTCCAAGACTTCCATGATGCCGGGTAACAAGCGGCGGCGCATCACCACCCGATCCACCGTGATCGGATTCTGCAGGGTGATGTAGGGTAAAGCCTCGCCGCGCTGATCCGCCGGCAGTAATTTTTCCTCGCGCTCTTTGGAGGTCAGACGGTAGGTTATGATTTCCTGTACACCCACCGATACCAGCAGATCGCGGATCTTCTCTTCGAATTCCAGCGTGCGGTTGCCGCGCTGCCGGGGCAGGGTATCTGATAGGCGCGTAGCAGGGATATTATCATAGCCAATCATGCGCGCAATTTCTTCCAGCACGTCCGCCTGACCGATTACACCCTCGCCGATGTCCAGTCGATGGTTGGGTGCCTGGATGGTCAGCACGTCATCTTTAATGCTGCACACAAATTCCAGACGGGTGAGCAGTTCAGCCACTACCTTGGCGGTACTTTGAATGCCCAAAAAGCCATTGATCTTTTCCATGCTCAGGGTAACCACGGAATCTTTCACCGGGCAGGGATATTCGTCAATCAGGTCTTTGGAGATGGTACCCCCGCTCCACTGCGCCATGTAATCCAGGCACATCGCCACAGCATCCAGGGCAATGGCGGGTTGAATGCCGCGCGAGAAGCGGTAACCGGCTTCGGAGCTGATCTTGGTCTTGGTAACAGCCCGGCGCACATTGATGAAGTTCCAAGCCGCGCCTTCCAGCAGCACATTCTTCGTATTGGCGGTAATTTCACTTTCCAGCCCGCCCATCACACCGGCTAAACTTAAAGAACCGGCGGTGTCGGCCACCACAATCATCTCGGATGAGAGGGTATGGGTGACGTCGTCCAGGGTGGTCAGTTTTTCGCCTTCGGCTGCGCGGCGGGTAATAATGGTCGGCGGCTTTCCGCCTGCCCGTTTCACCAACACGTCATAGTCAAAGGCATGCAGGGGTTGGCCCAATTCCATCATCACGTAGTTGGTGGCATCCACCACCGCGTTAATCGGGCGCATACCGCTCAAGCGCAGACGGCGCTGAATGGCATACGGGCTGCGAACCTGGGCTGCATTTTCAATCATCCCGAGCACAAAGCGCGGGTTTAACGAGCCGTCTTCAATCTGAATCTTGGCTTTGCCAATCACCGAGGGACCCGTAGGATTGAGCTTTGGCGCAGGTTTGCGCAGAGGCAGCCCCAGCACAGCGGCAACTTCCCTGGCTACACCCAGAATGCTGGCATTGCGAATCATGTTGGGCAGGATTTCAAATTCAAAAACCGCATCGCCCATGTAATCCATCAAAGGCATACCCACCGGGGCGTCGTCATCCAACAAAATGATGCCTTCATGCTCATCGGAGATGCCCAATTCCTTCTCGGAACACACCATGGAGAAGGATTCCACCCCACGGATTTTGGCGCGCTTCAATTTGGTCAATTCCTGACCCGGCTTGTGACCGTCATACAGTTCCGCGCCTTCCCTGGCATACGCCACGATCAGCGGCTTGGCCAGCGGACCAATACCTTTGTAGGGATGCATCTCCGGCGCACCGGTGAGCACAATGATTTCCTGGGTGCCGTCAAACAAGCGGCATAAGGTCAGACGGTCAGCATCCGGATGGGGCATGACCTCATCCACCCGGGCAACCACGAATTTATCCCGCGGCCAGGCCAGACCCTTGATTTTAAACTCGCGCCGTTCCATCTGCGGCATTTCCAAACCAACGACCGTAATCTGCTCCACTTCCATCCCGGTACGGGTCAGCAAGCGGGCTAAATCAAGGATCGGCATATCCAAATCCACAAAATCTTTTAACCACGAATAGAGTACTTTCATAGGACTAAAACTGCTCCAGGAATCGAACGTCATTTGACCAGAAATAGCGGATGTCTTCTATCTTATGCAGCAGCATGGTGATCCGTTCCGGACCCATGCCGGCCGCAAATCCGGAATAAATGGTCGGATCATAACCGCCATTCAGCAGCACGGTGGGATGCACCATCCCGCAGCCCAAAATCTCCAGCCAGCCGGCCTGCTTGCAGACCTGGCAGCCCTTGCCGCCGCACACAAAACATTCCACGTCCATCTCGGCGCTGGGCTCGGTGAAGGGGAAATGATTGGGGCGCAGGCGGGTACGCACGTCCCGGCCAAACAAGCGGTTGACGAAATCCTGCAGGGTGCCTTTCAAGTCGCCAAAGGTGATGCCCTTGCCGACCACGACCAGCTCCACCTGATTAAATTGTATCTCGGAACGGGCGCTGATCTGCTCGAAGCGGTAGCACATGCCGGGCAAAATCGCGCGGATGGGTTCCGGTGCGTTTTCGCGCATCACATGAATCTGTCCGGGAGAGGTGTGTGTGCGCAGCACCACGTCTTTTTCGGTGGTATAGAAGGTATCCCACATGTCGCGTGCCGGATGGTACGGAGGCATGTTCAGATATTCGAAGTTAAAGACATCCGTTTCCACTTCACGGGAACGGTAAATCTGGAAGCCCATCTCGCCAAAAATTTGATAGATGCGCCGCAGGGTCTGATTGGTGGGGTGCAGTCCGGTGCGCAGCGGCTGACGGCCCGGCATGCTTACATCCAATACATCGGATGCCAGAGTATGTTCGAGGGCTGCTTGCTTCAGGGTTGCGGATTTCTCCGCAAAAGCGCTTTCCAGCGCCACTTTAACCACGTTGGCCTGCTGTCCGACCAGCGGCTTCAATTCCGCAGAAACCTTGCCGATCATGCTGAAGACCTGCATCACCTCGGATGAGCGCCCCAGATGAGCCACCCGCCAAGCTTCGATGGCCTTTTCATCCGCAATCCCGTGTAAAGCGTCCAGCGCCTTTTGCTGGATGCCTTTCAGTTCCTGCAAGATATTTTGTTCTTCCATAAATCCTCCGATGTTGAGATAACTTCCGTGTATTAATAAAAAAAACCGTCCCAAGAAAAAGGGACGGGGTATTTCCGCGGTACCACCCTTGTTGACTGCCCGAAGCAGTCCACTCAGTCCAACGGCCGGTCAAGGCGATTGGTTGTCCGGCTAACGGCGGACCAGGCCGGCTCACACTACTCTTCCAGTGAATTTCCCATGAGCAACTCGGGAGCGAACTTCAGCCGTCTTTTCCTGGGCAGGCGTCTCAATCCACGCACCTGCTTCCCTGTCAGTTCCGGGTGACCTACTTTTCTCCGTCAAGGTTGTTTGATATGCATTAATACTACCAAAAAGGGCAGAAAACTTCAAGGGAAGAAGAACGAAGGGACGAAGTCTCCCCTAAAATTCGCTTTCCAGAATTTTGGTCGCGCAGCACGCCCTTGGCATCGAAGTCTCCCCTAAAATCCGCTTTTCAGGATTTTGGGGGAGATTTAGAGGGGGTGACTGCGCGCTGGCCTAAATTTAACAGATAGTTAGTAATGTGTCATGCTAAACGACAAACGATCACCATAGCCTGAATATTTAATTAATGAGCGTATTACACCCCACCTAAATCCTCCCCATTTTTCTGAAAAACGAAAAATAGGGAGGACTTGTTAACTAAGAATCACTCCACCGCCTGACGGATCACTTCCAGCACGGCATCTAGTTCCTTCAACACCTCATGATTCCAAAAACGCAGCACCCGATAGCCTTTCTCAGCCAGATAAGCAGTACGATCCGCATCATATTCCTGCTGCTCCACATGCTGACCTCCATCCACTTCAAGGATCAGCTTTTTAGTCGGAGCGCAGAAATCAGTAATATAAGGACCAATCGCATGCTGCCGCCGAAAATGAACACCACACATCTGACCATAGCGAATCGCCATCCATAACTTTTGTTCGGCCTCCGTCAGATTGCAACGCAAATTGCGAGCGTGGCTAAATGTCTTTGCGGTTGTACGCCGATGCACGATATTCTCCAGAATATTCAGTTTGACAATATTTTATATTTTTTTTAGACTGATATAGTAACCCCACCTAAATCCTCCCCATTTTCCTGAAAAGCGGAAAATAGGGAGGACTTGATAACGAAGTCTCCCCTGAAATTCGTTTCCCAGCATTTTTGTCGCGCAGCACACCCGTGGCATTGAAGCCTCCCCTAAAAATCCGCTTTTCAGGATTTTTGGGGGAGATTTAGAGGGGGTCATTACGTATCACGGGCAAAGCCATTGTTGGTTTTGTCACTTCGCCAGTGTAATACAGATTCTTACCGTTGATGCATTATCCATTTAAAAAACCAACAGTTAATCCCCTTCCCTTACCAACCAGGTTTTGGCAGTTTCGGGATTCATAAAGTACTTGACCGGCAGAGAAAACTTTATCCCCAGTCTCTTCTCGGTACGCTGGATGCGCTGCTTATCCCAATTGGAGCAGCCCACAATGGCCAGTTTGCGAAGATGCGGCTGCAATCGATCCATACTTTGCAGAAATTCCTGCACAAGGACATCCGTGAGTTTAGTTTCATAAAAATCCACCCACACTGGAATTTTGATCGACGGCTTCGCCAGGAAAATTTCTTCCTCTTTCATTAAAGTCAGCAAGGCAGTTTCATTGTTGAAGAAGCTGCCGTATTTTAAACAGTGCAGCTCCCCATTTTTATAATAGTAGGGAAACATGGATCCGCCTGGTGAAGTTTGTGAGTTCATTGATTTTCCTTTGCTCGTTTTAATGATTACCCTTGGGTAAGCACGCTTTGTTATATCATTTTTCGAAAATAAGTATCCAACCGTAATTCCGTGACATCTACCAAACGGACCAGAATCGTATCGTCCAGCTCTTTTAAGATCTGCCGTGAGCGTTCAATCATCTCTTTCGCACAATCATAGGTCCTCTGCACATGGGCTTTATCCCCACGCAATTGAGCGGCAATTTTCTTGGGGTCCTTTTGCTGGAGCAGCTTTTCATAACCAAGGGTGACATAGGAATAATGCCCGGCTGCCAGGTCGGATTCCAAATCCTGCCAATCATCGATCATTTGAATCGCCGCGCCAAACAGCAGGAACACATCCCAATACGGATCAATCAGGGAAGCCTTGCCCAATTTCTCCAGACTCAACATAAAAGGTGCCACTGCATTGGCTCCCTTGGAGCCCAGGTTCTGCGGCTTGTCCAGGCTGTACGGGCTGGCTTTGCCGCGTAGGTTCTTCTCTTTGATTTCTGCTTCCAGAAACAGGGTCTCCATTTTATGCAGAATATCCAAATTCACTGGGGTAACACCAAACTCTTCTAGCGCTCGCAGCTCATATTCAGCGATCAAAGCCTGGGCAGTCAGAATTTCCACCGGGGAGGAGTGCTCCCCATCCACATTTTCATCCAGGATGCCATACCCAGCGACGGCAAAAACGCCCGCCTTGAGAATATTTCCGAAGGCTTGTACCAGATCGCTTAGCCCTTTTTCATCCATCCAGACCGCTAAAAAGGCAAAAACCGGATAGGCATCCTTGAAATATTGCGAGCGGTTACTTTTCCATTGGGTCAGGTCAAACCCCAGTGGTCGGCTGAATTCCCGCAGCAATTGCTGTGCTTCATCATCCAATCCCTTGAAGGCTGCATAAAGCTGCATGTCCACTTTAAGGTGACCCCACCAATCCAGCAACGAGACCTGATTCGCCAGAAAGGGTGCCATAATGGCAGCCCAAAAGGCATCCTTGTCACGGTGATAAATCTGTAGAATGGACGGGGCGAATTTTTCAAATGCTGAGTTATTTTCCATCATATCGATCCTTAAGGGAGTCACATCAAAGATAGAGTAAATCCTGACGAGTTCATCATTCACTTACTCTTCCAAAACATAGTAGGTTGCTCTGCCTTTCCCCTTGCGCTTTATGAGGCCCAAATCCAGCAGTTTCTTAAAATCGATGGTGCGGGTTGCCTTCGCTCTATCAGTCAATTGGGCATAAGCTCGATCCGTGATAAACCCCTCGGTTTTGATCGTCTCAAGTACAAGTAAGTGATGGGGCTCCAGTCTGCTTTCTGGAGTCGATCCGATTTTTGGTAAAAGGTGCTGAACTCGTAACAATTCATCTATCAAACCATAGGTGAAATATTCCAACCAGGCAGTGAAATCAATTGAGTCTGCGAGTTCGTTGTAACCGCCAAACTCGCCCACCATTTGAAAATACTTGGTCACCGCTTTATTGTAATAATTCTCAAAACTGAAAAGGTTAAACGTATTCAGCCCCATCTTTGCGAGCAGTACTTTGGTAGCCAACCGAGTAGTCCTGCCATTGCCATCCATAAAGGGATGGATGATCACCATTTGTTTATGAAAAATCCCCGCCAAAATCAGAGGGTTAATGATTTGATTATTTTCTCTCACAAAAGCCAACAGATCCTTAACCATCCCTTCAACTTGATTAAAATCTGGCGGCAAATAAACAACCTCTCCGGATCGCGGGTCATTGACCACAACCGGTTTTTGCCTGAAATGTCCGGATTCAAAAGTGGGGAGCAAACCCAAAGTCACTTGCTTGTGGATCTTGAGAATTAAACTCAAAGATAGTTCAAGGCTATTCGATGAGTACAATTGGTTAAGATTTTCCAGAGCTTGATTATAATTGAGGATTTCCCTTTCACTATCCTTGATATATTCGGGTCTCGATTTCAGAATTTTCTTTACTTCGGTCAGGGGAAGTGGATTTCCCTCAATATGATTCGAGGCAAAAGCGGAGACTTCGCGTGCCATCTTTTCAAACTCAAAAAGAACCACGCGCGGGAACCGCCGGTCATTCAAATCACGGACAAGGGTATTGATCTGCGTGATATTGGTCAGTAATTGATCGGTAATTCGATACGTCGGAGTGAACATCATTAGTCAAATAATAGTCAATTAATAGTCGATTGTCAAATTTGGGCTTCTGTCAATATAGCGATAAGCAGGAGTGCACAAGCGGAAATAATTGTTATCACACACTAATTCACCCAAAATCCGGGGAGAAGCATATAGGTCACATGGATCATCTTTGGATGCCGGTTGATCTGTCCATCTTTATTCAACGGGGGAGTTTTACCAGGTATTGGAATGAGCCAATATCACCCCATCATTTTAGCCATCAGAATAAATAGTATCACAACCACCACGACAGCTATTCCCCCCAGTACAATGATTCTGGTACGGCCAGTAAGCGCGGGTTCGGCAGGCTGCTCGGTTTCCAAAAATGTAGGTCCGCTGGAAGCAGCATAACGGAGCTGCTCAATCAGATCCAGCGGTTCTTTTTTAACTTCCGCTGGCGGCTCTTCAATCGATGGCATCTCGCCGCGTAACGAGGCGACCGGATCAAAAAATTCAATTTCATCATCCAAAAAAATCAGTTCTTCAGGCTCATTGGGTGCAACCCAGATCTGTGCTACCGGGTCAAAATGATAATCATCCACCTCTGGAATTGAGCTTTCTTCCATAAACGGCGACACGGGTTCTTGCGGAACGGGCACCGTGGGCCTGGCAAGTTCAACCTCCCGCTGCCTTTCTTCCAGATTCTCTTTCACCCGCTTAAGTACTGCCCCAGACCAAACCAACAGCAAATTAGGCTTTTCTATTTTCGGCTGTACATTAAGCCTGCCGCCGCAAAAAAAACAGAACTCAACAGCCTGATCCTGTTGGATACCAAACTTTTGTTTGCAATAAGGACATTGAACCGATCGGATGGGTCGTTCCGGCATTTTACCTCAAAGAATCTCACAATTCGGTGTACTGCATTCCAATAACAAACTATTCTTTACTCAGCAACCTACTTTTCACAAATCAAAGGCTCACCCTTAAAACTAATGTACAACAAATCCTTGTACATCTTGATCTTGCCTGTCTGATAAACGCATTCCCCGTTCAGCTTGGGAGGCTCCAGGATATCCATCATCACCATTCGAAAATCACCCGGCTCATCACTGAAGCGCAGGTAAAATTGATTTGGCGCACCCTCATAGGTAGTTAAAACCAGGCCATAAACACATCGTTGACTGCCCTCATCCGCTGCACTGATCTCCGACCATAATAGACACTCATCCACTGGCGGATTGGGATAGATGCGATTGATCTCAATCACCACCGGGGTGCTGGTAGGAATGACAATCGGTTGGACAGTAGGAGCATCAAACAAAGTCTCCCAATCCCCGGTTAGGACTTCCGGCCTGGTAACGGTAATGATTTTCATCACCACCACCAGCAAGACGATAAAAAACGAAACCAGCGCCACCGAGACGATCACCCCTCCGCGCACACTGGTTTTCTTCTTAATTTTTTTCTTCTCACAGGCTTTGCACTTTTTCTGGCCTGCAGCATTCATCGTCCCGCAAGTTGGGCATTGCCAATCTGGCTGCACATAGAAGGGCTCTCCTGCAATGGGTTTGATCTTTTTGGCTTTTATCTTGTCAGGTTCCAGGGGAAGGTAATACTCCGGAATGTGCGTGCATTTTTTGCAAGCGACCTCCGTATTGATGGTTTCACAAAGAGGACATTTCCATTTGAATACTGACATAAGGTTTTATCGAGAGAGCTTTATCCTTTCAGGATTCCACAGCCAGTGGAGTTACGATTAGATTATAGTAGAAATGGCGTTTAGGGTAATAGAGAAAATCCAGATCAATAATCCGCAAAAGGTGCCGCGGTTTAAAAGGGTCTCCAACCTGCCCTCAAATTATTGTACAATACAATATAGTCATTTACTTATTATTGGAGGGAAACCATGAAATCAACCCACAACGGGATTTTCGTATTCTTAGTTGTTTTACTGGTATTCAGTACAGCCTGCACTCTTGGCGGCACCGGGGGAGCGGTGACTACAGCCACGCCGATTATCATCACCGCCACCGCAGAAAGCGCCGCTGATCCAGGAATCTTTCTAACCCAAACTGCTGCCGTCCTGCCAACACCCGAACCGGAGGCGCACACTCTGCCGCCGACGCTGCGATTAGTCTACACCGATACCTCTGGCAACCTCTTCGCCTGGACGCAGGCCGATGGGGTCCGCCCGCTGCTGGCCAGCGGCGATATCATGGGAGCGCGTCTCTCGGACGACGGCCAATGGGCAGCCTTCACCCGCTCCAGTGATTACCTGCATTTCAGCCTGTGGGTGATTGGCTTTGATGGTTCTGGCGAGCGTCAACTGCTGACCCCGGATCAATTGTTCGCTTTGAAAAACAGCGCGGATGCGGTGGGTGTGGAACCGTATATTTTCTCCTGGATTCCTAACAGCCATACGATTGCCTTTAATACATCTCCAAAATTTGAGGGACCCGGCCTGATGATCAATGATGATCTGCACCTGGTCAATGCCGAAACCGGGGCATTCAGTACCTTGCTCACACCCGGCAACGGCGGCGTATTTTACTATTCGCCGGATGGGACCCAAATTGCACTGGTCACACCGCAAAACATCAGCTTGATCAACGCCGACGGCAGCAATCGCCGCAGCAATGTCCTGGTTTATGAGCCGGTCCTCACCTACAGTGAATTCCAATATTATGCCGTCCCGCAGTGGGCCGCGGATGGCAGCTTCCTGCGTGTGGCGATTCCGCCGCATGCTTCCCTGGATAATCCAGGCGATATGACCACCCTCTGGCACATCCCCACGGACGGATCACCCGCCGGAGTGGCTGGCCATGTGCTCACCGCTCCCCTCTCGACTGTGACGCTCTCGCCTGATTTAGGCTGGATAGCTTATCAAAGTTATTTCAGCGACAATACAGATAATCGGCGGAATTTACACATCAACACGGTCACCGGAACCAGCGACCATATCTACGCAACCGGCGAGGTCAGCATCGATACCTGGGCACCGGATTCGCTTCATTTTGTTTACACCGACCGCGCAGTCAATCAATCCAAATATGCCAATAAAGATGACGGTGAGGTGTTATTAATCCCCGCTGGCACGGTGATGAACATCCATTTTGCCAATGCTTATACCTATATTTATTTGAAGGATGGCGGTGCTCAATGGGAGATTTATTACGGGAATCTGGATGGCACCCAAACCTTGATCACCAGCATGCCCAAACCAGGCGGAGGAAAATTCCCCGGTTATAGTTTTGTGAATTAAGTACAGCCAAGCCTTAATTAATTCCGGGCACCCGCATGGGTGCCCATTTGGTTTAATAGAATATTTGTATAACGTAGGGGCAGGTCTGAGACCTGCCCAGGATGGATTCGGCCTATTGCATGTACTCGGGTACCCGCGAGGGGCACCCCTACGGATTGTTGAAAATATTACCACCATTGGGACAAGGCTCGCCCCTGCCCTGAATGGAATCGGCTTATTACATGTGCACGGGTACCCGCGAGGGGTACCCCTACAATTTTTTGAGTATATTGACTACGTAGGGGCAGGTCTGAGACCTGCCCGGGACGGAATCGGCCCTTTGCATGCGCTCGGGCACCCCAACATTGACAATATATCCTTAATCAAAAAAACCTCACCGATCTTGCGACAGGTGAGGTTTTCATTTTTTCATAAGATTGTTCTTTACCTAACTTACCAAAGTACCTACAGGTTCACCGAGCAACGCACGCCTCAAGGCATTGTCATCCCACAAGTTCAACACCAGGATGGGCATTTTATTTTCCATACACAGGGAGGTGGCAGTGCTATCCATGACTTCCAATCGACGGTTTAAGGTCTCGATATAACTCAATCGATCAAACCTCACTGCATCGGGGAATTTCATTGGATCGCGGTCATAGACACCATCCACTTTGGTGGCCTTGATGACCACATCGGCGTCTATTTCCATGGCGCGCAATGCGGCTGCGGTATCCGTGGAAAAATACGGGTTGCCCGTGCCGCCGCCAAAAATGACCACACGGCCTTTTTCCAGATGGCGAATTGCCCGCCGGCGAATGTAGGGTTCAGCCACGGACCGCATCTCGATCGCCGATTGCACGCGGGTGGTGACATTGATACGCTCCAGACTGTCCATCATGGCCAGCGCGTTCATCACCGTAGCCAGCATACCCATATAATCCGCAGTAGCCCGATCCATCCCCATTTCAAGACCAGCTCGGCCACGCCACAAGTTTCCAGCACCAATCACCACGGCAACGTCTACACCCATTTCACGAACTTCGCGAATTCTTTCGGCAATATGATCCGCACGGTGAGGATCTATGCCATTATTATATTCACCGGCCAGCGCTTCACCACTCAGCTTTAATAATATGCGATGATAGATTAATTTTTCCATAGCTCCTCACATTGCCAACACCCATGTCGGGTGTAAAAAAAAACCAACCCGAGGGTTGGTTTATTAAAGCTCTATTCTTCCGATTGTTTCTGTAATTCACCTAATGCCCATCGGGCAAATCGACGAATAATGACGTTCTCACCCATAGCAGCTACATTCTGGTTGAGAAGATCTTGAATGGTCATCGTCTCATCTCGAATGTAAGCCTGGCGCATCAGAACATTGTTTTCTTTGTATTTTCGGACAACACCTTCTGCGATTTTTGGGAGGATTGCTTCCGGTTTGCCTTCTTCTTTCGCCTTGGCTAGGGCTTCATTCTTTTCCTGTTCAAGAACTTCGGCTGGAATATCATCGTCTGTGATATACAGAGGAGCCATACCCGCAATTTGCAGAGCAAGTTCATGAGCCAGGCTTTTAAAAGCGTCAGAGCGGGCGACGAAATCCGTTTCGCAATTGACTTCGACCATCACACCCACGCGGCCACCGCCATGAGAGTAAATCTCGACGATACCTTCTGAAGCAACGCGATCAGCTCGTTTTTCAACTGTAGCCAGTCCTTTCTCGCGTAAAAAGTCCAATGCTTTTTCCATGGAACCTTCGGCATTTTCCAATGCTTTCCGACAATCCAGAATTCCGGCTCCGGTGGCTGTTCGTAGTTCTTTAATCATTTCAGTCGTAATTGCCATTCTATCTACCCTTGTTTGTGAATTATCTGGTTTATACGCCGAAGTTATTCAGCTTTTTCAGTCTCGTCAACTGATTCAACAACCAAATCAGCTTCTTTGGCCTCTTCAACCTGAGGACTGATTTTGGCTAAGGTCGATTGACCCAGCAAAGCAGCATCATCCAGTTCTTCTTCAGCAACAATGGCTGAGAACTGATTTTCAGTCTGCACAGGAATGTGAGCAGCAGAGATATCATGGGCTTGTGGGTCGTCATCTTTGCGGATGGCTTTGCCTTCAAGGGCAGCATCAGCAATCTTGCTGACGACTAATTTGATCGCCCGGATGGCATCATCGTTGGAGGGGATGACATAGTCAATATTGCGGGGATCGCAGTTGGTATCAACCATCGCGATGATGGGAATCTTTTTTACATTGGATTCATGCACAGCCGTGTATTCGCGACCTACATCAACGATGAAGATCAAATCAGGCAGGTCATGCATGTTACGCAAACCGCTCAAGCGAAGCTCTAAACGGCGAATTTCGCGGGCAATTAATAGGCCTTCTTTTTTGGTCAGACGATTGATTTCGCCAGTGTCGCGTAATTTTTCCAGCCGTTCCAGTTCGTAGATCCGTTTCTGGATGGTGACCCAGTTGGTCAGCGTACCGCCCAACCAGCGGGTGGTGACATAGGGCATGCCACAGCGGATCGCTTCTTCGCGGATGGTATCCTGAGCCTGTCGTTTGGTACCAACAAACATCACTTTACCGCCAGCAGCAACGGTGTCCCGAATCAGATCATAAGCATCGGATAAAGACTTAACCGTCTGTTGTAAATCAATAATGTGGATCCCGTTTCGCTCAGTGAAGATGAACGGGCGCATTTTGGGGTCCCATTTATTCGTTCGATGACCGAAATGGACACCACTTTCCAGTAGGGCTTTCATTGAAATTCCAGAAGCCATTTTTAAAGATTCTCCTTTTGCGTTTTTTCCGCCGCTGCTCTCATCCGTTTTTCTGACCGCAGCCACATGGCACGGCACGCAGAAAAATGTCAAACAGCGTGTGAATTGTGTTTAATCTGTTGAAGTATATCACAGAGTTGCTGGAATCTCCACCCTCATACCAGAACTTGCATAATGTAAATCTTCGCTATTTAGAGGGCAGGTTCCAATCTACTTTGAACACGAATCAATTCTGCCCGGGCAACGAGCGATTCGTCTTTTAGGCGCTCGATCAGAGGTTCCAGCAAGTCAAATTGCTGCTCATCAAAAGCGTTTTCTACTTCGCGGCAAAGATCGCCTATTGTGTTCACCCCCAGACTGTAACTCGATCCTCTCAAGCGGTGGGCTGCCATGCTGCCTTCATCGACATCCTGCTGTCTGGCAGCAATTTCGATACGCTCCAGCAACTTGGCATCCTCGCGTAAATAGATAGAAATCAACTCCGATAAAAAATCTTCCCCTAATCTCCGCAGGGATTTTAGTACTTTTGTCTCCAGCATCATTTTCCTCCCGGATGTACTGAGGTTTTCTCCTATACACCGAGCCTTCTAACTCAATACTCTGCCGACTGTTATTCTCCAAGGTACGGAAGAAAATCAAACGGCTTCCTCTTCATTTCTTATCGGCATCCTCCATAAGATGTTCAGCTTTTTCGCATAAGAATGTTGTAAAGAATTTAAATTCTTTCATCCTTTCTTTACATCCATTATACAAACAGATTTACCAAAAATCATGTCCTGTATTAAACACCTCGACATATCCGATCAGGCGTGGATTCGGTCATGGTTGGTACCAATCTTGCACCAAACGATAAAGCATCTGCGGTATAATTCAAACAGGCAAACAATTGGGAACCCTATGGCAAAGAAACGACCTCCTGAACAATTATCGGAAAAAGAATTACAGAATCTGCTGATTGAAAAACGAACCCAACAGCGGCAGGAACGATTAGCCCAATATCGTCAAACTGGCCGAATTATTGATGTGGATGTCAACACCCCACCCAACCAGCATGGTTCAGAGGGGAAGCAAATCCATTCAGCCCCAAATCGAGCCAAATCCTTCTGGGAAAAATTCCTCTTCATGGTTGAGGTCCTCGCAGTAGGCGGATTACTTTTCATTTTATATACCGGCTTTAATGTGATCCAGGATTTAAACCGCGAAGTCGCCACCGTACTTGAACAGCCCACCATGACCGCCACCCCGCTGATCATGGCCGTCGTCTTGCCATCCGGGCATACCCCGCCCAATGTGCCAGGCGGCGTGCAGCCAAACACGGCTGAAATCCCCGAACATTTACGTCCCCTGGTGCAATCCCTGGCCGATCTTCCCCTGCCAACCCCGGGCCCGGAGCAGGCAGTCCGCATTCAGATCCCCGATATTTCAGTGGACGCTCCCGTGATTCAAGGGGATGGATGGGAACAATTAAAGAAAGGCGTAGGCCAGCACGCCGGAACACCAAACCCCGGACAAGCCGGCAACATGATTCTCTCTGCGCATAATGATGTCTTTGGAGAAATTTTCCGCGATCTGGACAAACTGGCGGTAGGCAATGAAATCACCGTCTTCACTAGCCAAAAATCCTATCGCTATACCATTCAGGAAATTCGCTTTGTTGAACCAACTGCCGTGGAAGTGATGGCCAATACACAGGAACCTGTGGTAACATTGATATCCTGCTACCCTTACCTGGTTGATAACCAACGGGTTGTGGTAAAGGCAATTTTGCAGAATTGAGCTCAAATTCATAGTTCAGGAGACAATTAATGGCTACAAAATCAAGAAGCACCAACAGCAGTACCATGAGCAAAAAGAACACCACCGCTCAAGAATTTAATCCGGATTATACCAACATCATCAAAGATCTCAAAAAAATTGGCATTATGGCAGTTTCCTTTATTGCCATCCTGGTGATTGCCTCTTTCATCATTAAATAAATTTTTCTACCTCACTGATTTCACCCCGATATCCAATCGTCGGGGTTTTTTTTGTTAAATTTGGTGTTCTGCTTGACAACTAAATCACAGTCTGATATATTGCACTTCAGTACAGTATGATGGACTACAAAATGCAACCGGATGCCTATCTACCAGCCGTTGAACGCACCCTGCAAATTCTTGAATTAATAGCTGCCTCACAGGACGGATACACACCGCAGGAATTGTTAGCCCTCGTGGATGTTCCGCGTTCCACCCTATTCCAACTCCTAAAAACATTAAAGCAGTTAGGTTATCTTGAACAAAGTGAAAGGAGAGGCCGTTACTATGCCGGCCCGCGCCTGGAGCAATGGTCTCATTTTGCAGGGCCTTCCCTGGGGCAAGATCTGATCACCTGCTTTTATAATGAAGCCAATCGCTGCGCGTTCAGCGAAACAGTGTTGTTAATCAGTTTCAACGCAGACAAACCCTTCATCCATGCACAGGTTGAATCCCAACAACAGGTACGCAGCGTCTATCCTTTAGGTCAAATGGAATCCACGCCAGCCTTCCTCACGTCCCTGTTTTCACCGCCGCCCACTCACGAAATCGTCCAACACGGCGTGACCGTATTTCACACAGCCGATACTTGGGAATGTGCAACGCCCATCTGCCCGGATGGGGTTACCCCCAGTGCTCTGTTGGTGATCACTGCTCCCCTCAATCGCTGGAACCAGGAATCCTTCTCGCAGGCATTTTCCAGTGACCTGCGCAGCATGGCTTCGCGCATATCCTACCAATTGGGAGCGCAGTCTTATTTCCCCTATCACCCCGGTGAGTTCTCACCCATCCAGGTCACCAGCGAGATGAGCTTAGCTGAAATTACAGCTTTCCTGCAGGGACCGTGGTCTGCGCGCTTGGCCTGCATCCGTCCCGATGGACGGCCGCACGTGGTGCCGGTCTGGCAGGAATGGGACGGCAGCCATTTTATCGTGCTCTCCTGGATTGGTTCCTACTGGGCACAATATATTTCCGAAAATCCCAATGTCTCACTGACCATTGATGAACCCTGGCCGCCCTTCCACCGCGTGGTGGTACGTGGGTTGGCCAAAAAAGAAACCCTGACCTCGGTTCCCAAAACCGTGGTGGACCGCATGTCACAGCGCTATATGGGCTCCATTCTACCGGATCTAGCGCAACGCATTGAAGGGGTCTTCTTCATCACGCCAGAACAGTTAAAGGGCTGGAAAGGAATCGCCGGTGGAAAAACACCCTGAATCCTGTCTGGTCGATTTTTGCAATGTCAGCCATACCTATGCTGGACGTCCCCCGCGCCCAGCCGTCAGGGATATAAATTTCTCCGTCAATCGGGGAGAATTTGTGGCCATCATCGGTCCCAGCGGATGTGGAAAATCCACACTCTTCCGCATTCTAGCTAACCTGATCCAACCCGCACAGGGCACAGTCAGTATTGCCGGTGTCTCCCCTGCGGATTTTATCAGCCAACGGCGCCTTGGCTGGATGGCCCAGCAGCCCGCTTTACTGCCCTGGCTGACGGTAAAGGAAAATGTAGCTTTAGCACAGCGATTTCACCCCGTGGTTTCCACGCCTTCCATGACCCCGGATGAAGCCCTGGATATGGTCGGCCTGAGGGATGCGACCAATACCCTGCCCGAGTCCCTCTCCGGCGGCATGCAGCAGCGCCTGGCTTTGGCCCGCCTCCTGTCCCTGGATGTCGAGCTGTGGCTGATGGATGAACCCTTCGCGGCTTTGGATGAACTAACCCGCACTTCGCTCAGCCATGAGCTCGCCGTGCGCTGGCAGCCTTTGCAGCCTACCGTGCTGTGGATCACGCACAATATTCAGGAAGCTGTCCTGCTGGCGGATCGCATTCTGGTCATCAGCCCGGCACCCGGCACCTTGCTGGCAGACATCCCGGTAACCTTGCCTCATCCCCGCAATCCGGATAGTCCTGATTTTCTGGCCCAAGTAAGCCAACTGCGCAAACAATTGAACGGAGCACTTGCTCATGCATAAATCCAGCCGCGTTCAGATAAAAATTTCCACGGGTGCTCAAGCCGCTTTACTGGTGTTCGTCTTTTTCTTCTTTTGGGAGCTGGCGGTCCACCTGCTCAAGACACCCATTTACATTCTTCCGGCACCCAGCCAAATCCTGCTGACACTCTCCCAAAATCTGCTGTATTTTGGCGGAGCCAGCTGCATCACCCTGGGCGAAGCCTTGCTGGGATTATGCCTTGGTTTGATGTGCGGATTCTGCCTGGCTGCTTTTCTCACCCTCTTCCCCGGATTGGAAGACGGGGTGATGACCCTGGCCATTCTGGTCAAATCCACACCCCTGGTTGCCATTGCCCCCTTATTAACCCTCTGGCTGGGGTTCGGCACCACTCCCAAAATCATCATCACCGGATTGATGACCTTTTTCCCAGTCCTGGTCAACATGCTAAGCGGATTTCAAAAAACCGATCCAGCCCTGATGGATGTGTTCCGTGCCTGGCACGCCAGCCGATGGGAAATTTTTATCCATCTCCGTCTGCGAACAGCCTTTCCTTTTCTATTTGCCGCCCTAAAAATTTCCGCTCCTCTGGCCTTGATCGGTGCCGTAGTGGCGGAATGGACAGGCGCCTCCGGCGGCTTGGGACGAGTGATGTGGCTGGCCTATGCCAACCTTAACCTGCCCTTTCTGTTTGCGGCTATTTTCATTCTCTCACTCAGCGGCATGCTCTGGTACCAGATCATTCTAATTTTGGAAAAAAAGTTTATCTACTGGCAGCAGCCCATCTTATAATCACTTATTAGGAAGTTTCCATGAAAAAAAACACCTTGCTCTTTATCATTACCCTGATCCTCTGTACCGCCTGCCAACCCCAAAACAATCCAAGCGCCACGCCGGCAACCATGCAGATGACCTTCATGGCAGGCTACAAACCCCAGGCCAATTTACCCTTTGTCGGCGTGTATGTGGCGCAGGAAATGGGCTACTTTGCAGAGGAAGGCTTGCGGATTAATATTGAACATTCCAATGGACAGGGAGAACACCTGCAGTTGTTGACCGCCGGAAAAGTCCAGGTCACCACCCAGGATGCCGCCGTACTGCTCAAACGCCGTTCAGACCCCGGCCTGCCTTTGGTTTCCATCGCATTAATTGGCCAGCGCGGACAGCAGGCTTTTGCCGCTCTGGCAGAGAGCGGCATGCAAACCCCCAAGGATTGGGAAGGCCACACGGTCGGCTATAAAGGCTCCATCCCCCCCGACCTAATTGCCATCCTGCATGCGGTAGAAGTTGACGAGTCTGCGGTCGAGCTAATTAATGTAGGCTTTGACCCACGGCTGCTGACGGAGAAGAAAGTGGATGTGTATCCCCTGTATAAGTCTAATGAACCCTACTTAATCAAATCCTGGGGCGAGGAGATCGTGTTGTGGGAAGCCGCTGATTTTGATCTTCCGAACCTGGGTTTGTGCTACGTCACCAGTGAAGAAATTTTGGCCGAAAACCCCGAGCTGTTGACCCGCTTTCTACGAGCATCCCTTAAAGGGATTGCTTACGCCGAGTCTCATGTGGACGAAGCCGTCGAAATCGTCTTGAAATACAGCGGACCTGAATCGAACCGCGAGCACATGAAATTTATGCTGGAATCAGAGATTGCCGATGCCCACAACGCCCTGACGGATGAATATGGTGTGGGTTGGCAGAGTGCGGAACAATGGCAGACCTTAAGCGATTTTCTGATAAACTATGACGCCATGCAGCCCATAGATCCACCAAAAGCCTTTACGACCAGCCTTCTGGAGGCCATTCAACCTTGAAGATGTGGATTTTTGTTTGTTATAATCTAGCCAACTGATTATAATAGTACATATCAGGTAAAATCAGGAAGCGGTTCTGTTTCTTGACGTATGTGAGTGCATGTGCTACTATCACGATTATTAATCTGCTAAAATGTTTACATAACAAGGTACAGAACAGTTTAAGGAGTTTGCCCAATGACACAAAAAATCTTCAACCTTATGATGGTTGTTCTCCTGGTAGCAGGGTTAACCGTATCTTGCTCCAAGCCAGCATCAGTGGCCTCCCAAGCCACCCCAACTTCCTTGGGCGAATTACCCTTTCCCCTGGCAACCCAACCCAACATTATGAATGAAATCCTGTTTGGAACCCAAACGGCTGAAGCCATGGCCCATGAGTTGCCCACCGTAGAAGCCACTCTTGAATCAACCATGATCGTGGATCTTAGTGCCATCACCACGCCGCTGGTTGAAACCACACCAGAACCAGCTACTCCCACCCCGGGAATAGGTACACCCTCTGTTACCCCAGGGTTGGTTGCGACCACAAGTGCCGGAACAGCAGCCGTGATTGCTTATGCTACTTCCACCCCCGGCATTCCCGAAAGTTACACCATTCATAAAGGGGAGTTCCCTTATTGTCTGGCTCGCCGGTTTAACGTCAGCGCAGGGGATCTCCTCAGCCTGAACGGCCTGGGCGCAAATACTCAGGTATCCGAAGGAACCGTACTCAAAATTCCCCAGAATAGTTCCTGGACAGCCGGTGATCGGGCGCTTAAATCACACCCCACCACCTACACGGTTTCCACTGGGGATACCATTTACACCATTGCATGTGCCTATGGCGATGTTGACCCCAATGTTATTATTTCTGCCAATGGTCTGGTAAGTCCATATACTTTGACCTCCGGTACAACCCTGCAAATTCCCTGATTCGATCCAAGCAGGTAAACCTCCCTTTTCGCATCATAACCCTAGTGCAGGATCCGTATCCCCAAGATGCAGATCCTGCATTTTTTATAAGGAAATCGTATGAGTGAATATCAGATTCTAAAACGCGATACTGTTTTTAATGGCCCCATCTTCAATGTGGATAAAGTTGAAATGCGGTTGCCGAATCAGAAAAATAAAACCTATGACCTGGTGGTCCATAAAAATGCAGTCACGATATTACCCGTGGATGCCCATCGGAACATCTGGTTTGTTCGTCAATATCGTCTGGGCATGGAAAAAGAAATCCTGGAATTGCCTGCCGGGGTTTTCAACGATAAAGAAGACCCGGAGACCTGCGCAGGCCGTGAGCTGCGCGAGGAAATCGGTATGTCAGCCGATGTTCTGCGTAAAATCGGGGAGAGCATCATGTCCCCCGGATATGCAACTGAGTATATGTATTATTTCCTTGCCAGCGAATTAACCAAGGATCCTTTGCCTCAGGATGATGATGAATTTATTGAAGTGGTAAAAATCCCCCTCGAAAAAGTCTACGAAATGGTTTATCGCGGCGAAATCATTGATACAAAAACGCTGGCAGCCCTGCTGTATGCCATTCCCTTCCTGGGTCCCCTGTAATCAACTCAGAAGGATTATGACAGGCGGCCTTATATTCTTATGATCAATAGTACTGTCGGGATTCTTAAGAATCGGATAAAATAACTAGTTGGATGTCCAGAGTGGATGTCTATAACCGTCAAATAAAACGGAAACTCGTTTTTTATTTGCCACTAACTCAATATTTGGAGTAAATTTCATGTCGCGTCAAATGGTAACAATCGATGCAACCGAAGCCGTTGCGAATGTTGCATATCGGCTAAACGAGGTGATTGCTATATATCCAATCACCCCATCTTCCGGCATGGGCGAATATGCCGATGCCTGGGCCGCAATTGGCGTGCCCAATATCTGGGGCACCGTTCCTCTGGTTCAAGAAATGCAATCCGAAGGCGGCGCTGCTGGCGCTGTCCACGGGGCATTAACCAGTGGAGCCTTAACCACCACTTTTACTGCCTCCCAAGGCTTATTGTTAATGATCCCGAACATGTACAAAATTGCCGGCGAGTTGACCCCAACCGTGTTCCATGTTTCCGCCCGCTCCCTCGCCGCACAAGCCCTCTCGATCTTCGGTGACCATTCCGATATCACCTCCGCCCGAGCTACCGGCTTTGCCATGTTAGGCTCCCGTTCTGTGCAGGAAGCCCAGGATATGGCCTTGATTTCTCACAAAGCCACCCTGGAATCCCGCATTCCTTTCATCCATTTCTTCGACGGTTTCCGTACTTCCCACGAAGTAAGCAAAATCGAACAGGTTACCGTGGATGACATCCGTGCAATGATTGATGAGAAAAGTGTTCTTGCCCATCGTCTGCGCGGTTTGAGCTCCGATCGCCCGGTCATCCGCGGTACTGCACAGAACCCGGATGTTTATTTCCAGGGACGTGAGACGGTTAACAGCTTCTACGACGCCACCCCCGGCATCGTACAGAACGCCATGGACGCATTTGCCAAGCTGACTGGCCGCCAATATCATTTATTTGATTATGCAGGCGCCAAAGATGCCGACCGCGTGATCATCATCATGGGTTCCGGTGCCGATACCACCGAAGAGACCGTCAAATTCCTGACCGCACAAGGCGAAAAAGTAGGGGTGATTACCATTCATCTCTTCCGCCCCTTCTCAGTGGAACATTTTGTCAAAGCGCTGCCCGCAACTGTGAAATCCATCTCAGTTTTGGATCGCACCAAAGAACCCGGTGGTGCCGGTGAACCCCTCTATCAAGATGTGATCACCGCCATCAACGAAGCCTTGGCCAGCGGCACAGCTCCTTTCAAACAAATGCCCCACATTTTCGGCGGCCGCTATGGTCTTTCTTCTAAAGAATTCACGCCCGCCATGGCCAAAGGCGTTTTTGACGAATTAAAGAAAAGCCAGCCCAAGAACCACTTCACCGTGGGTATCAATGATGATGTAACCCACACCAGCATTGATTACGATCCTACCTTTACCATTGAAGATGATCAGACCTCCCGCTGCCTGTTCTTCGGCCTGGGTTCCGATGGCACCGTAGGCGCCAATAAAAACTCCATCAAAATCATCGGTGAAGATACTGACAACTATGCCCAGGGTTACTTCGTTTATGACTCCAAGAAATCCGGCTCCGTCACCATCTCCCACCTTCGATTTGGCCCCAAACCCATCAACTCTCCCTACTTGATTCCTGAAGGGGATGCCAATTTCGTAGCCTGCCATCAGTTCAGCTTCCTTGATAAACTGGATGTGCTGAAATATGCCAAGAAAAACGGTATCTTCCTGCTCAACAGTATTTATAACAAGGACGAAGTCTGGAATCACCTGCCCCAGGAAGTGCAAAAAAGTATTATCGACAAGAAACTAAAATTTTACGTGATCGATGCCTATGAAGTTGCCGAGAAAACAAGTATGGGCAACCGCATCAACACCATTATGCAGACCTGTTTCTTCGCCATCAGCGGTGTTTTACCTCGTGATGAAGCCATCAAGGCGATCAAGTATTTCATCAAGAAATCCTACAGCAAACGTGGCGAGGCTGTTGTACAGCAGAACTATGCCGCCGTGGATTCTTCCCTGGCCAACTTGTACGAAGTAACCGTTCCTGAGAAAGTAAGCAGCACTACCACCCGTCGTCAGGCAGTTTCCTCCAAGGCTCCTCAATTTGTTCGTGAAACCCTGGGCGTCATCATTGCCGACAATGGGAATGATTTACCAGTCAGCAAGATGCCGATCGATGGTACCTTTCCCACCGGCACCACCCAATGGGAAAAACGGAATCTCACCCTTTCTATTCCAGTCTGGGAAGCAGATCTATGTATTCAATGCGGTAAATGTGCCTTTGTGTGCCCCCACGCTACCATTCGCCAGAAAATTTACGATCCCGCTCTGTTGAAAAATGCCCCGGCGAGCTTCAAGTCCACCGATGCTAAATTCAAAGAGATCCCCGGCATGAAATTCACCATTCAGATCGCTCCTGAAGATTGTACAGGCTGCGGACTGTGTGTGGAAACCTGCCCCGCGAAAGATAAACAGGATGCCAGCCGAAAAGCCATCAACATGGCTTCCCAACCCGAAATTCGCGAGAGCGAAGCTGCCAATTGGGACTTCTTCATGGCATTGCCGGATCCGGACCGCACCGCTTTCGAACCCAGCACGGTCAAAAACTCCCAGTTACTGCGCCCACTCTTTGAGTTCTCCGGTGCTTGCGCTGGTTGTGGTGAAACGCCTTACCTGAAATTGGTCTCCCAATTGTTCGGCGACCACATGATTGCCGCTAACGCTACCGGTTGTTCTTCTATTTATGGCGGCAACCTGCCCACCACCCCCTGGGCATTCAACAAGGAAGGCCGCGGACCCGCCTGGTCTAACTCCCTTTTCGAAGATAACGCAGAATTCGGTTTAGGCATGCGACTGACCCTGGATCAACGCATTGAATACGCCAGCCAATTGCTGAAAGAATTCACCTCCACCCTGGGTGAAGAGCTGGTCAACACCATGTTAACCGCTAAACAAACCACCGATGCTGAAATCGCTGCACAACGGGCTCTCATTGAACAGGTCAAAACCAAATTGGCTGGCAACAAAGATGCCAAAGCAGTTTCCCTGTTGAGTGTGATTGATGCCCTTTCCCACAAGAGCGTTTGGATTATCGGCGGTGACGGTTGGGCATACGATATTGGATACGGCGGTTTGGATCATGTGTTGGCCTCCGGACGAAATGTCAATATTCTGGTCATGGATACCGAAGTGTACTCCAACACCGGTGGACAGGCATCGAAAGCCACCCCACGTGCTGCTGTTGCGAAATTCGCTGCCAAGGGTAAAGACATCTCCAAGAAAGACCTGGGCATGATTGCCATGAGTTACGGCTACATTTATGTGGCTCGTATTGCCATGGGCGCCAATGATGCTCAAACCCTCAAAGCCATGCGTGAAGCGGAAGCCTTTGACGGCCCATCCTTGATCATTGCCTATTCTCACTGTATTGCTCACGGTATCGATATGAGCAAAGGTCTGGAACAACAGAAACTGGCCGTTCAGTCTGGACACTGGCCATTGTATCGCTACAACCCAGCGAACATGAAAGAAGGCAAAAACCCCTTAACCATCGACAGCAAAGAACCCAGCATTGAATTCAAAGATTATGCATACAATGAAACTCGTTATCGCATGCTTTTACAGAGTGACGAAGAACGTGCAGAAGTTTTGATGAAAATGACCCAAGCAGATGCTAAAAAACGTTGGGAACTTTACAAACAAATGGCAGAAATCGAATATAATTCTAGTAAAGAAAACTAGTATTATTTGATCTTATTTGTAGGGATCATCAAAAGGAGAGTATGTCATGGTTGATTTGAGAACAAAATATCTCGGCTTACAACTTAGAAATCCTTTGGTTGCATCTGCCTCTCCACTGTCGAAGAATGCAGATACTGTGTGTCAGTTAGAAGATGCCGGTGTCAGTGCTGTTGTCATGTATTCCCTTTTTGAAGAACAAATTCAAAATGAAACTCGTGCCCTGGATCATTATCTGACTCAGGGCACTGAGTCTTTTGCGGAAGCCCTGAGTTATTTTCCGGATCTTGGAAATACAAAATATGGTCCGCAGGAATATTTAAACCATATCCGCAAGTTAAAAGAAACAGTGGAAATTCCAATTATCGCTAGTTTGAATGGGGTTTCTGAAGGCGGCTGGGTAGAATATGCGAAGTTGATTCAACAGGCCGGGGCTGATGCTTTGGAGTTGAATATTTACTTCCTGCCAACCGACCCTGCCGTCACCAGCCAGCAATTAGAACAATCCTATGTGGATCTGGTGAAGAAAGTAAAACAAAACATCAAAATCCCTCTTTCCGTAAAACTGAGCCCAAATTTCACTGCTTTGCCCAATATGGCCAAGCGTTTAGTGGATGCCGGTGCGGAGGGTTTGGTATTATTCAACCGATTCTACCAGCCCGATCTGGATATTGAGAGTAAAACGGTCAAACCTGACCTGAATTTCTCCAATTCCAGCCACTTACGCATGCCATTACGCTGGGTAGCCATTCTGTACGGGCGTCTGCAGGCTGATTTAGCCATTACTGGCGGAGTTCACACGGCTTCGGATATGGTAAAGTCTGTCATGGCGGGTGCCAGTGTCAGTATGCTGGCAGCTGTGTTGATTGAGCACGGACCGCAGATCGCTGGCAGTATTCTGCAGCAATTTGAACGCTGGTTAAATGACCATGAATATGTCTCAGTCGAACAAATGCTGGGCAGTATGAGTCAGCAATCCGTCGCGGAACCTGCTGCCTATGAACGCGCCAATTATATGAAGGTGCTGCAAAGCCTGGACAATCATATTCTTTAGTTCAGTTGATAAACAAAAAAAGAGCTGCTCATTTCTGAGCAGCTCTTTTATTCTGTTAAGGGTTAAAGCAGGGAGACTATATGGCCCGAGGAGGAGCGCCCGTCTTCTTGGCACGGTATACAATTCTACCGCGAGCCAAATCATAAGGGGACATTTCTACCCGGACTGCATCGCCCAATAAAATACGAATATAGTATTTGCGCATTTTACCAGAAAGATAAGCCAATACCTCATGATCGTTTTCGAGACGCACTTTAAATTGAGTTCCAGGTAAAGCTTCTATCACTACACCTTCGACTGTAATCTTATCCTCATCTTTTGCCATACGTACCTCCTGAAGGGGTTATTTCCTACTTAACTTCGGCCAACCTGGCGCCGTTTAATGCGACGAATCGCTTTTTTCTTTTCAACACGACGAAGTTCGCTCTTGGAAATAAACCAACGTTTCCGGCGCACAGTGCTCAGAACGCCGCTCTTGACGATTTTCTTGCGAAATCGTTTCAGCAATTGGTCCTGACCTTCATTTGGACGTAAAATCACATGTGTCATATAAATCTCACCTCCTTTTTGTGGGGGGTATGAAAAAGGATAATAGCGATGTTAAAATAAAATTTCGGCTGGAGGATGATCAGCCGAATTAAGGTGTGCTAGATATCGTGTCTAAAGAATACCCAGGGTACTTAATCGAGAACAATGCCTCCGTAAATAACCTTTATGTTGTGTAAATTACAAACCACAGGTTTCAGACTGCAAGGTAATTATACCTTGTGGCGTCTGGCTTGTCAATTTGAAAACCATCGAAATGGGATAAAAAAAAAGAGACTTAAAATAAAAAGTCTCTTGGCAATGACCTACTCTCCCAGGGGGTCCCCCCCCAAGTACCATCGGCGCACGTGGGCTTTACTTCCGGGTTCGAGATGTGTCCGGGTGTACCTCCACCGCTATAGTCACCAAGAGACTAATTAACAAAGGAATATGTTTTGAAATAGAATGTATGTAGGTTTAAGTCCAGAAAAAGTACTCAGTTCTCCGAATCACGTAAAGTAAGTCCTCGATCATTAGTACAGCTTAGCTCAACACATTACTGTGCTTACACACGCTGCCTATCAAGCAGGTGGTCTACCTGCGATCTTACTTCCTTACGGAATGAGGAATCTTATCTTGAGGCAAGTTTCCCACTTAGATGCTTTCAGCGGTTATCTTTGCCGAACGTGGCTACTCAACGATGCCGTTGGCACGACAATTGACACACCAGAGGTTCGTCCACCCCGGTCCTCTCGTACTAGGGGCAGATCCTCTCAAATTCCTTACGCCCACAGAGGATAGAGACCGACCTGTCTCACGACGGTCTGAACCCAGCTCGCGTACCGCTTTAATGGGCGAACAGCCCAACCCTTGGGACCTGGTACAGCCCCAGGATGCGATGAGCCGACATCGAGGTGCCGAGCGA
>DHVR01000038.1:26274-42741 GCA_002412765.1 Leptolinea sp. UBA5203 | reverse complement strand
CGGCCTGGACGATATTCTTGGCGACATCCACCACGCTCACCAGGGACTGGGGAACCAGCACGGGGATGACGATATCCACATTGGGGTCTTTCGCCGCGGTGGAAACGGCCAGGTTATATTCGGCCGGGGAAGCCCCGCCCAGCATATCCACCGGGTTTTCCACCTGAGCGCTGGGTACCAGGCCGGCCCGTAAGGCTTGCTTGGTCTCAGCGGATAAATCCTCCAGGGTCAGGCCATTGGCTGACAGACTGTCCGCCAGCAAGGCCGCGGGGCCGCCGGCATTGGTCAGTACAGCCACGCGGTTGCCTTTGGGCAGGGGTTGATTGGCCAGGGCCATGGCGATGTCAAATAATTCCGAAATATTATTGGCTTCGATGACGCCGCTTTGTTTAAAAGCCGCCGCATAGGCGGAATGGGCTCCGGCCAGGGAACCGGTATGCGAGGAAACCGAGCGTGCGCCCGCCTGCGTTCTACCGGCTTTCAAAATGATGATAGGTTTCTTGCGCGTCACCCGTTTAGCGACTTCGATAAAGCGCGGGCCGTTATTAATGGCTTCTACATAAGCGGCGATCACCTTGGTATTCGGGTCGTCCGCCAGAAATTCAATTAAATCCGTTTCGGTCACATCGGCTTCATTGCCCAGGCTGGCAAAGACGGAAAATCCAATACCCTTGTCCTGCACGTAATCCACCACCCCGCCGCAAACCGCCCCGGATTGGGAGACGAACCCAATCGAACCGACATCCGGCAGACCATTGATGAAGGTGGAATTAAATCCGCTGTGCAGCCCAACCGTGCCCACGCAATTGGGACCGATAAACCGAATACCATACTTATGCGCCGTCTCCAGGATTTCCTGTTCCAGCGCTTTTCCTTCTCCGCCCACTTCCTTAAAACCGCCGGAAATAATAATCACGGATTTGATGCCCCGTTCCCCGCAGGCTTTCATCACTGGCAGGGTAGCCTGGGCAGGCAGGACAATCACCGCCAGGTCGACGGGGTCCGGCACCTGGCTGATATCCGCATAACACACATGCCCGAGGATTTCTTTGGCATTGGGATTAACGGGATAAATCTTACCGGTAAAACCGTAGCGGGACATGTTTTCCAATATGCCGTAACTTAACTTCTGGGGACTGGTGGAGGCCCCGATCAGGGCAACACCATGAGGAGAAAAAAAAGGTTGGATATCACTGGGCATAACGTACTCCACCGGGTTGATTACTTTATTTTATTGTAGGAGATTTTGGTCTTTTCAACAAGTATACTTTGACAATAAGTGCCTTTTGTCATAGTTAATAGTGTACTGCCCATGATTATTGCACAGACTGAGGGATTTGTCAAAATATTCATAGCGATAAAAAAAAGAGCGTTTCAAAGACAAAATTAAGGAAAATCATCTATAATGGAGGAATCCATTATCCAGAAGAGAGCTTCTTGAATTCCGACTTTGATTCCACATATCGCCTTGAACGGTATCCCATTGAATACACCTTGTGCTTCCTTCATCGTGAAGACGAGCTGTTGATGCTCTTGCGCAAATACCCGCCCAATCAAGGGCTGTGGAACGGCGTGGGCGGACACCTGGAAAATGGGGAAAGCCCACATACCGGCTGCTTGCGTGAAATTGAGGAAGAGACCGGCTATACCGTGCAGGAATTAACCTTCCGCGGCCTGCTGACCTGGCAGGGATACGAAGTACCCCCGGGCGGTTTATATGTCTTTACCGCCCCGGCCCCGCAGCAGGAACCCATCCAAACGGATGAGGGTCACCTGGCTTGGAAAAAACGTGATTGGGTTTTCAGTTCCAACGAAGTGGTCAGCAACATCCACCACTTTGGCCCCTTTCTTTTCCATGAAACACCGCCCTGCATTCATCATTTTGACTATCAGGATGGGGAGATCCTTTCCTATCATCAGCATGCCCTTCCTGCTGACTTCAGTACACTACAGCCCTGGGCATCAGAAAGATAAGAATAATTAAATTGGGTAACTGCTCAGGCACAGGTTCCCAATTGCCCAACCTCCCCCCCGAGGTCAGGGGAATTGAAGGAAAATTTGATTTCATTGATTCGGGTCAACTCACCTCCCCCCGAGATCGGGGGGATTGAGGGGGGCTGTACGACCTTGTAAAACAGGATGAGAATATGTATAAAACCGCCACCATACCTTAGGATATAGTTATTCACCATAAATCAGTGGCATAGTTTGGTACATATCCGGAAGAATAGAGGTTCTGGTATTGGTGAGTTGTTTAAAAATATCATTAGGGAAGTTTTAGCACATTGGTTCTCCCCCCACCCCCCCGAACTCGGGGGGCAAGACACAAACTAACCCAATAATAGGGCAGGCTGAACAGACACTAACTTTGTATCTAGTCATATACAATTGATAAGCTGGAAGAAATACGGTATCATTTCGAGGGTACAAAATCACGCAAGGTTTCAACCCCGCCACTTAACTGCCCATCGCAAGGTGGACAATCATCGCAGCCTTCATTGAAAGCAAACCCTGACATATAAGGACAACCCGCATGTATAAAATACTATCCGCTGAATTCCTGGCGCCCGATATCAAACGATTCATTATCGAAGCGCCCTTGATTGCCAAGAAACGTAAAGCCGGACAATTTATTGTCCTGCGCATTAACGACACCGGTGAACGGGTTCCCTTAACCATTGTCGATTCCAGTCCTGAAAAAGGAACCATTACCTTAATTATTCAAGGCGTGGGGAAGACCAGCCGCAAGTTAAACGCCATGCAGGCTGGTGATTCCATCCAGGACATCGTTGGCCCGCTGGGTAAACCTTCCGAAATCAAAGTTTTTGGCACAGTCGTGGTGGTCGGCGGCGGGTTGGGCGCAGCAGTGGCTTTTCCCACTGCCAAAGCCTTGAAAGAAGCCGGCAACCATACCATCTCCATCGTCGGCGCGCGGAATAAAGACCTGATCATCCTGGAAAAAGAACTGGAAGAAATTTGTGATACCAGTTACATCACCACCGATGACGGCAGCTACGGTATCAAGGGATTTGTCACCCAAAAGCTGCAAGCTCTGATCGACAGCGGCGAGAAAATTGATTTCGTCCTGGCCATCGGCCCCATCCCCATGATGCGCGCCATCGCAGAGCTCACCCGGCCTTATCACATCCCCACCACCGTCAGCCTGAACCCCATCATGGTGGACGGTATCGGCATGTGCGGCGGCTGCCGCGCGGAAGTCGGCAACAAAACGGTCTTCGTCTGTGTGGACGGCCCCGAATTTGACGGCCATGAAGTGGATTTTGTGTCCTTGATGAATCGCAACCGTTCCTATGTTGCCGAAGAAAAAATAGCGCAGGAACCGCATGACTGCCTGTTGGAAAAGAAGATAAATTCCTTGAAGGAAAACGCATAGAGGCCGCCCCCCATGAACTCACTGTCCAATAAAGAAAGATTGCAAATCAAGCGGCAAACCATGCCCGAACAGGATCCAGCGATCCGCAAGAACAACTTCGAAGAAGTTTCCCTCGGCTATACCGAAGAATTAGCCAAAATAGAAGCCTTGCGCTGCTTGAACTGTACCACCCAGAACTGCGTGGCTGGCTGCCCGGTAAATGTCAAGATCCCCCTTTTCATTCAATACATCGTGGATGGGGATATCCTCGGCGCGGCAAAAATCATCAAGGGCGATAACGTCCTGCCGCGTATCTGCGGCCGGGTTTGTCCGCAGGAAGAACAATGCGAAGCCGTGTGCGTTCTGGCGAAGAAAGGCGAAGCCGTGGCTATTGGCCGTCTGGAGCGCTTTGCCACCGAGTACGAAAAGACACATACCAACAACGTCCCCGTTGAACCCATTCAGAAAAATGGCCAGAAAGTCGCCATCGTCGGGTCCGGCCCGGCAGGGCTGAGCTGCGCCGGCGACCTGATCCACCTGGGATACGAGGTCACCGTGTTCGAAGCCCTGCATGAATTCGGCGGCGTGCTGACCTACGGCATCCCCGAGTTTCGTCTGCCCAAGAAAATTGTGCGCGACGAAGTCGAAAATCTGATGAAAGTGGGCGTTGAGTTCCGTAATAATATGGTCATCGGCATGACCGAAACCGTGGATGAACTGATGGCGGAAGGCTACTCGGCGGTTTTCATCGCCGTGGGCGCCGGTCTGCCGTATTTCCTTAATATCCCCGGCGAGAACCTGATCGGCATCTATTCGGCCAATGAATTTTTGACCCGCGTTAATTTAATGAAAGCCTATCGCGAAGACTACGACACCACCGTCTTTGATTTCAAAGACAAGGTCACGGCTGTCTTTGGCGGCGGCAATACCGCCCTGGATTCCGCCCGTACTGCCCTGCGCCTGGGCTCCAAGAAGGTCTATATCATCTACCGCCGTTCGGAAGCCGAAATTCCTGCCCGCAAGGAAGAATTGCACCACGCCAAGGAAGAAGGCATTGAATTCCTCTTCCTCAATAATCCCCTGGAATTTACCGCCGATGAAAAGATGTGGCTGAACGGGGTCAAATTGCAGAAAATGAGCCTGGGCGAACCGGATGCTTCCGGCCGCCGCCGACCGGTGCCAATTGAAGGCTCGGAGTATATTCTGGATATCAACTACGCCATCGTAGCCATCGGCAACGGCTCCAACCCCATCATCCAGCAAACCACGCCCAGCTTGAATTTCAATAAATGGGGCAACATCGTGGTGGATGAAGCCAGCATGCAAACTAATATGGAAGGTGTGTACGCCGGCGGGGATATCGTCACCGGCGGCGCCACCGTCATCCGCGCCATGGGTGCCGGCCGGCAGGCCGCGCAGTCGATTCATGAGTATTTAAAGGCCAAGTAGCGACACGTCACGACGTGTCCGGTAGTATGGATACCCCAAAACGTAGCGGCAATTCAAGAATTGCCACTACGTTTTTCATAACCCTTTTTTATTGTGCTAACGAATACCCTGCCATATTAAATAAATTGAGCATCAACCGTAGGGGCCAAGATCCTGTCAAACCGCTACAAAATACAACAAGCCATCAGGATGCTTTGCCCTGCCCGTCAAACGAGGTTCTACACATTCATGGGACAATCCCATTCGAGAAAGGGCAAAGCATTTCGATTGCGCCACGATTTTCTGACGCTTTATCGAAATGCTTGGCCCCTACGGCTGGGGAAAATATGTATTAGTAACATTGAAGGATTTGCTTATTCACACCCGCAAAACTCCTCCAGCAACTGCTGAAAAGCATATCAATAATTGTAAGATTTGTGACTCTTAATATATGGTATTTCCCCTGTAGGGGTTTAGCATCCGGTTAGAACCTATGCAATCCACCACGATGGCCGGATGCTAAACCCTACGCATACCGGAATTCTTTTTGTCCATTGGCAAAGGGTATTTTCCCTGTATACCATTTTCATATATCAGACTATGAGCAGCGTCTAAGGGCTTATCCTTAGCCTGGCCGAAGGGACTGCCCCGAGCATCGTCGAGGGGGGGTACCCGAGCCTGTCGAGGGGTACTTCATACATGACCAGCCATTCACATATGCCACCTCCAATAAAAAAACAGGTCCCATCAGGAACCTGTTTCTTATCCAACAAAAAATATTACTCTCTTAGTCTTTCATAGCCAGCGAAAGGGAAAGCTGCTTCAGCCCGCTGTACACGTCCTTGCCGAGGTGAATATGCAGCACAGGCCGGCTGGCGGTCTTTAACACTTCCTGGTCTCCCAGGGCGGCCGCCATTTTCAAAATTCCGAAACTCAAATTGGCGCCTGAACCGTCCATCTCATCCGGAATCATCAAATCAATCACCGGATCGGAAGTAATTTGCAGGAAAACCCCATTCCCGCGGTCGCCCTTATGCAATTGACCCGTGGAATGCAGGTAACGCGGTCCCAGGCCAATGGTGACCGCACAATTTCGGTTGGAATGAATGCGGGTTTGCATATCTGTCAACGCGGCAATCACATCCTCGGACGGCGGCAAGTAAGCCTGAATTGCCAGATACTTATCCCCTTGCAATTGATTCAAATATTCCACCAAAATCTCGCTCAACGTCGCACCGGGGTGCTCGCCGAAGACAGAAATTTCCTGCTGCTGGAAGGTGGGTTTGAGCGCCGTCAAAGACCCGGTTTTCTTGAACTCACTCACCATGGCTCTGGCCATGATTTTCGCATTTTCCACATCCGGCTGATCGAAAGGATTGATCTCAAGGACGGAACCAGCCAGCGCCGTGGCAAATTCCCACAACAGGAACTGCGAACCCAATTCCATAATCGTGGCACATTCCATCTCAATCACAGGGAAACCTGCTTTAATCAAATTCTGCACACTTTCTTCATGGGTATGGTCGCCGCTCACATGCAAATCAACAAACAGGCGGTCATCCTGATAGAAACGCGGCGAGAGCACCTTCTCCCCCACCACGGGCAGAATGCCTTTGCCATTTTTCCCTGTACTTTCGGCAATCAATTGTTCAGCCCAACCGCCAAAACTATCCAGCGCGGGTGAGAGAATAAAAGTTAACTTATCCCTGCCGATCAGGGCACCCTGCCCCAGCGCGGCACCCAAAAGATAGCCGGCCTGGGACTCATCCCCAGGGAAACGGGATAGCTGGGTCTGCATCCCTCGGGTTGTCTCCAACAGACCCTGAACATTGATGCCAATCAATGCGGCTGGCAGCAAGCCAAAAAAGGAGAGGGCCGAGTATCGCCCGCCGATATTGGGATCATTGAGGAAAATCTTGCGGAAATGATATTGCTCCGCAATTTTGATTAAGGAACTGCCGGGGTCGGTAATCGCAATGAACTGTTGGCCGGCTTGCTCTGCCCCCACTTTGGCTACCAGACGATGATAGAAATATTTCATCATCGAGGTAGTTTCAATGGTGGAGCCCGATTTGGTGGAGATCAAAAACAGGGTGTTTTCCAGGTTGAGCGTATCATCCACATTGTGCATCGCCCACGGATCGGTGGAATCCAGAACCATCAGTTCAAGATAGCCGGGCTTCACCCCGAACGTCTTCTGGAAGACCTCCGGTGCCAGGCTGGAGCCGCCCATCCCGCATAAGACCACATGGGTGTATCGGTTTTCCAGAACAATCTCCGCCACAAAGCTCTCCAGCACTTTTACGTTTTGAAGCATACATTGCGGTGAATGCAGCCACCCCAGTCGATTGGTAATTTCAACCGGGCTGGAATTCCAGACGGTAAAATCATGCTGCCAGATACGGGAGATTAGATCTTCTTTTGTAACCTTATCCAGCGTAGCAGCAAGGTTAAGTTTTTCGGCATTGTGAATCTTGAATCCGTTATGGGCGGCCACCATTCGCATCCCTTTCTCACGGATCATGCGAACCGCGCGGATCAAGGTATCTTCCACCAGTTTTCTTCTGCGATTATAGAAATTCTCTACCCGCTCCGGCTGATCCGACACAGCAGGGGCTGCGGCAGTCTCAATAGATGGAGCGGATGTTGCAGCGATCAATTTGTCTGCAATACGAGCCACCTGAAAGAGATCGGCTTCAAAATGGCTGCCGGCGGGCAGATGATCCACATACCAGGATTCAGCCAAGGCGCCGTCCGCAGGATAGGTATCCGTCCAAATCATCTGAATCGGGTTGGCGCCAACCGCCAAGAGGGCCTTCATTTCGTCAGATGTCTGCACCTTCTGTAAGATACGGGAAAGATTCGCCATATACCCCAGTTCAGCTTTTGTCTGGTCGGAAGTCAGGCGATGTTCATCGGGAATGATATCATCCCTGCACAGCGGAGCCGAGAGGTAAACAAAAATTCGGCTGATATCCTCATTCTTCTGCAGGCGGTCAGAAATTTTCGAAATAAACAGTTCTACGATTTTTTGAACCTGATCTTCCAACATCACATCCGTAAAGTGGATGGATTTTCCCAGTCGCAGCAGCTCCCCTGAACAGGTGATGTTTTCCGGCAGAGCAGGCAGTTGAACCAGCACATTGGCATCCTTAAATTGCTCATCAAAAACCCGCTGACTGTCCAAAATGTTTTTCTCATCCGCAAAGATACAGGGCAGCAGAGGGATACTGACCAGACCAGTACCAGGATGCGCCTGATAATTGGGCGCCAGTTTGCGGGCCAAAGTATTCCCAAGCTGCGAGATGGATTTTTCGAGCACTGCCGTGGAAGAAGCCAGTGTGCGGTCCTCAAATAACCTATCAAATTCGGGGGTCATCGCGATCAATTCAGCGATTGTATCTACTTGAAGAATACAACCCTGTAAATGAATCGCGCGGTTCAGTTGATCAAATAAGGTGCTCTCGGCGGATTGCGAATCCAGGTTATTTATCCACCAGTGGGGGTGTTCTGCCCCGGTTTGTGTGTGTTCCATTTTCATATCTGTCTCCCTTGACGATCAATAAGCCTGTAATAATTGCATGCTTATAATAATCTTTTTATGTGTTTATAGTGTAACAAATTTTGCAAAAATATTTTTCGCGTGATCCAGCATAGGGTCGATGATCCATCCTCCCATACGCAGACCAACCTGCCTTATTCTATTTCCAAAGCCCAAAAGTGGTGAAATTTGAGCCTGTAGAATGCACTTTTAACAAAAAACCGCTTTAAGGACCCGAATTTTTTGTTCATTTTTATTTTAACTCAGATTGTTAAAGCCTGCTGATGGATTTGTCACAACTTTTGTATACCAACAGGGTGAAATCAGCGCCTGATTCTTGACGCGCACTCGGACATCCCTTAGAATCATGGAAGCCTTCATTCAATCATGTAAACTCAGGGGGCTGTTTTCTCATGGGAATCTTATGGAAAAAATCCTCTATATCTCCATTGGAGCTGTTTTAGGCGCAAACGCCAGATATTGGCTCTCGGATTGGGCTGCTCAAAAATGGGGCATAGCCTTTCCCTATGGAACCCTGATCATTAATGTAACCGGCAGTCTGCTGTTGGGATTTTTCCTGACCCTCAGTACAGAGCGTTTCCTGGTGGATCCTCGCATCCGGCTGATGATTGCCGTAGGATTTCTAGGCGCCTATACCACCTTCTCTACCTATAGTATGGAATCCTTCAATCTGATCTCGCACGGGCAGTGGCTGGTGGGACTGCTGAACCTATTGGGCAGCTCAGTATTGGGATTACTCGCAGTTGTATTGGGTGTTGTTCTCGGAAAATTGCTATAATAGTTGAAAGGGAGGTACCTATGCTGCTATCCCATTCACCCCTCAATGCAAAACGAATCTGTATCTATATCAGTGAGAGCGATAAATGGCATTCACAGCCTTTGTACGCTGCCTTACTGAAAGTCCTGAAAGATCAAGGCATCGCCGGCGCTACCCTCCTGCGCGGCATGGCGGGGTTTGGGGCGCATTCCCGAATGCAATCCACTTCCCTGGAAGTCCTATCCATGGATTTACCCATCATCATCGAGGCTGTTGATCGCATCGAGAAGATCGAGGCTGTCCTGGAATTGATTTATCCCATGGTAACGGAAGGCCTGATCACGCTCGAAGATGTCCAAATCGCGAAATACACCCATCGTTATCTGAACCCTCTACCCGTGGATCGGCCGGTCTCCATGTGTATGACCCAAAATGTCATTTCTTTTTTCCACAATCAAACCGTCGGTGAGGCATGGAAAATCATGCTGCAAAACAACCTTAAAGCAGCCCCAATTGTCGATGTTGAGGGACAGGTCGTTGGGATAATTACCGACCAGGATTTGTTGGAGCGGGCGGGGTTACAGCATCGCTTGTCCATTGCGATTCGGCTGCCCGATGACAGAATCCACCATGAGTTAATGGAATTGGATAAGTCCCCCATCCGTTTGGCGGATGTAATGAGCAAACCTGTTTTCACAGTAAGTGCGGATGATCCTTTATTAAAAGCTGTCACTCTCATGACCCAGCAGAATTTAAAAAGACTGCCTGTCATCAACAAAGAAAAAGAATTGGTAGGCATTATCTCGCGTTTGGATGTCTTGCGTCAGGTACTTGATCTTAAGATTCAGGACGAAGTACCCTGCATTCCCCCTGCTCAGGGTAAATCGGTTGGAGAGATCATGCAGCTCAAAATTCCCATGGTGGGCCTGGATGCGAATTTATCGGAAATCATCGAGACGATGAATGCCCATGCCTCCCGCCGGATCATCGTCTGCGATGATCAAGGCAGAGCTGCCGGATTGATCAGCGAAACGGATCTGTTTACCCGCATTCAGCCCCAGAAACATGCCGGTATTCTGAAAGCCTTGAGCAAAAAAGCCAAAGCCCCGGAAGGAGATGAGACTGCAAATAAGCTCATGTCACCCAACCCGCTTTGTGCCAAAGCGGATCTATCCATTGTCGAGGCGGTCAGGCTGATGTTGTCAACTTCCAGAAAATGGCTGCTGGTGATTGATGAATACGAACAACCCTTGGGATACGTTGATAGGCAAGCCCTGCTGACCGCTTTATCCCCGGATTTGCCGCCCACCATAAGCATATAAGTAGCCTTAGGGCGGGCACTTTACCCTATCGGGCACTTTACCCTATCGGGCACTTTACCCTATCGGGCACATACCACTGCCCTACGATTTCCACGATTGCCCTCAATGAGTTCATAGAGCGAACAGGGCTGTCTACTCTGTAGTGGCAATTCATGAATTGCCACATACGCATCAACTTAAGTAATTTATGACGACTCATCCAAGTCTATCTGGTAAAGCTAGTTATTTGTGATCCAGTAACAAGTGTATGATCCAGCAAATGGAAGCAGGTTTCATTAGTCAAACACAGCATGATTGTATTTAAATAACCTACCCCACAAGTAATTCTCAGAAATAAGTGAATTTTCATTTCACATTCATTTCGTTTTAAGGAAATTCCAGGATTAAATTGGAATTTTCCTCATTCGCCGTAGGGGCCAAGCATTCGGAACGGCTTCAAATATCAGTCCATTCCATCGAATGCTTTGCCCTGCCCGCCAAACAAGATTTTCCACTTTCCTGTGAAAATTCCATCCGAGAAAGGGCAAAGCATTTCAATGATGCCGTAATTTTCCAGCCTCTTTTTGAAATGCTTTGCCCCTACAGGTATTTATCGGGTAATGATGTTAATTTATTTTCTTAAATTGATGCCCTACACCTACTCCTACTGGGAATTTCAAGGTATTTTGTCAATTCAGCTCCCCAGATACTGCCCACCATACCTGATCCCCCACCAACCTACCTATCCACCTGACCAGGGAATACTCCCTTCCAAGGCACAAGCCGAAGTCTATCCCGTGGCAGGGAGTATCCATGTCTTGACTGGTGTATCCTTGAGGTTGTAAGAAAAAGGAGATGCAGCATGTTAGAACGCGATTATCTTGTAAATTATTATTTATCCATGGAAAGCCAACAAAGACTTTACCGCAAGGCTGAAAATGCCAGGCTGGCAAGAATTTTATCTACCAGCAAAACAATCAAAGTCATTGGCACTATGGGTGCTGCAGTAGTCATTCTGGTTTTAACCCTGTTTATGTAAGCATGTCTTGCTCTGCGGAGCAGATGCATAAACAGGATGGTAAAGAACCATCCTGTTTTTCTTGAGACAGGTCTGTCCTATGAACCCTCCATATTTGGAAAATTCATCGGACGCAAAACCCGACTACCGCTGAACGGTCATGTTAATGAATTAATGAATTGGTTTTTATCTACCGAAGGAGGTGGATCATGATGCAACAGGAAAGCTGGGTCGGGATGCAGATGATGAATAATTTTGTTCGAAATGATTTGATTCAGGAATCCAACCAGCGTCGATTAATCAATCGCTGTAACCAGGAGAATTCCGGTTCTCACAAAGGGATGATTTCTTCCCTGGTTTCAGCAATCAGCGCCTTGCTCTTCTCGGGATCAAAAGTCCACAGAGGCATGCAAAGCCGGTAATGGATTCTCATCCCCCACAAAAACACAAGGGCAATCATCGCATTGTCCTTGTTTGTTTTTCATACACGCCTATTTTTTAAATTGCTTAACCTGCACATGAATGACCTCAGTCACCAACATTTATTTACATTTGTAGGGGTTTAGCATCCTAAGATGCTTTGATATTCAACCTTATCTTGGATGCTAAACCCTCCCTCCGAACTGAATTCCATATTAACCCGGGTTACCTGTGCATATGCTTTTTTTTCCAAATGCAATCAAAATTTTGTTTCACACGTTTGACAATTTACATCCAACCGCATAGAATCAATCCCATCAGATTCTGCCAACCGCATTGCAATACCAGGAAACCACCCATGACCCTGCCAATCCTTCAAACCCAACGACTGCTGTTATCCCTGCTCACTCTCGAAGATGTCCCCACCTTCGCTACCTATCGCAACGATCCTGAAATCGCACGATATCAATATTGGTACCCGGTCACCGAAGAAGCCGTGCGTGATCTGGTGGAACAGCATCACCGTCTGCCTTTTGGCACGCAGGATCAATGGTTTCAATTTGGCATCCGCTTGCAAGCTGATCGAACCCTGATTGGCGACATCGGCATCCATTTTTTGGACAGCAAATTTGAAATTGCCGAAATTGGGTATGCCATCTCCCCACTATATCAAAAACAAGGCTACGCTGTGGAGAGCGTCCGGGCAATGTTAAACTACTGTTTTACCAGCACCCCGCTGATCAAAATCCACGCCACCTGTGATAGCCGTAATACCCTTTCCATGCATCTCCTGGAAAAAGTTGGCTTCACCCAGCAGCTCATCCGCCCCAACGCCATCTTTCTGCGGGGGGAATGGTCCACCGAAGTGGATTATGCATTCACCCGGGAGCAGTCGAGGAAAAACCCGTAGGGGCAGGTTTAATCCCAGGCGCCAATCCCGAAGCCATCTTGTAAACCTGCCCTAACCATATGCCGGGAACCTTTTATTTTTCCGGTAACCTGACAGCAAATCAAATCATAAACCTGCCCTTCCCATATGCTAAATTTTTTTCCTGGAAATAGTTCTGTGTCTTAACCTGTCAGCATACCGCCTGGATTGGCACTCAGGGCGGGTTTACAAGGCATGGGATAGATATACGGGATTGATAAAACCCGCCCCTACAAGGTTGTGGATTAATATGGCTGGTTAACCGATGTTGATCCATAGGGGCAGGTTCAATCCCAAGCGCCAATCTTGAAGACAACTTGTAAACCTTCCCACAACGGTAGCCGGAAACAAAATAAATTTGCAGGATCAATCTACTAAATCTAATGTTTTCCTTATTGCAATTAGTTGCAATTGCAAACCATTTCCGTTATAATCGTCTTTATACAAATTAAACCACTTTTTGGAGAGGATCCTTATGCTTCATTCGCCTGCACCCATGCACATTCCTGATGGTTTTTTAAGTCTTGCTGTATCCCTCTTCTTTTGGCTGGTTTCAATCCTCGTCATCAGCCTGGCGTTAAAGAATTTCAATAAAGAATTGGACGACAAGAAAATTCCGCTGATGGGCATCCTGGCGGCGGCGATTTTCGCCGGGCAGATGTTAAATTTCAGCGTAACCGGCGGCACATCCGGCCACCTGCTCGGGGCTGCCCTGGCAACCATCCTGGTGGGTCCCTGGTCCGCGGTCATTGTCATGACAGCCGTGGTCTCCACCCAGGCCATCATTTTTCAGGACGGCGGCATTCTTGCCCTGGGAGCTAATCTGTTCAATATGGCCGTGGTAGGCGTCGCGGTTTCTTACGGTTTTTATCAAATCGTACAGAAACTTGCAAAAGGTAAATCCTGGGGGATCATCACCGGCAGTGTGCTGGCCTCCTGGGCTTCCATCTTCATTGCTTCTCTTTCTGCAGCCATCATGCTGGCCCTCAGCGGCACGTCCCCTGCCAATATTGCCATCCCGGCCATGGCCGCGATTCATGCCATCATCGGCATCGGCGAAGCCCTGATCACCCTCGGTGCTGTCTCCTTTTTGGTTGTTACTCGCAAGGATCTATTCTCCCAGGTTAACGAAAGCCAAACTTCTTCAAAATCCATGCTCCTGGGAGGAGTTCTCCTGACCCTTGTCCTTGCCATTTTCTCGCCGATGGCCTCATCCCACCCGGATGGTCTGGAATGGGTGGCAGAGCAAAACGGTTTCCTTTCCGCTGCAAAGGATTCCCTTTACCAGATCATCCCCGATTATGTTTTGCCTGGATTGGCCGATGAAAGACTGGCAACCATCGCTGCCGGGATCATCGGGGCCGCATTGGTATTCGCCATCGCATTTTTCACGGCGTACAGCCGCCGTCAGCGGGAAACCATTCAAGAATAAAGGCCTGTTATTTTTACAAGAAAAAAGGTTCACGGAATTACCCGGTGAACCTTTTATGTTTTTTTTAATGATTTCGTGTTTATGGATTCTGTTGATACTCAATGAGTTCCAATGTATCGCTCTTTATTTTCAAGATCAGGTCTACTTTGGCGCCTTCCGCTTTTGAATGTTCAACTTCCCATCGCTTCTTATCCGGTACATCGGATATTTTGAGCACACCCTCGCTGACACCAATCGTCTGCAAATATTGATTCAAGGTTGGAATCAGAGCATTGAATCGATCTGCAGACATCGGAACATATAACTCATCGGTGCTGGTTGGCCCAGGAATCTCATAAAAAGCAACATTTCTTGTGGCAGGATCATAGATAGCTAATAGAGTAACCCATTCTTTTATCAAGCCTTCCTGTTTTTGGGCAAGATATTGCAGGGTCATTTTGCCGTTGTACACCCCGATTTGGGTCATATCCCCGGTATACGTGAATTGAATATATTGAAGATCAGGATAGGGCATTTCTAAAAAGCTTTTCGATGAATGTAAATAATCCTCTAGAATACCGGCATCCGCTACCGTATCCGGGATTCTGATTTCATATAACGGTTCAGGAAGATTATTAACATCTTGATCATTGGCGGATTGACAACCCACCAAACTTAGCATACCCAAAATCATTACAAGAGCACCGATGATAATTTTTCGCATTTTCCCTCCTCAAAAGGAATGGAGACTAACTTTCGGATAATGCCATTATAACTTAACCGGACAGAAAACATAGTACCGGCCTTTTTAATCCTCTGAGGAATCCAGGCAAACGGGGGTATACTTGCCATTATTCTGCTCACCAAGAGGGATGATATGAATCCATTGATTCACGAGAAATGCGCCCAACTGCCTGATCTAATGAAAAATCTGGATATTGATCTTTGGCTTGTCTTCGTGCGGGAGACTTCCGCCTTTGCCGACCCTGTCCTTCCCCTGATCTTCGGCGACAGCGGCCTGACCTGGGAAAGCGCCCTCTTATTCTCCAAGACCGGTCAGCATACCGCCATCGTAGGGCAATTTGAAGCCGATGAGGTCCTCACTAAGGGCATCTTCGCCAGCGTCATTTCCTATGATGAAGCCATTCGTCCGCTGCTGCTGGAGAGCTTGAACCATTACCAGCCGCACAAAATCGCCATCAATACCTCCATGCACAACGTCCAGGCGGACGGCTTATCCCATGGCATGCACAGAATCCTGCAGGGGTATCTCTCCGGCAGCCCGTATTTGAATCGTCTGATTTCTTCCGAGGAGCTGGTCAGCGCCCTGCGCGGACAAAAAACCGCCGCCGAACTCAACCTGATTCGAGCAGCCATTGCAGAGACCCTGGCTATTTATCAAAAAACAATGGACTGGGTTCGCCCCGGTATGAGTGAAATGGATATTGCCGCCTATATGCACCAACAAGTGGACGACCTGGGGCTGGCAACAGCCTGGGTGCGCAGCGGCTGTCCTTCGGTCAACACCGGGCCGGAATCTCCCGTTGGCCATAGCTCCCCCACCGCCCTGACCGTACAGCCCGGACATATCCTCCACTTTGATTTTGGTGTACTCAAGGCGGATTACTGTGCCGATATCCAACGTGTGGCTTATATTTTAAAACCCCATGAAACCCAGGCACCCAAGCCTGTGCAAAAAGGATTTGATACCGTCCGCCTGGCTGTCGAGGTGGCTTTTCAGGCCATCCAACCCGGTGTGCGCGGCATGGACGTGGATGCTGCCGCCCGAAAAACCATCCTGGATGCAGGCTATCCTGAATACAAATATGCCACCGGTCACCAAATGGGCAGGCTCGCGCATGATGGGGGTGGAATTTTAGGTCCAAATTGGGAACGATACGGAAATCTGCCGGAACAGCGCCTTGAAGTGGGTCAGGTTTATACCATCGAACCGGGGTTGATGGTACCGGGCTACGGTTACCTGGGTCTGGAGGAAGATATCGTCGTAACGGAAAATGGGGCAGAATATTTGGGAGCCCCCCAGCGCGAACTGATACTGCTTAACGCTTGAATCCCAAAGCATGCCGTAAGACTAGTAGGATAAAGCTACCGGCGGTAATAAATCCATCGCCGTAGGGGCCAAGCATTTCAAAGATACCGCAATTTTCCAGCTATATTATGAAATGCTTTGCCCACCCCCGAACGGGACTTGACAATCATTATTGGAATTCCATTAGGCATTAAGGGCAAAGCATTCGACAATTGGAAT
>DHVR01000038.1:25969-26171 GCA_002412765.1 Leptolinea sp. UBA5203 | reverse complement strand
CCCTCGGGCGGGACTTGACAATCATAATTGGAATTCCGTTTGGCGTTATGGGCAAAGCATTCGACAACTGGAATTCCATTCAAAACTCGCACGAATGCTTGGCCCCTACGGATTGCGACCAATACGATTTTTCAAAGGCATAGGTGGGCTTATTTTATATTTCCCGCAGGCGTACCTAAATATAAAATAAACAAAATGGAAC
>DHVR01000038.1:25761-25914 GCA_002412765.1 Leptolinea sp. UBA5203 | reverse complement strand
GCGTTATGGGCAAAGCATTCGACAATTGGAATTCCATTCAAGACTCGCACGAATGCTTGGCCCCTACGGAATTCGACCAATAGGTTCTTCCCCAAACATGTTTTTTTTTATTACCCGTAGATGTAACCAAATATAAAATAAACAAAATGGAAC
>DHVR01000038.1:242-25746 GCA_002412765.1 Leptolinea sp. UBA5203 | reverse complement strand
GCGTTATGGGCAAAGCATTCGACAACTGGAATTCCACCCAAAACTCGCACGAATGCTTGGCCCCTACGGATTTGGGTCGATAGAAATTACCCTGATTATTTATATGGATAAATTCGGTATTCAATCCCCTATAATTTCAACTGATAAAAATTGGTCTCCCGCAAGGTAAAGCCCAATTTTTTGTACAGGCCGTTGGCAGCTTCACGGGCGGCATTGGAGGTCAGCAAGATCACCTTTGCATTTTCTCTTTCGGCCAGGTCGATCGCTTTTTGGGTCAGCGCCTTGCCAATCCCCTTGCCGCGATACGACCCATCCACCACCACATCTTCGATCCAGGCTTTGATTCCGGTGGGGCTGATATAAAACGCCAGGGTCAGTGTGCCCACTATCCGGCCGTAAGATTCTGTATCCCGAGCAATTAAAATATGGCTGGTCTCGGATTGGACAATTCTTTGAAGTAATTCCTCATTAGGCGGCGGATTGTTCTTCGTCAACTGTGGAATAAGTTGTGCAAAGGATGCCACCAGGTTGGCATCCACCTGGCTGACAATGCTGATATCGATCGTTGATTTTTTCATTCAGGCCTCTGAAATTCAAATTCTACCTCAATTGTATCCCTTTTTGGCCTTTCTCCCATATTTGAAAACAATTCCTATCCAGCGTAGGATGCATTTGCTGATCATCAAAGAGAAAAACGTAGGTTGGGTTAGGAGCGCTCATAGTCAAGCATGCCGTTAACCATCCCGCTCCGTAACCCAACAGACAGGTGATGGACGGTATTACGCCGATCCATTACACAACGCAACAGGTTGATTTCTGATGGGTGGTACGATGCCGAATCCATCAAACCATATTGCGCCACCCATCCTACATATGTCATTTTTATCATTGAGAATTTACTTATCATCGGAATTAATGAATTTCTCCCAACCCTGTTGAACTTGACTGTAAGAATGGGTATACTGAATCTACTGGCTGGTGGTATGACCACAAATTCGAGGTCCCATGCAGATCAACTTACAACCCATTAAAATCCCCAGTTTAAAAGAAGCCTGTATCACCCAGTTGGAAGAACTCATTCTAACCGGTGAGTTACAAATGGGCGCCCGTCTGCCTTCCGAACGCGACCTGGCAGCCCAGCTCAACGTCAGCCGGCCCATTCTGCATGAAGCCCTGGTCGATCTGGAATCCAAAGGCCTCCTCAAAATCACCCCTCGTCATGGCACCCGTGTCAACGATTTTCGTCGCAGCGGCTCCCTGGCGCTGCTCTCATCCTTGCTTAACTATCACAACGGCAACCTTGACCCGCATTTCTCAAATAACCTGATCGATATGCGCTTGCTGATCGAAATGGAGACTGCCAGGCTGGCTGCCCTCCACCGCACGCCTGCCCAACTGGAGGAATTCCGTGACCTTTTACAGCAGGAGGCTCAAACTTCGGCTGAGGATCTGGAGGCCTTAATTTCCCTCGATTTTTCCTTCCATCTCTTAATCGCCATTGCCTCCGGAAATTTGATCTATCCGTTGATTATTAATTCTTTCCGCAGTGTGTATACCAGCCTTACCGGTGCTTTTTTTCAACGCATTAGCGATAACCTCATTCTGCAAACAGTCCATACCTATCATCGCCAATTGGTGGATGCCATTGAGCGGCAGGACGCCGATGTGTGTGCAAATATCATGAGCGAAATGCTCAAGCATGGAGAGAGTATCCTAAAGGGAGAATTGAAATGACTTTAGAAACGGAAATCAAACCACGATATGCCATCAAAACACCCTCGAATATCTCAGCACGGATTCAATGGCTGAGGGACTATTACTTCCAGGGCGTCCAACGATCCTGGAACAATGAATACACCTCCTGGGGTACCGGCACCCCCTGGGACTTTCAATACAACGAGCTCAGTTTTTACATCGTGCCGGAGACCTATACCTTTCTGCAAACGTTTCGTTCTTCCTTCAACCAGGTTGCCCGCACCATTCCTCTGCACCCCTCCTTCTGGCAGTGGAGTATTGCGGAACGCAGAGCCTGGTTTAACAAGGAGGTTCTCATTCACTATTTACCCAAAGAAATCCTCCCCGGTGATCTGATCGCAGGCTGCCGGTTCAATATTATGACCTCCGCCTGCCTGACCCAGAAAGAAACTAAACAGCGGGATAAATTAATTTACGGCCCCAAAGGCAGCCGGGCAGCTATGCAGGCTTTCCATAATCATGGCTACGGCAACAGCGGACCCACCAGCGGACACTTGATTCCGGATTATGCCCGTGTGATCCAGCATGGATGGAAAGCCATCCATGCCGAACTGGAACAGCGCCTCGCAGCCTTGCCAGAGCAAGAGAAAGCCGGTCAAAAAGGCGCTCAATTGCGTGCCATGCGCACCGCGGCGACGCTGCCGGGAGAGTTGGCCAGGGAATATGCCCTCACCTGCCGGCATCTGGCTGAAAAAGAACCGGATGCCGCCCGCAAGAATGAACTCCTGCTAATGGCGGATAGTCTGCTGCGGGTGCCGTGGGAAGCGCCGCAAACTTTCTGGGAAGCCGTTCAGGCGCTTTGGTTGACGCATATGCTGGTCATGTCCGATGAAAATTACCCCGGCCCGGGAGATTCCTTCGGCCGCCTGGATCAATACCTGTTCCCCCTCTGGCAAAAATCCATCCGGGAAGGCATGGATGTCGAATTTGGCAAAGAAATCCTCAAGTGCTTTTGGATCCATTGCAACACTGCCTATGACGGTATGATCCGCACAGGCGGCAACCAGGGCATCACCGCGGGGTACGGCCAGCTTTTTACCCTTTCCGGCCTGGGTGCCAACGGCCAGGACATGACCAATGACCTGACCTACATTCTTCTGGACGTCATTGACGAAATGTCACCGATTTTAGAGCCCAAACCCAATATTCGTCTGCACCGCAACACCCCCGAGAAGCTGCTCGATCAGGCCGTGGAGATGATCGCCTCCAGCCAGGGTTCGCCTTTTCTCTTGAATTTTGATGAACGTTCCATGGCGGGCATGATGCTCCAGGCCAGGAAATCCGACACCACTCACCTAATCAACGAAAACACGGTCTATGACTATGCGCCGGTCGGCTGTCTGGAAAACACCATGGTGGGCAATGACCGATCCGGCACCGTGGATGCCAACCTCAACCTGTTGAAAGCCGTTGAATTGACCCTCACCGGCGGCTATGATCTGCATCCCTTCACTGATCCGATCACTGGAAAAACTGAACCCCGCAGACGGGTTGGCTTTGATACAGGAGATCCCAAGGTTTTGCGCACCTGGGCTCGTTTCTGGGAAGCTTATGCCTTACAAACCCGCACCATCATTCAGAAGATCGTGGATTTATACGAACAAGGCGAATCCATCCGCGCCCAATACGCCCCAACCCCATACCTCTCCTGTTTGGTCAGGGGTTGCGCCGAAAAAGGGCTGGACGTCACCCAGGGCGGGGCAGAACTGGGGTTTGTCACCATTGAAGCCGTTACCTACGCCACCACGGTTGATTCGCTGCTGGCCATCAAATATCTGGTTTATGATAAGGAGCTCTGCACCCTGCCTGAATTGGTACAGGCCTTGAAGGATAACTGGGTCGGGCATGAGATCCTGCAGGCACGTGCGCTGAACAAAGCTCCCAAATACGGCCGTGATGACCCCATCGCCGATGAGATGGCCTGCCAGGTGATGAACCTGTGGACCGAGGAAACCTGGAAACATAAAACCAAAAGTACCGGCCGGCAGTTCCGTCCCGGCATGTTGAGCTGGAATTACTGGATCGCGGACAGCTTCATCCTGCCGGCCAGCGCTGACGGACGCCCTATGGGTAAATTCCTTTCCAATGCCATCTGCCCATCCAACGGCGCGGATATCAACGGCCCAACCGCCAATGTCAATTCCGTCGGCAAGGTGATGGGCGGCAAAGCCAAGGATGGCAAGGGTGATTGGGGAGAGTTCCTCAATGTGCTGCCCAACGGGGCCAGCCACACCATGACCTTCAACCCATCTCTATTACGGAACCCGGAACATCGCTCCAAATTCAAAGCTTTCCTGCGCGGCTACACCGAAAACGGCGGTTCCGCCCTGCAAATCAACCTGCTTAATGCGGACATGCTGCGCGACGCGCAAGCCCACCCGGAGAATTACCGCCACCTGCTGGTGCGCGTCACCGGGTATAACGCCTACTTCACCGCCATCGGGCGGGAGCTGCAAAACGAAATCATCGCACGTGAAAGCCACCAGATGAGTTAGCGGAATGGAAGGAACAATTCTGCATCTGCAAAAAATGTCCACCGAGGATGGACCCGGCATCCGCACCACGGTCTTCTTCAAAGGCTGTGGGCTGCATTGCGCCTGGTGCCACAACCCCGAGAGCATATCCTTTAAGCCTGAAATTCAATGGTTTGCTTCGCGCTGCCTGAACTGCCTCACCTGTATCGCCCATTGCCCGGAAAACTACCTTTCCATGACGGATCAAGGATTGCAGATTAATCGCTCTTCCTGCACGGGCTGCTTTCAATGCGCAGCCGCCTGCCCGGCCAATGCCATTGAACCGCTGGGCAAGCGCATCAGCGTCCCGGAGTTGATGGCGGAACTGCGCAAAGATCTGGCCTATTACCAGGCCTCTGGCGGTGGCGTGACCCTCTCCGGCGGGGAACCCAGCCTGCAGGTCAATTTTTGCGAGGCGCTTTTACAGAACTTAAAGCAGGAAGGCATCGCTACGGCATTGGATACCTGCGGAATCTGTTCCAGCGCAGCGCTGCAGCGCCTTTTACCCCACGTGAATCTGGTGATGTTTGATTTAAAAATTATGGATCATGAATTGCACAAAAAATTCACCGGCGTTGGCAATACTCAAATTTTGGAGAACTTAAAAATGCTGGCAGGTTACCTTAAGACCCAAGCGCCCGCCCCCGAGCTGTGGATCCGCACGCCGCTCATTCCGGGCGCCACCGCCAACGAGGAGAACCTGGCCGCCATTGGTTCATTCCTCCAGCAGAACCTGCCCGGTCGGGTAAGCCGCTGGGAGTTATGTGCCTTTAACAATCTCTGTCGGGATCAGTATAAACGCCTGTATATACCCTGGGATTACGCCGAACAGAATTTAATGTCCCATGAAGAAGTGGAGCATTGGGGTGAGGTTGCCAGAAATTCCGGCATTTCGCCCGAAATCGTCGTCACCAGCGGAGCCACCCGCGTGGAAGTTTTGGCATGCTAAGCCATCCTATTGCAACCAGGAGAGACCTATGAATCCTTCAACTCATTTAACATCTTTTTCCGCAGCGGATATTGAAAGTTTTTTGCCTGCCATGAAAATCGGCCTGTTAGCCACTGTCAGCCCCAATGGCGAACCGCATATCTCCTTGATCTCTTCCCTCATGGCCAGTTCCCCGACTCAGCTAGCCTTTGGTCAATTCACCGAGGGGTTTTCAAAAGACTATATTCGCCAAAATCCGAAGGTTGGGTTCCTTATGATGAGCCTGGAGAAAAATCTGTGGATCGGCAAGGCCAGCTTTACCCACACATCCACATCCGGCAAGGAATATGATTTTTATAACAATATACCCATGTTTCGCTATAACGCCTATTTTGGCATCCATACCGTCTTTTATCTGGATTTACTCTCGCAAAGTGGAAAGAAAGCCCTGCCCATGTCCGCCATCATTGGCTCAGCCATCCTTTCCAGTGTAGCTCGCACCCTGGGGAAGAAAAACCACGGTAAAACCGTCTTGAATCCCTGGACACAGGGTTTTATGAATAAACTTGATAACCTGAAGTTTCTTTCTTATATTGACCATGATGGGTACCCTGTCATTATTCCCGCCATCCAGGCCCAAACCCTGGGGAGTGACCGCATTCTATTTTCCACCTCCGTTTATACCGAGGCATTGAATGCCATTCCCAAAGGAACAAGGCTGGCCATCTTCGGGATGGCCTTAACCATGGAAGACGTCCTAATGCGCGGTACCTATCAAGGCACCCAACGAGTTGCCGGCATAACCGTTGGTGTGACAGACCTGGATTGGGTATACAACGCCATGCCGCCTGTACCCGGTCAAATTTACCCACCGCTGCCCATCCATCCAGTCACTGATTTTCAGTAGGGGACGGAAAGAAACAATTAAATAACAAAAGCCGGATCAAACCGGCTTTTGTTATTTAAAACGAGTAAATCCCCAGCGTTCCCACACAGCATTAAAAAATAAACGGATACCCGTAGGGGCGCGAGGCTCGCGCCTTCCCGCTGGCTGGATAAGGCGTCCGCTCTTGGCGATGATTCCTCAAAGAGTGTCATTGGGAATCCGAAAGGGTAACCTGTACCCCATATGAGCCGGGAAGGTATAGGCGCCTACTGTTGGGTATCGCCGGGGTTGGTTTATTGGCTGGCGTGTTTTATTTACCCCGGCTCAACACCAACCTACGCCGGTGCCGATGATTTCAAAAGAAAAATGCTGCCATCATGAAATAAATTTATCACGCCTGCACACAGCATCCAAAAATAAACGGATACCCGTAGGGGCGCGAGGCTCGCGCCCTCCCGCTGGATGGATTCGGCGTCAGAACGTAGGGGGCGGCCAAACGCTGGCCGAAACCGGCATCCGTTCTTGCGCTATTGTTTCTTGGAAATATGGCGGGAGAGGGTTCAAGTCAAGCCCATCAGAGTAGCTTACAAAAACCTGCCAGGTCTGGCACAAATACGGAGCAATTTGGTTTTCAGACCTGGCAGGTTTGGATGGAAAACGGTAAACAGTGGGGGTACTTGTCAACTTACCATCCCACCATCGGATCAGGATAAGCTCGTTTTGTTTGATAAATATCCAAAAAAGTATCCACCACCCTGGGGTCAAAATGAAGCCCTTTCTGCTCCACAATATGTGCAATCGTCTTTTCTTCGCTCCAGGCTTTTCGATACGGACGATCCGAAACCAGCGCGTCCCACACATCAATGACGGCAAAAAACCTGGCTGCCAAGGGAATTTGATCCTCCTTCAGCCCCCGTGGATAGCCCGTTCCATCCCATTTTTCATGATGGGCATAGGGTATATCCAATGCCAACCGCAGATAATCAATTTTCGAAAGCATGTCCAGAGCATACTGAGGATGCTGCTTCATAATTTTCCATTCATCCTCCGTCAATGCGCCAGGTTTTAACAATATTTCATCCGGGATGGCCATTTTCCCGATGTCATGCAATAAAGCTCCCCAACGGATATAAACCAGGTCTTCTGATTTGACACCCATAGCGACAGCCAAATCCATAGTCAAACTGGCTACCCGCCGTGTGTGCCCTTCCGTTTCCTTATCTCTTAATTCCAACGCACTCGCCCAGCCTTCCAGCGTAGAATCATACGCCAGGGATAAATCGGCATTGGAGCGCTGCAAATTGGAAAATAACTCAATGCTCTCAATGGCAATGGCAGCCTGACCGCTGATCAATTCAAAATAATCCATCCACTCCCGGCCAGGAGAAAAGGGTTCCTTGAAAAAAGCTTCCAATACCCCTTTGACTTTCCCCTTGGCAATGATAGGCACACAAATATAACTTACAAAACCTTCTTCTCTAAACTCATCCACCCTGCATTGGTCCTGCGCTACATTTCGCAGGTCTTCTATAATTACAGGAATGCGTTCGAAGGCAACTTTACCCGCAATGCCCTCTCCAATAGGAACATTGGTGGTTCGTATGGCGGGGTTTTTAAATCCCCGGCCGCAGCAAAATTTTAAGGAAAAATCATGTTCATCAAACTTTAATAGTGTAGCTGCATGCAGACCTAATTGAGTGATAACCTGTTCCAGAAGGATATCCAGCGTGAAGGTTAAATCCGTACTGCTTGCGATGGCCAGATCAATACGCCGCAAGGAAGCCAAACGATCCAAACTTCGCCGGGTGGATTCGAATAAACGGGCATTGACAATGGAGCTGGAGGCAATCTTGGCTAGTAGTTCGAAAGTGGTACTCTCCTCTTTGGAAAGCTCGGTTAAATGGCTGCCCGCGATGACAATGACCCCGATCGATTTTCCTTCATTGATCAATGAAAACGCAAAAAAGGTATGGATATCCGGGTCAGGCGTTAGTTGCCGCAGAATAGGAGCTTCTTCATCAATGTTTAAGATAATGACCCGTCCATCCTCAAGAATGGATTGAATCAACTGTGGTTCCTGTAAATCACACACAACTGGGAATTCTTCAATTCCAGAGCTATGACTGTTTGCCATTAATTTCAAGCAAGTTTGATTAGGATTAAAATACAGTACGAGGGCAGCGTCACAATCTGCAATTTTTACACTATGATTTACCAATGTTTCCAGTACAAGTTTCTCATCATGGACGCTGGATAATTCATTACCCAGTTTTTGTAATTGCAATAAACTGTCAATTCGTTTTTGTTCTTTCTCGCTGATCAAAGCCTGTTCCAGCGCAAAAGCTGCTTTTTCGGCAAAAATGCTTAAGACTCTGATATCATCTTCGCTGAAGGCATCGGTTTGCGAGCTCTCCATATCCAAAACACCCAGACGCTTCTCGCCTACTTTCAAGGGAAGGGAAAGCTCAGATTTGGCTGACTTCCAATTCTCAATATAATCTTCCGTTTTACGAATATCGGCAACGTTTACTACTTCTCCACTTCGATAAGCCTTGGAAACAATCCCTTTTCCAGTAGAATCAAGCGTCAGGTGATTGGTATAGTTATCGGATGGACCCACAATAGCCACACGTTTCAAATTTCGTGAATTGGGCTCGGCAACAAACAAACTGCAATTTACCTGGTTAAATTCTTTTTGGGTTGTATTGACAATGGTTAGGGCCAAATGTTCCAGATTATTGGAATTATCCGAGATCAAAGAGGCCGAAGCCCGATAGAGCCGTGACAATTCCTCCGATTGCTTGAGGATGAGCTGTTCTGCCTGTTTCCTCGCCGTAATCTCTGTGATTGTCCCTTCATAGAATTTGATCTCCCCGGTCTCATCCCGCACGGCACGGCAATTATCCAAAACGATAATCTGCTTCCCGTCTTTACGCCTGAGCACAAGCTCGGATTGGATAATGTCTCGACTGGAGTTAAACTGGCTGTTAAACTCATCGCGATGCTTAGGGTCTAGAAATAAATCATAGGCAGTGGTCTTGCAGAGTTCCTCAAATGACTCATACCCAATGATTTTCAAACATGCAGGGTTGGCGGCAATAAATTTTCCATCCACACCGGTTCGATAAACCCCATCCGGGACATTTTCAAAAAGGGAACGATAGGCCTCCTCGGATTTGATGAGTTGTTCCTCGGTGCGTATTCGTTCCATGATTTCTTTTTGCGATAAATCCATCAATTGCACATTCTCTATCGCCAGTGTTGCCAACCGGGCAAAATGGATCAAGATTTCAACATCCACTTCCGTGAAATCATCCTTGGCGCCATATTCTTTCCCTAAGACCAGTACACCCAAAACCTTGCCCTTGGAAAGCAGCGGAACACCCATCACACACTTGAGATAGTTCATTTTTATCTCAGGGATTCTCCCCGGCCATTGATCATAATTCTTGATCAGCATCGGTTCGCCGGTATTCCACACGGTTCCTGTCAGGCCTTCCCCCCGCTTTATCGGAAATTTTAATGCGCTGTCTAATTCTCCTGTAACCACCAGAGGTAAGGAAGAAATTCCATCCGGCTGCATTAAATCCAAAAAACCACTGGTGGCGCCAAACATTGCGGCTGCCCTCTGGAGGATGTTGTCCAGCAGCACACTGAGGTTATGCTCCGAAACCAATTCCAGCGTTGTTTCTTGCATGGCAGAGAGGTATTTGTTCCTTTGCTGAATCTCTCTTAAAGCACTCTCCCGTTCAGTAACATCAAAAAACAAAATAGAAACTTTATCGCGTGTCTGCCGGAAAAGTTTTAAATCGTACCAAATTCCAGCTTCAGGATACAACTGAATATAAGACAAGGATTCACCGGTCAATGCAACAGTTTTCAGATTTTCAATCAAATCCGCATCGGAATTGGGGAAGACTTCCATAATGGGTTTACCAAGTACGGTTTCCGCTTTCTTGCCAGTTAGAAACTCAAATTCCGAATTCACTTCGATAAAAATAAAATCGCTCGGAAGTCCTCGTGCATCGTAAAGCACATCATACGTGACAAAGCCGCCTACAACTTCACCTAATTTCTTTTGGTACAATATTTCGCGTTGGCGGTATCGATCCTCTGTGGTTTTCCGCTCCGTGATGTCCTGTAAAAACCCTTCCATGCTCACCAGGCCGCCGTCATTCCCATACACAACGGAGCTAATCTTTGCATAGATATAACTGATGGAGTGGTCGGTTTTGATGAGGCGAAATTCTGTTTCCCGTGGATTATGCTCCGTTAATTCAACATTAAACGCATTCTCTACAATCATCCGATCATCGGGATGAACCCATTTCTGGATAAAGTCCTCTTTCGTGATCTTCAACCAACTATCATTCGTGACAAAATTGCGATGAAATTCCTCAGAGACGGTAAATTCTCTGCTCGCAAATTGGTACGTCCAACGAGATAAACGGGCGAGGACCAGGGTCTTTCGCAGAGAATCTTCTATTTGTTGTTTTTCTTTTATCGCATCCAGGCGCTCTGAGATATCCCGAATGACCGATACATACCCGATGACCTGGTTTTCCGAATCCAGCAGCGGATGTATCCCAATCTCCCCCGAAAAAGGCAGGCCATTTTTTCGCTTAAAGGTTATGATTTCAGTTATTGATCCATCCATGGATGAATCACTCAATTTCAATCCCATATCTTCAAATTTTGTTTCACACGCATACAAAACCATGGTGGATTGACCAAGGATTTCATCTTTTTCATATGCAAATACTTTTAGAAAAGCGTGATTAAAATGGATGATTCGACGATGGATATCAGTTATAACCATACACTCTTGAATGCTGTTAAATATACCCAGACTATTCTGCTCAAAGGCATGGAGCGCATTCTCCAATGGTGTGGAATCGATGTCTGGAACGCCAATCATCAGTACACCACTGGTTTGGTCTTCATCCAGGCAGTAAAGTTCCCTGGAACTCAACCTAAGGGTTTTCTCACCGGCATTGATTTTAAAGATAAATTCGTCACTACCTAGGTCAGGTTCAAACTTCTCTTGATTGTAGTCTATGCTAACCTTTTTATTTCTTTCCGCCGTTGCAGCCGAATACAAACCAGACCATGCTCCATCCGGTACAAGGACATCCGCGTGAATCAGGCGGTATAGCGGCTGATTGATCAAGAAGACTTCCTGATCTGAATTTATGCCTACAACCAACCTAGGTTCCTGGTATTGCGGATCAAACACTTTTCGTCTGTTGTTGGAAGTTATAATCAGTTTTTGCAAAAACCTCGCCAGGAGGAAAGAATACTTTTCACCCATCCGGGCAGGCTGCACCTGATACAAATCCATTTCCGAATTAAGCAGACATGGGTCGATGCTTGATAGTCCATCCCAGGCAACACCTACTACTCGGATGGACACAGAGAGTTGATTTAAGAAAGCTATATCATCATCCGTCAGGTTCATTCGGTCGATGCCATGGATGAGGAGTAAATCGGGTTGTCTTTTGAACGGGAGTTTTGTTTTTAGATCCTGGCAGGAAATCACCTGCAGGTCCACGGGATGGGTCCAATGATCCGTTAATTCTCGCAAAGAAAGATCAGATTGTAGTTGATCCTCTCCCATTAGAATAATAAAATTCTGAGTATTAACCATTCATCTTCCTTAACGTTTATTAATAAGAAATGCCCCAATAAAAATCTGAGTATAACAGTAATCATGGATTTAATAAAAAGATAATGCTACCCAAGTATCAATAGCATACCTAGTCCATCTTTGAATTTCAATGAGACGTACGTAAATAATATGCTGCCGTTTTTTTTACTGTATCTATTGCATATGATACATGGTTCCCCAGGAGATTGAAATAGTAGATTCATTTTTTTTATGGATAATTTAGATGGTTTTACGCTTTATGGTTATACAAATAAAGATGCTTAAGGAATTCAACCATTCATATTCAGATATGGTAAATAACCTGATGGTAACCTTAATAATCGTGAGTCCATGGATAAATCAATATCCGGATTTTTAACCTACTTCGTTAAGCCTCTTAGGAGCATCAGTGATCGAATTTCTCTCTTACTCGTGCCTTCCGTGAGATAACAATAATTACGCCCAGTCAGCCCGAAGAGTGGAATCACCTGTCTGCCCTTGCTTTAAGGGATTGAAACCACGAAATTACAAAAGATAGCATATTCGCTACCGAGAAATCACTGGTTTCTGGTCCTTCGTTTTGGTAGGCTAACGATCCATCCTGGTAATTAATTCATTCTCCCCTATCCCAGCCAGACTTCCACCTGTACTTCACTCAGGTTCGACAGCTTGGGAATGACATTCCCATCCAGCTCTGTTCCGTTAAGTGTCATCCGTTTCACACCCTTGCAGACATGCTCCGGATTATGCACCTTGATCGACATCTTTTGCCCCCTGTAGCGCCGGGTGACGGAAAATCCGTCCCAGGCACTAGGAATGCAGGGATCGATTTGTAATCCGTCAAATTGGGGACGGATGCCCAGGATCCACTGAGTGGCCGCCTGGTAGCACCAGGAAGCCGTACCGGAAAGCCAGGAATTACGCCCCAGGCCAAACATCGGGTGTTCATTCGCCAGGATGTTTTGAGCGTAGACATACGGCTCACATTCATACACTTCAATCATCTCATTCTTGCCGACGGGATTGATCTGCCTGTAATACTCGTACGCCCGATCCCCATGCCCCAGCATGGTTTCGGCGATCATCGCCCAGGGATTGGTGTGCAGGAAGATGCCGCCGTTTTCTTTGGCTCCCGGCGGGTAAGTAGTCACCCCGCCGTAATGTGGATCATACCCATTAAATCCGGGATGGCTGAGTTTGATGCCATACTTCGTATTCAAGTGTTTATTCACCGATTCCATGGCCTGCTGGCCGCGTTCTTCGGAAGCAAAACCGGAAATCACCGCCCAGGATTGGGCATTGAGGTAGATTTTGCCGTATGGATTGACATGCGAACCCAACGGTTTGCCCTGATCATCAAAATAGCGCGTATACCACTCCCCGTCCCAGCCTTCATTTTCCACGCAAGTTTGCATGCGCTCGTACAGGGCCTTAAATTCCTCTGCCTCAGCATTCTGATGCAGGAACTGTAATAGTTGAATCATTTCCTTCAAAGCTTTGCCATACAAGTTGGCCGTAAACAGGGATTCCGCCCCGCGGGGTAAATTGACCGTATCATTCCAGTCCGCAAATCCCAGCAAAGGCAGCCCATGCTGGCCGGTATCTTGAGCCGTAAAGCGTAATCCCCGCTTTAGATGTTCCAGCACGGAGGCCTGCTCCAGCACCTGACCCTGCTTGTCCTTCTCGTAAAAGGGGACTTGCTCTTCCATGAAGGAAACATCTCCGGTCTCTTTGATAATGGCACAAACCGCCAGCACCCCCCACAGGTGATCGTCGCTGTAATAATGCGGGCGGTCTTCCATCTCCAGGGAATCGCCTTCATTCCCTTCCAGGGTGAACGGGTTGAATTGGTGATAGGCTTTTCCGTCTCGGGTTTGGAAGGAGAGCAGCAATTTGATAAATTCCTTGCCTTCCTCCGGCACGGAGGCCAGTACCGCCATCACATCCTGGGAGGAATCGCGGATGCCCATGCCCCGCAGGCCCATGCCCAGTTGATAATACGATAGATAGCGCGACCAGGTTTTAGTGACGTAGCACTGATACGGATTATGCACATTCAGCATGCTGTTCATGTCCGCATCCGGGGTTTCCACTTGCAACACATCCAGGTAACCGTCCCAGAATTCCTTAATTTTAGCCAGTTCCTGATCCACAACTTCGGGATTGCGGTACTTCGCGATGCCTTCCCGGGCTGCGTCCAAGCTGCTGGTCTGGCCAAATTGCAGAATCAAGCGCCGGGTCTCTCCCGGCTGCAGCTCTTTGATTTCATGCATCAAGGCGGCGATATTATCTCCGCGCCTGGCTTCGGAATTGGAAAGCTGCGGTTTTTGCAAACTAAGCGGGGATCGGAAACTACCGTACTCATTCTCTCCTAAAAACACTTTTCGATCGGTCTCATAGGAACTGGCCGGCAGATTGGAGGTCAGGTAATTGACTTGGCGCTCTTTGTTCATAAAGGGGCTTTGCAGCAACACCGTGCAGCCGTCAACGTTCTCACGCCAGCTTTGCATAGTCTGAGGGATCCAATCGGCATTGGTAAATTGCTGCATGGCATTCGGATGGGTGTATTCCACCACCGGGATCACATCCAGGGTTTGCACTTTATCGCTCAGGTTGGTGAGCTCAATGGAACGAATTTCAACCGACTGACCTTTCGGCACAAAAATAGTCACCTCACAGCAAATGCCCAGAAGTTCAGACACGATGCGCGTATACCCCAGACCCACATGACATTCATATTGATCCAGGGGTTGCAAGGTAGGCACAAAAAACGGCGAAAAAACTTCATACCCTCTGTGCGTATGGATGCGTAAATACAGGGTGGTTCCCTTGAAATCCGAAGCCGGCATCTGCTGCAAATATTTGGTCATCCGATTGAAAGACGGATCCCCCTTGCAAATCAACGCCCCGCCGGTATGGTCTACAAAACCGCCGAAATCACGGGTGCCAATATAATTGATCCACTTCACCGGAGTGCGGGGATCCGTGATGACATATTCACGTGCAGCTGAATCGAAATAACCAAATTTCATGGAAACTCCATACACCTAGCTAACTTATTTTGTCGGTCCGGATTAATAAGGATGAACCGTGACTTAACCCAGTATCACCTTAACATCCACCTTGCGGGTATCCGATGCAGGCAGCGGAATGATGTTTCCTTCGATTGGAGCGCCCTGGACGGTTAACTGCACCTTGTTGCCCGGGCCTTTTCGTTCCACTTCGATGGCATACTGTACGCCGCGGAACTTGCGCTGCACGGAGAACTTCTTCCAGCTATCCGGCACGACAGGTTGGATCATCAAGCCCTGATAGGTCGGCCGAACACCCAAAATCCATTGGGTAATGGCGACATAATTCCAGGCTGCGGTGCCCGTCAGCCAGGAGTTTTTGGCCTCCCCATGGGTTGCCGCTTCCTTGCCGGCGATAGTTTGTGCATACACATAGGGTTCGCATTTATGCACTTCGCTCAACCCTTCGCGGGCAGACGGATTGATTCTCATATAATAATCCATGGCTTTCTCCGCCCTGCCCAAACGGGTCTCGGCGATCATGATCCACGGATTGGTATGGCAGAAGACACTGCCGTTCTCTTTGTATCCCTGCGGGTAGGAAGAAATTTCGCCCAGATGTAAGTAATAATGACTATACGCAGGATAAAGAACCACCACACCATGCGGCGTGCCCAGGTGTTCTTCCACTGCGTTCAGCGTCTTTTCAGCCCGGCCGTCGTTCAGCCCCAAACCGGCCATTACGCACATGCCTTGAGGCTCCACAAAAATCTTGCCTTCCTCACAGCTCTTGGAGCCAACCGGATTGCCAAAATCATCATACGCCCGGCGGAACCAATCCCCATCCCAGCCGTGCGCCCAGATGACAGCTTCCATCTCTTTAGCGGCTTTCACATACAAGCCAGCTTCATCCATTTTCGCAACGTGGCTGGCGATCGCGGTCATTTCCTCAGCAGCGACCAGGAACAGCCCGGCAATGAACACCGACTCGGCATTCTTACCGTCCTTATTGGTGGTCGTCTGGAAGGATTGTCCGGGGGTATCCGAAAAACAATTCAGGTTCAAACAGTCGTTCCAGTCCGCTCGGCCAATCAATGGCAGGCCGTGGGGTCCAATCCGATCCAGGGTGTATTGCATGGATCGGCGTAAATGCTCATATAATGGCCGTTCACTGCCGGAAATATTATCAAAAGTGACTTGGGCATCCAAAATGCTCCAGTCGCCGGTCTCTTTTAAGTAGGCCGCCACAGCCAGCACCAGCCACAATGGATCATCGTTGAATCCGGAGCCGACGTCATTATTGCCGCGTTTGGTTAGGGGCTGATACTGGTGGTACGCACCGCCGCTTTCCATTTGTGTGGATGCGATATCCAGAATTCTTTCTCTGGCCCGTTCCGGGATCAATTGCACAAAGCCCAATAAATCCTGCGCGGAGTCGCGGAAACCCATGCCGCGCCCAATGCCCGATTCAAAGTACGAGGCGGAGCGGGACATATTAAACGTGATCATCACCTGATACACATTCCACAGGTTGACCATACGATTGGTATGCACATCCGGCGTGGATACCTGCATATTATCCAGCAGGTCCCGCCAGTAGGTTTTTAGCTCATCAAAAGCCCGCACCACATTTTCAGCTTTCAAATAATGCGCCAGGCGCTGTTTGACAACTTTTTTGTTGATGGTCTGCGATCCGGGCGGATCAAATTTCTCGCCAACCGGGTTTTCATGATAACCGAGGATATAAATCACGGTCTTGGTTTCACCGGCTTCCAGATGCAGCTTAACCTGGTTGACCCCCACCGGCTGCCAGCCGTGAGCAATGGAATCCGTCAACTGCCCGTTTTCCAAGCCCAGCGGAGAATCCCACCCGCGGTAACGGCCCAGAAAAGCTTCGCGCTGAGTCTCAAATCCGCTCAGCGGTTCGGAGCAGGCAAAATAAGCATAATGATCGCGGCGTTCGCGATATTCGGTTTTGTGATAAATAACACCTTCATCCACTTCCACCTGTCCGATGGAATAATTGCGCTGGAAGTTGGCGGCATCATCCTGGGCGTCCCATAGACAAAATTCCACCCCGGCTATCATGGAGAGGTCCGCTGCCACCTTGCGGTGATTGGTAATGGTGGTCTCCCAGATTTCCATGGTCTCGTGCTGGGGAATGAAATAACGCGTGCGGCTTTCGATCTCATGCTGAGTGGCCTGGATGCTTGTGTATCCAAAACCGTGCCGGCATTCGTAGGCGTCCAGTTTTTGGCGAATCGGCTGCCAGGAGGTTGACCAGGTGACAGGTTTATCCTGCGTGGAAGCAGCATCATCCCGCAGGTAGATATAACGGCCGTTGCTGTCCAGCGGTTCATTGTTGTAGCGATAGCGTGTTAGTCTTCGCAGACGGGCATCCTTGTAAAAGGTGTACCCTCCTGCGGTATTGGAGATCAAGCCAAAGAAGTCCTCATTTCCCAGATAGTTTATCCATGGCAATGGCGTATCCGGCCGTTCAATTACATATTCACAATTTTTATCATCAAAATGTCCATATACCATTTCAAACCATCCTTTGAGTTCTTAAAATAAATTTATTCCTATGCACAATCCTATGAATTGCGCTAGATTTCTTTTATCCTGCTGCCGCAGGTATCCCGGACAACGAGTTGAGTTTCCACAACCACCTGCTTGGCAGGCACGCAGCCGTTTTCGATCCGATCAATCAATAATTCCACGGCCTTGATCCCGAATTCCAGCACGGGCTGATGAATCGTGGTCAGGTGGATTTCCTTGGTGGTGTGCGGGCTGACGGGTAAATCATCAAAGCCCACCACGGCAATATCTTCCGGCACGCTCAGCCCTTCTTCCCGAATGGCCCGAATAGCGCCATAGGCCAGTGCATCCGAGGCGGCAAATACCGCATCCGGCTGCTGTGCTAAGATTTTCTTCATGCTGAGATACCCGCCGGTTTCAGAAAACTCGGTGCTGATCATCAGGCTTTCATCCAGCGGAATCCCGGAAGCAGAAATGGCATCCAGGTAACCGCTTTTACGGTCCATGCTGACCGTGCTCAATACCGGTCCTAGGAGGATGGCAATTCGCTTTTTTCCCAGGGAAAGCAAATGATCCACAGCCAGTCTCGATGATTTGCGGTTTTCTACATCAATATAATTGACATCCACTGGATTCATCGGCCGCCCAAGAATCACGCACGGGATATCTGCGCGTACCAGACGTTCAATCAAGCCGTCCCCGTTGGATCCGGCTTGCACCAGAATGCCGTCCAATAATCCTTTTCGGGAAATGCGGGGGAAAGTTCTGTCCTCATCTTCACTGGAATCCAAAATAAACAGCCCCAGGGTAAAATCATTTTGATTGCAGCCCTGGGCAATCCCCTGGGTAAGGATGGGGAAATAGGGATCGGAGAAGAACGCGCCCACCCCTTTGGGCAGCACCAGGCCAATCGTGAAAGAGCGTTGGGAAGCCAGGGTTCTGGCGGCGGCGTTGGGGTGAAAGCCGGTTTCTTCGATGACCGCCAAAACACGTTCGCGCACCGAATCCCGTACATCCGGTTGTCGATTGACCACCCGGGAAACCGTGGAACGGGATACACCTGCTTTTTTGGCAATGTCTTCGAGGGTTAAATCAGCCACCAGCCTCACCTTATGCATCGTTAAACAAGATACTGGGAGCGCTCCCAGTATCTTTATTATACGGACTATTTTGGCTTTGGTCAAGCCACCAATCTCCAAGAGCGTTGAACGGAAAACCACCGTTGGCTTCACTCAACATTCCCCTAAGAAATCCGGACAGCATCGCCTCCCCATGAAAGGTGGAAAATAGGTATGAGCGCGAGGCTCGCGCCCTAACGCCGGATGGGTATAGGTGTCTTCTGTTGGGTATCGCCGGGGTTGATTTATAGGTTGGCGTGTTGCCTGATCCCCGGCTCAACACCAACCTACGCCGATGCCGATTCAATGAAACTTTCATTGCGAGGCTCGCGCCCTGTTGCTGGGTGGATACGGCGTCCGCTTGTGCCAATAATTTAACAAAGATACCCTTTGCTCGCCAAAACCAATCCGTCATACGTAGGGGCGAACGGCCGTTCGCCCCTACACGGAAACGGATTTCCCTTTGAATGATGGTAAGTGTCTTCTGTTGGGTTTCGCCGGGGTTGATTTATGGGTTGGCGTGTTACCTGATCCCCGACTCAACCCAACCTACGCCAGTGCCGATGATTTCACAGAACCTCAATGAATATTTCATTGTTCGCCTCGGCAATTTCGCGTGAGGTTGAATAACGGGGATACCGTAGGGGCGCGAGGCTCGCGCCCTAACGCCGGGTGGGTATAGGTGTGTCCTGTTGGGTATCGCCGGGGTTGGTTTATGGGTTGGCGTGTTGCCTGATCCTCGTCTCAACACCAACCTACGCCAGTGCCGATGATTTCACAGCAACACTCTTTATACGCCAAACCAAATCCAACACACGTGGGGGCGAAAGGCCGTTCGCCCTCACGCAGGACGATAAAATCCTCTCGGCGTGAGCGATAATGTTGGTCGCCCGTATGTGGTATGTGGGTGTTTCCTGTATCCGATTGGTATTGAATTAGACGTAGGGGCGAACGGCCGTTCGCCCCTACGCTGGATGATAAAACCTCTCGACGTGAGCGATACTATTGTCAGGCACATCGTTGGGGTGGATGTGAGCCAGAGCACAAACAAAAAGGCCTGCACTCTGCAAGCCTCTTTGTCTCGATCTACTTTACTAACCTTAGCTCAGTTGAAACCGATTGACCACTTCCCGCAATTGGGTGGCCAATTCCATCAACAGTTCCGCTGAATTATTCACCTCCTCCACCTGCGCCGCCATCTCCTCAGCAGAAGCGGAGACTTCCTCCACCGCGGCAGAGTTCTCTTCGGACACTGAAGCGATATTCTCAATCGCCTCGGTGACCTCCGTTGAGCTGGCCGACATTTCCTCGGTAGCTGCCGTGTTCTCCTCTACAATCGCGGAGACAGAATCCACTGCGACCACCAATTCATTGGCCGAGGCCTGCATGATATCCGCTGCCTGTGCAGCCAATACCGCCTCGCGATTCACCCCTTCGGCGGCAGTCATAATTTGTGACAGGGCAACGCCGGCCTGATTGGCAATCGAAACACCCAACTCAACCTCTTTGGTGCCTTCATCCATGGCCGCCACCGCTTCTGTGACTGTTTTCTGGATGGTATGAACCAGTTCCCCAATCTCGCGCGTTGCACTGGAAGAGCGTTCTGCTAATTTTCTGACTTCATCGGCCACCACCGCAAACCCCTTGCCGGCTTCACCTGCCCGCGCCGCTTCAATGGCCGCGTTTAGCGCTAGTAAATTGGTTTGCGAGGCGATGTCTTCGATGGTGACCACAATATCCCCAATTTTTTCGGAGCGGATACCCATCTCGCGTACTTTTTCAGCCGAGATACCCACCCGCTGTTTGATGTTCTGCATGCCGGTAAGGGTGTCTTCCACTTTTTGTGTGCCGTCCATGGCCGCATCCGTGGCAGCCGTGGACTCTCTCAGGACTGCCTGGGCATTCCCGGCCACCTGTTGAATGGCGTTGGAAAGTTTGGATGTGATGGAAGCTGCATTGTTGGCTTCATTGGCCTGCTGCTGTGCGCCGCTGGCCACATCCGAAATCGCCGTGGTCATCTGACTGACCGACATCCCCGCCCTGCTGACGGAATCCGCCTGCTGTACGGTACCGCTGGCAATTTGCTGGATAGTCGAGGCAATTTGGCTGGTCGCCTCCCGAGCCTGGTTGGAGGTGAGCGCCAGTTTGCTGGAAGAATCCTGCAAATCGTTAGCGCTCTGGCTGACGTTACTGACCGTCTCCCGTAAGGATTCAATCATCTCCTCGAAAGCATGGCCTAGTTCATCTTCATCTGAGACTGGCGTTACCGCGATCCTTAGATCGTTATTGGCCAATGCCCGCGCGGCATCCGCAATATTGGATAAATACGTTTGCATGCCTTTAAAGGATTGGGCCAATATTCCAATTTCATCTACACTATTGACTGTTATTTCCTGGCGCAGGTTCCCGCGCGCAATGGCTTCCGCTGATTTTGTAATTTGCTTGATTGGTTTGGCAATCGCACCCGCCAACCAGGCCAGCAGGAGCAAAGCCAAAATAAACATAACCGAGCCAATCCCAATCATTTGCCACATGCTTCTGGAGGCTTCTTTAAGAACTACAGCCATAGGCATACTGACACTTACCGACCACGGCAGCGGATCCCGGCCAAAGGTCATCGGAGAAAAAATCAGGATATTGCCTTCATCTTCATCCAGGGCTGCTTCACCGGTTTGAATAACGGCAAGGTCCTCTTCCCAATCCGCATGAACTTCCGACATGGGTTTTCCAATTAACTCCGGACGGTTGGTAAACCCTGCGATGACGCCGGAATTTGTGTAAATCGCCATGGTGGCTTCGGGGTTGAGTTCCAAAATCTGGTCTGCTTTTTGCTGCAAAAAATCCAGAGTGAAATCCACGCCCACGGTACCATAAAATTTGCCTTCATAAATAATCGGCACCATCAACGAGGTCATCAAAACATCTTCGCCATTCAAAGGATAGATATAGGGATCTAAAACGACTTCCTGCAAGGTCGTTTTTGGTACTGTATAATAAGCATAAGCAGGATCATCTTCCGCCAATCGGGGCAGAAAAGTCGTCAGTATTTTATCCCCCTCCCGGTAAAGGTAAGGGGAAAAATGACCGTCTTCTGCGACATTAGCCCTGCCTGCATAGGCTTCATCCAATCCATCGAAAGCGTTGGCTTCCCACTCCGTAGACAGGCCAAAAAATGTGGGGTTCTCTACCATCACCTGTCTTAACATCCCAATAATCTGTTCACGGGTAAGCGTGTTGCCTGCTGAGAGATTGGAAGTGATGGCATTTGCCAGAGCCCGGGAAGTATCCAAAGCCACTTCAACTTCAGCATCAATTTTCGCTGCTTCTGAATTGGCAGTATTCTTTAAGACGTCTTCCGTGCTTGCCAGTGTTTTGGCTTTCAAGGTTGTGGCGGCGTAACCGGTAAGTGCCACCGCAATCAACAAAATACTTAACCCGGCACCTAACAATATTTTGAGCTGTATAGAACGAATTTTTACCATTAACCTACCTCCATCCTAAAATCCAATAACCTTAAGATACAACTAAAGGTCTGGCACACGAGTTATCCAGACTATTCTTTCATTTTAAACATCTTTGTATGGAGGGGTATTAAGAAAGTATGAATATTTTATAAATATTCCTGGAGATCGGTTTGCTCTCCAGGAAATGCAGGTTAAGTTGCGAGCAAGTCCACAGTGCTAACATTAATGGAAACGGGGTAACTGTAGGAGCGCGAGGCTCGCACCCTAACACTGGATGGATACGGCATCACTCTTTAGAAAAAATACTTTATAGAATAACGCTTTGGCCGGGTTTACAAGGATTGGGAGAGATTGACGGGATTGATAAACCCGCCCCACGAATATTTCTATAAGATCAAACGAATCAGACGTAGGATGGGTGGCGCAGAAGGGCTTGATGGATTCGGCATATTGCCACCCATCAGAAAACAAGCTATTGTGTCGTGTAAAGGATCGGCATGTTATTTTCTTCGCATGTCTGTTGGGTTACGGAGCGGGATAATGATCGGCATTGCCTGAATATAGCCGCTCCTAACCCAACAATAGAATTTATTATTAATTTGTTACCTTCATTTGTAATCTTTGGAACAGAGGGTTGCTCGACTTTCCTTCCGGGCTATAACCCTGATTGAACTTCGATCACATGACCTTCCGGATCGTGGAAGAGAAATGCACGAATCTTTTCTTCCTGACTGGTCTTCAAATCCCGGAAAATCTCAACCCCTTTCCCTTTGATAAAGGCATACCATTCATCCACATCCGGCACGCGGTAACAAAGGATGATCGGTTTGATCTCGCTGGCTTTATGAAATCCCCTGACTTCATCTACCAGCCCAACCATGCCATTAGAGGAGGCCTGGTAAATTTTGCAAAATCCCTGATCAATCTTCAGGGTAAAGCCCATGATATCTTCATAAAAGGCCATGGCTTTCGGTAAATCTTTAAAATAAATAAACGTAATCGCTAAATCAACACCGGGGTTCTTTCTCTCTTCCTGACTCATAAGGTTCTCCTGTTTCTTTTATAGGGGGTTAGGTTCCATCCATTAATAATGGCTGTGATTCCAATAATTTTCTGAAAGCTCCAACATGGCCCGGGTCTGGGTGCGGTCCAGGATGAGTTCCATTTCGGCCTGGGCAGTATCCAGAATCTCCTCTTCATTCACCCGGCAAACTTTCCTGTTTTCCATCAAAATTTCTCCATCCACAAGCACCGTATCCACATCACTGCCGTGCGCAAAATACGCGATGCGGGAGGGCATCATATTCAGCGGAACCAGGTGAGGTTTATTCATATCCACCAGGATGATATCTGCGCGTTTGCCAACCTCGATCGAACCGATTTCTTTCTCCATGCCCAGCCCTCTGGCTGCGTCCAGGGTAGTCATTTCCAGTACTTTTCCGGGCGGCATGGAACCTTCATCCTTCAGGAAAGTGCGATGATAATGCATGCAGTGAAACATATGCCGAAACATATCGCATCCCCGATCCGGCGCGGCTGAATCGGAACCCAGCATCACGGTCACGCCTCTATCCAGCAGCTCAGGCACCGGACAGCGTCCGCGGATTGCCGAGACCGCACTGGGATTGTGCACTATTTTAATCCCCAGTGACTGGCACAAATCCAGCTCTTCTTCGGTCAAGTCAACGCAATGGGAAAATACAGCATCCGGACCGGAAAGAGCCAGGACTTCATGTTGGAATTTAATCGAGCCGCTGCGATGCCCGTCCTGCGTAAAGAGAACCTGGTATTTTTTATACAGGTCTTTCACCTGTTCAGCCCAGCCTTTCAACGCAGGGATAATGGCAAGGTCGCTTTCGGTCCGTCCGTAAACCGGCATTGTAATGCCTACCTGCAGCCGGTCGCTGATTTTTTTATGCCCGGAACGAATCACTTCTTCTGCATGCGCCAACTGCTGTTCAAAACTGACGGCTTTTTTCCTGGGTTTTCCATTTTGCAAATCGGTGAACTCGGTTGGATACGGCGGACGGCATGGACCCACCGCAAGGATTTCCCGCACCCCTACTTCATGGACTGACTTGAGATGCTCTAACGCATACATCGGATCATCCACCCGCGAAATGCTGTCGCCGCCGCCAAAATAGGTGAATCCGGTAGTTACCCCATTTTTTAATCGATCCAGGGCAGCCAGTTGGGCATCCGCTTTCCAGAAGGCAGCCGTGGCCCCATCCATATAAAAGGCTTTCACACATTCATACCAGCGGGCGCTGTCCCCATCCCCCATGGTTTTTATCATCGCATGGCCTGCATGCGCGTGGCTGTCAATTAATCCGGGCAGAATGGCTTTTTTGCTGGCATCCAGCACACGGGCTTCCGGATGCATCTTTTCCAGGAAATCAGCCTCTCCAATCTCTGTGATGAAATGATTCTGAATATAGATGGCACTCTGCTCAAGGACGCACCGTTCCGGGTCCATGGTGATGATCGTTCCATTTTTAAGAATCAAACCGGGCATGCACAATCCTCCGTACCTATCATGGTTCCATGTCATTCATGGCTGCAAAGGAAAATTATTGATTCAACAACAGCAGGATATGCGTTAAAAAAATTTAGTGAACGGGTTATTCAACACGTTCTAAATGAAAAAACACAGAACCTTGAGGTTCCCTAAAAAGATTATACCTTGCCGCAGGGGCTAAAAATCACTCGCATAGCGCTGTACAAAAAGAAATCCAAAATCCCATCCTGCGCGGGGATCATCCATTCCCCTGACTTGCGCACTATTACGAACTTGAGAGTTTTTCAGTCGACAAAAGGATTTTTTTGGGACCCTAAAAAGGGGTAAGGATAAGCCGCGCGAGGCCCGCGCCCTAACGCTGGATTGGTATGGGTGTCTTCTGTTGGGTTTCGCCGGGGTTGATTTATGGGCTGGCGTGTTGCCTGATCCCCGACTCAACCCAACCTACGCCGATGCCGATGATTTCACAGAACCTCAATGAATATTTCATTGTTCGCCTCAGCGATTTCGCGTGAGGTTGAATAACGGGGATACCGTAGGGGCGCGAGGCTCGCGCCCTCCCGCCGGGTGGGTATAGGTGTGTCCTGTTGGGTTTCGCCGGGGTTGATTTATGGGTTGGCGTGTTGCCTGATCCCCGTCTCAACCCAACCTACGCCGGTGCCGAATATTTCGAAAATAATGAGTGGGGCATTGGGAATAAATCCATAGCGCCTGCGCATTGTATCCAAAAAGAAACAGGGATAAACGTAGGGGCGCGAGGCTCGCGCCCTCATTCTGGATGGCAAAGTTGTCTACTGGTGGGTTTCGCCGGGGTTGGTTTATTGGCTGACGTGATTTATTACCCCGGCTCAACCGCACCCTACGCCGGTGCCGATGATTTCACAGAAACACAGCGAAAATGTCGTTGTTCGCCCCGGCGCCTTCGCTGGTGGTTGAATAACGTGGATACCGTAGGGGCGAACGGCCGTTCGCCCTCACGCTGGATTGGTATCGGTGTTTTCTGTTGGGTTTCGCCGGGATTGATTTATGGGTTGGCGTGTTGCCTGATCCCCGACTCAACCCAACCTACGCCGGTGTCGATTATTTCACAGAAACACAGCAAAAATGTCGTTGTTCGCCCCGGCGT
>DHVR01000038.1:0-180 GCA_002412765.1 Leptolinea sp. UBA5203 | reverse complement strand
GGGTTGGCGTGTTGCCTGATCCCCGTCTCAACACCGACCTACGCCGGTGCCGAATATTTCACAGAAACACAGCGAAAATGTCGTTGTTCGCCCCGGCGCCTTCGCTGGTGGTTGAATAACGGGGATACCGTAGGGGCGCGAGGCTCGCGCCCTACCGCTGGATTGGTATCGGTGTCTTCT
>DHVR01000076.1 GCA_002412765.1 Leptolinea sp. UBA5203 | reverse complement strand
TCACACCTTGCAAGCATGTTGCTGCGACGTATTACATTCTCGGAGATCGTTTTGATGAAGATCCATTTCTGATTTTCCGTATGCGTGGTCGCACCCAGGATCAAATCCTGGAAGCATTGAGACAGCGGCGTGGCGCAGAAGCAGATCTTTCCATAGACTATAACGAGCCGCTTACACGGATGACTACATCGGAGGCCCCCCGTTTTCCGGAGACCCTCGAACGCTTCTGGGAGGTTCAACAGGATTTGACCCAGGTTAATGTCCAGGTGCGCATGCCCAACATACCGCAACCATTACTCAAGCGCCTGGGAGAACCGGAATTTTCCTCCCAATTAACCCTGCAAGGCCAGTTGGAAGAATCTTATGACCTGATCAGTCAATTCGCCATCATGATTGCGTATGCTGATACATCCGGAACACCCACCAATGGTAATGGAGATGGTGACTAGGATAAAATGATGCAATATTGAGAAAGTATGCTACAGTTAATTTTGTTCTGCCACAACAATCATTCCTCTGTTGTGAAATAGTTGGTAAAATTCATTCGATTTAGTTTTTCGGAATCATTCTCTTCCTCAAATCAAATATCACCAATAAAAATAACTGTTGGGATAAAGCCTAGGCTAGTTCTTCTATTGGTTATTATGCAATTGAAAAAAACATTCTAAAGCAACCAAGTACCATGAAAGGATTGATGCGATGATTTGTACAAATTGCGGCCAGAAACTTCCTGAAGGAAATCGTTTTTGTGAAAACTGTGGTGCGCCAGTTAGCATCGAACTTCCAAAAATGGAAACCGTTCATCAAACAGTTAATCAGCAGGGTAGCCCTGGGATGTCAATGGGTGGCGTGGGCATACCCAGAGAAGAAATATCAATGAAACAACCGCAAGCAAAAAAGCCTGCAAAATCCTGGATTTGGATCATTGTGATCGCCCTGATAGTTCTAGGCTGCTGTTGTGCTGCCGTTGTTGGCGGCGGTTTCATTTACCTGCGCAATCAGGGTCAATCCTGGCAGGATGTTTTACCCGATGGTTTGGAGGACTTTTCAGATACAAGCGAGGCATTGCCAGAACCGGAAATCGATTCTCCGATCCCTGAGGAAGCAGCGCAGCCCTCTCCACAAGATGAGACAATTCAAGAATCAGGTTACCTTCCGGAAGACTACACACTTGCAATAACCAGTTCAGGAATCTGGATGGTGAATGTGCAAACACGTGCAGCAACACAAATCAGCTATGGTCAGTTGGATGCCCCCTGGGATTTTAATGAGGGTATGTCTCCAGACAAGAAGTTTTTCGCGTATATCACGGGGTTTGGCGGAGCTTCCTTGAACCCGATGTTAGTCGTGCTGGATCTTGTAAACCAGATAACCCTTTTGCAATTGGAATTGAGCGGACCAACCATCCAATCAGATATGGAAAGTACACCTGGTGAACCAGCTTTTGAAGCTTATAGCTCTATACAATCCATAGGCAGCCTGGCCTGGTCTCCAGATGGCACCCAATTAGCTTTTGTAGCCGCCCGCGATGGCGACAGCGCTGATGTTTATCTTTTTGATCGATCTGATAATTCGGTTACTCGCCTGACGGAAGAAGATGGACATGCCTCTGCTTTACATTGGTCTCCAGACGGGCAATTTCTCCAATATTTGAGCGTAAACACCTTTGGTACTGGCGCAGGCGCCGAAATGGAGGGTTTGTGGGTTTATAATTTCCAAACCAAACAGGCAATCCTCCTGGAATCTTTAGAAAGTAACGGCGAAGATTTTTTGGCATGGATGGATAACAACCGTTTTTTGATCAATAGTTGGGGGCGATTATGTGGTGGAGCGTACAATCTACGGGTTGTGGACGTAACCAGTTTTGACCAGCAGGTGATTGTTGAGGAAGGTTTTACTGCAGTTGCCTATGACCCCGAAAACCAATTCGGAATGTTTTCGGTCGCATATACATACGATAATTGCGGTAATAGCGAACCTTTGGATCCTGGCTTGATGATCTTCGGTGAAAGCGTTCCGGTTCTTGGTGCTGACGGCCCGATCATGGGTGAAATTGGTCGCAAAAAATTTGAACAAATAATCGCTTATGGTATCCGTTTCATTCCCCAGGGCAATCTTTTTACGGTGTATGGGGATGAGGGCCTTCCATATATTTACTACAATGGCCCGTATGGGTACATCAACCTGGAGATTCTGCCTGAAGTCAAAGGATTGACTCCGTACCCCTCACCAACCGGGGAGTATTGGGTATGGTCTTCTAGTTTGAATACTGGCCTTTGGATAACAGAAAAAAATAGCAACCCAATTGAATTGTCTCCCCTTTTTACCGGCATGCCACTGTGGAGCCAGGATGGTCAGACTATTTACTTTTTTGAAAACAATCGACTTTTCTTAGCAAGTGCTCCCGAATTCAGTACAGGAACATTGGTAGTGGAAATATCTGGGGAACAAATTCTGGGCTTGGTTAAATAATCCTCTCTTCTTTTTGCAATTACTCCACAATTTGAAACAAACTTCTTTTGAAGAATATTATAGAAACCAGGTAACATGAAAGGTTTTATGCGATGATTTGTAAAAAATGCGGACAGGTATCTCCTCAAGACAGCCAATTTTGTGAAAAATGTGGTGCAGCCCTTAACGTAGAGCTTCCAAAAACGGATGTTGTTGTCCAACAACATAATCACCAGGTAAGCCCAGGGGTGGTCATGGGTGAAGATGGTGTCATGCGATGGGTTTATGAAATGAATATGTGGAAAAACCCAACCCTTGTTATTACGATCTGGAAGATCCTGCTGTTAGCGGCTTTAGCGCCAGCTATTTTGGTCTTTTTCCTGAATCTGGGAGATGGCATTGGTTCTGCACTGCTTGCATTTGTAAAAATTATGGTTATTGTCGCCGGTATTGTCACTGTCCTAATGCTGTTAGCATATCCTCTGGTTGCCCTCATGAATGGTGGAAAATACTGTGTAATGTTCGAGATGGACGATAAGAGTGTCAAGCACATGCAGATGCAAAAACAATTCAAAAAAAGCCAGATTCTCGCAATGATTGTCTCCTTAGCGGGAATGATGTCAGGAAACGCTCAGACGGCAGGGGCGGGATTGTTGGCTGGATCAAAACAAAGCACATTGAGCAGTTTTGAAAAAGTTAAATCTATCACAGTAAACGAAAAACGACATGTTATCTATGTAAACGAAAATTTAACCAAAAATCAGGTCTATGTAGACACTGCCGATTTTGCATTTATCAGTAATGCCATTATCAACCGCTGCAACAAAGCGAAAGTGACATATAAATAAATAAGCAACAATAGAGGATAGAAAATGGCATTTTACAAGATTAGAAAGGCATAAGGAGTGGGAGGCCTATGGAACAACAACCAATGACATTAAACCAAATGATGCAGGCTTACCAGCAGTTGACCAACGACTTCAACACCAGGAAGATTGATAAAACTACTTATTCAGCTGCTCTTGTTCGTTTAAGGGCAATCGACGAAGAAAAACGCTGGTGGTCTTGTACCCCTGAAGGTGGCTTTGTATGGTATGACGGGACTCACTGGCTGCCAGGGCAGCCTCCAATGGTCAGCCCACCCAAAGGAAATCCATCGCAGCCTTCCATACAGGTTGCACCACAAACGAATTCTCCGTCGAAAGGTTGGCGCAAACTTGCCACCACGCCTTTTCTGGCGATACTGCCTGGAGTTGTGGTCGGTGGTTTATGGTTTCTTTTTACCCTTTTGCGACTGATCCTTGGTGGTACGGGAGGTGTGGATATTCTCACACCCGTGATTCTTAGCGGCGTGCCGCTATTAATATGGTTGCTTCGCAAACCACTCGACAAGCTGCTGCTACCTCTACAAAAATTTCATAAATCATTTCCCTATGCAATTCGCCTGGGAATGGCGCTGACAGTACCCATGCTATTAGGCTGTGGTTGTTCTACTATTATCACATCAGGTTATACAGCCATGCATTTCACTGCGTTGATCAGCACATTGTTCGGTTATTTTTTGTTGCGGTCGCCAAAGGTTAATGGTAATTCATGAGACTTTTCTAGCTGCCAACTCTTGCTGCAGAAAAAATCAGTGTAAAGAGGTATAGGGAGACAATAGGATTATGAAGAACAAACGATGGAACTTCTGCATCTGGATGATCCTTTTTATTGGAAGTCTTTTATCTGTAACGCCAGTAAGTGGAACGACCCTGGCACAAGAAGAGAGTGGATATTGGGAATTGATTTCAGTTGATGTCCAAGAAAAGTCTGCTGATCGTTATTACATATACAAGATCAGCCGAGGTAATGGTATATTCAGCGCTGAACTTAACGGAGATAGTTTTCAAGCCTCCATGACCTGGACTGAACCTGGACAACGCTACGCAGCCGGGCAGAACATTGATCTCACTATCAGTGCTAATATAGATGAATACAATTGGACTGATGATGATCCTGGCTACATCCATCAAGGCCTTAACTATATGAGTGCCCAAATCTATGCAAGGATTGACGAACCTGATATTGGTTTCGGCGGCGTAACCAGAGGCGCAATCGATTTCACCGACTCGCAGAATAAATATAGTGCCAAAGTTCAGACCGACTATGGCAAGATTGTCGTTGGAAGCCAAACACTTCAGGTTTCTGCTGTGTTTCCACCTGGAAATAGTTATGTCGACAAATTAAGTATCTATATAACCTGCACTGCCGGTATGAACCGTTACAATTATCAATGGGTGGAAACAGCTAGCGAAGAGCTCGCGACGATACTGGAAAATGAAGATCCAGAGCCAGAGCCTGAGTGGGAACCTTTACCACCAACAACTTCACCAGGATCAGGGCCATTAATTCCGCGGGTAATCGTAGTGGTTGGTATCGCGATTGCAGGAACACTCAGCGCGATTGCAGGAGAATTGGCAAACAAAGCAGCACAGGCAGCCGCATCCGGCAAGGAGGAACAACCTTCAGAGGAGACTGTTTATGTGTTAAACCCATCTCATAAACAATTTGATCTGGAAGTTAACAAAACGGTCACACTAACAGTTAATGCATATAGCGTAACCAAGGAGGGTCACCAGATTGAAAAAGGTGCAAATATCTCATTGAATTTACCCCCTAATCTGGCAGAGTTTTTCAACATAAAGACCACAACTTCTACTGGACAGTTGACTGCCAATATCACCCTCCTGAAAATACCGTCTGCTTCTTCTGTAATATTGGATGTGAATGGGATTTTCCCGCTCGGAAAAGAAAAAGCCGAAGTGCAGTTGAAATTCAAGATGGATTTTACAATTTTGCCAGTGGACTCTCCTAATATTACCTTCAATGAGAAGGAGAAACTATGGCAACCCCCCGAGCTAGTAGCCTGTTTTCGCGACCCGGTTCAAAATTCCCCAATCAATGTTGGTTTTTATTATGGATTTATGGATCCCCCACTCACCTTTGAGCCAGATATTCTGGAGGTGAAAGAGGGTTATTCCTCCGATGATGGACTGACCTACAATTTTAAGCTAAAGATGCGCGATGGAATTGACCTTGAAACCTATTTTGGTGAAGATCTCACCGACAATGATGGCCTGGTAATGGTTAATGTCGTGGTGAAAGATGAAAAGGGAAAGGAGTACAAAGCAAAAACGACATTACAAGTACATCCTCAACTAAAAATGATTTGCTATGCTTACGATCCAGAGAAAGGTAAGGGCAAGAACAATCGTCCGAAAACACCCTATCCTGGACTGGAACTCGAAGATATGCAATTCATTGCTGACGGCAAAGATTTACTGCCAATTTTAATTTTCTTTGTGAGAACTGACAAAGAAGTGACCGTAGGTGAGGAGTATCTCAGCGCTATGGACATGGTAGACGTGATAAATATTCAGCACACCGGCGAGTTTCCAGACCCTGAACCAATCACAGAGGAAAGCGGAGAGGGTTTATTCGCCTACAGAATTTATTCTAATGACCTTACTCCCTACACCAAGGATAAAAAGAAAAATCATTTCATAAGTGTTGAACCCGTCCTACGGGCAGGTGTGCCAAAAAATTACGGTTTGGCAGGTATGTCTCCTCATCTGGTTCAGATTTATCCTCAATTCTTAGATTTTCAATTTTGGGTGGTACCGGGTCGATTATGCGGCACATCCGAAGCCTATGCTTATGTTCAGCTCAATCCTTTGAAGATCGGCGTACCCAATCTCCCACTTTCGCTGGAAATAGAGAATCCACCCAACAAAGACAGAGGTTTTTTGGAGTTGATAAATAGGGACCGGGATCAAACCACCCGGGAGAAGGATTTATATACCAGTAATGAGTATATACCATTGGCTCAAGGTTCCGCCTGCTGGGGTCTGCGGTATTCAGGTATTCGTTGGGACAACCTGAATTCCTCCACCTTTGGTGGGTCTTCACCCAGTGAATTTCGAGTTATATGCAATGGACCTTTATCCGACACGGGTAGCCCAATCTGGCAGACATCCCAAACTATTAATGTAGAGAGAAATATCAGTACACTTCTTAGCGACCTGTTAATAGATGCAGACAGTCTGAAATTAAACAACCCTTACTGGAAAGGATTGTATGATGCCTGCCCCTATACAATGCGTGGAGCAATTACGAATATAGCATCAAATCTCGTAACAGGGTTAGAACCATATGTTTGCAAGCAGATGAGTCAAAGGATTATCAGTTGGTTATTGAATAGAAGCTTATATCAAAAAGGAGATGATCCAAAAAAGATCCAGTCGATTATTAAGATGAACGGAATTGAGTATGAACAATACGAGATCCCTCATTGGCATGTCTGGGCAGGTATATTCCCCTCTGGTTTAAAGAAAGAGAATGGAAAGGCATTAGATCCCTGGTGGGAACAACGTTGGGACAATGATTCTTTGCGAAATCATGAAAACCTGATAACTGTGTATACCGAATTGAACATGAAACTTTCGGAACGTGGCTTGTCTGTTACCACAATCTCCGCCATTATTGCAGGAGTTTTGGCAGTCGCTTATGTCGCCACGGCATTAGCTGCCGCAGTCGGATTAAAAGTGGCTGTAGCTGCCGTCGTGAAATATATTACCGTATGGTTGTATGGGTCAGGCGGTGTAGCAGTTTATATAAATGCTGGAGAAGGTGTTGATAAAACATCGGCTATCAATAACGAAGACGGAACGAAAAAAAATTATCAACCAAGTTGGTTTATGAATTTCATCGAGAGTCTTAGAAACTCCATTAATTAAGGAAAACCTTATGAATAACTCAAGCGATCAGTCTGTATTTTCTAAGTTAACTCCACCCTCGTTTATTACTACGGATATTGAAATCTTGTGCCAGGATTTTGATAAAATTTTAGTCGACCAACCTACTGAAATTTCAGCTTTTTCCCAGCGACTTGCTCGTGTTTTGGAATGGGCAAAAGTTCACCCATTGGTTGAAGACCCTTCGATTACCACGGGGTGGAGTGCCCAATATGCAGGGCTTCCTGCATTGGGGGCGACCCTCACCTGTCAAAATGATGTTTGGGAATTAATGCTTAGTTTTGATACAAACCAAACAGCTTATATGGGCTCTTGGCGTTCTCTACGCCCTGGAGAGGAAGATCACGGCGGCCTCTTTTCGATAGAAAACATCGCTTCCGGACAAGTTTTGGTATTGGATACCGGTCAATCCAAACAGCAGGTGAAACTTACCGGTTCAGAAAGGATAGCCTGGGGAAGTATTATCACTTTTCTGCAGAGTATACAAATTGAGGAATCTCTGCAAACTGATAATCAGGCTGGCACATCAACCCCGGCTGCTTTGCCCTCCGAGCACCCAGATGTGGATTTTTCTTCGAATGATGCGCCAACCATACTTGCCAGACCAACAAAGCAGCAGAATACATCTGTGACAATGCCCTCGGAGAACCAGGAAGCTGAAATCTCTACAGACTCTGCCCCCACAATTCTTGCCAAATCAACCAGGCAGAAGAATACTTTTGTGATTCCCCCCACTGAAACATCGGATAAAAGACCTTTACCGACCAAACAACCAACGCAAACCCAATCTGATGTATGGCAATGTATCTGCGGCAACCAGAACACAGGACAAGTTTGCCTCAAATGCGGGAAGGAAAAACCGGCACCGGCTACTGTACAAAAGAGTGCACCCGCTCAGCCAACTGTTTGCAGGCAATGCGGTGGAGTACTTTCAATAGGCGCTAGGTTCTGCCGTAAATGTGGAACTAAAGTGCTGGATTAAGATGGATGTTGATTTAACGATTTACTGAACAGCGTGATTCTATAGGTTGTTCTTCATGTTCTTCTGACATTAGCGTAAATTTCGGAATAGAAATGCAATCGGAGTTGTGATTAAGAATTAATTTTTTCTCTCATAACTCTTCTTTTTTAAAAAATCACTCTCCTCAGCGGTTCATTATTAAATTTTTTCCTATCCATTTGGCTAGTTTTTCCAAAAAAAAGAAAATCAGTCTTGACAACCCTCAGAAATGTTTTATAATAAATAAAAACAAGTTTGTTCTACAAACCGGTTTGCAAGGAGATGTTATGTCTGAAAAAATTAAGATTGAAAATATTATTCGTAACACCAGAAAATATTGGTATGTAGATGGATTGTCAGAAATTGCAGGCGGATTGATCATATTCTTTGCCGGCCTAACCTATTGGTTCGTGGCGCAAATGGAAAACACGGCTTATAAGTTAGTTTTATTAACCCTGGCACAGCCAGTTGTAATCATTGTCGGATCATGGTTAGCCCGTAAGATACTACCAAGGATTAAAGATCGAGTTACCTATCCTCGCACTGGTTATCT
>DHVR01000008.1 GCA_002412765.1 Leptolinea sp. UBA5203 | reverse complement strand
AGACGCACCTTACCACCCTCAATCTCCACTGGCGATCCGATCGCCTGCACGCCAATCCGCCGGGCAAAAGCCTCGGCAATCGGCTCGACCACACTGCTGGCGAGATAGACCTGCGCACCCTGCTTTACGTGCTCCTGCAGTCGGGCAATCACAGACTCGCGTTTCTTAAGCCACAGGTTATGTTCCACCGCCCACTCGCAAGCCTGCGAGAACTTAACCTCGTCCATATCCTTCAGCCAGGTCAGACTCTTGACCATCAAGCCTTGCCCCCACGACTGCGGATCGATCAGTCCCAATTTCACCAGCAGGTAACTCGGCATCATCGAAGCCAGCAACCAGCGCGCCTGCGCCTTGCTCTGGTGCACCTTGATCCAGTCCAATAATCCCAGGATTGGAGAGCCGGTGGTGAGTGTGCCCATCATGTCGGAGATGACGATCATGGGGTGGATTATAACAGGAAAGGTGTTGAGCGATTAAGGTGCGCTGCACTTAAGGATCATCCCAATTGAAACAAATGGAACATAACACACAATTTACTCAGAAACCAGAAGTGCGGTGCACCTTTTTGAGTTAGTACTAAGCTTATTTGACAAAATGCTGTTTTATTTATTACAAATAAAAATCCAATGCTATACTAATTTCATCAATAGAATTTTCGAGGGTGGATTTTCTTTGAGATTATCTGTATCTCACCCAACTCAAAATTTTTTCACACACTCATACATCCAATTTATACAACCAGGAAGGTAAGAAAATGGCGATTCCAGACTTTCAATCAATCATGTTGCCTTTATTAGAAATTGCAGGAGATGGAAAAGAACATAATATTCGCGAAGCGACGATTCAATTAGGAAAATATTTTAAATTATCTGATGAAGAACAGGCGGTCCTATTGTCCAGCGGACAACAACCTCTTTTTTATAATCGAGTTGGATGGGCAAAGGCTTACCTTAAAAAAGCTGGATTACTCGACGGTCCTAGACGAGGTTTTTTTAAAATAACATCCGAAGGCAGTAAAGTGCTTCGGAGTAAACCAGAAATAATTGACAAGAATTTTCTTGAGAAATTTCCCGGGTATATTGAGTTTCGTAAAAGACCTCGCATTGAAAATCAAACAAATGGTAAAGCCGAATCAGAGGTGGAATTAACTCCTGAAGAGGCCCTGGAAGATGCTTATCAGAAAATTCGCGATGATCTCGCTACAGAATTATTAGAATCTGTACTGCGAAGTTCTCCTGGCTTCTTCGAAAAATTGGTGGTTGAGTTGTTGTCAAATATGGGCTACGGTGGTTCCCGTCGTGAAGCAGCCAGAGCTGTTGGTCAAAGTGGAGATGAAGGCATTGATGGCATCATAGATGAGGATCGTTTAGGATTGGATTCAATATACATCCAGGCAAAAAAGTGGAAAGATGAAAACCATGTTGGAAGACCAGAAATCCAGAAATTCATAGGAGCACTACATGGTCAAAGAGCCAAAAAAGGCATTTTTATTACAACATCAAGATTTACTGAAGATGCCAAAAATTATGTCAAGAATATCGATACAAAGGTTGTTCTAATTGATGGTAAACGGTTGTCAGATTTAATGATTGATTATGGTGTCGGAGTAGTTAATAGAACGAAATATGAGATCAAAGGTATCGATACAGAATATTTCGAATCTGCATAATATAAAAAGTTGAGTTTCCTTGTTGATCATTAACTCATAAAATCAACAAGAATGGAATAATTTCATTCTATTGTAGGAGTTACAATGTCCAAATTCCTCGAATCCGAAAAACCACATCAATCCGCCTTCAAACAATCCTCACCCACCATAACCCCTGAAGCCAGGCAACCCGGTCTCTACAAAACCAAATATCGTCCCTTCTGCCTGCCCCTACAACATGCCGAACAAAACCTCTACCCAGGCATTCGCGAGAGTGCTCTCAGCCACTTCGCGAAACACGAGATCAAGTGGCACGACGGTCTAAATGGCAAATCCAGCAATCATATGTGTGATTCGCAGGTGTGCTGCGTCAATTTTCTGTTCCCCTTTGCCGATCAACCGGAAGCTCTAGCCCAACTTTTGAGACCCTTTTATCCACAACTCGATCACATGTTGCCTGTCGAGGATGGTAAGTTGGTTTCCTTTGAGTGGATTGGCGCACGCAATTATCTCGGTGAAAAAATCTCGCGCAATGGCAAGCGCTCACGCGGTGCCAACTTCACCAGCGCTGACGCCATCGTGATGTTCGAACGCACTGACAAAAAACGCCAGATTGTTCTGATCGAGTGGAAATACACTGAATCCTACGGGGGTACCAACCTGAAATTTGCCAAAAGTGGTACCGACCGCACTAAGATCTACCAGCACCTCTTTGACCACCCTGATTGCCTGATTCGAAAAGATCTTCTACCCAATTTTGACGCGCTCTTCTTCGAGCCCTTCTATCAATTCATGCGGCAACAATTCCTGGCTCACGAGATGGAAAAAGCCCAGGAAATGAATGCTGATATCGTCAGTCTCCTGCACATCGCCCCTGCCCACAACCTGGACTTCCGCAAGATCACCTCTCCAGCATTGAAGCATCTGGGTAACTCGCCAACTCAGATCTGGGGTAAATTGGTTAAGGAGCAGGATCGCTTCAGGAGTGTTTGTACCGAAGATCTGTTTGGTGGATTATCTGAAGAACAACTACCTGAATTGAAAGAGTTGTTAAACTATATTCAGGAAAGATATAGGTGGATCAAAGAATAATTTTCTGAAATTTTTTATGGCTTTCTTGAAACCTCGTTTGAGAGAGGTAGTTGTTCAAGCTGAGCAAGAAGACTTCTTGCTAAATATTCCGCATCTTCTAAGGTCGTTTCTTTTTCATAGCCAAGAACAGCTATTGAATGTACAATATTTCTATATGAAAACGTAAACATGTAGACTACTTCAGTAACGCCACTAGAATTTGTATCTTTCTTAACAAAAGCTCTTGTAATATCACCAACACTAGGTGGATTTTCAATTTCATCAAAAAATTCTTCAGTTACTCTTCTGCTTTCATATTTATTTAAAACAATTTGTGCTCCTTCAACTGAGGAATAAAGAATGACATTATCATAAACTTGTTGAGGAAGTAACACATTACTATTACCACGAGCATAATAGACCCACCACCCATCAATACGCCCCGTCTCTGCTAAATATTCCTGGCCTTTTGCTATTGTCCAACCCGCGATCACTTCACTATTTTTATGTGGGCTGATCCACCCTTCATTTGGTAAGAAATACCGTCCATCCGGATTGCAATCGCTTTTCTTTAACAAAATTTGATACGGATCTACATCAATTACACGTAAATCTAGGGTTGGCGTGGGTTCTGGAATAGGGGTATCTGTCGGAAAAGGCGTTGGAGTATCTGTCATAGTTGGTGTATTAGAGGGTACTAAAGTGTTTGTTGGCAATAGAGTTTCTGTTACCTGTAATTCTTGTGTTTGTGCAATCGCTGTTTGAATCTGAGATTCAGAAGGTTGATTACTGCACGCCGTCAGGATCAGGACAATTAATATAGGAAATAGAATTTTCTTCATGTTTTTCTCCCCAATGGTTTTTCAATATTTTTATAAATTTTGACCATTAAGCCTGAATTTATTTTATAGTAGATTCAAATTGTAAGTGTGGTTTTGTTGGGTAATAAATGAAGCAATATTAATTAAGCTAGCCTCCAAGATTCATCTCCATTAATGAAAGAAACTCAATAATTCAATTACCTATGGAACATCCTCTTTAAACCCAGTAGATGAAAATCGTCTAAACCACTTCCACAAACTTTCTTTCTATCTAACCAAACCAATACCCTCATCTCGCACCTCCATTTCTCCTGCTTGAACTTGGGTTCAGATATGCTACACTATTAATCATGATCAATCGGATGGGTCTAAGCCCGGCTTACACCCGTCGACGCATGGAAATGATTTTAATCATTTCCTCTATGGTTGTAGGCCTGGTGATCTTACTGGCCGGCATGTTTTCTGGTAAGGAGGGCACTGCAAGTGGGCTGGAAAGCCCGGATGTAACGGCGCAGGACAGTGCCATGCCTGGTCAAGGCTGGGCTCCACTGATGGTCTACTACTGCTTATAAAGTGAATAGCAGTATTGGCAATTTATTTCTTCACAGCCAGACGAATCATCATAATCTGGTGGTGGAGCTGAAATATGATATTGACCAGGATCTGAACGCGAACAGGGTGGCAAGTTTCTTTCCTTTCCGGGTGACAAAAAATTCAAAATATGTCGAAGGAATTGAGCGTGTATATTTTTAACTGACCTATTAATTTATTTCTCTCATTGGCTAGTTCAATGATGACATCATAATTCATGTTACATGGAAGGAGGAAATGATGTTTGCACTTTATTCTGACATGCGTTTACGCCAACAAAAAACCATGTTGTGGATACTGGCAGTTCTGGTTATCATGTTGTCCGGGGTGGGATGCAGTAGAAATGAGACAGATCATAGCGCGGAATTCGACAATAATCCCAATACAGAATCCCAATTTGTTTCTGGATCCACCCGGACTTCAGCACAGGACGGCATGGAAATAGTTTATGTCCCAGCTGGAACTTTTACTATGGGATTGGATGAGGGACAGGCGAATGAGAGACCAGAAAATGAGGTAGCTCTTGATGGATTTTGGATCGACCGCACCGAAGTAACCAACGCTATGTACAGGTTGTGCATGGATGCAGGAGTTTGCACAACGCCAGAACATGATAAATATTTTCCTTATGAAGAATTCCGTGATTATCCAGTGGTATATGTGAGTTGGGATCAGGCAAACTCGTATTGTGAATGGGCAGGGCGACGTCTCCCTACGGAAGCAGAGTGGGAAAAAGCTGCACGAGGAACCGATGGACGTATATATCCCTGGGGCAATGAAACACCTTCCTCAAATCGGCTGAACTTTGCCAGACAATTTGGTGATATCATGCCTGTGGGTAGCTTTCCTGAAGGCGTCAGCCCGTATGGTGCTTTGGACATGGCGGGGAATGCCTGGGAATGGGTGGCGGATTGGTATGACGTACATTACTACTCTATTTCACCACAAAGCAATCCGACCGGACCTGAGGACGGTAGTTTCAGGGTTTGTCGTGGTGGGGGCTGGACGGATTTTAAAGGGGCTGTTCGCTCTGTTCAACGCGCCAGTGATATGTGCGTATTGAAAGATCCAGCCAATGCGAGTTATGGTTATAGGCGTGATTTTGTCGATAATGACTTAAGCTTTCGCTGCGTCCTGGATGAGCATCTGCCTGAGCAAGATTGAAACCAAAAACGCTTTACGGATGGTTTTCAAAACCATTCCTGTCTTTATAATGAGTACCAACAGCATCATCTACGTAAGCTGTTGCAAAAGGATGTGATGATGACAGAGAACAAAAAACATCAGACCGGATACGAAACCATTG
>DHVR01000015.1 GCA_002412765.1 Leptolinea sp. UBA5203 | reverse complement strand
TTGTTGATCGAATATATCCACTGGAACAAATCGTCGACGCGCACCGTTATGTTGAGAAAGGACATAAAAAAGGGAGTGTCGTGATCACGATGGCACCCAGGTAATACCTATTTCCCAATGGTTTTCCCCGTTCAGGCATCTGAGAAATTCAACTGAATTAGCAAGGTTGGAAAAAAATGGAAATAAATCAGATCGAAAAACATTCAATCCTTCAATCCGTTGGTTTGCACTTACTTCCTGGAATTCTGGTTGGGGGAGGGTATTTTCTTGCACTTCAGCCGGTTGCCCAAATGGGGTATCCTTCTTTTTTTGCCCTGCTTTTGGCATTCACCTTTATTCTTATTCCCGTAGAACTTGGATTTCTATTGGTTCAGGGAAAGAGAAAAAACGGCTACTTTACCCTTCAGGGAATGATCAGTTATCAAAATTCAATCCCCTGGTGGCAATACTTTATCTGGGTAAGCGTAATTTTTGTGATAGTTGGCGCCATCATGACACTTTTTGAACCCGTTGATGCCTTTCTACAAATGAATCTTTTTTTCTGGATGCCAGACATGGATTTGGGATTGGATGGTAATTATTCCAGAACAGTATTGATCGTAACCTATTCGATGGCCTTACTCATTAACGTGTTTTTAGCTCCAATTGTAGAAGAATTGTATTTTCGAGGATATTTATTACCCAGAATGAAAGGCAAGTTCACCCTATTGATCCACAGTTTTCTGTTTGCATCCATTCATGTCTTCACACCCTGGATGATTATCGCCAGAACCATTGGATTTATACCCATAATCCTTGGGACAACAAAGAAGAATCTCTATGTTGGAATGCTTGTTCACATTTTTTGTAACGCAACTGGTTTTATATCAGGGGTACTGAATATAGCCAAAATGATGGAATGAGAGGGATTCCCAATTTGCCTCGCTGGGTAGGGCGGTTTGCAAAGGAAAACGAACCACCCAATGGTTTAGGTTCAATATTTTGCAGCAATAGCTGCAATAGGTTATATGTACCCAACCTTTTTTGAGCTCTGTTTGTATTCATTATGTGAGCGCGCAAACAATATGGAGTCGGAATGGATGATCTACACGCGGTTCTCCGCTTAAAAAGCGGGGACATCAATGGACTGGATTTCCTGATATCAAAATACCAGGGTAAGGCTGTGCGAACGGCTTATCTGGTGACCCAAAACAGGCAGATGGCAGAGGATGTCGTACAGGACGCATTTGTGCATTTTTATGATCGCGTCCATCAATTCGACGAGCGCCGGCTTTTTGAACCGTATTTTATGGTCAGTGTGATGAACGCGGCCTTAAATGCAGCTTTGAGAGAGAATCGCATTCTCCCGTTACCGGAGGAGGCTGACGAAGACGATCTTGACCTCCTGCTTTCCCGTTCTCTTTCTGTGGAAAGCGAGGTGGAACGGTCTCAATTGAATGCCGAGATGTTGTCTTTGCTGGCTAAACTTTCTCCACGGCAGAGGGCGGTGGTGGTTCAACGATACTATCTGGAAATGTCCGAAAAGGAAATGAGCGAAGTATCGCAAACCGCCCCCGGAACCATCAAATGGTTGTTAAATGCCGCTCGAACCAGGCTGCGTGTCCTGCTTGAGGCTGGGAGGATTGAGGAATGAAGAAAAATAAATATTCCCAAATTCTGGATTCATTGATGGATGATCAAATTCCGCAAGATCTAAATCTGGCTCCTAAAATTCATAACAGAATACAGCATCAAAAAGGAGCAGTGATGAGCAAACGAAAGAGAGTATTGATTCCAACCACCATGGCGTTGGTGTTGGTAACCATAATCACCTTTACTGTACCGGCGGTGGCTGAAACCATTCAGCGTTGGATCGGATATATCCCGGGTTTTGGTCTGGTGCATGAGGATACCCTGAGAACTTTGGTTGAACCGCTTGACCAGACGATCCATGGGGTTACTTTACGTGTTGAAGAAGTAACCGCCAGCAGTGACAAGACACTGGTTAAGTATTCCCTCACCGGTGTTGAGGATTCCATGCGGACGCCCAGAGAAGTTTGCCCGGGAAAAAATTCCAACCCTGTGTTGAGGCTGTCTGATGGAAGCCAGTTGCAGGATATCGGTTTGGGGACCTTTCCCGGCATTGGTATTGTTCAATTTGAAGCCACATATTCCCCTATTCCACTGGCCGATGAGACGATTACTTTTAGCCTCGAATGCCTCTGGCAAACCGAAAGTGGAAGTTCCCTCGCAAGTTTTAAGATTCCATTGCAATTAACCGATGCCCCGCTCGCTCAATTGACGATTGCACCTGTAGTGGTCATCCCCACTCAAGCAGCACCGGTTGCGGCGGATGAGTCAGGAGAGCAGATCTCGACGGTGGGGAACATGGTGGTTAACCAGGTCATCCCGTTGGCCGATGGGTATATCCTTGAAGGAACACTGACGGTTGAGCCTAAAAGCGGGATGACGGTTGATGTCTTCAATGGCTTTTTGGAAGATGTCACAATTCAGGATGTAAATAATAATGAGCTGCTGCCTTCCATGGTTCCGAGTGATTTCATGATTGAAGCGGATAATATGGATGATCATCAAATCCATTGGGCCATGCAGATCAATCCCACAACGATTGCCTGGCCGCTGACGATTACGGTCAACTCCATCCCCGTGATAACAGAACCTTACCCGGCATCCACGTTTCAGGTGGATGTGGGCGAAAATCCCCAACCAGGCCAGGAATGGGTGATAGAAAAAGATGTACCACTAGGACCGAAACTGGTGCACGTCGTCTCCATAAAAAGAGTGAAGGGTAATGTCATGATGAATGGGTATGAGATTACCTTTATCCATGATTCAAGTCTTGGTTTTTCCTATAACATAGCAGGCGGTATGGCAAACGGCGGCGGTGGTCAGGGCGGATTTGCAGACGGCGATCCCATGACGATTGTCAGAAGTTTCAGCGGTGATGTGCCCGTGGGTGTGCTGTCGGTGGAGTTGACCGGTCAGGGTTTGGATTCCATCCAGGGACCGTGGCAGGTGACTCTGTCCGAGCCTATGAAGTGAATGGGAGTAAAGCCGCTCTCTCAGTGGCCTAAAAAGAAAAGAGACGCGCAATATCAACGGAGAGACATAAAACCTGGCAGTTCATCTTTGAATTGCCAGGTTGACAATGAATTTTTCCCCCCATGCCATCATGATGATTCCCGTTCAGAAGGTAGCTAACTTCTTAAAATTCAACTCCAAATAGTTTAAATTGGCAGGGTGGTTTCTTTTTTGGATGGAAAGTTGATTCGGCTGAGACTGTTGGATATTTTTTACTTGCAAATTGCCGGACTAACTCGATGTTTGGAATCCTGGATAAAACCTTTCGAGTTGCATGGTAATTTTGTTTGCCGAGATTATTAAATTTGGTACTTGACATGATGTATGTTACGTATTACTATATGTAAAAAATAGTATACATAATGTTATCCAAAACATACATAGCGAGGAAAAATGTCATATCAAGAGAAAAATAGTACCGTATATTTAGTAAGCTACCTGTCGATCATTGGGTATTACCTGTTCAATGTTATACAAATGCTTCAACAAGGTGGATTGGTTTCAACCCGACTTTTTACTTTATGGGCAGTTGTCATTCTATCGGCGATACTTGTGAATATCGTCGGCAGTATTCTCACGAATATTGTATTGACGATTGTTTCTGCCATAAAAGCAAAGTCCTATCAGACACCCCGCTTTATTGCAGATGAGCGGGACAAGTTAATTGAATTGAAAGGTGTGAGGGTAGCTTACGTAATGTTTTCAGTTGGCGTCTTGCTCGCCATGTTAAGTTTTGTTTTTGGACAGCCGCCTTTGATCATGTTCAGTTTGATTATTTTCTTTTCCATTGCCGCGGAGATTGCTGGAGCTGCTTCACAAATCTATCTGTATCGGAAAGGATTTTAAGATGGAACACTACCGGGTCAAAAACAATATCCGCAAACTGCGTTTTCACCATAATGAAATGACCCAGGAACAATTGGCTGAAAAAGCGGGCGTAACTCGTCAAACCATTATTGCGATTGAAAGCGCAAAATATGCTCCATCGTTGGAGCTGGCTTTTCGGATAGCACAGGTCTTCGGTGAGCCGATAGGGGATGTGTTCTCTTATGAGCTCGAAGATGATTCTGACTAAGTAATTAATAAAATACTTTCAAGGAGTAAAAATGAATTCAAAAATTAAGACCTCTCGTATTGCAGGATTTTGGTATCTGATGGTGGCTATCTTTGGTTCCTTCTACACCATGTTTGTAGAATCAAAACTGATTGTATCCGGTGATGCCGCCGCTACGATCAACAATATCCTGTCATCTGAGCGGTTATTCCGTCTCTGTATTTTGAGCAATATAATCACTACGGTTTGCTTCCTGGTTTTAGCCAATGCTCTTTACAAACTGTTTAAATCGGTGGATAAAGATCTGGTCAGGTTGATGGTTATTTTCATCATAGCCAGTGTACCTGGGGCTTTCATGCAATTCTTAAAATTCGCGCCCCTCCTGCTCGCAAGTAAATCCGCATATCTTGGGGTTTTTGAGCCGGCTCAGTTGCAAGCACTGTCGATGGGTTTGATGGATTTGGGAAAACTTGGGGCTACTATTACTTATGTTTTCTATGGCCTTTGGATGTTCCCCCTTGGGATGCTTGTCTTCAAGTCCAGGCCAGATTTATTCACCAAAGGGCTGGGCGTTCTTTTGATGATCGGATGTTTTGGCTATCTGTCAAAGTTTCTTGAGGTCTTCTTTGGCCTGAACACCGAAGCGATTACCTCCCTTTGGATGAATATTACAATTTTTGGAGAAGTTTTATGTATCTTGTGGCTCTTTTTCCTTGGACCAAAAGTTCAGGATTCAGTTTTAGTTGCAAAAAATAAAAATTAAACTTATCAGAAAATAAACTTTAGGAGATTATTATGTTTCGAAAAATACCACTTCAACTTGGATACCTAATACTCTTTGTTGGATTGTTCTGTGCTTGTCAATCCAAGCCAATCGTTATATCACCCACGCCCAGCCCAACCCCTGCAGCGCCGTTTACCTTTGTGGACAGCGGGCAAGACCTGGGTCAGGGAGATGGCGTTGCTATCGTTGTTGGCGATGTGGATGGGGATGGGGACATGGACGCTCTGATCAGTTATGCGGATAAGAACAGCAGTTTGATGTTAAATGACGGTGCGGGAAAATTCACTCAGAGGCTTCAGGAATTCAAGCCCAGTACTAGTGCAGCTTTTGGTGATCTGAACGGTGATAAATTTCTTGACGTTTTTATCACCGAGGAGGCAATCAACGAAGTCTGGTTGAATGATGGCAATGGGGTTTTCAAGTTAAGCGATCAAACGCTTGTCAGCACGGAGAGCTCGTCCGTGGCCCTTGGAGACCTGGATGGAGACAGCGACCTGGATGCTTTTGTCACCAACTGGAATGGAAATCCAGACCAGGTTTTTTTGAATGATGGCAGCGGTAAGTTTAGCGACATCGGCCAGGAACTGGGGAACTGGTTTGGTAGCGATGTGTCACTGGGTGATGTCGATAAGGACGGTGATCTGGATGCATTGGTTGCCAACAACGGTGAGAAGTCCGACAACGCACCTGTTCTTTGGTTGAATGACGGCACGGGCCTGTTCACCGATAACAGCCAAAGGCTGGGTTTCACCAATGCGTATGCCGCGCTTCTGGGTGATCTGGACGGCGATGGAGACCTGGACGCCTTCATTGCTAATTCAAGCCACAATGGAGCTAATCCGGCTGACAAAGTATTCCTGAATGATGGCAAAGGAGTTTTTTCTGACAGTGGTCAAAATCTGGGTGCTCTGTATAGCCTGACTGCTGAGTTGGAGGATCTGGATGGAGACGGGGACCTGGACGCGGTTGCCGGAAGCTGGAAGGCAGGTCTCCGGATTTGGTTGAATGATGGAAAGGCAAATTTCTCTGACAGCAAAATCAGGTTGGAGTCATTGAATAATTCTGGCGTGGCCATTGCCGACATGGATAGGGACGGTGATTTGGACATGCTGTGTTCCACAAATATGTGGTTGGCGGGTGACGGACAGCCCAAACTCTGGCTGAACCAGACTTTTCCATAGGAAAAAGAGTTCAACCTGAAGTTTAGCCAGAAATACTCATATAAGGATAAGAGTAAGAAATGAAAAAAATACTTTTAGTCACAATCATTTTGGTGAGCCTGACTGCTTGCACCGATATTAAGACCCCGACACCTGAACCAACTGCAACAGAAACCCTGCAGGTGAATATGCCGAATCCTGCCTCGGTCTATTGCGGGCAGAACGGGAATAAACTCGAAATTCGCACGGCCGCGGATGGCAGCCAATCCGGAATCTGTATTTTTCAGGATGGCACAACTTGTGACGAGTGGGCTTATTTCCGCGGAGAGTGCGGCCCGGAAGCCCAAAAAAGCGCAATACTTGCCGCAACCATTGTGGCAACTATCAATGCCAGTGGTGGATATATGCAGCCAGGTACTTCGGAAGAGATTTCCGATTGGTGGGGGGTCATCAAGAGTACAGACTTTGGCGCACAGTATGATGATTATTTTGAGCGGCAGGACCTGGGGAGCGTGATCACTTTTGGCATTGATTCAATGGTTCCAGAAGTAAAGTCCCAGATCGAAGCGTTGCGCGATAACGGCAAGATCGTTCATCTGTACGGCACATTATTGAGCAATGTACCGGATTACAATGGGTCGCAGATCCAGGTGTATCGCATTGATGTTGAAGAATAAAAAGAGACCATAATTCCCCGCCTAACTCCCAGACCAGGCACTGGTACTATACACTGGTTGGTGTAACTAAGGGAACGGTGGATTGAAACCCTCAAGGTTTATTATTGACAAACAAATTCAAACCAAAATCAACTTCAAGTCAAACCGTGGTTTATCAGATCAGGATCAATGGACCCTCTGGAAAGTTAATGGACAGACTGGTTTGGAGGCCTGGCCTTTATACTAGATAACGATGATCCGCAAATCACCGGTGTAGGCTGACCGTACATCCAATGAAGAGTAAAAATGGATTCATCACTTTTCATTTATTAAATAGCGTTTTGATGGACACCATGCCCTTGACCCTGGCCATCATTTTGTTACACCATTGGAAACCGGGGTGGAGAATCCTCCAGATTAGCGCGGCAACCTTTATTCTCTCGCAAGTCGGGCATATCCCTTTCAACGCATTGATGACCTGGCTTTTTAGCAAGACAGCTCGTGTGAACCTTCCTGTAGTTCTTAACCCAAAAAAAGAATTTGGTGACCAAATTCATTTTTTATCAAAATCATAATGCTATTCCAGTATGGGCAAATTACTTCCCGGGGTTGTATTCATTTCCTTGCGGAGAAGTATATTTTATTTACACTGACGAACCTCACATTTCACCCATTAAGGCTTGATTTTATCCCTTACGCTATCCAAATGGGTACCATTCCAATGACTTCATCAGTAATATCCTAGAATAAATTCTCCATATGGGTAGTTCAAAAGTAGATCACAAGACTATAAAATCAAACCAGATTTTCAAGATGGGTCAACTTACTCATTGCATTATCACAGTCCGATATTTCAAGCAAATTAATTTCTCTAAATGAATTATTACGGCAGAGGATCCTAAAACAGTTTTGGTAATTCCCTTAATTGTGTAGTTTTGGTTTGATAAAAATCTGTGGTTATTCAATGGCTGGTTTTGTTTGCACAAATTCAGTCAATTCAAACAAATGTCTTTATTTCTTTTCCATAGAGGAGGAAAAATGAAAAAGGTTATATTGAGCAGTATTAAATGGACCCGCTGGGTGCTCATGCCAGCTGTCGTTTCGACTTTCCTGATATTTCTTTCCAGCCCGGTTTTTGCTCAATCCCCGGATCCAACCGAGACGGTGATGCTTACCCGGGGACTGAACACCATGTGGGTTTTAATCACCGCATTTCTTGTGTTCTGGATGCAGGCTGGTTTTGCACTGGTTGAAGCAGGACTGACACGTTCAAAAAACACAACCAATATTTTATTCAAAAACTTGATCGATTTTGTATTTGCCAGCCTGGCTTTTTGGGCCATTGGATATGCCTTCATGTACGGTACTTCGGCTGGTGGTTTCATCGGCACCAGTGGGTTTTTCCTGAGTCATAATGGTGATATCGCCGGCTTACCCGTACTGGCTTTCTGGTTCTTCCAATTGGTGTTTGCAGGAACGGCGGCTACCATTGTTTCTGGTGCTATGGCTGAGCGTACCAAATTCTCTTCCTATCTGGTCTTTAGTTTTCTTATTTCTGCTATCATCTATCCGATTGCGGGTCACTGGATATGGGGCGGCGGCTGGCTTTCCACCTTGCCTTTAGGTGCCGGTTTTAAGGATTTCGCGGGTTCAACCGTAGTTCATAGTGTTGGCGGCTGGCTGGCTTTGCTTGGCGCCATGGCTCTTGGGCCAAGAATCGGCCGATTTACCAAAGATGGAAAACCGCGTGCGATCCCTGGCCATTCCATTACCTTGGCTACTTTGGGCGTGTTTATCTTGTGGCTAGGCTGGTTCGGCTTCAACCCCGGTTCCCAACTGGCTATTGATGGTGCCAATGCAGATGTGGTTGCCATGGTTACAGTAAATACAAACCTGGCTGCTGCGGCAGGTGGTCTCGTAGCCATGATCTTGGGCTGGTTGTTTGTCACCAAGAAACCAGACCTTGGCACAAGTTTAAATGGCGTTTTGGCGGGCCTGGTTGCCATTACAGCACCCTGTGCATTTGTTACCCCTGCGTATTCCATTCTAATCGGTGCTATTGGCGGAGTGATTGTTGTTTATGGTACTCTGCTGCTTGAAAAACTGAAGATAGATGATCCAGTATCTGCGGTACCCGTGCACTTGATGAACGGTATTTGGGGTACACTGGCGGTTGGTGTTTTCGCTACCGAAAATGGGGTTACCGGATTGGTCGCTGGAGACAGCACCCAGATTCTCGCTCAATTGATTGGTGTCCTCGCTGTGGGGATCTGGTGTGTGATTACTGGCTATGTTCTTTTCTATGGAATTCTCAAAGGATGGCTGGGGCTGCGTGTCTCCAGGGAGGAGGAAATCAAAGGATTGGATATCGAAGAACATGGAACCGTTGCTTACGCATTGGATGTTGTTAGTGCCGGTGATTAACTGATTGGGTAAAGATTCATGCAGGAGAGGCTGTCCGACAGGATGGCCTCTCCTGTTGTTTACGGTTTATTTTCATACCAACCTCCTCTCATAGACTAGAGCTTCAGTTCATCTACAATCACATTAAAACAGAAGATTTATTTTATTGATTTCAAGGTCTTATCACCTGTTTTATTCATGAGAGTTTAATATTCAGTGATGTGGTCTCATCTTTCCCTCATGGTATGCAAAAAAAATGCCCCTGATATGCTCCGAATGGGTTATAGCGTGATACCAACCTTAATTTGTATAATGAGGTCAATTAAATTTACACCAGTGAGTTAAAGATGTGGATCGCTATTCTTATTTTTCTTCTTTCATATATTGCCATTTCCACTGAAAAATTCCCCCGTCATTGGGTTGCGATCTTGGGGGGAGTGTTATTAATCCTAACAGGCGTTCTAACTCTGGAAGATGCTCTTGGTTACATTAACTGGGAAACACTTGGGCTTCTCGCAGGTATGTTTGTACTAGTCTCCATTCTAACTGAAGCAAAATTCTTTTATTGGCTTGCCATGTCCATCTTACGGAAAGTCCAATTTCACCCTGGATATTTGTTTGTTATTTTGATCTTGTTGGCTGCTTTTCTTTCAATGTTTATGGATAGCATTACGGTTATGCTTTTCCTTTCTGCCTTGACTTTCCAATTGTGCAAAATGTTGAAACTGGATCCAGTCCCGCTGGTTATTGCCGAGGTATGTGCAGCCAATACGGGCGGCGCCGCCACCCTGGTAGGAGATCCCCCCAATGTGATTTTGGGCACCACTTTGGGATTCTCATTCTCCGATTTCGTAGTGAATACCGGTCCAATCGCTTTGGCTGCTACTTTCTTGCTCTTATTCGTCTTTTATATTGAAAACAGGAAATCATTGAAAATTGCTCGGGCTCAATTAACAGTAGAAACCATTCAAGCGATCGAGGCTTCCCAGAATCGTCCACTCAACAAGCACCTGACCAAAGTTGGTTTGACAGGATTTTTGATCGCAGTGATTCTATTGGTGTTTCATATACCTCTTTCTCATCTGAGCGGCTTGGAAATCAATACTGCCACAGCTGCCATTGTACCTGCAGGCGCAGCCATGATTACATTGCGCGACAACAAGATGAAGAAAATTATTCTCAAAGTGGATGGTGAAAGCATCTTGTTTTTTACCGGGTTGTTCTTGCTCATTGGTGGATTAGAAAAAGTAAATCTGTTTGGCATGCTTGCTGAGCAAATGGTGGTTTTAGCCAATAAGGGCACTGGTTTTTTTATTTTGATGCTGCAATGGGTTCCAGGCTTAATGAGTGGGGTGGTGGACAATGTGCCGCTTGCATTAGCCATGAGCTATGTATTAAAAGATCTTGTTGGACAGCCTGGGGTTCCACCGTTGGCCTTAATGGTTTGGTCCCTTGCGCTAGGTGTGGATATTGGCGGAAATTTCACACCGATTGGTGCATCGGCTAATGTGGTGGCTTATGCCTACTTGGAACGTCGTCATGGAAAAATTGGCTGGGGCCGCTGGCTCCGAATTGCCGTGCCTGCATCTTTGCTGGCCATGATTATGGTGTCGCTCCTGTTATTGTTTAAGAATTCGGTTGGTTGGTATTGATCCAATTGTAATTCTTGGTTGGTACGCTTGAAAGATTATGAACAGATTTATGTAGAAAAATAAAAATTGTCATTATCTAATTTTTGAGTGAGGTAATTATTATGGCACTTCCGGAAATCTTATACCTGGCAATGGGTGCAATCATCGCCCGCATTCTTTTAGAAAATGTATTCTCCAAGGGATTCAGTGAGATGCAATGGTCACAAGTCATTTTTGAAGTCCTGCGTATTGTTGTCTTGTGGCCGCTTGTGCTATTCCTGCGTACTTTTGAGTCCTGGCTAAGAGAGGAAGGGACAATAAATTAATCACGGTTATCACCTGGTTTTATTTGCTTATTTTATATCCTGGTCGCTGATTTGGCAGACCGTTGGGTGTTTACGAGTTGGACAGCATGCCAGTGAACTTAACAAGGATCAACTTATGATGAGAGAGATACCCTCACTTGGCTGATGCATTCCTTGAAAAGCCAACAGGTGTGGAATTTAATTAAATTCAAATGGGATCAAAGCTCAGAATCATGATGGCCCCCTTGTCTTTTGCCCTCTGATCCACATGGATGCTGCCGTTTTGCACCGTGACTAATGCTTTACAAATCGCCAGGCCCAATCCCATCTTGCCGACATTGGCACCACGGGCTTTATCGGCTTGATAGAAGCGATCAAAGACATAGGGCAGGTCTTCTGCCTGAATACCATCCCCTGTATCATTAATTGAAAATTCAATTTTCCCTTGACCTGAAGAAATTGCGTGACTGGTCCAGCAAATCTTGGAAAGTTGCCCATGACAGGATCAGCGCATCCTCATCTAATGTTCACCAGATTGATCAAGACATACCTGTCAAGGGGCATCCAATTTCCTTGACAACCGAACATCTTTTAGTATAATAAGTTATACAAATCATACATATTATACTTATTGTATTGTATTCAGGAGTTGGACATGGACAAACCACAGGGTAAATATGCCTGGACTGCGAAAGTCGGCGAGAAGGGGCAGATTGTTATCCCCAAGGAAGCCCGTGATATTTTCAACATTCAACCAGGAGACACCTTATTGCTGCTGGGGGATGAAGAACAGGGCATAGCGATTGTGCCTAAGGAAAAGTTTACCAGCCTGATGAATGCAATCATGAAGGAACAAAATCCGGATACCGATCATCCGATTGGTTAGACGGTAAGAATCAAATCAAAAAAACTTATTTTTCTTCCCGGCTGATCGAGGCTCAGGAAGAAGGAGATAGGAGGTATCTCTTGGAAGTCCTCACCATTCAACACTTGCATAAAAAATATCCAGCCTTTTGGTTGAAGGATGTTTCTTTCAACCTGCAGCAGGGAAGGATTATGGGCTTCATCGGCCGTAACGGTGCCGGTAAGACAACCACATTGAAATCCATGCTTAACCTGGTCCACGCCGATAGTGGAGAGATACGCTTCTTCGGGTTGGAGATGAAGGAAAACGAATTCGAAATCAAGCAGCGCATCTCCTTTATTTTTGGCAGCGTAAATTATTACCAGCAAAAGACATTGAAGACCATTGCGGAGGTATACAAGCGGTTTTATAAGACCTGGGATGAGCCTATTTACCGCGATTATATGGAGCGTTTTGCACTGGACCCGCAAAAGAAGATCAGCCAGTTATCGCAAGGTATGAGCATCAAGTTTGCACTGGCATTGGCGCTCTCCCATCATGCCGAGTTGTTTATTCTGGATGAACCCACAAGCGGGCTGGATCCGGTCTCCCGGGATGAGCTGCTCACTATTTTTACCGATCTGGTAGATCGTGAGGGAGCCAGCATTTTGTTCTCCACCCATATCACTTCTGATTTGGATAAGAACGCGGATGATATTACTTATCTGAAGAATGGTGAAATCCTGGCATCTCAAGATAAACGCAGTTTTGTGGATGCCTATCGTATGCTGCAAGGCTCTGTTGACCAGATGGACGACGCCCTGAAAGTCAAAATCATCGGAACCGCTGAACGGAAAGGCGAGATTTCCGGTTTGATTCGCACTGTAGATGCTGCAGCTTTCGAAGGATTCGCGCTTTCCCCGGCTGATCTGGAATCCATTATGATTCATATAGAAAGGGGATGAGATGATGATGAATTTATTAAATAAAGAATTTAGACTTTCTGTTCACCCAACGTGCTACATTTTCCTCGGGCTGGCATCGATGATGTTGATTCCAAATTATCCTTATTATGTGATATTTTTCTATGAAACACTGGGATTGTTCTTCCTGTTCATGTCTGGCAATGCCACCAATGATATTTTCTTCACCACTCTTCTGCCGATCCGTAAACGGGATGCTGTCAAAGCCAGAGTGATGACTGTGGTGGTGATCGAACTGCTCCAGGTGGTAGTTTGCATCCCCTTTGCATTTTTACGCAATTTCCTGATGAAGGCTCCCAATCTGGCAGGCATTGAAGCCAATGCAGCCCTGTTTGGTTTTGGCCTGATGATGTTCGGGTTGTTCAATGTGGTATTCCTGCCTTTGTTTTACAAGACAGCTTATAAAACGGGTACCCCATTTGTGATTGCCTGTACGGTCATGACCATTTTTGTGGGAGTGGTTGAAGCCTTGATTAACCTTGTCCCTGGTTGGAAGGATGTACTGGACAGTATCAATCCTGTCTATGTGCCGCAGCAGGTGATGGTGCTAGGGCTGGGTGTGCTAATTTTCGGGCTGCTTACCACCTTCGCATATCGCCATTCCGTAAAGCGTTTTGAGGCATTGGATTTGTAGGCTTTGTGTTAGTTGGATTGTAAGAGGACTTCCTAGTACTATATGGGGAGTCCTTTTTGCTAAGGGCATGGCAGTCTCCCGACTGATGTTGAGATTGCTTCTTCCGCTGCGCGTCATCGCAATGACATAAAGACGTGTCACTGCGAGCCCGATAGGGCGTGGCAGTCTCCCGTCTAATGTTGAGATTGCTTCTTCCACTATGCGTCGTCGCTATGACACATCCTCTGTCACCGAAATGACAGACAAACTTATTATTAAAACAGAGCGCCCATTTTCCATGCCAGTTCTGGGAGCGCTCTGATAGTTCGTTATCTGGCGATTGAATTCCTTACCGATAAACTCATTGGTTCTGTACCTGTAATCCTTGCAACCCCATTGAGCTCATTGTGCTATCGTTGGCGGCTGTAAACCGTCAGCAGGCCTTTCACCGGGTCCACCGGCAGGCCGATCCCCACCAGGTCCACCGCCTGGGCCACCGCCGCCGGGGCCTCCCATCTGTCCGGCACCTGCGGGAACCAGGGCCGCGACGACTTCGATGGACGTTGCACCGCTGGTATAGGTGCCGTTGAGATAAAGTCCGTCCGTGCTGGTATCGTTGCTGCTGCCTCCGACGTTGGCCTGGTAAGTCTCCCCAACCACCAGATCGGGCGAGCTGAATAATACCGTCATGTAATCCTTGTTTGGCGCATAGGTGAGCAGAGACGTTCCATTTTGACTAAGATTGAACAAGGTTCCGGCCGCCTGATTGGCTGCAAAATTGAGATACACAGAAGCCTGAGTGGAGGCGCTATCCGGTGCTGCGCTGGTGTCAGCTAAATTTTCTAATTGGAATGGATTTTGTTGCAATTTTTTTTTATTGTACATGATTTTATTAATAATATCTGGGTTATTCCAAATAGAAGGGATCATGATCAAATAAATTTAATTAATAGATCAATATGGAATTATCCAGCTAGCGCTGAAGGTGGCCTAGGATTCCTGCTGGGAATAGACCTTTTTGAAGATGAACCCTATGACACCGATTTTATTAAGCACAGTAGAGTGCTTGATGATACAGATGGGATGGTAAGCACCAAGTCAGGGATATGACATCATTTGGTTCATCATTGAATAAAAACTCCATTTCTGTAAAAAACCTGGATCAATCCTCTGTGAAGAACTCTGGTGAAAAGCGGTTTTTTACGCATCGACCAGTATTCTATCCCCTGCAACAAATTTTTCTAATGATGGGTATCCCCGGTCTATTGATATAATTTATACATAACAAATAAAATAAAAAATATCTTAATATAAATACTACCTGAATATTGGCTGACATTCCTTACGGCATAACAATCCTAACAAGTTTTTTCATTTCAACGAGCAGTAAAGGATTTTACAACGCTATAGGATTGTTCTTATGAGGAGACTAATCGAATGGTATTCTTGGATTATTTAAATAAAGAGCACACCTTTGCAAAACCTGGCTATAATCGGTGGTTAGTGCCGCCCGCTGCATTGGCGATTCACCTGTGTATCGGTATGGCCTATGGCTTTTCTGTTTTTTGGCTGCCGTTATCTAAAGAAATAGGAATTCAGGAAGCTGTCGTTTGTCCAGACACGATGGGCTTTTTCGCAAAAATTATTACCACTACCTGTGATTGGCCTATTTCGATGCTCGGATGGATGTACACTCTTTTTTTTGTTTTTCTTGGGTCCTCAGCTGCTATTTGGGGAGGGTGGCTGGAACATGCTGGTCCGCGCAAGGCCGGAGTGGTTTCTGCCCTTTGCTGGTGTGGTGGCTTGGTAATCTCTGCTGTAGGGATAGTAACACATCAGATATGGCTCTTATGGTTAGGATCCGGGGTAATTGGGGGAATTGGTCTGGGGTTGGGGTATATCTCACCGGTCTCAACGTTAATTAAATGGTTTCCAGATCGACGGGGCATGGCCACCGGCATGGCCATCATGGGTTTTGGGGGCGGAGCTATGATTGGAGCTCCTTTAGCTAATCGATTGATGAATACTTTTGCTTCAACCACTGAGGTTGGGGTATGGCAAACTTTTCTCATCCTTGCTGGGATTTACTTTGTCTTCATGATGGGTGGAGCCTTGGCGTATCGCGTGCCCCCTTCCGATTGGAAACCTGCAGGATGGTCTCCGCCCAAAGCCACTCAAAATAGTATGATTACTAAAGGGGAGGTGCATCTATCCAAGGCCTGGAAAACGCCTCAATTCTGGCTGCTGTGGGGCGTTCTCTGTCTAAATGTCAGTGCCGGGATCGGGATTATTGGCATGGCTTCCCCCCTCTTGCAGGAAATCTTTGGGGGTAAGCTGATCGGTCTGAATCTAGGGTTTAATGACCTAACTATGGCCCAAAAAGCACAAATCGCGATCCTTGGGGCGGGTTTTACCGGCTTATTATCCTTGTTTAATATTGGCGGACGATTTTTATGGGCTTCCTTATCGGATTTTATCGGCCGCAAGGCAACCTACGCTATTTTTTTTATTCTAGGGGCTCTGTTGTACGCCCTTCTGCCGACACTGGGAAATAGCGGCGCTCTGGCATTATTTGTGGTCGCTTTTTGTATCCTTGTTTCTATGTACGGCGGCGGATTTGCCACCATTCCGGCGTTTCTGGCAGATATGTTTGGAACACAAATGGTTGGGGCCATTCACGGCCGATTATTGACGGCCTGGTCTACAGCTGGGGTTCTGGGACCTGTGCTGGTTAATTATATCCGCGAGTACCAGATTGCCAACGGAGTCTCTAAAGCACACGCTTATGACGCTACTTTGTATATTCTGGCTGGCCTGTTGGTATTAGGTCTGATCCTGAACTTGTTGATCCGGCCAGTCGCTGGTGAACATTTCATGCCGCAGAAAGACAAAGCAAAAGCTAGCGATCCAGGTTTAAAAAAAGCAGGGCCTGAGGTGTTGCTGCAAGAGGCTGGGCAACTTGAGCCATCTTCCTGCAAACAGTTTGCCCTGGTCCTTTTTGCTTGGCTGGCAGTTGGCATTCCCTTGGCTTATGGGCTTTGGAACACGGTTCAGCAAGCTGTGGTGTTATTCCGATAATCTGTGATAATGGGCGTATTTAAGGATAAGGCTGATTAATTTTACATCTGCTTTTCCCAATTTATGTTGCATAAACGATTAGATTTTCTGCTTGGTTGTTAATGCTTAGTTGGGTGGAATCGTAAATTTCATATTGGTATACGATGTGATATCCAGCAGATTTCTTGGTCACCCCGTCAATTTCCCTGTACAGACCCGTAACTATTGAGTATAGTTTGAGGAGGAAAACGGTTATCCGATAATCAAACCATGCGCGGGAGAAAATTACCAATGTCTATTGATCAAGCATTTAACAACGCGGTAGCCTATTACGATGCCTGGATGAAAAAAGCTCTGCCAAATTTCAATGACCTGTTCGGCTCTGCGCTGGATGTCATCCCCTTTGCTCAGGAGGCTGCCCTGCGTGTGCTGGATTTGGGCGCCGGTACGGGCTTATTTTCTGCGCATGTCCTGGGGCGCTATCCGCAAGCCAGTTTTGTCCTGTGTGATGTGGCGGATAAACTTTTGGGCGTGGCTAGAGAGCGTTTTACGGCTCAAGCTGCACAGTTTTCTTACGCCGTGGAAGATTACCGATTTCTTTCAGCCCAGACAGAATATGACTTGGTGATTTCCAGTCTTTCCATCCATCATTTGCAGCATGCTGAGAAACAATCCCTCTTTACTTCCATTTTCCAGGCCCTGAAGCCGGGCGGTGTTTTCCTTAATATAGATCAGGTACAGGGTGAGACCCCATATCTGCGCGAGATGTATTGGCAGCATTGGCTGGATCAGGTGCATAGCGCTGACTGTGAGGAAATCCGCATTCAAGAGAGTATCCAGCGCCGCACTACTTACGATAAAGATGCCCCGATGCAGGACCAATTGCAGTGGCTGAAGGACAGCGGGTTTGTGGATGTGGATTGTGTTTACAAGAATTTTTTCGTAGGCGTTTTTTTTGCGCGTAAGATGGCTGAAGACTGAGCTAAAAAAACAGGCAGTTGAAGGATAGCGAGGGGGAGGAACTTTCCAACCTGTTCCATAGGAAAAAATAAAGCGCTGATCGATTATTGACCAGCGCTCAGGTTATTAATGATAATGCAAAAAATTCAACTGGGAGCTTTGCCTAAATTTCCTGCCGTCCCGCCAGAGCCCTCAGCAGAGTGTTCTGATCGGCGTATTCCAGATCCCCGCCGACCGGCAGGCCGCGTGCCAGACGGGTAACGCGTACGTTGGGGAAAACGGCCAGCCGCTGTTGAATGAACAAGCCGGTGGCGTCGCCTTCCATACTGGGGTTGGTAGCGACGATGACTTCCTTCACCTTACCCGTTTTAACCCGATTAATCAGGCTGGCCAGTTGGATATCGTCTGGGCCAATGCCTTCAATGGGAGAGAGCACTCCGTGCAGAACGTGATACTTGCCGAAAAATCCGCCGGTTCGTTCCAGCATGAGCACATCAATGGGTTCAGCCACCACGCACAGGATGCTTTCATCCCGGTTGCTGGTGCTGCATAATTCGCATACTGGCTGTTCGATGAGAGTGATATTGTGGCAGACGGTGCAAAAGCTGGTGCGTTGACGGATAGCCGAAAGCGAGGCCACCAATTGACTGGTGATGTCTTCGGGTGCGCGCAGCAGATAAAAGGTTAGCCGAGAAGCTGACTTTGGTCCGATGCCGGGCAGCCGCTCAAAGGCGGCGATCATATCCTGAACAGGTTGAGGGAGGACGGGCATAGGGAGGCCGTTAGAAGCCCATACCGGGCAGGCCGCCGGTGATGCTGGCCATACGGCTGCTGGATAACTCACGGGATTGATCCAAAGCGCTGTTCACCGCACTGAGGATTAAATCCTGCAGCATTTCGGCATCCGCATCCACCAGGATTTCGGGCTTGATTTCAATGGATCGGCATTGCTGGTCGCCAGTCATGGTGACTTTGACCACACCGCCGCCTACACTGGCTGTCACGGTTTCCAGGGCTACCTGGGCCTGCATGACTTCCATTTTTTCCTGCATGGCTTTGNNTTGCCGCCGCCCATTCCGCCTGCACTTTTTCCGGCCCCCATGGGTCTATTAAATCCTTTTGCCATAATTACCTCCAATAAGCGGGCGATTTTCAGCCCAATGAAAAGTTAATCGGTTTGATCCGATACCGTATCCGAATTGACCAGCTTGCCACCCAGATTGAGCACGGTATTCAGCATGCTCTCTTCGTTGGTCTGCTGGGAATTTTCAATATTTTGCATTTCCTTCATCACCACGCAGCGGATTTGCAAATCCTGGTTAAACAGATGGGCAATTGCCTGACGGGTGAGATCCAGATTTTCAGGTAAATCCATTTTGGAGCGCACCACTTCACTGGCAAACCCCAGGGTTAACATGCCTTTCTTGAGGGACATGGGCTTGCAAGAATTCAACAAGGCTTCTGTGGCAGGGCGGACCTTCTTGACGGTCGCCCGCACCTGACGCCATTGCTCTAGAATCATGGAAAGGGTCAGATGACCTTCATCCATGGGAGGGGGAAGTTCAATGCTATTTTGTGGAAGTTCCACAGGTACTGGAGTCGATTCCACAACTTGCTGTTTGACGGGTGGGGCCGCCTCAACGGTTGGTTTGGGGGTGGATGGCTGCTCCGTTTTTTGAACAGGCTGGGCTGCTTTGACCGGTTGTCTGGCGGGTGTCAGAGTGAGGATGGGAGCTGAGGGATTCGTGAGCAGGGTTTGGGAGAAGGCCAGCTCCAAGGCCAGCCCGGGCTGCCAACTGGTGCTTTGACCATTGGCGGCTTCATTGAATAATTTCAAGCAATGCACCAGTTCCGACATTTCAAAGCCGTCGCAGTCCACCTGCATTTGTTGGATAATTTCCGGGGTTTCATCGATCTGATCCGCATTCCCCATTTTCATTAATAAAAGATTGCGGAAATAATCGACGATTTGACGCGAGAGTTGGCGCGGATCACTGCCCGCATCCATGGCCTGATGCAGACTGGTCAAGCCGCTGCCCATGGCTTTCATGCGGATGGCGGACATCAAGTCGATGACCATCTGATTAGTGGCGGTCCCCAGGACGGCGTGTACATTGGCCAGATCAATTTCCAGCCCGCTGGAGGTCAATTGATCCAACAGGGAAATGGCATCGCGCATGCAGCCGGTGGAATGACGGGCAATGGAAAGCAGAGCGTCATCGGTGATAGTGAATTTCTCGAGCGCACACATGTCTTTTAAATAGCTGGCAATTTCTTTGACCGGGATGCGCCGGAATTCGTGCCGCTGGCAGCGGGACAAGACCGTAGCCGGAATTTTGTGAATTTCAGTAGTGGCCAAAATGAAGATGGCATGCGCCGGGGGCTCTTCCAGGGTCTTTAATAAGGCATTGAAGGCCGCCGTGGAGAGCATATGCACTTCATCGATGATATAAACTTTGTATTTTCCCTGCCCGGGTGAGAAATTGATCTTGTCCCGCAGATCGCGGATATCGTCCACGCTGGTGTTGGAGGCGGCATCAATTTCAATCAGGTCCAAAAAGCGGCCATCCTGAATGGATTGGCAGTTGGCACATTGGTTACAGGGATGGTTGGTTGGGGATTCATCCAAGCAGTTGACCGCTTTCGCCAGCAGGCGGGCGGTGGTGGTCTTTCCGGTCCCACGTGGCCCGGCAAAAAGATACGCATGACCGACTTTTTCACTGCGGATCGCATTCTTCAGGGTTTGGATGATGTGTTCCTGACCGATAACCTCATCCCAGGTTCCGGGGCGCCATTTTCTATACAGGGCTTGTGACATAACCAACTCTCTATGGATTGATGTTAGTGATTTGTTCAAATTGTATCACTGGTTTTGGCATATTACCCTCAATCCATCTTAAAAAATGACAGAGGATCTGCGATCAGGGTACTTGATATTCGGCTCGAATATTCCCGTCATAGTCCAGGATGGTAATGGTATCCCCGCTGGACCAGAGCGGTTCTTTCAGCCCCCAGTATAAGTCGGTCACCGAATCCACCCCATTTTTGGTGTAGATGTTCACGGTCCCGCCGTTATTTAATTGTAATCTTGGAAAGGTATAGACATGCTTCTTGTCATCTTTGATTTGCCAATTGGTAAGCCACAATTCCCCGCTGCCCACCATTTGGATTTTAATGAATTCAGTTTGAAGATCCCCATTCCCATACAGATTGGTTATCTTCAGCGTGGGCGCATCCATGGCTGGCAGAGTGGGAATCTGAGCTTCCGCCTGGGAGGGGAAAAGAGCGTCTTGGGAGACCGGAGTCAGGAGGAATGAATAGGTTGGATTTTTAGCCTGACCGGCATGGGAGATCGCCAGAATCAGGATTGTAGTTAAAGCTGATACAATGATATTGATGACCAGATAGATCCAAAAGCGGGAAGGGAATCGTCTCATGAGGGTTGGTTTCCTTTTTGAATGATAGCATATTTCAGACAAAATTACTGATAGGATTGAGCAGCGAAATGGGTTATCTGATAGATGGGCATAATTTAATTCCAAAAATACCGGGGCTAAATTTACGCCAGATGGACGATGAAAACGAGTTGATCGGGATCTTGCAATCCTTTTGCGGCGCAAAACAGAAGGATGCCGTGGTATTTTTCGATGGCGCTCCTCCTGGGTATGACGGAACACGCAGCTTTGGGCGAGTGACGGCCGTCTTTGTGCGGCAGGGGAAAACGGCGGATGCCGCCATCCGGGAGTACCTGCACCAGTTGGGTAAGGCCGCAAAAAATTGGGTGGTGGTTACTTCGGATCGACAGATTCTGTCCGAAGCCCGTGCCATGGGGGCAGGGATGCTTTCCTCGGCTGCCTTTTCGCAGCAAGTTGGGGCGGCTTCCGGTGTGCGTCCCGCGGGCAAAAAAGGAAATGACCCCATGCTCTCAGAAGAGGAATTAAAGGACTGGATGAACCTTTTTGGCTTAAAGTCAGATGAATAGGATGAATTTACGCGGAATTAATGCCAAAAAGGTATTTCTTAATCTAATTTTTGGGTAATTCTTAAGTACTCTTAATATACAAATTTGCCAAATGCGATATTATAAGAACAGACACAAATGTCTAATTACTGGTATACAGATTCTTAGTGGTAGATTTTATTGGTTGAAAAAGTGCGTCAACTACCGTGCTGAAGTGTGCTCAAAGCACAATAGCCATGAAAAATACGGTAGGTTCCCTCCCAGAAGATCGTCAGGTTTGCCCCCCCCAAACCCGACGATCTTTTCCTTTTTAAACTCATATGAGACTTATCTTAATTTGCTGGAATCAGAAAACTATTCTCCCGTATAATGGTTCAATGCTGATTTTGCTTAAAGAGTAGGTTCGAATAGTTGAACATATTTTTATCGTATATTGGTTTCAAGAGAGATTAATTCGGATTCGTCGTGGTATGCAAGCAATTCCCCATAACGGCCCCATTGAATGATCGTATCCAATTGGCTCTTAACTACATCAGGTGGGTATTCAAGACTAAGTGCAGAAAGTACCACATCCCGTTTCAATTGTTTTTTGTCTGCCACATTTAGCATTTTTAATAACCAATAGATAATAGGTAGTCGCTTAGCTCTCGAAGCGAAAATTTCCTTGCGAGCCAAAATACTGGCCTCTGCAAAGGTTTGTCCCAATGGAGTGATTGTAATATCTCCTTTTGCAATGGAGGCAAAACCAAGCAATTCTGCGATTTCCGTTCCGCGGAGTAGTTTATCTGCGTCAATACCCAACTCGTTTTCTAGCATATAGATATCATGTTGTGGATTATTTGATTCTGCTAAATATTCCATTAAGCCAGCCAGATCACTAATCTCTACTTCTGGAAGCCTTCTGGTCCGTCCAACCTCACCTGGTGCTGTGCCAAATTCCTCTTGCTCGGATAATGTCTGTCCTGCCAAGATGGCATATACCTGGTCCACATGTAATTGAAATTCTGGTGATTTTCTTTGACGTGGATGAGGCAAATTAATTTTATGTTCAGCAATAATTCGTCCCGGGTCTTTGTCCATTACAACAATTCGATCTGCCATGAAGACGGCTTCTTCAATATTGTGGCTAACCATCAAGATAGCTTTCGTTGGGATTTTTCCCTCTGTCCAAAGTTCCATTAACTCACCACGTAGAGATTCAGAACTGAGTACATCTAATGCCGAGAAAGGTTCATCCAAACAGAGTAATTCAGGTTCAACTGCCATCGCTCGAGCAAAGCCTACTTTTTGCCGCATACCCCCGGATAATTCTCGCGGATATGCAGATTCGAATCCATCCAGACCCACCCGATCAAGCAAGTCTTCTGCTATGGTTGTCCGTTCTAGTTTATTGAGTCCCTTCATTTTTAAAGCGAGAGTTACATTCTCTAATACACTGAGCCATGGATATAAGGCAAAGGTTTGAAAAACAATGGATGCATGTGGGTTGACACCGGAAAGCGCCTTTCCTCGGTATAATACTTTCCCCTCTGATGAAGCCTGTAAGCCGGTAATTATTCTCAAAAGTGTGCTTTTTCCACAACCGGATGGCCCCAATAAGGCTACAAATTCACTGGTGGATAAAGAAAAATTAATATCTTCAACAGCAGTAAATTGGCGTGGCCCTGATCCATAAACCTGACTTATATGTTTTAGTTGTAACAAAATTTCATTCATTTTATTTACTCCATTCTATATTTTTCTTCAGCCAATTTGTATAAACGCTGCCAAAGGAACTTGTTGATGAGAATAACGGCGAATACCATGGAGAGGGTTGCAGCGAGCAATAAAGGGTAATCACCAACAGAAGTTGCTTGAGCAATTAATGAGCCTATTCCTGTGACAAATATTTCTTTTCCTCCGAAATTTTGATATTCAGCCACTATGCTTGCGTTCCATGCTCCACCACTGGCAGTAATGGCGCCTGTGATCAAATATGGAAATATGGCTGGGAAAATTAATGTTCGCCAGCGCTGCCAGCGGCCAAGCTGCATTAACTGGGTTGTGTACTTTAAATCTTGGGGGATTGCACTGGAACCTGCGATGATATTGAATAGCAAATACCATTGAGTGCCCATTAACATTAGCAGGACTGCCGCTAGATTTAATCCACCAGGATAATTAATTACAAATAGCAGGATAATGGGGAATAAAGCAGTTGCCGGGATGGATGCAGTGACTTGAACTATCGGCTGCAAAATAGCGGCAAGACGAGTGTTTGTTCCAATGGCTACACCTAAGGGAACTGTCCAAATTAATGCAAGGACTAATGCAATAAAAACTCTGATTAGTGTTGCAAACAATCCTGATCCAATCTGAAGCCATTGCTGTGGTGGGATAGTGAAAAGCATCCTGCTTGCCTGAAAAATATAATAAAAGACACCTAAGCTAAATAGCGAGATAAAAACAATGGTAAAAGTATGTTTAACCTTGATATTGGCTTCTTTTTGCCCTCTTTGCGGCAGATGTTTTAGAAGGATAGTATCAATTTGTTCAAAAATAGGAATAAATACTTTTTTGGAAAGCCAATTTTTCAGACGTCCTTGATTAAAACTATCCAGAAACCAGGATTCAGGCGGGTTGTCATTCCCGACCATTTCGATTTTAAATCGATCTGACCATGCAATTAATGGACGCCAAACAATTTGATCAAGCAGGACTACAGTTAAAATTAGTGTACCCACCCCCCACGCTATGGCTGAATAATTATTTTGATTAGCTGCTTCATGAAGATAAGCCCCTAATCCCGGTAAACGAAAATCACGTGACCCCACGGTAAAGATTTCGGCTGCCATCAGAAAGAACCAACCGCCAGCCCAAGACATCATGCTATTCCATGTCAGGCTGATCATACCAAAAGGTAGCTCCAAAGTTTTAAATTTCATCCAGGAATTAAGTCGAAAAATAGAACTTGCCTCCACCAATTCTTTGGGGATGGTTTTCAATGATTGATACCAACAGAAGGTTAGGTTCCAAGCTTGACTAGTAAATATGAGGATCACAGATGCAAGTTCGGCTGCGATTCGTTCTGGTAAAAAAGCACTTAAACTTAATAAAACCACTGGCAGGAAAGATAATATTGGGACGCTTTGTAATACATCCAGAAGCGGCATGAGTAGTTGTTCAGCACGTCGATGATATGCGGCAGCTCTTCCATAAAACAAAGTAAATAGAATAGAAAGAGCATATGCTAAGCTCATTCTGGTGATGGATAAGGCTGTGTACCATGGCAAAATGGAGGGTGAAAGTGAGATTTCTGGACCTTGGACGGTGAGAGGAGCATAAATAGCAAATTGGGTGCCAAAATAGAGTAAAAGAATTACTAATAGAATGGCAAAAATATCTCCCCATGTGAATGCACGTTGATTAGGATTTTTTCCTTGAAATAGTTGAAAACTATGCGACATCGTATGGCACCTCCAAAATTACATTTCTGGAAGTGCAAAGATGTGAGAGCAGATCCAGAATTAATTTAAACGGCTGGGGTAATGATCATCTTTTGATTCAGAAAATTCGGAATCAGTAGTTGGTTTTGTAGGTATTATTGGCATGATTTGAATTATAGCTTTGATAGGATCTTAAGACAAGACATCATTATTAATAGACAAAACAATGGGATGGGTGTCATAATCGAGGGTACAATAACTAGACTGTTGATTTACCTTGACTTGCAGCCATGTAAGCATAAAATAAAAGTACAGCGATGAAGCTCGCTGGAATAATTCGAACCGCCGTTAAGGGCTGATAGCTTCTACCTTGTCACGATTTCAAGGTAGGGCTATTTTTAAATCTAGGCTTATTCATCCAAAGGAGAAAACTCTATGACTAGTATCGATTCTATCCATGCACGTGAGATCCTGGATTCTCGGGGTAACCCAACTGTTGAAGTTGAAATCATGTTGGAAAGTGGTGCTTTTGGAAGGGCCGCTGTGCCTTCCGGTGCCTCTACCGGAATTCATGAAGCTCTTGAATTGCGCGATGAGGATAAGGGGAGGTATGGAGGAAAAGGGGTTCTTAATGCCGTAAAGCATATCAATAAAGATATAGCAAAAGTTGTGGTGGGCATGGATGCTTTGGATCAATCATCCGTGGATAAAGCCATGCTTGACTTGGATGGCACACCCAATAAAGCCAAATTTGGTGCCAATGCAATTCTAGGCGTCAGCCTGGCTGTGGCTCGAGCAGCAGCGGATGAAGTTGATCTCCCTCTTTACCGCTATCTTGGTGGAATTACAGCAAAATTATTACCCGTGCCTATGTTTAACATCCTCAATGGCGGCGTTCATGCCAACTGGCAGGGTACTGATCTGCAGGAATTTATGATCGCTCCCGTAGGCGCTCCTAATTTCCGTGAAGCTTTGCGCTGGGGCAGTGAGGTTTATCATGCGTTGAAAGGGGTACTCAAGACGGCAGGTTATACAACAGGGGTTGGGGATGAAGGCGGTTTTTCTCCTGCTCTAAAAACGAATGCAGAAGCAGTGGAAGTCATTCTTAAAGCTATCGAGAAAGCGGGTTACAAACCAGGGGAACAAATTTCCATCGCTTTAGATCCTGCTTCCAGTGGTTTCTATGAGGATGGTTTTTACAATCTCCGCACCGAGGGTAAAAAAGTTACTTCGGCTGAAATGGTGGATATGTATGCCGATTGGGTCAAGAAATACCCAATCGTCGTTTTGGAAGATGGATTGGCAGAAGATGACTGGGAAGGGTGGAAGCTGCTCAATCAAACCATCGGAGATAAGATTGAATTGGTTGGCGATGATTTGTTCGTGACCAATGTAGAGCGTGTCGCAAGGGGTATTCGTGAAAATGTGGCAAATGCTGTCCTGATAAAATTAAACCAAATTGGTACATTAACTGAGACCATTAACACGATTGAAATGGCACGAAAAGCCGGCTGGGGTTCCATGGTGTCCCACCGATCCGGTGAAACAGTAGATAGTTTTATTGCTGATTTCACTGTAGCCATGAGTACAGGACACTTAAAAACGGGAGCACCCTGCAGAGGGGAGCGCGTTGAAAAATATAATCAATTGATGCGTATTGAAGAAGAACTGGGTGATTCGGCGGTTTATGCCGGCCGAAATGCATTTGTTCGGTAAATTTATTTTACTCTGAGGAAGCACAGGGCTGAAATGATATCTTCAGCCCTGTGCTAATTAAAATTATTGTTAAAGTGAATGAGAAAACGATATCTATTAATACAATGATTTTTCCTCTTATCGATCCGGCGACTCCAAGACAAAAATAGTGGGCAAATTTCGTCAATTTTTCCATTTCTCCCCTTGACATTAACGTTACGTCATGGTTTATGATAGTGGTGAGGTTGAATCTATGGTCTATACGATAAAACAACTATCCAAGCTGGCAGGCGTCAGCACGCGCACGCTGCGCTATTATGATCAAATTGGGCTGCTTTGCCCAACCCGGAATCCGGGAAATGGCTATCGGGTGTATGACACTCAGGCTCTGCTGCTATTGCAGCAAATCCTGTTCTTCAGAGAAATGGATTTCAGTCTTGAGGACATTCAACAGATCATCACCTGCCCGGATTTCAATGTCCTGGATGCGTTGGAAGCCCATCGTAAAAACTTGCTGCAGCAGGTCAAACGATTCAATCACCTTGTGGATACCGTAGACAAAACCATCATGCATTTAAAAGGAGAAAAGACCATGTCTGAAGGAGAGTATTATGCTGGCTTCAGTGAAGAGCAAGAAAAACGCTATACCGCAGAAGCCAGGGAACGGTATGACCCACAAATGGTGGAGGAGTCTGTGAACCGCTGGAAGAGTTATTCCAAGGATCAAAAGAATCAGATTTTGGAAGAAGGCAAGGTAAATACCCAGGTTTTGGCTGCACTGTTGGATAGAGATCCAGGGAGCCCGGAGGTACAGGCGGTTATCATGGCCTGGCATAAAAACATCGAGCATTTTTATCCCTGTCCGTATGAGATCGCCAAAGGGCTTGGACAATTATATGTGGAAGACCCAGCATTCCGTGCGAATTATGAAATCTTTGATCCAAAGATGCCGGAATTTTTCCAGGAAGCCATAAATATCTACTGTGAAGGGAAGAGCGGACTCCCTGATTTTTCCAGGGGATAAATATAAAAAAGCCGGCCCATAAGTTTGGACCGGCTTTTAAGGTTGAACCGATCATCTCTCTATCATTCAGTAATGAGGAAACTTTTATTGCCTGATTTCTATAATATTTTAGGTGAGCCGCACTGATTAACCAGCCAATTTTTGCCCAATTTCCTGACCCCAAGCCCGGATGGATTCCCAGTTTCGATAATCCCCATCCGCCATTGAGCCTTCTTTATCCGAGGAAAATGCGATCTGGAAACCATACTCCATTTTGGATTGGTCTACTTTACCCCCAAAAAAGCCTTCTCCAATCGGCAGTTTAATTTGTCGTAATGGCTCCAGGTAGGTGGAAACCGTTGCCCGGTTTTCTTCTGTATCTTCCTTCATAGTTAAGCAAGCTACAAAGTAGGCCGCAGGGATTTGTGCAAGCTTGTTGCTGAATTTCTCCGCAAATTTCTGCGTTTTGGAAATCAACTTACCCATTCTGGCCGCGCTGCCAATGATCACGGATTGGTATCCATCCAGCGATTTTACACGGTCAACCGGGAACACATCCACATGATATCCTTTGGCTCCAATCTCTTCTGCGATGGCCTGGGCAATTTCACCGGTAGATCCACAGATGCTGCCGTATGCAACCAATACTTTTTTACCAACTACGCCTGTGATATTTTCTGAAGACTCATAAAAATCAATGTGGGGCTGTCGTGTGGCTGCCACGCCCAGACCGGAGCACAAGACCATCAAGCCACCAGCGCCATAGGCACAGCCTTTTAAAAATCCACGTCGACTGGTCTTTCCAGTCGTGGTATCACTTTCAAGCATAGTTATATTATTCTTATTGTCCATTTCTTTCCTCCTAGATTTCTATCCCAATATTCCATATATACGAGGGGGGGAGTTTTTAGTTTCATGCCCCGGAAGGAAAGATATGCTTTTTTGGGGTACATTCCTTTCCTATCCGGCAGGAGGTAAGTGGTCCGGTCAATGGGGGGGAAGGTCATGGCTGTTGCCATCCACCCATCGACTAGAATGCCAAGTGATTCGGTTTATCTTGGGGTGGGTTGATGGGTAGGAGCGGCCAGCTGCGGAGAATCAGGCGTACAGAAATTTAAGTAGAAAATGAAAAAGAGCTGGTCCAAAAATGGGCCAGCTCTTTTCGATGGTTTAAGTTAATCCCGCCTTCTTCCGGTAAGCAGGAACACGTAGTAGAGAATGGTGCTCAAGGCTTGAATTGCACCGGCAACGTAGGTTAATGCGGCGGCATCCAGAACCCTGTTGACTCCCTGGGCATCCGTGGAGGAGACCACGCCGGAGGATGATAACCATGCCTTGGCTCGATTGGTGGCATTAAATTCAACGGGTAAAGTGACAAAAGCAAAAACGGCAGTGGCGCTGAATAGGATCAAACCAAACCAGGCCATATTAGTGCCAATGGAGGAGGATAGCATCAAGCCGATCATAAAAATGATCGGTCCAAGCCAACTACCCAATTGCACAGTGGGTACCATAATACTGCGCAATTGCAGCGGCAGGTATCCATCTTTATGCTGAACGGCGTGTCCGGCTTCATGGGCTGCTACACCGGTGGCTGCAATGCTATTGCTGCGATATACTTCCGGGGACAGGCGTAGTACCCGGCTGCGAGGATCGTAATGATCACTTAAAAAGCCTTTCACTTCTTCAATTTTTACTGCTTGTAACTGATTCTGGTCCAGCATCCGCCGAGCGACATCCGCACCGGATAGACCAATATAGCTGCGTACTTTGGAGTATTTGGCAAACGCAGATTTTACTTTCATTTGTGCCCAAAGTCCCAGGAGCAGGGCAGGTAAACTGAACAAGATATAAATACCGTAATTTCCAAACATGATTTACCTCACATCAATACCATCAAAGGTACTTTGTAATCTTAACTAGAATAATTCTAATCTAACTTTGTATGTAAATTTTAAATCCTTTGATAGAAATTTGTTAATACCACCGAGGAACGATCGGGCTTTCTGTCTTGAATGAAATCAATTTTAAAAAATTATATTGAGTGCGACTCCAAGATCACAATCAATTTCCATTTGAGTAGGAATTAGTCCTCTACTTTGCTGAATTTGACTTTCTCCGAGCCTGTTTTAAGAAAGCGCGCGCCGATTTTTTCCAATTCTTCCAGGTTCTCATCAATTTTTGCTATGACATTAATGGGTTCTTGATAATCGACTCTAAAACCACGGGAGATGAAATAAGGTCCGTAGGTGATATAGATTTCATCCGGAATTCGCATCACTGGGTCCCGCACAAGAAAACAAATCGAACCTGGATAGATGGCGATGGTGCGCTGATTTTCTTTTTCCATGCTGAAATCCGAGGGCAGGGTGACGACGGCCTGACCGGAGGTGGAAGAATGTTTAAATTCGTATTCAAAATTAAGATGTTTCAGGATAGCCTGGCAGGATTTAGGTGCTTCATCTTCCAATAGGCGTGCAAAAAAGACACCCCCTTTTTCAAATTCAATTTTAATGTTTGTCATTTTTTCCTTCCACTTATGTTAGTCAGGAGTAATTTCCTTACTCCTTTCATTTTCACTGTTTCACTTAATGAAATTCTTGCGTCAATCGATGTGCTAAAGAAATTTCCTTTGGTTAAAAAACCGCTGATGAAATCCATCCATCAGCGATCAATTCAATCCTATCCCGGCTTATAGTACTGCCAGTTTTTTGCCAACTTTTTCGAAGGCTGCCAGACCTTGATCCAGATCATCCTTGCTGTGAGCAGCGGAGATCATCACCCGGATGCGGGCTTTGCCGCGGGGTACGGTGGGGAACCCCAAAGCCATGCCGAAGACGCCTTCCTGATATAGCTCGCGGCTGAACTGTTGGGCCAGCGGAGCTTCACCCAACATGACAGGCGTAATGGGTGTTGTGCTGACGCCGATATCAAAGCCCAGGGTTTTCATGGCCGCTTTGAAGTATTTGGCATTATCCCAAAGGCGGTCTACCAATTCGGTGGAGCGTTCCAAAATATCCACGGCGGCGATACAAGCAGCCACATCGGCAGGGGTGACGGCGGAGGAGAAGAGGAACGGCCGGCCGCGTTGGCGCAGCCAATCGACGATCACTTTCTTGCCGGCAACCACACCGCCCACCACGCCAAAGGCTTTGGACATGGTGCCAATTTCCACATCGACTTTGCCGTGCAGATTGAAGTGGTCCACGATGCCGCGTCCGCCTCGCCCGAGCACACCTTCGCCGTGGGCATCGTCCACCATCAAGATAGTGCCGGTGTCCACGGCGACATCATAAATCTTATCCAGCGGAGCAATGTCACCATCCATACTGAACACGCCGTCCGTGACAATCAATCCACGACGGAAGGAATCCTTGTTTTCTTTAATTTGTTTGGCAAGATCGGCCGCATCGGCATGCGCATAGCGGATGATTTTTGCGCCAGATAAGCGCGCACCGTCGATGATGCTGGCATGATTTAATTCATCGGAGTAAATAGCATCTTCTTTTGTTACCAGGGCTGGCAGGGTGGCAATATTGGCACAGAATCCGGATTGGAAGGTAATAGCATCTTCAACGCCTTTAAAGGCTGCCAGGCGTTTTTCCAATTCCAAATGGATATCCATGGTGCCGGCGATGGATCGCACCGCAGCCGGACCCACACCGTATTTGTCGGTGGCTTTTTTCATGGCGGCAATCATCTCTGGATTGTTGCCCAATCCCAGATAATTATTGGAACAAAAGTTAAGTACTTTTTTTCCATCTACGACCAACCAGGCGCCTTGTGGGGAATTAATCGTGCGAATGGTATTAAATAAACCGGCTGATTTTAGCTGGTCTAGTTCTTCTTGAATCCACTGTAATTGATCGCTCATTTTGGTTTCCTTCACTACCTCTGAATTTTTAACGCCCGGTACCTTTAATCATTTTAACCATAGATGATGTTTGTAGCTCGGATAAATATCCTAACTCTGTAAGGATAGACATCACGAGTTTTTGTTGCTTTTCATTTATAAGAATGGATGTAGGATTTAATCGCTCGCCAAGGTATTTTTTCGCTCTGGAGTTGATCAGTTTATCGATAATCTCTGCATCCTGAACGGTCAACAGGATCACCGCTGAAAACGCGGTTTGTACACCGTGGGTTTTCCAATTTTCCAGGGAGGTCAATACACTGGGTGGGATAGGCTTGTCTCCACAACGCTGAATGAGGTTGATGAACTGTTCAATTTTTAAGCCGGCTTTTACGGCTGCCGCCAATGATTCCGGCAGGATGCGATATACATAGAGTCGGGAATCTTCCTTCTCAAGATGGCTGAATCGGGCAATTTGATATCGAAGTGCCCTGGATGTGGAGTGGGGGACGCGGATGCTTCCATCCTGCAGGAATTTGACGTTTTCCGTTTCTTTGGGCAGGTTGGCGGGAGGCTGGTTGGAAAGTAGTTCCTCCGCCCAGATTGAAAACCGAAAAGCACTCGGACGGGAATTTTCCTCCGGCATTGCCAGGTCCAGCATGCCCAACCAATGCATGGGGCCGGTGAGAATCCAGCGGATTAAAGCGCCGTCTATCTCATCCCAATAGCGAATGCCGCGCAAAAACGCTTCGCTGTTTTGTCTGCGAATGTACCAGGAGTCATAATCACCATCCGGACGTTGAAAATCCGGAGTTTGGCTGCGAATGGATTCCACAAGTGCCGGCAGACTCCACCATGTTTTTGTGGGGAGCTTTTGTAGCTCGCTAAGTAAAAATCTGCGCGTCTCTAGCGGATCATTCTTCCAATGTCCTTCAAAGATCAGTCCGGGTAATTGATGGAGATCGTTGAACTCGCTAGTCATCCAGGCATTGACCAGCATTAGTAATGCTTCCGCGCGGCTGGCTTCCATAAATTGACGTACCTGATTGGGTTGAATGATGCCATCTTTATTCAATAAGTTGGCCAAGGCAGCTAGTTGCTGCAAAAACGAGATGGGGATGGTTTGATTCAACCAGGAGAGGGTTTCCATTGCCTGGCCGGTACGAATGGCCGTCAGGTAAGTGGTCATATGGTCGAGGATGCTGTCCATGGCTGGGATGAGGTACTGTTTTTCCAGAGTGGTTGCTGGTCGACCGGGAATTTTTTTTTCAGATTCGGGTTCGATCGTCGTGGATAAAAATTGATTCAATTCATCTGGAATATATGCATATTCCAGGGGTTCCTTCTGAATATTAAAGAAAGCTCTCCCTATCATTCCGTTATACCAGAGGACCTCGGCTGCGTTGATTGGATGCAGATCCGGTCGTTCTCTCTCTCGGCGGGCGGCACCCATGGTGCGGATTTCACCATATTTGCGAATGAACAGGGTCCAGGGGATCTTGCCATTCGCATTGTGCAATTCCTTTAAAGCCGATTTGCTGGCATCATCTAATGCATCCACAAGATCCAGAAATTGTGCTTTCTGGTTCATCAAGCTGGAAAGTTCCTGAATAGTGGATCGCAAATCATGGGTTTGCAGTTCCATCCCCCAGGTCACGGCGATGCTATTGAGAAATTGTAAATCCTTACCTTGCAGCGATTGGCTGATATCCGGCATTTTCTTTACTCGTTAAATTTGATAGGCACATTTGTAACAGAATTTCTTAATGTTATCATATACTTATAGTTGAACTGTAAGATAAAGTAAAAATAAATTACAGTAGGTTTATCCGCGTCAATTCTTGCTTATTTAGGTTCGCTTAATTGACTGACTAAGGTCTTGGATGTATAATCAAAATCGAGTTAATCTAATCTTGGGGTAGGATAGGGAATCCGTATGGCATTACAGGGCAAACTACAGGATTTTTCAATAACGCAATTATTAACTCTTGTAAACCTTGCCAAAAAAACCGGGACCATGATTGTTGAGACGTCTGCCCACAAAGCATGGATTACCTTTAAAGAGGGCAAGCTGGCTTTTTCTCAAATCGATGATCGGGATAATACGTTGGCGGGGGTTTTACAGCAAAACCGGAAAATTACTGCGAATCAATACCGCATCTTAAAACAACGCTCTGATAATTTGAAGGACAAGGAATTAGGACTGTTACTGATTAACGCTGGTTATCTCTCCCAGAGTGATATTATCTCCAGTTTGCAGAATCATTTTGTTAATCATGTGCGAGAAACTTTTGCCTGGTCTGAAGGTGAGTTTTATTTTGACATGGGCTCCCTTCCTCCTGAAGACAAGATTACTGTGCGCATTGATCTGGAAAACTTGATCATTGAAGCATCCCGCGAATTAAAAGCTATTGAGCAGCTCCAGGACGAAATTCCAAGTCTGGAAATGACCATGCGCTTCACAGATCGTCCGGGAACTAATATTCGAGATATTAACCTGAGTGTGGAAGAATGGCAGGTTGTAGCGTATGTCAGCCCCAAGAATACGCTGGCGCAGATCGCCAAAGCTGCAAAAATGAATGATGTACAAATTCGCCGGGTAGTCTATGGGCTTCTCCAGGCTGGCCTGGTTGAATTGGTAAGGCCAGAATCACAACAGCGCAAAGTAATGGGGCCTATGTTCTCTACAGAGGATAAAGCCGAACAGAAATCATTTTTGAATCGGATTGTAAATCGGATTCGATCAATCTAATTTACTTTTAAAGGGCATAATTTGATGCAGACGGTAAAAATCGTTGTCACTGGGCCATTTAATGCAGGAAAAACTGAATTCATCCAATCGGTGAGTGAGATTGATGTTGTCTCCACGGAGAAAAAGATCACCTCACAAAAAGAGAAGGTGAAGGAATCCACCACGGTGGCGATGGATTTTGGACGCATCACAGTGGATGAAGATTTGGTTTTGTATTTGTTTGGCACGCCTGGACAGAAAAGATTTGATTTCATGTGGGAAATTCTTTCAGAAGGGATGTTGGGTTTTATTGTCATTGTGGATAGCAACCGGCCTGAAACATTCCGTGAAGCTCGGATGATTTTGGAAACATTCCGAGCCTATGCTCCTACACCGTATGTGGTTGCCGCAAACAAACAGGATTTACCTGATGCCTGGGACATTGAAGATATGCGTGTAGCACTGAGGTTGGATCCTTCCATTAAATTCTTACCCTGTGTCGCCGTGGATAAAGAATCCGTCAAAAGTGTTTTACTTGAGCTTTTATACAGTATTCTTTCAGAAATGGATGAAGGCTAACCTGTAATAGGGAAGCCGGGAGATCACAACATTGTCATCTATCACGACAGCACAAGGAATTTTACATTACGAAGTTTACGGTAGAGGCAAACCGGTAATCCTTCTGCATGGTTGGTTGGGCACCTGGGGTTTGTGGCAGGACGTCATGGCCACTCTGGGTCAATCCTATCGTACCTATGCTCTGGATTTTTGGGGATTTGGAGATTCCGGAAAACGCAACTCCACTTTTCAAGTTCAAGAATTTATTCTCATGGTTCGTCAATTTATGGACCAGATGGGCATTGCCAGTGCGCCTTTAATTGGGCATAGCATGGGCGGCACGGTCAGTTTATCCTATGCCTGCCAATATCCAGAACGGGTTGAGAAAGTGGTGATCATTGGATCACCCATCGTGGGTACTTCGCTGGCTCTCGCCCTTAAATTGGCTGGAATTCCTCCCATCGCCCGTATGCTGTTCAGCAGTATGGGTTTGTTCCGTATGGGCATGAAAGCAGCCTCCCCTTTGATCAGCCGGGGTGAGGATTTCCCGGAAATGATGGATCGGGATTTATCCAAAACCACCATGGATTCGTTCTTTCGCAGTATTTCATCCTTACATCGCTGGGATATTCGTCAGGAGATTCCAAATTTGAAAATCCCTGTGATGGGGATGTTTGGCTTACGGGATATCATTGTCAACCCCAATCAATGGAAAGCATTGAAGCAGGGAGTCCCGGAGGCCAGAATTGAAATCTTCAAAAAAGCTGGCCATTTCATCATGTTGGATGAACCAGAATCTTTTAAGGAAAAGATACTAGATTTCTTACAAGAACCTTCGCAGTAGCCTGAAAGAAAAGGGGAACTCATCCTGAATTTGAGATGCATTTTTTTGCACTCTACACCAACTCATCGTAGAGTGGGATTTTCAAAATAAAGCAAGAGGTCTCTCCATGTTAAAAATCATTCTCCAGTCAACCAGACAGATTAAGCCATTCAATGAATCTGCTCGCGAACTTCGTGTCCAAAACAAACCGCTTTGGCTGCATCAAAGAGATGCATTGACTCCATTTGTGCGCCGAGAAATGGAAATTCCTGAAGGGGAGAAAATACCTCGAATTAAAGAGCCCAGTGTTGTATACCGGGATAATCTGTTTTTTGATTTGCCCTTCATTGAAGCATTTTTAAGTGAAGCCGTTAAACGCAATAAACCTGTCCGGGCGGCATTTTCCCTGACCGAACCAGCCTTTCGTGAACATTGCCTGCCTCTATCGGACTCATATACTGAAGATGGTGATCTCTATTATGCAGACCTTTGGTATTATCCGCATGGACCTGTTGAGGAAGGGATTGAGCCTCTGATTATTGACATGCAAACCAAGGAGATAGGCTATTACCATGTCCCCACTTATATGGCATCCCAGGTTGGCGATTTGATTTATTTTGTACCATTACGGAGCTTGATTGCCATTGATTCCTGGGTGCATGTTTTTATTGCCGATATGGTTTTTGGATTATTTGGCCGCGGTGCCCGCTTCGAAGATAGAATTAATAATGATCTTCCCTTTAAATTTAAGGTGATTGCCAAGGCAGTTTACGAAGGGAAGCAGGTACTGGATAGTTCGGCGATGGTTAGCATCGGAAAAAACTGTGTGATTGATCCAAGCGCGATTATCCATGGACCAACCTCGATTGGGGATAATGTCACCATCAATGCAGGTGCAGTGATTGAAAACTGTATCATTGGGGACAATGTAAATGTTTCCCAGGGTTGTCAGTTGATGTTGAGCGTGATTGGCGATGGCACCTTCCTACCGTTTAGAGCATCTTTGTTTATGACGACTTTGATGGATAACGCCATGATCGCGCAAAATGCCTGTTTGCAAATGTGCGTCATTGGAAGGAATTCCTTTGTTGGGGCGGGCTCTACATTTACAGATTTCAACTTGTTATCGGATCAGATCAAAGCAATGAGTGGATCAGGCGTTTTGGCCAATTCCAATCGCCCGGTATTGGGCGGGTGTGTCGGCCATAATTGCCGCATAGGCTCCGGAATTATCATATTTCCAGCCCGTATGATTGAATCGGATGTGGTTTTAATTGCATCGCGGGACAGGCCGGTGATTGAAAAAGATGTCGCGTATGAAGATAGCGATCACCACCACCTGCCGGAAAAAGGGCAGCATCGCAGGCTTTATCCTCGCCAGGGTGAAATCACATCTGAAACCTGGTAGTTATTTCTGCTGCAGGGCATAAATCGTATTGAATCCATCAGGAGGCAGCATGGAAAATGTAAAAATTATGATCGTCGATGATGAACCTGATATTCTCTCCATGTTACAGCTTTATTTTGAACGTAACAAGTATAACGTTGTGATTACGCACCATGGGGAAAACGCAGTCAAGAAGGCGATTCAATCTCCTCCAGATTTGATTATTCTCGACATCGTCCTCCCGGATATTGATGGTTACGAGGTTTGTAATCGGTTACGCCAAAATTTACGCACCAAATACATTCCGATCATTTTTTTGTCCCAGAAAAATAATCGCAAAGACAAATTGCAGGGTCTGGAACTTGGTGCAGATGATTATATAACCAAGCCATTCGATATCGAAGAACTATTACTGCGCGTACAAAATGCGCTCAAACGGGGTGAAAGAGAAAGTTATACCGATGCCCAGTCCCGTTTGCCGTCCACACGAATTATCGAAGAATGCCTGCGAGATATTATAAAAAAAGAAGGCTGGAGCTTTTTGGACATTCATATCAATCAATTTCAGCCCTTCAGGGAGAAATATGGATTTCTGGCAGCTACGGACGTATTACGTTTCATCGCCATGCTCTTGAACGAAATCAGTAATCAATTCGGCACCGCTGAGGATTTTGTTGGGCATGCCGGTGGAGAAAATTTTGTCATGGTCACCCAGGAAGCCAATAATGCTCGAGTGGTGGATGAACTTAAAAAGCGTTTTAATGAAGAAATTCTCACTCATTATAATTTTACAGATCGGGATCAGGGCTTTGTTTTACTTCCCCAGGATGGAGGTGAAGAACAACATGCCTTAATGACTTTATCTATTGGCAGTGTAGCGCCTTCTCAATATCGCTTCTCAGATATCCGTGAAATTACTGAAATCGCGGCTGAAGAACGCAAGAAACAAGGATAAGGATTCGCTTATCATATAAATATCAGGAAGTGGATATGCCAGTTGTTCTGATAGCGGAAGATGATGTAGATATTCGGAACTTGATCTCCATGGCGTTGAAACTGCAAGAGTTGAAAGTGATTGAAGCTTTTGATGGTCGGGATGCATTGGAGAAAACTATCCTGCACCATCCGGATATCCTGATTTTAGATATCAGTATGCCTCACATGAGTGGATTCGAAGTTTGTGAACAAGTTCATGCTCATGATAATCTTGCTCATATACCCGTAATATTTGTATCAGCAAAAGTTGAACAGAGTGAAATATTAAAAAGTCGTTTATTGGGTGTGGACACGGTGATTGAAAAACCATTTGATTTTGTCCAACTGGTATCAAAAATACTTAACCTAATCAAAGAATCTGGAACAGGTAGGTAACTATGAGTGGTGCGGTACTCGATAATGAAGTATGCCATTATGAAATCATGGGGCATGGACGTCCTGTTTTGTTTATCCATGATTGGATTGGATCCTGGCGATACTGGATGCCAACCATGCAGAGCGTTGCTTCACTTAATTACAAGGCCATTGCGCTTGATCTTTGGGGGTTTGGAGATTCCGCAAGAAATAAACGCACTTATACGCTGCAGGATCAAACAAAATTAATCCTGAAATTCTTAAATCATCTAAATCTAGAGAAAGTGGTCATCGTCGGACATGGATTTGGGGCTGTTTTGGCCTTGAATTTTGCCAAGCAGAATTTTCATCGAGTTGACCGTCTTTTTCTGGTGTCCTGTCCGATGTCTGATTCTTGCTTACATGAAAAACTATTTATTGATACGCCATTTGAGTTAGCTACCTGGTCGATGGAGAAGGATGTGGATGCCCATCTGGTGATGGAAGAAATTCATAAAACAGATTTACAGGCCATGCGAGTTTCGCTCCAAGAAGTAAAAGACATGGATCTGCAAAATTTGTGGAAAGCGGGTCAGCACAGAAGCCTGTTCCTTCACGGAATAGCGGACCTGGCCATCACCAGCCCTTCGGAACGCCGATTTTTGATTTTACCCGATCATATGCATGGCATCTTAATCGAGGGCGGGGGACATTACCCCATGTTAGAGGATACCAGCAAGTTTTCACGATTGTTAGTCGAATTTCTGATGCTCGAACCTGATGTCAGCCCGCGAACTTTAAGTATTAAGGACAAGTGGATACGGCGCGTGCGTTAGATTGATCTCTATAAAATGAACAATTAATTTGATTGATAATGAGTTATCCGATTGTTACCAACTAGTGTTCATTGGGAGTGTGAAAAATGCATGAGAAGAAGAAAAGATATTTTATATTGCCCCTACTAATATTATTCACTCTATCCTGCACATGTGGGGCGCCGGGGTTGAAGGATTTTATCCCGGAGAATGGGGAAGCTACCTCTGAATCCATAGAAGCCACCATGACGCCACGAACCAAGGACCCGCAAATTCAGGGTTCCTCATCCAGTTCACAAGCAACCCCTGTTGTGACTGGAACAGGCGAGCTTGAATTTCTGAACACCAACCGCTTTACCTCCAATGACTGGGAGTATGTTGTTGGGGAAGTCAAGAATAATTCAGGCAAAACGCTCAGTTATGTGGATGTTTCCATGATCCTTTATGATGCCAATAATCAGATAATTTCCACTGTGAGCATTTCTCCTTTGCTTTCTCCGCTTTACCCGGATGACACCTCGCCTTTTGTGACCTCATCCGATAGTTGGGGAGAGTTTGACCATTATGAATTTGTGGTTAACGATTGGTATGAACCGGAGGATGCCGATCCAATGGACTTGGAAATTGTCTATCACACCTCCTTCTCGGATGATTATTCATTGACCATCCTGGGGGAGATAGCCAATAACTCCGATCAGAACGCCCAATGGGTGTATGTTGCCGGCAGTCTATCCGATGAGAGTGGACAAATCATGAATGCAACCACAGCTTACACCATGGTGGATAATATTGCCCCTGGGGAGAAAGCGCCATTCAAAATGTATTTCAGCGATAACTGGAAAGATTCCACGGATTACTTCCTGCAGGTTCGCGGCAGCCCTGGAGAAGCCCCTGTACCCGAAGTTCGTCTTGTGAATTATAAAGCCACCCGAGAGGGGAACAACTGCACCTTTACCGGGACAGTTGAAAACCTGACCTCTGAAGAAATTGGATTTGCATCCATTACCGTCAGTACCTATGATGCCAACGATAAATTGGTGGACGCCAACTGGACTTTCTCGGATGGCAGTACGATAAAGGCGAAAGGCAAGGATACTTTCACTCTGTCGGTGTATGGTTGCAAGGCTTATGATCACGAAGTGGTGGTGGTGGATTAGGTTTCTGTTCGATCTATAAACCAGGCCAGCTCGCCCATCACGGGGCGGGCTGGCTTTTTTCATTCAACAGCTTAGTTGGTCATTGAGTGAACGATCCGTGGTAAAATGAATCGATTAATTATTAATCAATGCTCCTGGAATATTTATCAAAATCCGAGATTCAACAGGCTGATCATGAGTGAAATTCAACATTGGGACTTAATCCTTGAACCAAAACGGGCATGGTGGGACTTACGCTTAAATCAGGTCTGGCGCTATCGCGATCTGGTTTTGTTGTTCGTACGCCGGGATTTTGTCTCCTACTATAAGCAAACCATCCTGGGACCGCTCTGGTTTCTCATTCAACCCCTCTTAACTACCCTGACTTTCACGGTAATTTTTGGCAATATTGCCGCTTTACCAACCGACGGATTGCCCCAATTTTTGTTTTATCTTTCCGGTACGGTCATTTGGGGTTACTTTGCGGAATGTCTGCATAAGACTTCGGATACCTTTATTGCCAACGCCAATATTTTTGGCAAGGTATATTTTCCCCGACTGGTGATGCCCATCTCCACCCTGCTTTCCAATTTGATTACCTTTTCCATCCAATTCCTGCTGTTTCTGGCCTTCCTGCTGTATTTTGTCCTGGCCGGTACAGATGTGCAGCCTTCCTGGGCTGTGCTGGTGCTGCCGTTGTTATTGCTCTTGATGGCCGGCCTGGGACTGGGCTTTGGCATCATCATCTCCTCCCTGACCACCAAGTACCGCGACCTGCGCTTTCTAATTCAATTTGGCGTGCAGTTGTGGATGTATGCTACCCCGATTATTTACCCGGTCTCTTCCATCCCCGAGAGATTTCGCTGGATCATTCTGATTAATCCCATTACGCCGATTGTAGAAGCCTTCCGTTTTGCCTTTTTAGGCGCAGGCTCCTTTAGTTGGCTATATTTGGGATATAGCTTCCTGGTGATGATGGTCGTTTTGCTGCTGGGTGTATTGATCTTCAATCGCGTGGAAACCACCTTTATGGATACCGTTTGATCCAACCCCTAGGAAACCTGCATGGATGATATCGTTATTTCCGTTGAAAATTTAAGTAAAAAATATGATCTGGGTGTGATAGGCACCGGAACATTCTCAAAAGATTTAAACCGCTGGTGGGCACGCATGCGCCACAAACCGGATCCTTATGCCAAAATCGGCGAGGTGGATCACGGTAACCGTCTGGGTCAAACCATCCTGGCGCTGGATGATGTTAGCTTTGACGTAAAGCGAGGCGAAGTACTGGGCATTATTGGCCGCAATGGCGCCGGTAAAAGCACCCTATTGAAGATTCTTTCCCAGGTGACAGCCCCAAGTTCCGGCAAAGTGAAGATCAAAGGCCGTATTGGCAGCTTGTTGGAAGTAGGCACCGGTTTTCACCCCGAGCTGACCGGCCGGGAAAACCTCTACCTGAATGGCGCCATCCTGGGCATGAGCAAAGCCGAAGTGAACCGCAAGTTTGATGAGATTGTGGATTTTTCCGGCGTGGAAAAATTCATTGATACCCCGGTAAAACGTTACTCCAGCGGGATGTATGTGCGCCTGGCCTTTGCTGTGGCGGCCCATCTGGAGCCGGAAATTTTAATTGTGGATGAAGTGCTGGCGGTGGGGGATGCCGAATTCCAGAAGAAATGCCTGGGCAAAATGAGCGATGTGGCTCATGAGGGGCGGACAGTGCTGTTTGTCAGCCATAATATGGGGGCGGTTAAGAAATTATGTACGCAAGTATTGTTGTTAAACAAAGGATCAATGATTAGTTTAGGAACTACAAAGCAAATCATTGATCAATATCTGAACGGACACGAAAATATTGGTTTTAGCACGATCGAATTAGCTGATAAAGATACCAAAGTTCATTGGCAGGGAAAAGGACTAAGAGTAATCATAAAAGATGAGTCTGGAAATTTGAGAAATGTTTTTAAAATTGGGGAAAAATGGGTTATATACTTGGAATTCGAAATTTTCACTCCTCTGAACCACATGATTGCAGGTATAGGTTTGACTACGAATGAGGCGATTTCATTGGTAACTTATTGGTCAAAACCTGCAAAACTAAATCCCGGCAAATATAAAGTTGAATTTATTTGCGACATACCTTTAAAGGCATCTATTTTGAATATTACAGTTGGTCTTTCAGATCATGAGACCACATTCTATTACTGTCAAGGGGTAGGAACCATTGAGATATCAGAGGTCTCAATTAATGAAACTCCATTTAGAACCACTGGAGCTGGATTACTGTTAGGGAATCAGGACAGCATAATTTGCGCATTATAGTGGTTATTTGTCGATGTGTTTTGTATTTGTAGTAATATCTTTATGTTTTATTAAATACATAACTTATGGGTTTTAGTAAATGATTCTGTTCTGATTTATAGTTATTTGGTTTATTTGATTGGAATCAATGAAAAATAATAACAGATATAGGTAATTATTAAGATAGTATGATAAAAGCAAAATTAGATTACGATTTTAATCTAGAAAAAATAATTACTAAGGTATCTTCTATGAAAATAATCAATCTAGTTAGAAAATTAAAACAATATTTGCATAACAAAGCAAATACTGTTGTTATGAAGAGTAAGTATTTGAAGGAATACAATCGATTTTTTCAGCTTTTCAAAAATACGGGCAGAAGCGATTTAATACTAGCCTGGGAAAATCGATATATGATCATCAATGAAGATTCAGAAGACACAAAATTTGATCGTCATTATGTTTATCATACTGCCTGGGCTGCACGTAAATTGGCAGAATTTCCTGTCCAAATGCATATTGATATTTCATCTTGCTTGCGTTTTAATACGATTGCCTCAGCATTTGTCCCTATAGCATTTTATGATTATCGTCCAGTAGATATCAATCTGTCACAGTTTCAATCAAAAAAAGCTGATTTACTGAACTTGGATTTTATCGATAATTCAATTAATTCACTATCATGCATGCACGTAATTGAACATATTGGTTTAGGTCGATATGGGGATCCACTTGATCCAAATGGTGATATTAAAGCAATCAAGGAGCTTATTCGAGTACTGGCAAAACACGGAAATTTGTATATTGTTGTACCGATAGGTGAGGCAAGAATTTGTTTTAATGCCCATAGAATTTACAATCCAATTTCTATTATTCAATATTTTAACAACCTTAAGTTAATTGAATTTGCATGTGTTCCAGATAATGGACATTTAATGCGGAATGTTAATCCTGAAGATTTTCAGACTCAAAAATATGCATGTGGCCTGTACCATTTTCGCAAAATGTAAAATTATGAAAATGGAATATATTATATTAAAAAAGTTGAATATTATTAATCAATCAATACTAATGGGCACCTAAAGTATGTCATATTTACATTGCAATACGAATTGTTGATTTTGTTTCTTTTTCACAGCGTTTTGTTATTTATATTTCCGTAATTTTTTATATATGTACAATTTAGAAATAATAATCTGAATTTAAATTGAAGAAGTGAGGTAATTGGTATAAACGAACGACATGATACGGTTTGTTTGCCATAATGATAACTGATGGTTATTGTAAAACTTTTTGGAGGCTTAGGAAATCAGATGTTTCAATATGCCTGTGGACGTACACTGGCAGAAAAGTACCATACCAGCTTAGTCTTTGATTTGTTATGGTTCTCGAGTGAATCTGCGAACCTACCCCATGCTGTTCGGAAGTTGTCGCTTGATAAATTTAAGATCGACTACCAAGATATTTCCCAGTCAGAATTAAAAAAATTTAATGACTATTTGTTACTTACTCAAACTTCATTATCGATTCACAATTCATTCCGATTGCCAGATCTGTGGTTTAAAAGATTGGTTTATAGCATAAAGTATAAGAAATATTACATTGTCAATGAACAAATGAATTTTAAATATACCCCTGATTTATTTAATAATCAAAGCGATATCTTCTATCTTAATGGTTATTGGCAAAATGAGTTATATTTTTATGAAATCAAGGAACTTCTTCTGCAACAATTTACATTAAAGATTGAAAATTGTTCGAGGGATAGGCAGTTGATCAACCAAATGAAAATAGAAAATTCAGTTGCAATTCATATTCGTCGTGGGGATTATGCAAGTTCAGCATCAACACAAGCCTACCATGGCTTACTTTCTCTTGAATATTACAAAAAGGCAATTGAGCAAATAATAAAAAATGTCTCTGATCCGGTATTTTATTTATTTTCCGATGATCCAGCTTGGTGTAAAGATAATTTTGATTTTCCATTTAGGTTTTATGTTGTCTCCAATAATACTCGAAACGACGCTGAAGAATTAATTCTAATGAGTAAATGTAAACATCAGATCATAGCCAATAGCTCATTTAGCTGGTGGGCTGCCTGGCTAAATAAGTTTCAAGAAAAAGTAGTGATAACACCAAAGATATGGATTTCTAATAGTTTAGATAACCCTTGCCCAAAAGAATGGATCAGAATATAAAAACCAGAGAAAAACTCATAAAAGTATGATCTCAAAAAGTGGGAATTGTTGATCGTCTTATTTATAGTAATTATCCAAAACTAAGGATGTGAGGTCATATTGAATTACAAAGTAGTATTAGTCATCATTTATAACCATCGATTTGATCAAAATATAGATAGAATTGAAAAAATTTATAATGATCGGTTTTCGCATATTTTTCATTTGATGCCATTTTATGATGGTAACAAATCGAATGTCATATCTGTTTATGGAAACTCATATTATTTTCAAGGCTATATTGCCCAGGGATTGGAGCATTTTTTTTCTGAGGAGTTCACACATTATTTCTTTATCGCAGATGACTTGATCCTTAATCCAATAATTAATGAAGCAAATTGCTCTGAGCATTTTCAATTAAATGCTGATACTTGTTTTGTATCCAGCTTTATTTCACTACATAAACGAGAATCTTATTGGAGACGAGTTAGAGAAGCATATGACTATCGAACAGAAAAACCTGGAGTAGAAGTTAAATCTGAGCTACCTTCATATAATGAGGCACTTCAAAAGTTTCATGCATTCAAACTTGAAATTGGATCTTTGAAGTTTAATCAGATTCACCAAAGAGAATCTGTTGGACTAAATAGTTTTTTTTATCCACGCACAATTATTAATCAACTAAAATGGTTGGGATTTAAAATACAAAATTTATTAGGTAAGCAATATCAATTGTCTTATCCTCTTATTGGGGGATATTCCGACATATTTATTGTTTCTAAGAATAATATTAAGAAATTTTGCCAATTGTGTGGGATTTTTGCGGCAACCGATTTATTCGCGGAATTAGCAATACCGACATCACTCATTTTAACTGCAAGTGAAATAATTCATGAAGACAAATTACTATTGAATGGTAAAGCTTTGTGGGTTGAACAAGATTTTGATGAATTAAATAAATATGGGTATTCATTGGAATCATTATTATCAGGATTTCCCTCAAATTATCTTTACTTGCATCCCATAAAATTATCTAAATGGAAGTGGTAATGCAACAATATATTGTTATTACGTCAATTAATCAAGCCACCGAATCGGTTCGCGAATTTTCAAAACTGATGGACTATAAAGTCATCGTTGTTGGAGATAAAAAAACACCCAGCGATTGGTATTGTGAGAATGTAGATTATCTCTCAATTTCAAGGCAACGTGAGATTGGTACATCTTTGTATAAGGTCTTACCATACAATCATTACTGTCGGAAAATGATGGGTTATCTATACTGTATTGAGAATCAAGCACAAGTAATTATTGATACAGATGATGATAATATCCCCAAGCCGGGGTGGAAATTTCCTGCATTTGATGGGGAATTCCTTCAAACCTCAGAAGGAAATGGCTTTATCAACATCTATGAGTATTATACGGATATGAAAATTTGGCCGAGAGGTTTGCCATTGGATAAGATCAATAGCAAGTACGATTTCTCTGAAAATCAATTGAAAAAAGGTCTAAAAGTAGGGATTTGGCAGGGTCTGGCTGATGAAGATCCAGACGTTGATGCGATTTATCGACTCACAAATAATCAATCCTGTTATTTTAAAGAACAAGGCCCAATCGTCTTAGGTAAAGGGACAGTAAGTCCCTCAAACTCTCAAAATACTGCATATATAAAAGAGTTATTTCCATTATTGTACTTGCCAACATTTGTAACTTTTAGATTTACTGATATATTGAGGGGGATTATTGCCCAGCCTATTATGTGGTTGTACAATTATCATTTGGGTTATACCGATGCAACGGTTGTGCAAAAGAGAAATCCACATGATTACTTTCAGGACTTTATTTCAGAAATACCCATGTATAAATTTGGTGAAAGTGTTTTTGAAATAACGTGTAACACAATATCTAAGAATTTCACCCTTGTTGAAAACCTGTATCGTGTTTACGATGAATTAAGCAGGCAAGAAATTGTCAAATCAGAAGAAATGAATGTCTTAACGGCTTGGCTATGTGATATTGAGAAAGCTGGAAATAGTTAATATTGGATTTTTACTTAATTCTATCTTATTGAGAATAATTTTTGACCATTAATTTAGAACATAAATTAATAAATTTCTGAATGATATGTATTGTTTCAGCAAATATAATACTGGATGTAAAAACAATATCCATTGACTAACTCTTGATTATTAATTTCATTTACTGGTTTTACTTGATTTACAATTGGATGCGAAAATTATTGGGGATAGTATAATAACATTGATATTTAGGATTACTAAATTTAAAACTTAAACGCTAATAGGGAAAAAAATGACCTATACAAGAAAACTATCGGTAATAATGTCAGTTTTTAATGCTGAAAAATTTGTAGGTCAATCTATTACATCTATCTTAAATCAAACCTATTCCGATTTTGAATTTATCATTATTGATGATGGTTCTACTGATTCTTCTTCCAGAATTATCAAGGAATATGCCCAAAATGATAATCGCATCCGTTTTCATCAGAACTCTAATAATATAGGAATCACAAGATCAATTAATTATGGCTTATCATTAGCAACAGGGATGTATTTAGCCCGTATGGACGCCGATGATATAAGCCTCTATGACCGATTTCAAAAACAAATTGCATATCTTGATAGACATCCAAATGTCGGAATACTAAGTGCGAATTGCAAAGTGATTGATGAATTTGGAAACGAAATTGGGATATCTCAATATCCAAGAACAGATATTGAAATTCGTTGGCATTCAATATTAAATAATCCTTTTTGTAATCCTTGTTCAATGTTTCGTTCAAAACTTGCATTTCATGAAAAGTTAAATCCTTCTATGGAGTATTGCGAAGACTATGAATATTGGAATAGGTTATTGAGACTAACTGAAGGTGCGAATTTGGATGAAGTATTACTTTATTACAGGCGTGGTAAGGAGAATGTATCAACAAAGTATCTAATCGAGCAGACTGAGATTGCCACCTCGGTTGCGTCAAGCAATTTAACTGCACTTTTCGGGTATGATTATTTTAGCAAGTACGAAGTAAGTAAGTTGCAACATTATTCTCATCATGCGATTTTTCCTGTTGATCAAGATGATCAAATCATTTTCCTAAAATGGCTAAAAACATATCAAATATTTAAGTCTAAATTTTCGAGTTTTGAAAACAAGATAGAGTTGAAAAAAATCCGAAAATCACTGGCAAGAAGTATAACCAATTTATACCTTAGTAATTTTCATATAATCGGTTTTTCTTCCAAACTATGTTTAAGTTTATTGTTTTTTTCACCAATCGAAACTATTGCGATAAGTGTACGGGTTCTGGCAAAAACTTTGTTGAAAAATATGGGATTAAAATGAATCTGCTATGGAAGGTGTTTGCGAAAGTATCTGTCTTCTGCTAAAAAAACTCAACAGGATAATGGATGATTATATTTAGTATTGTGGTTTGTACTTATAACAGGGCTTCCCAACTAAAAACCCTGTTAAATACGTTGGTTGAGCAAAAATTACCAATAGATTTATATGAAGTATTAATAGTGGATAATCACTCAACAGACGAAACCAGTGATATTGCAAAAGGTTATTGTACAATCCATAAAAATTGGCGTTATATTTTTGAGGGAAAACAAGGTTTATCGAATGCACGAAATCGAGGCTGGCAGGAGGCGGGGGGAGAATATGTTGTATACACGGACGATGACTGCAAAGTGCCGCCGGAATGGTTATTGAATGCAAAAATAATCGCGGAGGAGATATCGCCGGGTATGTTCGGTGGGCCGTATTATCCATTCTACCAATCGCCAAAACCAGGTTGGATTAAAGACATTTACTTTTCAAAGTCAATTGGCGATTCTGCGCATGTATTGCATGCCGGGGAATATCTCAGTGGCGGAAATTTTTTTATAAAGAAAAGATTAATTGAGAAAATTGGCGGTTTTTCAACGGAGCTTGGCATGGTCGGCGCCGTATTGAGAATTGGCGAGGAAACCGCCTTGCAAAACTGGGTTCACAAAAATCTGCCAGAAGAAGTTATTTTTGGCGATCCTTCCATCTATGTTTATCATTTAGTACCCGAATATAAAATGCATTTGTCCTACAGAGCAAAACGTTTTTTTATCCAGGGTGTTGACAGAAACAAAATTTCATTGCGAAAGCATAATCAAAGTGCATCAGAACTGCCTTCATTAATTTATAGCAGCATGCTTCTCTTTTTATATTTCATAAGATTTTTAATCAGCTTAACCATTCAGACAATGTTCAGAGATCGAAAAAAATATCCAAATTTTCGCAATTACTGGTTTGAACGAAGCTTTATTTTCTTTGAAAGATTAGGGCAAAGTTGGAGTCAATGGAGTACTATTTTCAAACGAAGGAACTACCAAAATGACTGAATCATAATTATTAATTTCTGGAATATTCCTTGCTTACATATCATGGATCTAAGAAATTAAACGCGTTTTCAATCTTTGAATACATAAGCAAATTTATACTTATTTGTTCAATAAGGATAGTAATTCGGGGTAATATGAAAAGACATGTTATTAGAATGTATAAAAAGATCTGTAGCGTTTTATCCATAGATCCTATATCAGGCAACCGGATTGACAAAATATCCAATCTTGTCAAAGTTGGTACGAATTATGGCGGTTGGACGATTCCAACCGATTTACTCGCTTCAGACTCCATATGTTACACTTTTGGTGCAGGTGAAGATATTTCATTTGACATTGAATTGTTAAGTACATTCCAATGTCAGGTATTTTGTTATGATCCCACACCCAGAGCACTAGAATATGTAAAATCCATAACATCTGATTTCGCACCCCCCCATTTTCACTTTTTCCCCCAGGGTATATGGTACGAAGATTCAATTGTAAAATTTTATTCACCACAAAACCCTGATCATGTATCCCATTCAATAACCAATTTTCAAAAAACCCAAAAATTTATCGAAGTAGAGTGCAAAACATTAAAAACGATCCTAAACCAAAATAATCATGAGATGATTGATCTCATGAAAATGGACATTGAGGGTGCTGAGTATCAAGTAATTGATAATATTTGTAAAGAAGATATTAATATAGGTATTTTGTGTGTGGAATTCCATTATCAAAAGAATGAAATCAAGAAATTACGAAGCACGATTAAGAGATTGATAAGAAATGGTTTTCATTTAAGCTTTGTAGAAAATGATATTAATTTTACATTTATTAATCCCAACTATTTCAGAAACAAAAAAATAATGGTTTAATCAGTCTGTAAATATGGCTTCATTGGTCAATTTGCTAAGAAGTTAATGCTCATATGGGATAAAATTTATTTATATACTCGCATATCGTAAATTAGCAATTGTTATAAAAATGATTATTATTACTGCATGTCTTCGGAAGAAGTCTATCAAAATATTCGCGGCAGGATGGTAGATCTACCGGGTATGGATGCAATCAAATGGAATTGAGCATTGACTATTAAACAATAGATCCTGCCTTTGTAATTATTTCGATGACTCCGAAGAATACCGAATAAAACATGGAGCTACTCATTTGAAGATATGTAAAATAAAAATCACCTTTGGTATGATCGTGCTAAATGGTGAACCATTTCTTCGTTACAATCTCAGGTCCATTTATCCCTATGCCCATCAAATCATTCTTGTTGAGGGTGCTTCGCCCGCTGCGAAGGCTATCGCGACATCCGATGGTCATTCTACGGATGAAACGTTGGATACCATAATGCGATTTATACATGAAGAGGATCCGGAAAATAAAATCCAACTTGTGACTGCTGAAGATGAAGGACACCCGGACGGATTTTGGCTGGGGGAGAAGGACGAACAAAGCCGGGCTTACGCCAAGCGGGCGACCGGCAATTATCTCTGGCAGGTAGATTCGGATGAGTTTTATCGTGTGGAAGAAGTTGAGCAATTATTGTCTTATCTTGAGGCGCATCCAGAAGTAACAGCAGTCTCTTTCCCCATGATTACTTTTTGGGGAGATCCTTATACCTGGGTGGACAGCTGGTACCTCCGGCGAGGTGCTTCTACCTATCATCGTCTTTTTAAGTGGGGGCCAGGATATCGCTATGCAACGCATCGCCCACCGACTGTTGTGGACGATCTGGGGCGGGATACACGCCGAGTCCAATGGTTGGACAGCTCCGATTTAAAAAAAATGGGTGTTTATTTGTATCATTATTCACTGCTTTTTCCCCGCCAGGTATATGAAAAATGCAGGTATTATGCAGATTCTAATATACTCAAACGACTGCATGCAGTTCAGTGGTATGAACAAGATTTTATGCAACTAAGACGCCCCTTTCGTCTGCATAATGTATATCAATATCCAGGATGGCTTGAAAGATGGACAGCGTACAGACCAGAACAAATTGATTATATGTGGAATGATATAACAAAGGGCGTTATTGATGAAGAAATCCGAAAAATGGATGATGCGAATCGTTTATTAAAAAGTCAAACATATCGAATTTGCGTTGAATTGTATAAGTTATTGGATGTTTTGGATAGACGATTTCATCGCAGAGCAAAACGGATAAAATCTCTCATTTCAAAAATATTTATCCGGGTTAAGGGAATCTTTAAAAAGTGAAGGTATTATCCATTAATTATACGGATAGTCATGGCGGTGCTGCCATGATTGCCAGGGATATTTTCAAAGGCTGCCAGGAGATAGGGCCAGACTCAGAATTTCTGGTTAAGGTTCAATACACGAGCGAATCAGGGATTCACCAATTACCAGGTCCGTCTCAACATCGAGTGGTACGGGGACTTTCAGACCCTAGAAGAATCCTGAATAAAGTCTTAGGGATTGAAAACACCCATTACAGGAGTATTAAACGCTGGCTTTCCAAAAGAGCAGAGTCTTATGATTTGATGCATCTCCATAATTTGCATTTCGATTACTTCGGGCTGGATGATTTGCCGTATCTTGGTAACAAAATCCCCATTGTTTTGACCCTGCATGATACATGGTTAATGTCCGGCCACTGTGCATATTCCATTCAATGTCCACGTTGGCGAAATGGCTGCGGGAAATGCCCTGATCTGACGTTGTACCCGGCAGTAAGCCGAGATAATACAGCATACAATTGGCAAAAAAAAGCCAAAATATTTAGTAAAAGCCATTTGTATCTGGTGGGGCCATCGCAATGGGTGATGGATTTTGCCACGCAGTCTATGCTTGCACCGGCTATCCGATTACCTAAAGTCATCCGGAATGGGATCAATCTTGAGTTGTTTAATCCGGGTAATCAGCAAGCTGCGCGAAGATATTTGGGCTTGCCTGAAGATCAAAAGATAATTCTGTTTGTTGCCAATGGCATCAAACAGAATAAGTTCAAGGATTATGCTACATTTTTGGAAACCTTTAAATGGCTAAGTGAACACTGGAAAGAAAAAAAACCAGTCTTGTTTGTGGGTCTGGGAGAAGATGAAAACTTAGTATTAAAGCAGCAGGGAGCAGAATTGAAATTTGTGCCCAAAAATTCGGATCCCAAAAGTGTGGCAGCTTATTATCAGGCTGCCGATGTGTATTTTCACCCAGCACGGGCAGATAATTTCCCCACTACGATTTTGGAGGCGATGGCGTGTGGTTTGCCTGTAGTGGCAACCGAAATTGGGGGCATCCCGGAACAGGTACTGCCGGGAGAAACCGGTTTTCTGGCCGGTTTTGAAAATGCAGAAGAACATGGTCAGTACACCCTAAAATTGTTGAAAGATGAGTCCCTGCGCAGACGATTTGGTGAAGCTGCAGCCAGAATTGCCGTTGAAAAATATGATCGAAAATTGATGGTTGCGAATTATATGGAGTACTATAAAACCGCATACGATGATTGGCAAACACAAAATGGATAAACCGATTGTTTTGTCTATCATAACCGCAGTCTACAACCGTGTGGACATGGTTGGTTTTGCTATTGAGAGTGTAATGAACCAATGGCAGGGTGGGATAGAACATATCATTATTGATGGCGGGTCAACAGATGGTACCCGTGAAGTGATTAAGCAGTATCCACATCTTCGAGTTTTCAGTGAGCCGGACCGTGGTATCTATGATGCCTGGAACAAGGGAATTAAACAGGCAAGAGGGGAGTGGCTATGTTTTTTAAATAGTGACGATTGTATTGAATCCGGTTCATTGGCAATGGTCATAAATCAATTAGTAGATCCAAATGATATTGCAATTTTTAATGCCCGCGTAGTAAAGAAAGTTGATGAAGGCGATATAACTGAAATAAAAAGATATCAAGCAAAAAAGATAGGGAATTACCTTGAGAATATTTTATCAGGCGGACCAGCCATTAATTCCTGGATTATTAGAAAAAGTGTTTTTTTGGATATTGGTGATTTTAACACCTCCTACAAAATTGCATCAGATATTGATTTTTGTGTTCGTGCGTCATTATCCAGCAAGAATATCTACGCTGTGAATCAAGATTATTATAATTATCAGTTTCATCCAGGGTCAGCAACTTTTAATGATGAGCTGAGTTCAAAGTATGAATGCCAGATAGAGAATTTGCAAGTAGCAAGAGATGTGCTCAACCGCCTTGAAAAGAATCACAAGGATTATGAGCATATTCAAAACTGGTTATTAGATACTAGCAAACACTTAGTTCGGAATAGTTTGATTTTAAAAAAGCATTGGCAAACAGCTTTGGAATATATAAAGATTGGTAATCAATATGACCGATTGTTTATCCCAAAATCAATCCAGTCATATTTAAAAAACGTTGTAAGTAAAAAACCTCAATGCTAATTATCATCTGCGATTATCTTATAGTTGAGGTAAGCTATATATAATAGTTTGGGAAAGTGGTGCAATGGTAAGTTGTTCATAAACAGGAATAGGAATTTATATTAGAATGGTTGAATAGGATTTATTGGATGTGGAAAATATGAAAGATATTCTAATCAGCATGATTATTTGTACCTATAATCGAGAAGATTTACTTGAAGGCGCGATTCTGAGTTTGGTTAATCAATCCTTGCCTTCTGATCAATATGAAATCCTGATTGTTGACAACAACTCCACGGATAGTACAAAGGAAATTACTGATTCGTTCATTGATCATCACCCAAATCATTCTATTCGATATATTTTAGAAAAAACTTCCGGTGTGGGATATGCTCGGAAAACCGGCGCTCTAGAAGCATCAGGCAAGTATGTGGGGTTTCTCGATGATGATGGTAAGGCAGATGCTTACTATCTGGAAAATGCAGACAAAGCAATTCGCAGCTTTACTGATGGTTTATTAAGTTTTGGGGGGCCAATCTATCCATTTTATTTAGCGTCAAAGCCGGATTGGTTTAAAGATGAATATGAAATACGAACCTGGGGCAATGAACTTAAATGGCTGGAAATGGGAGCGTACTTGGCCGGATCCAATATGTTTTTTTTGAAAGAAGTTTTTTTGAAGGTTTCGAAAAACAGTGAAACCCTCGGGCCAAGAGCTGAGCAAATGGCTTTTGGTGAAGACACAATATTATTTGAAAATTTCAAAACAGGATACCCTGAGAACCAGGTGCTTTATATCCCGGATCTGATTGTTTATCATGCTGTACCAGAAATTAAAATGACTCTCAATTACATCTTAAAGAGACGATATTCTATAGGATGTTCTGCTTTTGAAAGGATTATCTTAACAGAAAAGAAAAATATTTATTTGCAATTATTTCTACATGGTGCCTATTTATTGTGGCAAGTATTAATATTTGTTTTTAGCATTTTTCAATACCGTCATTGGCAGCAATGGGTAGTTGAAAAATTTGGGCCCGTTGCTAAAAGTATTGGATTTTTAATGACATTGTTCAAAGTACCATTAAAGTTTACTAATCGATAGATTCCCATGGAATGATAAGATGAAAGCACAAAGAAAAACTAACAAACTGGAGTGGGGTTTCTTATGAAACGAATCATTTATATTTATCCATTGTTAACCTCGTATATCTTGCCTGTTTTCCAGGGCATGGTAGAGAAAGGGGATGTCCATCTTTATGTGCTGTATGCTGCAATACCACCAAATATGGGTCATGATAATTATCTGCCTTTTACTCATCCAAATGTAACCTGGGTACAATTAACTGAGGCTTATCCGTTCGGAAAATCATTCGGGATATGGTATTCGAGGTTAATGCGACATATATTTCAGATTAAACCAGATGTGATCATCACCTGGGCTAACCCTCGTTATTTAAGTTATTGGGTTTTACTACTCATTGGCCGTTTAAGTGGTATTCCTGTCTATTCCCGTGGACATGGGCTGGTGAAAAAGATAAACCCAAGCTTATTGCATCGATTGATGTTTAAGACAATGATAAATTTCTCAACAAAGTATATTTGTTATACATCCAATGTGAAAGAATCTCTTGAGCCTCTCCTTAAGGATAAACGAAAACTGGTTGTCGATAATAATACGTTAGAAAATGATTATCCAGTTCTGCCTGACCAGAAAACCGGCGGTGAAAATGGGATATTCTTCATTGGCAGGGTTCGTCCTGGCTGTGGAGTAGAGCTGCTTGTTCAGGCAATAGAACATCTGCATCGTAAGCCAGGTTTTGATATGGAATTACATATCATTGGTGATGGTCCGCTTGGGGAATATTTACAGGAATGCTCTGTTAAATATGATTGGTTCAAGTACTACGGAAAACTATTTGACCAAAAAGTGATCAGTGAAATATCACATAATTGCCGGTTTGGCTGTGGTCCAGGTTTTATGGGTCTGAATGTTGTGCATATGATGTCCTTGAGTTTACCAGTCTTAACTCATCGTGATTTTAGTGCCCATATGGGGCCAGAACCGATTTATGTCGTTCATGAGAAAAATGGATGGCTGGTAGACCAGGCAAATACCCTCCCATTAATCGAAAATGCTATTTTAGAGTTATGGAAAATGCCAGTGGAAAGAATGCAATTGCTGCAAACAAACGCTTTTAGAACCTATGTTGAATTAAGCAATCCTCCATATCATATTCGCTTATTATCCATTATTGGTCTATGATTTCTTTGTATAATTAAATCTGGCTTTCTGGATGGTCCAAGAGGATTTATCTGGCATTTTTTGCAAGGTTTTTGGTATCGCTTATTGGTGGATTTGAAGATAGAAGATATATTATTATATAGGCATGACGATATCGAGCAGATGAAAAGAATCATAAAAGAACGCCATGGCATCGAGGTATAGTGTACCAGGATCTGGATAAGTTTTCTCTACCCCCAAATTTTCGTGGAAAATCCGCCGTCATTGTGCAACTTTGGTGGCTGATTCAAAACACGTTATTTTCCTGGTCGCCACAATTTTTGTATGGCTGGCGAAGGTTCCTGTTGCGTTTATTTGGTGCAAGTATTGGCAGGAATGTTCTTGTCCGTCCTTCTGCTCGCATAACTTATCCATGGAAACTCAGCATTGGCGAGTATTCCTGGATAGGGGATGATGTTGAATTGTATACCCTTGGAGAAATCCGGATCGGAGCCAATACGGTTATCTCCCAGCGTTCATACTTATGTACCGGAACCCATGACTATTCCCGTTCCACATTTGATATCAGTGCCCAACCCATCCATATTGGGGAACAAGTTTGGGTGGCAACCGATGTCTATATTGCGCCTGGAATCCATATTGGGGATGGTGCTGTGGTGGGTGCGCGAAGCACCGTGTTACAGGATTTGCCTGCTGAGATGATCTGCTACGGCAATCCTGCTCGTCCAATAAAACCTCGTCCCAGAGTGAGTTAATCCATGCGTATACTCATTGTCGGGATAAATTTTTTCCCTGAATTGACCGGTATTGGAAAATATACTGGTGAACTTGCCGCTTACCTGGCTGCGGAAAAACATGAAGTACGCGTGATCACTGCTCCACCTTACTATCCTCAATGGTATGTGAATGAACCTTATCGTAGCTGGCAATACCTGCATGAGCAATGGGAAGGGGTGGAGGTGTTTCGCTGTCCATTGTGGGTGCCGCGAAAACCATCTGGGATCAAACGTTTGCTTCATTTATGTTCTTTTGTTTTTTTTAGTTTTCCAGTTTTATTAATTCAGGGTACATGGAAACCTGATCTCATCCTCAATATTGCCCCTTCCATTTTTACAGCCCTGCCTGTTCTTTTCCTATCCAAATTTTGTTCTGCAAAAAGTTGGCTCCATATTCAAGATTTTGAGATGGAAGCTGCTTTTAATTTAGGAATATTACCAGGAAGCCTCGGCTTTCGAAAGTTTACTGCCAGGTTCGAATTGGCCTTGATCAAAGGATTTGACCGCGTTTCAACGATTTCTCAGCGTATGGTGGATCGTTTGTGGGAGAAGGGTGTCCCTGAAGAAAGGACGGTACTTTTTCCAAATTGGATCGATACGGATTTGATCCAACCATTGCTTCAGACAAACGCCTTTCGCACAGAGTGGAAAATTTCATCAGATCAGTTTGTTGTTTTATATTCCGGAAATATGGGACGAAAACAGGGACTGGAAATCCTCCTGGAAACTGCTCGCCAATTATCGGAGACAAAGGACATTCTTTTTCTTCTGTGTGGAGATGGCGCTGAAAAGGCAGAATTGCAGGAAAAGGCAAAGGATCTTCCGAATGTTCGTTTTTATCCCCTACAACCGATCGTGCGATTAAATGATTTATTAAATTTGGCTGATATTCATGTCCTTCCCCAACGGCCCGACGCAGCGGATTTGGTTATGCCCTCCAAGCTATCGGGTATGCTGGCGAGCGGTAAGGCAGTGGTAGCCACAGCAACTTTGAATTCAGAATTGGGTAGAATCGTCAATGAAGTGGGGAAACTGACGCAGCCTGGCAGTGCAACCGAATTATCAGCGGCAATCCTCCTATTAAAAAATGATTTGGAAGAACGAGACTTGCTGGGGGCAAAGGGTCGGAATTGGGTCATCCAGCATTGGTCAAAAAAGCATATCCTCTCAACAATAAAGCAAGCTTTAGAGGGCATGTTATAATAAAAATGCGCTTACCTAGGTAAGAACTATAGAATTTCTTTTTATTAAACCAATCAATAGAGGGTTCAAAATGCGTCATGGAAAGAATTGGTTAATTAGCGGCATATTCATTTTTCTTGATGTTTTGTTTACCTTTCTTATTTTCCGATTTTCTTTTGTTATTCGTAATCTATTGACACCATTCCTTAATCGCCCTCCGGTTGTGTGGACGGATGTAATTTTAGTGACTGAGTTAGGAATCCTGTTTATCATCGCTATACTTCTTCTTGAGGGGCTTTACCCGGGGTATGGATTGACGGCCATCAAAGAACTTGAACAGATGGTAAAATCTATCACGATGGCGTTTATCCTCCTGGCGATGGTTTCCTATTTCAATAAATCATTCCAGGTTTTTCCGCGATCGATCATCTTACTTGCGTGGGCTCAATGCATTGTGTTATTACCCATATTCCATTTCATAACCCGAAATTTAATATCCCGCACAAAACTATATGGCATTCCTGTGATCGTTTTTGGGGAAGGGGAATGGGCTAAGGACGTTACTTATTCTCTAAAACGTGTACGCAGACTTGGATGGCGCCCTTGCGAATTATTAACCCTTGATAAACTAGAGGAACGACAAAATCACGAGACATCTACCATCGCGATTCTTGCTTCTGCAGCGGATGATGCGGTGGAGGAACAAGTAAGGATTCTCAACCAAACCTTCCAAAGGGTAATTCTGATTCAGAAAGCAGAAAATCTTGGGTCACTCTGGGTGGAAACAAGGGATATTGATAGTTATCTGGGATTGGAATTCCATTTTCACTTGTTATACAATCAAAATATTTTGATTAAACGAGCCATTGATGTTGCCGGATCGTTTATACTGATCCTAATCTTTAGTCCTTTGCTGTTACTGATAACCTTGCTTGTCGCGATTGAATCTCCAGGACCAATATTTTTTCGTCAGCAGCGCCTGGGGAAAGATTCCAAGCCATTTAATGTCATCAAATTCCGAACGATGATTAATGGTGCCGAAGAAAAGTTATCCGAAATGCTGCAAAGCGATCCTGTGATGCAGGCAGAATATTTAAAATATCATAAACTGGAAAAAGATCCCCGGGTTACCCGATTGGGGTATTTTCTTCGGAAATACAGCCTGGATGAACTGCCGCAATTTTGGAATGTACTCAAAGGGGAGATGAGTTTATCGGGCCCACGAGCCTATATGCCGTCTGAGTTGGAAAATATGGGCTCGTATGCTGCCATGTTATTTCGTGTTCGGCCCGGTATCACGGGATGGTGGCAGGTTTTGGGCAGACACCAGACATCGTTTCAAAAACGATTGCAAATGGATGAATATTACATCAGCAATTGGTCCTTATGGATGGATGCATATATTACCATCAGGACAATTTGGGTGATCATTACAGGAAAGGGAGCATAGTCATAGTAAATTCAATGGATATCATCTACAATTCTTTCCCTCAAAAAAAACTATCAGTTTTTTTTTCCGTTTCCACTATTGAAGCAGTCTTCGGCCTGCTTTTTCTTCTTCTGATTCCCTCAGATGTTAAGAATCAATGGATTCTGGGATATTCATTTCCCCGGATTTTGTTAATTTCTATCTTTCTCCTTGCAGGAGTATTTTCTTTTTGGTTGGTAGTCACTTTACAAAAAAAAACCACTCAACTAGAGAAAATTTGGTTTCGATTCGAATCCCTGCCTCATGTCAAGACACTGATCCCCTACCTATCAGTTATTGCCCTAATATCAATGTTCCTTCTTATCTTAAATCCTGTGATCCGCTACGGGAGCTGGCAGGCCCACCTAGAACGTTTACTTCCACTTATCTGGTATTTTATATGCTTGAATTTTCAGGTAATTCTTTTTTTTAGATACCGAGCTACAAATTTCACATGGACAACAGCCAAAAAATTCATTGAAAAACAGCGCTCCGGATTTCTGATTTTTTCAATTATTGTAAGTCTTTTGTCCACCTTTTTTGTTTTTATTTTAGTTACTGGTGTAGGCGCTAAGGGAAATTGGGGTCTATGGGTAGAAGCGGGCGTCCCTCTACTGGCCAAGCAGATTTTCTGGATACTGGGTGCTACCCTTGCGATAAATGTTTTAAGTGAATTCCTACGAAATAAAAAGATAAATTCAAAATTACTAAATTGGTTTGTGCAGCATCGGGACCTTTGGATTGGTATTAGCATCTGGTTGGTTGCCATTCTTGTATGGACCCAAATGCCCTTAAAAAGTAATTATTTTTTTCCAGGTCCGTATGCACCAAATTATGAATTTTATCCCTATTCCGATGCTTCTACTTGGGATAAGAACGGTCAAATTGCGCTTATCGGACAGGGATTTGCCAATGGATATTTGGGTATGGATCATCTTGGGCTCAGCGCTTTCCTGGCAATGTTACACGTAGTTGTAGGGCAGGATTATAGTCAGATTGTTACTGCCCAGCTATTCGTTTTCGCCATTTTTCCTGTGATTTTCTATTGGCTGGGTAAATCATTTCATAGTCGATATGTTGGGCTATTTCTTGCTGGATTATCCATAATTCATCAGGTAAATACATTAGCCAGTGAAAATATTCTTAATTTATCCCACGCAAAGATGTTAATGACTGAATTTCCCACAGGTTTGGGCTTAATATTTCTAACGTTATGTATGTTTCTTTGGGCACGCAATCAACCTGAAAAAAACATGGGGTATATGCTTCCAATTGGTGGCGTTCTTGCCATATTGTTATTACTTCGATTTAATATGTTGGGTATGCCGCTCGCAATCCTGGCTGGAATCATTTTGATCCTGTGGCGGAAGTGGAAGCAAGCCGTGTTGGCTTCTTGCCTTGTCTTACTCTCATTTATCATTGTGCTTTCGCCATGGATGGCTCATAGTTGGCAGGCAACAGGTTCTCCTTTTTTCTTTATGGGAAAAGTATCTTCTGTTTTTGATGCTGATTTCCGCTCACCACCAATAGTGGCACCAACACCCATACCTACTACCACTACATCAAGCCAATATCTTGGTTCTGATCAAGATTCTCATATGACTGAATCATACGAAAAAGCTGCGAAATTATTCAAAACAATTGTTGATGTTGATGATACTCCGGGTACTCCTGAAGTGATACTCAATCATTTTGTCCATAATTTTGTTACCAGCTTTGTAATTTTACCCGTCTCACCCTATTTTTATAATTTAGAACAGATTATTTTTGAGGTAAATCCATTTTGGGATAGAAGTAGTAGGGGAGCTTGGTACGGAGAAATAACTTTTTTTGAAGGCTTATTCATTTTCATCAATTTGGTCGTTTTCAGTATCGGATTAACTTATGCATGGAAACGCTGGCGGTTGGCAGGCTTAATTCCTTTTGGGGTTTATGTTGCATTCAATTTCTTCTTAGCTATAGCAAGAACATCTGGGGGAAGATACATTGTCCCTATTGAATGGATTGTATTGCTGTATTATGGATTGGGCATTTATCAAATAGGATTAAGCTTTATTAATTTGATCGGGATAAAAATAATTCAGGACAAAGAAGACAAGGTAATGAACTGTGTGAATATAAAAAAAGGTGTATTCATGGTTTTGCCTTTCTTCTTATTTATACTCATGATGACAATCATGGATCAATCCATACCACCGCGGTATGAGCCATTAACCAAAAGTGAAGTGATTGACAAAATCTCCGCTGATGGACTTCTCGACGGATCCAAAATCCCCATTGATCAATTACGGACATTTATTGAATCACCCGATTCAGTAGCCTATTTTGGCCGCAACCTCTATCCTCGATATTATATTGAAGGCGAAGGTGAATACTCCTCCTCGAAAACAGTTTATTCTCACTTTAAATTTCCTCGTATCGGATTTTTATTAATCGGACCATTTGAAAATCAAGCAGTTTTAATGCCTTTATCAAGTGTGCCAGATTATTTCCCTCATGCGGCAGATACGCTGGTTGTAGGTTGTATTAACCAAACGAATCGGTTAAATACTATTGATGCATACCTGGTTATTGTTGAAGGCGATGATAATGAAAGTATGATATATTCGCGTGAACCTGAAGTTCCAATGAGTTGTCCATTATCTGATCCAATCAATGCAGGGGATGTTGTATCAAATTGAGAATTGCTCGGGCAATGTACTGCATATCAAAGATGCAGTACATTGTAAATTTATGCTAATTAGCATATTAATTCTGATGGCTGATCAGTGTGCGTTTTAGATTTTTTTCCCAGAAGTTTTCTGGATTTACAGGATGTCGACAACAAAATATTATTGAAGGTAAAAATTCCGGAAGATTTCATGTGAAGGGAAATTTTAAGTAGTGAATGACTATGATTTTATTTGAGATGAATAGAAAATATAAACAACTCAGTAAATCACTTTTGTTATTGTCGGTAATTGAAGGGTTTGTTTGTGTTTATATATTGTTATTAATTCCAACGGATCCTAAAAATGATTTTTTATGGGGATACTCGTTATCTAGAATTTCACAGATTGCCTTTGTAATGATTGGTAGTCTGTTTTTCTTTTTTTGTGTCATTCTTAAACCTGTCTATAATTTTTTTGTTTCATTCATGATGACTGTTCTTCGCAAGGAGAAAATAGTCAATTTGTTTGGTTTTTTTACCTTTATAATGCTCTGGTTTGTTATTTGGTACCCACGAGATAGATTTGGCGGCTATGAAGCCAGCTATCTACGGATGAGCCCTATCATCTTCTGGATTAGTCTGGTTGGGTTCCAGTTATTTTTGTTTATTCAACACTACTATAAACGCTTGTCTTTTCAAATGCTTCAGCAGATGATTCGGAAAAACAGAAAGACCTTATTTTTGATATTTTCCATTTGCATCATAATCTCCCTGTTTTTTACTTTTCTGGTCTTTCAGCCGATTCGTTCTGGTTTGGCCCAATTATACTTTTCCCCTGGTACAACACTATCCAGTTTTCAATTATTCATTGCTTTATCCGGGGGAGTCTTCCTTTTTTTTATAACGCAAAACTCAAAAGAAAACTCTCATCGAAATAAAAAGTGGGATCTGATTACTTTTTTCTTGATCTGGGGATTGACATTTGTCATCTGGAACAATACCAGTTTCCTTTGCACAAATGATCGCTTAGGACCATTCCCTCCGAATTACAAGTGTTATCCCACGATTAACGATGCGGTTTATAGTATTGGATCTCATTATATTTCATTAGGGAATGGGGTGAACAACCATTGGCCAACCGATAAACCGGCGTACATGTTGTTTTTGGCTATTGGGCAATGGATTCTTGGACCAAGTATAGATCGTTACCTTTTATTCCAGATCTTTACACTCTCATGTTTTCCTGCAATTCTATTCCTGTGTGGTAAAAAAATAATTGGATTTTTTGGTGGACTTGTTCTCTCGACACTGTCCATTATTATGGAAGTAAATCAAATACAATATTATTCTCAAATTGGGGAAGTGCATGTCCATATAGAAAACCCCGAAGTACTTTCAGCCCTTGTTTTATTGCTCTTCTCAATTATTCTGTTTCGGTGGATCACTCAGCCAAACTCTTATCGTTATGCGATCCTGGCGGGTGGTGTTTTGGGTATTGCCACCTTAATACGGGTCAATTCAATTTTTATTGTACCCATGACATTGGTTTTCTTTGCTACTATGTTACGGTATTATCGAATAAAAAAGGTGTACACTACTCTTCTATTTGTTCTCACGTTTTGTCTTGTGTTTATGCCATGGTTTGTGACCTTACAAGATAGCTCTGGAAATTATCATTACTTGAATAAACTTCGAGGAGCAGTTACTTCTCGATCCACAATAAGTGAGTCTGTCAGTCAATCGGATGATGTAAATAATTCCAATGATTTGGAGAAAAAACCTGATGAAAAAGAGTCTTTTTCAGGAGTTTCGATACTATCCAGTTTTGGATTTCATCTGATTAACAATTATTATATGGGGTTTGCCACTTTACCAACAGAATTTTCTTTTTTAGCTCTTCCCCATCAATTTAAAGATCCGTTATGGAATGTGGATTTACAGGTTCCACTTTGGGAAAAACAACTTGCCGCGCAAGTATATTTGATGTTAGCTATGAACTATTTCTTTGTGTTGGTTGGGATCATACTTGCTTGGAAGAAATTTCGTTTCGCTGGATTAACTGGGTTGATCGTTCAGTTTGGGTATTATCTGGGGAATGCGGTTGCGATAACATCTGGTGGGCGATATCAAATTCCGGTCAATTGGGTAAATTTATTCTATTTTGCAATCGGATTGTATGTTTCCATTTATCTGCTACTAAGTATGGCTATGAAAATTCCCAGAATGAAATTCAGTATTGATGTTTCTGGAAAAATACCTGATTTTAATCAGTTGCCAAGAAGTAAAAATCTTCAAGTACTTGGTACCCTTGGACTATTTATTGTTGTTGGTGCAATCCTGCCAGGCATTAATCTTCTGCCTACTCACCTTCCTAAAGAAAAAACGGCTGGCACATCTCAACATGCTTATCAAATCTTATGTGATGAGGGTTTGGTCACACAGGAACAATGGATTGATTTTACAAGTAGTGCCGAAAGTATTGTGATTGAAGGATATTCCTACCATCCGATGTACCACCGTAGGTCGGACATTAATAAAGGATCATTGACTTTTGAGATGATGGTATTAGCCAATGAAACGGTCTATCCCAGTTATTTATTCAATACCGAGCCGCAAGGAACATTTGCTGATGGGAGTCATGTGATACTTATTGGATGCAATATTGGAGATGACAAGATGTGGAGTGCAAATCGAGTTCATGTTAGGGCGATTGCCGTTATTAATCTCGATCAGGAAGCAATCTTAAGCGTGAATCATCCTTACTGGAACTGTCACAGAAGATAAAGCATTGGAATTAATTCATTAGTAGTTCCTGAATTGATTGTTATGTCGTAATTTACTAAATTAATTTCTTGGATAGTTACTGTTGTAAAAAAATAATGTATATGAGGTACTGGTATGTATTCATTATCAAGTCTTCCTGATTATGGCTTAAGTTTATTGGTGTGGATTTTATTGTGGAGCTTGGGTGGAATTTGGATAATTCGTCACGCTTTCCGTTTGGAAGTAGGTGAAGAAATTATATTAGGGATGCTTGTTGGACTAATTCTGGAAAACCTTCTCGCCAATTTTCTTGGACGAGTACTACCTTTTCAAGCATCTTTTTGGTTATCGACTATACTAATATTCATAACTGGTCTTCTAATGAACATAAAAAATGGGTGGAGATCATTATTAAATTTTCGTTTACAGCTATTTCAGCTCATATTGTTTTTAGGATTATTTGGAATTGGTTATCTCATTCAACGGGGTTATGCGATCTATGATGACTATGCCCATCTTCCGACGATTTCAATGATTGCCACGGGCAAAATTCCTCCGGTTTTTGCACTTGACCCAAACATTACCTATGCCTACCATTATTTTTTGATGTTGTTTTCGGCACAAATTGTTGTCATAGGAAAGTTGCATATTTGGACTGCATTTGATATTTCACGTGCTTTGGTGTATGCATTAACCATAGTCAGCGCATTGATATGGGGGTATCGAATGACACATAATCGGCTGGCTGCAGGATTAACGGCGGCTATGATGGCTTTTGGTTCTGGAACTCGGTGGTTATTATTAATACTACCATCCAATATTTTGGCCCATCTATCGACACAAATTTCGTTAATTGGTGCAGGTGCGAGTAGCGGAGTAAATTTTGCTGATGCTTTAATGAATAATTGGGCTATAGAAGGAGCTGGTCCGAAACCTTTCCCCTTTGCATTTGCAGATGGCTTGGTAGAAAACAATGCAATGCAAATGTTTGCAAGCAATAGTTTATTAGATGTCGCAGTAATTATTTTATTATTATTAACTTATAATCGTTGGCGAAATCAGTGGGGTTTGGTGATCACCATATTCATCTTTGGGGCATCTGGTTTATTGGCAGAAAGCTATGTGTTATTGATGGCCACTGCCTGGCTGCTCTTGGTTATCGTCATGATTATTAAAGAACGCAAATTTGATTTACCAAAGTCCCTGAAAACATGGGTATTTGCCGCTTGTATGGGTACAATTTTCGCATTTATTCAAGGGGGTACTTTCACGGATATGCTGGTCAGTTTCCTGAAGGGGATTTTTACAGGAGTGGAGAGTACTTCTTACCAAACTATTGGGTTTTCTTTCGTTTGGCCCCCGCAGATAATTTCTACCCATTTGGGTGTACTATCCCTATTTAATCCAGCTCAATTATTTGTCGCATTTCTGGAGGCTGGTCCTGCCATCCTTATTCTTCCGTGGCTTACAATGTGGGGAATTAAAGCCTTTCGGCAAGATCGATGGTATGAAGCAGTATTAATATTCGCCGGAATGATTTCTCTTGGATCGTTAGTAGTGAACTTTACTGGATCAACAGGTGTTCGCAACACAACCCGCTTGTATATGTTTATTGGATTGTCTATGTTGTATTTTGTGCCTCTAGCCTGGAGTTGGGTCTCCCAACGTAAATATGTCTTTCGACTTTTATTTGGAATTACAAGTTCAATTATGTTAACAGGCGGATTGGTGTTTTTTGCAATTCAATTATTTGCTGTAAGATATCCAGTTACAAGTACCTTTATTAAACCAATGGATCAACAGATGATGGAATCCTATTGGAATCAATTAGAGGAAAATAGTCTTGTATTTGATTCGAATGTTTCACGCTCTGCGACGATATTTGGCCGAGCAAGCAATTCCTATGATACCTGGTACGCTGCAAAACCAGAATGGATTAAGCTTAAACAAGAACCGTATATGGATCAACTTATTAAAGCCGGCTATAGTTACCTGTATCTAGATGAAGAATATTGGAATCAACTTTCCTTACCTGTTCAAGAATCACTTTCTGATAAGTGCATGGTATTAATAGATCAACTTACTCATCCACGCACCACTGATTATCGTAAATTGTACGACTTACGTTCGTGTACTCCATGAGCTGTTACCAAATTATTCTTAATTATTCGTTTCCATTTCATACTTATTGCGATTACCTTTGACTGTTTCCTTAACTTGACAAACCAAAGGGAATCTTCTATACTGCGTGTATCGCAACACGGGGAGCCTGGATTGAACAGGCTGAGAGGAGGATATCACTATCCTCGACCCGCATCACCTGATCCGGATAATGCCGGCGGAGGGAAAATACACTTGGCGTGTTTTCTATAACCCTCTCTGGCAGAGGGCTATTTTTTTATGGATGCAAAAAAAGCTGTACTGGTCTTAAACGGAGTTTTTCCTGATCCCAGTATTTTGGCATCCTACAGTTCCTCTGCCTATATAAAAATTGCAGTAGATGGCGGCTTGAAATACTTTCGTCATGCAAGCATTACCCCGGATATTTTAATCGGCGACCTGGATTCGATTTCTTTGGAGGATCGAGCCTGGGCGGAACAACAATCGGTACAGATACTCCAGTATCCGCCAGAGAAAGATGCATCTGATTTTGAATTGTCGCTTACCTGGGTTATCCAACAGGGCATTCCCTGGGTACGGATTTTGGCAGCACTGGGCGGTCGGCTGGACCAAACCATGGCAAATTGTTTCTTGCTCATGAATGACCAGCTGCGCGGTATGGATGTGCGCTTTGAGGATGGAAAAGAGGAAGTGTGTCTTGTTCAGCAATCCATCACTCTCCAAGGCCAACCGGGAGACATCATCTCTCTCCTACCTTTGCAAGCTGTTGTTTACGGGGTAACCACCCACGATTTGAAATATCCATTGCATGATGAAGAGTTATCCATGCATCAAGCCCGGGGGATCAGCAATGTGATGCTGACAACCTCTGCTGCTGTTGAAGTAAAAGAAGGGTTGTGTTTACTCATTCATACACGTCAGGGAAGATGATCTCCCCGAGCACAACTTCGGAACCTATGAAGGAGTGTTCATAATGAAATTGATGAAAATATTTGCTTTATCTGTAGTACTGGTAGCAACATTCTTGATGAATGCCTGTCAAGCATCTCTACCTGCTTCCACCAATGGTTCAAGCGAAGAGGATTCACCCAGGATTCTTACCGTGATGACGCATGATTCCTTTGCGATCAGTGAGGACTTGATTGCTCAATTTGAAGAACAAAATCAGGTCCAGGTAGAATTTGTTAAGAGCGGGGATTCCGGCGCGGTGCTAAATCGCGCGATCCTGACCAAGGATGCGCCTGTAGCGGACGTGTTCTACGGTGTGGACAACACCTTCCTTTCCCGAGCCCTGGAATCGGGAATCTTCGAGCCATATGCTTCGCCCAAGTTGGCTGATATTCCGGCAGCGTTTCAATTGGATTCAATGAATGGTGCCCTACCCATGGATTATGGCGACGTCTGCATTAATTACGACAAAGCCTACTTTGCTGAACATGCTCTGGCCATCCCTCAATCTTTAGAAGCGTTGACTGCTCCAGAATATAAGGGTTTATTGGTGGTGGAGAACCCTGCCACCTCATCTCCTGGATTGGCCTTCTTGATGGCAACGATATCCGCGTATGGCGTTGAATTTCCGGCCTACTGGGAAGCTTTGCGCGCCAACGAGGTATTGGTGGTCAATGATTGGGAAACGGCCTATTACACGAACTTTAGCGGTTCTTCAGGACAGGGCGCACAACCCATGGTCGTCTCGTATGCCAGCAGTCCGGCTGCCGAAGTGATCTACGCAGAGACGCCGCTTACTGAAGCACCAACGGCGTCCCTGGTGGGCGACTCCATGTGTTTCCGTCAGATCGAGTTCATTGGCATTTTGAAGGGTACCAAGAATCGGGATCTGGCAGAAAAGTTTATTGATTTTGCTCTGGATGTGCCCATGCAGGAAGATATGCCGTTGCAGATGTTTGTCTACCCAGTCAATCAGAAGGCTGCCCTGCCGGAGGCTTTCATCCAATTCAGTCAAACTCCTGAGAATCCTGCCACATTGGATGGAGCGACGATTGCCGCTAACCGCGAATCCTGGATCGAGATTTGGGACAGCACGGTGCTGCGCTGATCCACTCCTTATGAAAGACACACTTCCTCAAATGAAGAAAGGGATCCCCACTTGGTCATCTGGCCTATTGTGGGTGATCCCACTTTTATTCCTGCTGATTTTCTTTTTTATACCGTTGGAGTCCATCTTTAAGTTAACCCTGTCGGAATGGATGACAAAACCCTTCACGCCTGCTTCATGGCATCGGGTTTGGCGGGCACTATATTTCACGTTTTATCAAGCCGGGCTTTCGATGGCGATAACATTGCTGATAGGATTGCCCGGAGCTTATTTATTTTCACGTTATAAGTTCAAAGGAAAGGGGCTCCTACGGGCTGCCAGTACGATTCCATTCATTATGCCCACTGTGGTTGTAGCAGCCAGTTTTAATGCCCTTTTGGGGCCTAAAGGCTTGCTTAATTTCGCTTTGATGAAGACCTTTGCTCTGGACAACCCGCCCATTATGTTGTTAAACACCCTGGGCGCTATCATTCTTGCGCATGTTTTTTATAATACGTCCGTGGTATTGCGTATGGTGGGCAGTGCCTGGGAACAGCTTGATCCTCAGATGGAACATGCTGCGCGCTCTCTGGGCGCTTCACCTTGGCAAACCTGGTGGAGAGTTACTTTTCCCTTATTAAAAACTCCCATCCTGGCTGCTGCTTTATTGGTTTTCCTTTTTGATTTCACCAGTTTTGGTGTTGTCCTTTTATTGGGCGGGCCGTCCTTCGCCACCCTGGAAGTGGAAATTTATATTCAGGCCATGCATATGCTGAATTTGCCATTGGCCGGGTTGTTATCTGCCATTCAATTGGGTTTTACCCTGCTCCTAACAGTGGTGTACTCCCGCCTGGTGAAACGATCGGTGTATGAAACGCAGCCGCGTCTATTGGGAGAAACGCAACAAAAAGCAAAAAACTGGAAAGAAAAAGTCTTTATTTTTCTGATGGTGATAGTTCTAATTACGCTATTAATTACGCCGCTCGCAGCGCTTTCTATTCGCTCGGTGACACGCCTGGATGCGGATCGCGGGGAACGAACCACCATATCTACCGGATTTACCCTGGATTATTATCGCGAATTGTTTGAAAATCGACGAAGCTCCTTGTTTTATGTCCCGCCGATAGAAGCTGTGCGGAATTCCCTGTTGTATGCTTTCATTACGATCTTGATTTCTTTAACCTGTGGATTTCTGGCGGCATACGCCTTAAATCAGAAACTTTGGGTGAATAAATTATTGGATCCTTTGCTGATGCTGCCGCTGGGCACCTCTGCAGTGACGTTGGGATTGGGGTTTATCCTGGTGTTTAATCGACCACCGTTGGATGTGCGATCATTCCCAATGTTGATGCCAATTGCGCATAGTCTAGTGGCCTTGCCGTTTGTCATTCGCAGCATTTTACCCGCCATTCAATCTATTCCACGGCCTTTGAAAGATGCTGCCTCTGTATTAGGCGCATCGCCGCTGCGGGTTTGGCAGCATGTGGATTTACCCATTATTGCCAGAGCAGGGTTTGTAGGCGCAATATTCTCTTTTACGATTTCGCTGGGTGAATTTGGAGCCACTTCGTTTCTGGCACGCCCGGAATTTCCAACCATCCCTATTGCCATCTATCGCTATCTTTCCCAACCTGGGGCGCTGAATTATGGTCAGGCATTGGCGATGGCCACAATATTAATGATTGTGTGTGGAGTAAGTATTTACGCCATGGAGCAATTTCAGGGTGAAACCCGGCGTGAAGTATAATCCATAGGTAGAAGGAACGCTAAAGCGTATGTTATCGATCCAAAAGATTACAAAATACTATGACGGACAGCTATTACTGGATCAAATCAGTTTTGATGTTGATCGCTGCGAAACCATTTGTTTGCTTGGATCGTCCGGCAGCGGGAAGAGTACTTTATTAAAAATGATCGCCGGATTGGAATCCCCGGACGGCGGACAGATTCTATGGAATCAACAAAATCTGGACAGTATCCCTGTACATCAACGGAATTTTGGATTGATGTTTCAGGAATATGCCTTATTTCCCCACCGCTCTGTAGCTGAAAACGTGGCGTTTGGCCTGGAAATGAAGAAAGAATCCAAGGTAGAGATCAAAAGAAAAGTGATGGATGCCCTCTCCATGGTGGATATGGAGGAGTTTGCGGATCGTCGGGTGACGGAACTATCCGGAGGCGAGAAGCAAAGGGTGGCTTTGGCGCGGGCCCTGGCTCCTCGTCCGCATTTGTTGATGTTGGATGAGCCTTTAGGCGCATTAGACCGTGGTTTACGGGATCAATTGATTTTGGATTTACGCAAGATACTTAAGCGAACCGGGATACCTGCTATCTATGTCACCCATGATCAGGAAGAAGCTTATACCATAGCTGACCGCATGTTGTTGCTTCATCATGGTAAAATCGTTCAGGAAGGAAAGCCGGAAGAAATCTATAACCATCCCGCAAACATCTGGGTGGCAGGCTTTTTAGGCTCAACGAACAGATTTCCAGGAACTGTAATCAGCACCACCCCTCTCATTGTTCAATCTGTATTGGGAGAGGTCCTGATCGATGAAGACAGGCTGGAGAGGTTCAAAACTCAGCAGCGGGTGACCCTGATCCTGAAACCATCTGGCTTGGGCTTGATCCCCCTGGATCAGGCTGGGAAAGAAGCCACCGTGTTGGATTGTGTGTTTTCTGGAGAATTATTTCGTCTACTTCTGCAAGTGGAAAATATTACACTAAAAGTCGTCAGTAGGGAAGCGTTTATCCCTGGAAGTATAATTAGTTATTATTTGTATCCGGATGCGATGATTTGTTTGCCGGAAGAGGAAGATTAATCGATGAAGTGGCAAATTGTTAAACAAAACGCGGCAGGGAAGGACGTGTGGCAGTATGACGGGACCCTTGTAGCCCGAATTGGTGAGGCAGTCTTGATTGATGCCCGTTTTGATCGGGATGATTTTGTATTCAATGGCATGCCCATTTGCAGAGGGGATCGTTTTATTGAGGCATATTACGCAGACCGCTGGTTTAACATCATGGAAATTTATGAAGGGGGCACTGAGACGCTAAAAGGGTGGTATTGTAATGTCACCTATCCGGCAAATATACAAGAAGGCATTGTAACCTATAAAGATCTTGCTTTGGATGTGATGATTTTTGCGGATCAGCGTTGTTTGCTATTGGATGAGGATGAGTTCGAAGCTTTAGGCCTTCCAGCCAAGATAAAAGAAAAAGCAAGAAAAATCCCCAATGAACTTCTCTTGCTTTTCCAAAAGAACAACTATCAATCTATCAAACGTTGGTTTGACCAAGCTTAGATTGATAAATCACGGTTTAGATACAACCACATTGTCAAAACCAAATTTGGCTCCGGCATCATCATAAGTGCCTACGAGCATTCCAATATCACCACTGGCGTAGTCTGTATCGTTTACTTCTGCCAATAAGATGTCATTGACATATAGAGACAGGGTGCTGCCAATACAATCGAATCTTATTTTATTGGTTTCATTACCAAGTTTTATGGCATTGTTGAAAGGCATGTTTTCCATCTGAATCATGGTAAAGTCTTCAGCAGTGGATTTGAAAATACCATAATAGCCATCAATGCTGATCAAGGCATAATAGAAGTTATCCCCGTTCATACGGCAGATAATGCCAGATTCTACATCCATGGGGCCAGATAACAATTGGGAATCCACCGTGATGCTGGTATCGGTGAAGAATTTATTGGCGATGCCCCAGGCGTAAGATTGAGGATCATCATTGGTAATGACATACATGTCATTCTCATAGTTAGCACTTAAGAGATCCTCGGTGTATACATCCCAACCGGAACCCTTATTTGAAAAATCCTCTGAAAGAAGAACATTGCTTGACGCCTGTTCCTGGGCAGTCTGGGCGTTGGTTGTCTCATCAGTTCCACTTTCTGAACCTGGCAATAACGAACTGGATAAGCATGCCATGGATAAGGACATTATTAATACAGAAAGAAGAACTAACATTAATTTACTTTTCATTTGAATATCCTTTGATGAATGTTGATTGTTTGGTAAAAAAAGTTGTAAAGTAGATATCTTAGCCGAAAAACAAAGATGAATGCATTGAGAATTCATTAAGAATGTTGTTAATGTCCATGCTTTCCGCAGAGAAAAATGCTACCACGATGACACAACAACAGCAAATTATGAGAAGCAATGCGATGGCAATAATCCATATCCATTTTTTGCTTTTACCCGCATTATTAATTTCCGAGACGTTAGGTTCCAGCCCGGTGGGTAACGAAAAATCAGAACTCGCGGTTTGTTCAGCAGGAGCTGGTTCGGGAAGATCAAAATCACTCATTATATTCCTCCAAAGTGTTTTTTTTGATTAAATGATAAGTACGATGTACTCATTATATAGGAAAATCAAAGGTTGAGGTTAGATTGCCAACCTTTGATTGTTCTTTCTTAACATGATGAAAATGATCCATGAAGTTACCAGAATGAATATGCAGGCGATCAGAACTGGCAGGATCACCGCTACAATGGAAAGGATAGTGGAAACAACATCTTCGAGAATACTGACGGGTGTGTTCCCAATCCCTGCGGTTGTTGCAGATACTGCGGGCCGTACAGCAATAGCTTTTACTGCATGAATACCACCAGCAATAAAGAGACCTGCTCCCAAGGAAAGGATCGGATGGATATCCGTAAGCACTTTGGCGCTGGCAGCAAAAGCGATGGCTCCTGCAGCAGGACGGACAAAAGTTTGAATCACATCATTGATATGGTTGACCGCTGGAATTTTATCGGCAAAGAACTCGATTGCAGACAGAAAAACCAGTATCCCGATGATCCACCAACTGGTCAGTGTATCCCAGGGGGCTTGAAGTTTGATCAAATTGGTAAATTTCGCTAAAAGAGATATAACCAACAACGGGATGTAGGCGTTTAATCCCGCGCTGGCTGATAACCCAAATGCTGTAAAAACGTTTAATACTTCCATCTCAAACTCCTATCTTAAAGAGAAAAACCAGACCATGTACCGGTTAACCAAAACCGCATTAAATCCATTACACCAATCTGGAATATTGCACAACAAAAACCAGCCAGCGCCATCCATTTGATTTCATTCATTTGGCGAAAGGAATTTTCCTTCTTTAATAGCATAGTTATCAATATTGTATAAATCATACACAACATAAACACAACTGTACCTGTGCTAATTAAAGCCAGGGAAAACATCAATAAAAGGTTGCTTGATCTAATTATAAGGAATAATGCCGCATTAATCAGGGCCAATTTTACAAGATCGACCCATGAATTAACTGGAGAAATTGGCAACCAATCCACCCAGATGGACTGGTTGAAAATCGGATACAAGATGGCCGCCATCCCAATGCCCAATCCCAACCCGGTGATCAATCGTAAGGTGTTATTGGGTTCATACAATGAGGGAGCATTTATAAAGAAATGCAGGTAGGAATTACTGCCGTCGATGGCAAACAGTAACAGCAGAAAGCCTAAAAGAAACAAGATTTTCTTGGGCGGGAGCTCTCCAGCTCGTTTGCGTTTGAGCTGATAAAGAAAGGTAACAAAAGCACCTAAATACATACCCGAGCAGCGTGCACATAGTGGAAAGACGCGTTCGCCAATCTCAAACGACCGTTCGGGAATTTGATGACAGACAGAATAGCCCACGGCATCAGCTTTCCCAAAAAGACCCGGAGGTGTGAACCACAACCATACCCCCAATAGAACAACCGTGAATAGAATCAGTAAGGGTTTTGTGAATCTTAACAATCTTTTTTGTTTGTTTTCGTCCATAGTATGTCCATTATATGAATGAACCCCGGATGATGCAAGTTATTTGGAAATTATTACAGTTTGGTTAATATTCCGTTAATTTCAAGCCAGCTACTTGACGATGATTATCGAATGAGTCATACTATGAAAAGTAGTAAGAAAAAACGAAGATGTAATTTTAACAAAAAAGGAGGTGATGCCAATGGATTTTAGTTATGAACGTAGCGCTGCGGCATCCCTCCTGTTTGTTTTTTAAGTAAGGATGCCGCAGCCTACAAAGAATAAAAAATCAACGCCGAGAGGCGTTGATTTTTTATTCGCCCATGGAAATACCAACTGAACGGGCACTATTGACCGTATCCCCATGGATATCCACCCTTTTGGGAATTTCCAGAGCGTCTGTCAGAGCTACATGGCTGATTTTGTTCCCGTGCAGGGCCACCATTCGACCGAATTGGCGGTTGGCCAGCAGATTGATAGCTGCAGAACCAAAGCGCGTAGCCAGCCAACGGTCAAAAGCGGTGGGGGTTCCTCCTCGCTGCAGGTGACCGAGGACAGTGGTTCGCACTTCCAGTTTGGACTGTTTCATTAAAGTAACCATAATCTGTTCCGAAATGCCGCCTAAGCGCCCAGCATAGATCTGGTCGCCTGGCATCCAATAGGATTTTTCACCACCGGCAGGAAAGGCTCCTTCCGAGACTGCGATGATAGAGAAATGCGTCCCAGCGGCAACCCGCTGTTCCACTTTCTGGAAGATGGCCTCGTAATGGAATGGAATTTCAGGGATCAGGATGACATCAGCGCCGCCAGCCAGACCGGCATACAGAGAAATGAAACCAGCATCCCTGCCCATCAATTCCAATAGCATGACCCGGTGATGGGATTCAGCCGTGGTGTGCAGCCGGTCAAAAGCATCCACGGCCACATTGACCGCTGTATCAAAGCCAAAAGTAAAATCGGTATGATTGATATCATTATCGATGGTTTTGGGAATACCTACCACGGGGATGCCAAGATCCCATAATTCTCTGCCAATGCGTAAGGTGCCGTCGCCGCCGATCAGGACCAATGCGTCAATCCCCAGCTTTTGGATGTTATCAATCGTTTCCTGGGAGCGATCGATGGTGATGGTTTGTCCATCTTTCTCGACATTATAAGCAAAAGGATTCCCGCGATTTGCAGTACCCAAAATGGTTCCTCCACGAGGTAAAATACCGCGTACAGCGGCATTATCCAACGGGATTATGCCATTCTCCTGCAGGAAACCATCAAATCCATTGCGAACCCCGAGGACTTCAAGATGATAATCATTAATGGCTGTTTTAACTGCCGCCCTTAAGGCCGCATTTAACCCGGGAGCATCCCCACCACCAGTAAGAATTGCAATTCGTTTCATTGTTATACTCCTGAAATCCCTATTGAATTGATAGATGTATTATAGTATTAAACAGATAAGGAATTTGTCCTATGAAAATAGTGGTTTGGTGGTTGAAGCGAGTCCTGCGCTTAGAGGATAATCCTGTCCTGCAAAGGGCAATTGATTTTGCCTGCCCTGTATTACCCCTTTATATTTACGATCCAGAAATCCTGCGCCCAGAGACCTTCCGCGGCCGATTTCTATTGCAAGCGGTTGCTGGCCTGGAAGAAGAGCTCTCCAGTGCAGGCTACACCTTAATGACGGCCTATGGAAATCCGCAGCAGGTATTTCAAGAACTGCTTCAAAAAGTTGAAATTTATCAGGTAGTCACGGAGAAGGATGTGACTCCATTTTCAAAAAAAGGAATGGATGACCTGAAATCGATCATCCCTCTCATTCAGGTCAATGGGATCACCCTTCATGAAGCACAAGATGTACAAAAGCCTGACGGCAGTGCTTACCAAAAATACAGTGCCTATCGGAACCGATGGCTGGATCTTGCTGTGCCTGAACTAATCCCTTACCAGAAGGAAATGCCTATCCTTTCCACACCACCATGCAGCCTATCTTTTCCAAAAATGCCGCCGCTGATCGAGCCGATCCTTCCCTTCACCAGCCAGCAGGCAAAGCAAACTCTGACTCAATATTTACGGAAATCCAGTCAGGAGTATGGGGTGTTACGAAATCGAGTGGATTTGGATGAGACTTCCCATTGTTCCCATTTTTTTCGTTTTGGTTTACTTTCCCCTGGGCAGGCTCTGCATGAAGTCAACCAATTAATCGCGGCTGAACCGGCGCAAGCTGAAAAATCGGGCCGAGAAAGCTGGCGGGATGAATTAATTTGGCGTGAGTTTTTTAATCATTTGATGCAATCCTATCAAACCGATCAAGACCGCTTAAAAAATCGGGATGGCAGTGAAATTGGCTGGCTGGATGACAAGCAGGGTTTACTCGCCTGGCAGCAAGGGCAGACAGGCTACCCCATGGTGGACGCCGCCATGCGTCAATTAGTCCAAACCGGATGGATGCCGGGGCGGGCACGCATGGTCGTGGCATCTTTTCTGGCCAAAGATTTGTTCATCTGGTGGCATTTGGGCGAAAAGTTTTTTATGGAACATCTATTGGATGGCGACCCGGCTGCAAACCACGGCAACTGGCAGTGGGTAGCAGGGATCGGAACGGATGCCGCTCCCTTCTTTCGCATCTTCAACCCGGTCACCCAAAGCAAGAAGTTTGATCCACAGGGCAGCTATATCCGCACCTGGGTGCCGGAATTACGACAGGTGCCGGATGCTTTTATCCACGAACCCTGGACGATGAATGAGCAAGATCAAAGCTATTATCATTGCCGAGTGAAGAAAGACTATCCGGGTCCCATTGTGGACCATGCCGCCGCCCGTTTCCGGGCTTTGGAATTATTTCGTACCCGCAAGAAAAACTAAACTGGAGAAGGCAAATGGTGAATCGCCAATGGTATGTGATTCTGGAATCCAATGAAGTAATGAAAAATCGTGTGGTAAGCATGAAGCGGCTAGGCAAGAATCTGATCGCCTGGCGGGAATCTTCCGGGAAAGTGAATGTGATGGGGGATCGCTGTCCTCACATGGGAGCAAGTTTATCCCAGGCCTCCCATGAGGGAAATTGCATTACCTGTGCTTTTCATGGGCTTCAATTTGCCGGGAATGGGGAGTGCACGGCTGTTCCTGCTTTGGGTACGGCTGGGAAGATCCCCCGTGCTTTGCATGCCCAAACCTATCCAACTCATGAACAGGCTGGGTTGATCTGGATCTGGTTTGATGAAGCTGGCTCACAGCCAACTTCCCAGCCAGAATTTTTCGAAGCACTAACGGATGATTTTTCCTATATTTCTTTTCAGCAGCCCTGGCCAATCCATTATTCCCGCATGGCAGAGAACCAATTGGATGTGATGCATTTACCCTTTGTGCATGCCACGACGATTGGGCGAAGCGGCAAGAAAGTTGTGGACGGCCCTGTGGTGTCAGTGGAAAATCAGCGTATTAATATCTGGGTATACAATCGTATGGAAGATGGCAGCCCGGCTCGAAGAGGCAGTGAGATGGCGCAGCCTGAAAGGCATCCATCCCTGCAGTTTCAGTTCCCCAATCTGTGGCACAACTGGATCAGTGATGAGATTCGTGTCTCTGCGGCTTTCGTTCCGGTGGATGAGGATAACAGTATATTTTATGGTAGGTTCTATCAACGCATGACGCGCCTGCCCATTGTCAAGCAATTGTATAATTGGTCTGGAAAAATTGGCAGCCAGGTGATTGCCAATCAGGATCGGCGTATCGTGACCCGTATTCTACCCTCTGCCAGCAGCCTGAAGGATGGTGATATTCTGCTGCAGGGGGATCGCGCCATTGTGGCATATCGCCAGATGCGCAAAGACCTTATGGAGCCATCCTAATCATGATTTAAAGGAAAATCCGATTATCCATTTGAGGATAATCGGATTTTTTTTGGGATATGCTTATTAAATCAATTGCGTCATACTGAAAATAACGGCCAGATCGGTTAATGCCCAGGCTGTCAGCGCATTATAAAATCCTTGTTGTTCCTTGGCGGTATTCCAGAGGGCATGCTGTTTTATCCAGGGGATTAACAATAACAACCAGGCACTTAAAGCTACCAGGAATCCTAAAGAACGCAGCGTCAGGAAGTGGGTAAACACTTCAATGCCAATTAATGAGAAAGTGATAATGACACTTAAGATTGCCAAACCCAGGGCACGCTTTTTTCCAAGAGCGATGGCCAGTGTAAAGTCTCCTCTACGGGTGTCCTCATCAAATTGATAGATCTGGGTCAGGGGATAAAAACCCAAGAATAGGAAAAAGAAAGCGAAGAATAAAATAATCATGGGAGATTCCAACGGTCGTCCGGAGGCAACCCATCCAGCCAGAATAGTTAATCCTCCAAAACCGGTGCTATTAATGAGAACGTCCAATCCTGCACGGGCTTTCAAGCGGAAAGGGGGAACCGAGTAAAGGATGGAGAGCAAGACGCAGATGCCATACAGCAGCAGATAGGTCCATCCCAAAGAAACGGAGATAAGGGCTCCGATGGCCAAAAAAATGAGTGAAAAACGAGCAAGATGCGCCGGGACAGGCGGGGGATTATTCAAATAACCAATATCGCCCTCATCTTTGTCGTAGGCACTATTGATGGCTAATGTGCCGCCGTTACCAAAAATTCCCCAGGTAATCGCAGCCAGCAGCCATTGACGCCAGTGCATGAAAGCCGCTTTATAGCCAAGAGCAATAATAAAACCTACACTCATATGCGCGATGACGATACTCCAGGCGGCGGGCCGTAAGTGTAAGAGATAAGGCAGCCAGGATTTGGGAAGAATTTTTTCCAGTATTTTCCGCATCAGAAAACCTCATTCGGGATTATTTTCATCTGATTTATTGTATCAAATTTAGTGTGAAAACAAATGGTCAGGCGGGGTAGGTTTTTTTCGAGCCAAGACCTCTGTCGAGCTCATGAAATTGGAGAATATGTCGATAACAAAATTAGAAATATTTTTATTACTTCAGCTTATGAGGTGAATGATGGATGGTGTAGATCCGGTACAAACGCAGAATGGCTTATTGGATGCCTGGCAAGCTCAACAAAATGTTCAACTGGCTTTAGCTTCGGCCGTGATGAAACAGGATCAGAAGATTGCTGCTGTCCAAGGCGAGGCTATTGTCAAATTAATTGAAGAGATGCCACGTATGGATGGTACGGGTCAGTTGATTCAAAAATCAGCATGATTCGGGATCAAGACCGAGTGGATTCTATCCAGCGCTGAACAGCAAAAAGCATGGCCGGAATGGAAGGTCTGCGGTTGCCATAATATTGATGCAAATGAATCACCCTGGAAGTTCCTGGGGTGAGAAATGGAGCCGGATTATTTGGATTTATTTTGTGATGCGAATTAACCGGATCAATGATTTCCGTTGATTCCATTTCAATATTTTGTTTTAAACCGGGCAAATAGCTCCGCTCAAGCAGGTTAAGAACATTCAGCCGAAGCATTTCTTTTTCGCGCATCTGGATGGGTGTTGAGGGCAGGGGAATTTTTAAGGAGATCAGACCCCGTCCCTCTGGTACATGCTTTGGATTTTCACTGGTTGAGTGATACACATAGAGATAGTCCGGCAGCCAGGCGGGGGAAAAGTTTTTGTTTGAATTCCAAGTTTTTAAATTGCCGTTGATCATTATAATATTGTGATAAGAAAAAGTTTCCAGACCGCTACCATTCTTGAGGCCCAAATGAAATATTATCATGGGTTGTGTGGTAGAAAACCGCATTTCCTCAGGCACCAGGGAATTTGTGGTGTTGAGAATTTCATCTGCCCATTGCTGGGATTGGTCGGCCAGGCGGATTCCAACGATGTTTTTTTGCGGGGGAAATATGTCAAGTACTTTGGTTTGTAAAAAAAATTTTACCCCTGCTTCCACCAAGTAATCCTGCAATCGATTGATGATTGCATCCCAGCCTTGTATGGGGAAAAATAACCCGGATTTTCGAATTAATGCCGGCAAAAACAAATCCCTCACTTGCAAATCAGGAATTGGCGTACCAGTCAGAGCTGATAGCGTGAGCAGACTTTGTTGAAGATAGGGGTCCGTGCTTAGCTGCTGCAAAAACGGAGCCAGGGGTTGTAGAAGATTCATGGAACGCGTTGGGATTATCTTCTGCCAGAGGTTTTTCTTTCTGCCGGAGGAACGTTCAATAATCTCCTGCAAGACGTTGTCCAGTTTTTGGAAGGCGCTCTCGGCTTTCAGGGTGAGAATGCCACTTTCTTGAGCTGAGTTTCGCGCATCCTGTTCGGCTACAAATTGCATGCGCTTGCCATCGGCAAACAATAGCTGTGTGGCTGGGCTGACAGTCTGAAATTGACTGGATATGGGGGTAGAGCTAGATGCGGATTTGATCAATGGGTCCAATAAATAAGGTGCCGGGAAGAGCTTTGGATGACGATCAAACTGGAATCCTTGCACTGTAGTGGAGCGGGAATCACCACCCAGACTGGAATTATCATCATACAAATCGACCCGATATCCGTGTTGGACAGCCAAACATGCCGCACTCAAGCCAGCTAATCCACCCCCGATGATGATTACTTTCTTTTGCATGCAGAATTCTCCGTTCCTGTATTGTATCGTGGTTGTGCGGTCTCGAAAAGTTATCGAATCAAACCTTCCTTGATCTTTATGCCTGCTTCCAGTTCATTGAGTCTTGTCATTTTATAAATCAGGTATTATTACCTGTTTTAATTTCGGCCATAATTACTTGGTTGAAATCAGGGATTATGGACGTTGTCTGGACCAGGCAAGTAGGCAATAATAAAATCAAGATTTGAGTTTAGAGTGAGGACTAGCAACGAATGTATAGCACAGGAAAACCCTTATCGGTACTAGTATTTGCCAAACCAGATCGATTGAGTGATGCGTTGATCTCACTCTTGTCCGGTATGCAAATGATCAAAGAGATCAATCGCATTGAAGACCCGCAGCAGGCGATCAAGATGATTGCGAGTAAAGAAATCGATCTGGTTCTTCTAGATATGCTTTCTGATGAAGCCGGAATAACCACCTTGATTCCAAGGATAAAACTGGCATATCAGAATACATATTGTTTATCCGTAGTTGATACCGTTCGGCTGGCGAGGGTATCACAAAGTTGTGGTGCAGATCATGTTTTATTGAGGGGTTTCTCGGGAAATGAATTATTGGATGTGATTATCAAAGCACAAACCCATCATGGGTTACGAGAAACAAAAACGGCAGAATTGTCGCCTTTGTATGTGTTGGAATAATTGGATTTTGCTTATTAATCTTGTAAGGTAGGAAGTAAAATCTGTGATTGGGTGAGAGCAGGAAATATTACTGGTGTCTTCGGTTTCCTGGAAAGTTATTGGTAGAATGAGGAACGCCTGGTTGGGTGTTCCTCATTGATTTTAATCACATGGATTTATGGCGCTGAGCATACTGTAGATATTATGAACAGCAGCCGGAACCGCATTCACTATCGGAACCACAATCTCCATCCGATCCACAATCTCCGCCGGAGCAGCCGGAACATCCACCGCCGAGATGGCCTTTGGCCAGTTCTTGTTCGGTGGCAGCTCTTACACCGACAATCTTGGTATCGAAATGGAGTTCTTTGCCAGCCAGGGGGTGATTCAGGTTTAACTTTACGGTATCGCCTTCTTCAGAATCGATGATGGCAGTAAGGAAATTTCCACCTACCGTTCTAACCCGAATTTCTCCGCCGATACGGATTTCAAAATCAGGAGGGAATTGATCCTTGCTGACTTCTGTAAACGCATTTGGGTTAAAAACGCCATATGCGTCGACTGGTTGAACACGAATTATCTTGCTATCGCCAATTTTTAATCCGGCTAATTCCCGTTCGAGGCCCGGAATAACATTGCCATGACCTTGAATAAATTGAATTGGGGCGGAATTATCGGTGGTGTCAATCACTTCATTATCTACCGTTAAGGTGTAATCCATGCTGACGACCATATTATCTGCTATTTGCAGGGTATCATTTTCTGTCATGCTATTTCTCCATTCAGAATATTGGTTGAAATCAATCAGAAGGCATTATATCACAGGTCGGGAAGGTTGTTTTGGGTATATTCGGCGAAAGGTACTCTAAATAGTCTATAATACTTTTTTCACCACACTTTCGATGATATCCAGCGCTCGTTTAACCAATTTCTGATCTGCCTGGACACCCATATGTCCCAGTCGGAAGACCTTTCCAGCCAGAGGGCCGTAGTTCCCTCCGACCACCAATCCGTGTTTGCGGAACTCTTTATCCAGGGTTTCCCAGGTGGTGTTGTCTGGAACATTAATCGCTGTCACGGTTGGGCTTTGAATAGCCTGTGGGTCCGGGAAAAGGGAGAGTCCCATTTTGGAGACACGCTCACGAGTAGTGTGGGCAACTTTCTCGTGGCGGGCAAGGACGTGTGCAAGTCCTTCGTCCAGGATTTTTTTTGCCCCGGCCTGCAAGGCTGCCATACCGTGCCAATTGGGTGTATAGGGAAAATAAAAATTCTCCTGAGCGTGTTGGAAGGGTTTTAATGCGTCATAACCGACGTAGTTTACCTCTGATATGATCTCCCAGGCTTTGGGGCTGACGGTGGTGAAGGACATACCGGACGTGGCAGAAAGGCATTTTTGCCCGCCTCCCAGGGCCATGTCAATATGCCAGGTATCGGTCAACAACAAGGCGCCGCCTGCGCTGGCAACACTATCCACGATTAGCAGAGGAACATCATACTTTTGCTTGAGTTCACCAACTTCCTGCAGGGGATTCAATGTGCCGGAGGGTGTTTCGCAATGTACGATGGTGATCATTTTGGGTTTGAATTCAATGATGGCTTGTTCAATGCGTTCAAACTGATGTACTGTTTCATTAAACGAAAATTCTACAAAGCGTACATCCGCGCCCAGGGATTGCGCCATTTCGCCCAAGCCGTGGCCAAATAACCCGGTGGAGATGGCTAATACCCGATCTCCGGGGAGTAGACAGTTTTTTAGGGCTGCCCATAAAGCCAGCATGCCTTCACCGGTCATGATGACAATTGAATGTTGGGTGGCGTATATTTCTTGCAGATATTTTTCGGTTTGGTTATACACCTGTAAAAAATCCAGCTCGATATCAGGTGATCCATAGCTGGTTTTCAATGCTTTTAACACCTCTGGGGGTTGTTGGACTGGCCCAGGGACCATGGGTATAGGATAGGTTTTCATTATTGGTGCCTCCATAAAATCGGTGATGCCTCAAAAGAGATCATCTGCTTCATTATACTCGCTGAAAATATGTTCTGCGAGGAGCGAAATTTGTGAGTATAATTGCGTTTATTAACGTGCACATGGATGGTGAATTTTGGATTTAGTCACATTGCTGGTCATATCCGTCGGTTTGGCGATGGATTGCTTCGCTGTCTCCCTGGGGATTGGGACTGCAAATTTTTCAAAGGACAGAAGAACTTATTTTCGACTGGCATTCCATTTCGGACTATTTCAAGGCGGTATGGCTTTCTTGGGTTGGCTGGCCGGTCAGACCATTGATCAATATATTCGGGCATTTGACCACTGGATTGCTTTGGCTTTATTGGCTTTTGTGGGTATCCGTATGATTCGCGAAGGCCTGGATAAGGGTTGTGACTCCTGTCCCAGTGACCCATCCAGAGGAAAAATGCTGATGGTGTTGTGTGTGGCAACCAGCATTGATGCCCTGGCAGTTGGTTTGAGTATGGCTTTTATTAATGTCAATATTGCATTGGCTGCCTTGGTGATTGCCCTGGGTTCGGTACTGCTTTCCATTCTGGGTCTTTTATTAGGCAATCAACTTGGGGTATTATTTGGCAAACGCATGGAGATTTTGGGGGGATTTTTATTGGTTGGTATCGGCGTACGAATTTTAATTTCACATTTGATGTGAGATGGTTTTCTGAAGGTTGAGAAATTAATTCATTTTATATTCTGTGGTAGATCCAAATTTGGATCGGAATCAGTTTGATCAAACGCACTTAAGGAGAGATCATGCATCCAACAGCCCAACGGGTATATCTGGCATTGACTGAAGCCGGATTTACCGGAACCATTATCGAACATGAAGAGAGTACCCGTACAGCGGAAGAGGCAGCGCAGGCTGCTCATTGTGATGTGGGTCAGATTGTTAAGTCCTTGGTCTTCTCTCTTGAGCCGGATGCAACCCCGATTCTACTGATGGTCAGTGGGGCGAATCGGGTGCATGAAAAGCACCTGGGGCAGCTTTTGGGTGGCAAATTGGTCCGCCCGGATGCCAATTATGTCTATGAATCCACGGGGTTTGCCATCGGGGGCATACCTCCGATCGGTCACAGCCATCCGTTGGCAACCTATTTGGATGAAGACCTGATGCAGTATGAAACCGTCTGGGCCGCTGCCGGGACACCCAACGCCGTCTTCGAAACTACGCCTTCATTTTTACAGACGATTACCAAGGCGCAAATTGTTAGTGTAAAATAGGTTAATTGCATCCTTTTATTATAAAAGGAGGTTTAGTGTGTTTTGCGCTAAACCTCCTTTTGTTTTGTTTTCATTCTTTAAGGAACAAGTTGGGAATTTATGAGTAAAATTTATTCGACGGTGTAGGAAAGTTGTTTCTCATACAGCTTTCTATACAGGCCGTTTTGTTGAATCAAGGTGTTATGATCCCCGATTTCGACAATTTTCCCCTGCTCAATGGCAATGATTTTATTGGCATTGCGGATGGTGCTCAAACGGTGCGCGATTACCAGAGCAGATCGATTTTTCAGCACCGCGTCCAGGGCTTGTTGGATTAAGAATTCAGCTTCGGCATCCACGGAAGAAGTGGCTTCGTCCAGGATGATGATGCGTGGATTCATCAGGATGGCTCTGGCCAAAGCCAGACGTTGTTTTTGTCCGCCGCTCAGTTTCACCCCGCGTTCGCCAATCTCGGTGTCGTACTGCTGGGGAAACCCCATAATAAATTCATGGGCGTACGCGGTCTTCGCGGCATCGATCATTTCAGTTTCACTGGCTGTGGGATTCCCATAGGTCAGGTTCTCACGGATCGTGTTATTAAAGAGGAACGTGTCTTGTAAGACGATCGCGATTTGACTGCGTATGGTCGCCAGAGGAATACTGGTCAGGGGATGGCCGTCCAATTTGATCACCCCTTGATCAGGATCATAAAATCGGCAGATCAGGTTGGCAATACTGGATTTTCCAGCGCCGCTGGGGCCGATCAAGGCTACCGTTTCACCCGGATTGATGGAGAAACTCACGTCCTGCAGGACTTGTTCATCGCCAGTGTAGCTAAAGCTGACCTGCTCAAATTCTATTTTCCCGCTCAGGTTGGATAAGGGCTGAGCATCTTTGGTATCGAGAATAGTGGGCTGCTGATCCAGGATTTCAAAAATTCGTTCGCCGGCTGCGATAGCTTCCTGAAACACATTATCAATGTCAATCAGACGATTGATGGGTGCAAAGAGAAATACTAGGTACGAGATAAAGGCCACCAATCCGCCCAGGGTTAACTGCCCGGTGATGACCAACCAGGAACCAACGCCCAGGACCAAAATGGTGCTGAGGCTGGATAAAAAACCCATGGCTGGGAAAAAGCCCGACCAAATTTTGATGGCAGAAACCTGGGCGTTAAAGTAATTTCCACTCTCCCTGCTAAAAACCTGCAATTCTTTTTCCTCTTGACGGAAGATTTGAATGACTTTTATGCCGGAGAGATTGTCCTGTAATTTAGAATTGATATCCCCCAATCTGGCCCGTACTGTTCGGTAAACCGGACGAATTTTTTTATTGAAGGCACGCAACGAGAAAGCGATAATCGGGATGGGGATGAAGACTAGCAATGCCAATTGCCAATTGATCATCAGTAAAATAATCACTGCGCCAGTAAGGCGGAGGAAATCTACAATCAGAAAGGCAGCGCCGTGGGTGACGAAGTTTTCCAGCGCATTAACATCATTGGTCACTCTGGACATTACTTCGCCAGTGGAGGTTTTTTCAAAATAGGACAGTGATAATTTTTGCAGATGGGCATACATGCGAACCCGTAAATCCAGAATGAATTGGCCGCCTAAAACATGGCGATAGTAGTTTTGTACGTAATTTGCACCCTGCTTTAATGCGTACAACCCTATCAGGATCAGTAAAAGGATTATCAATTGTTGGTAATCACGATTCACCAGGACTTCATCGACAATTATTTTCTGGATGATGGGGGTGCTTAGCTCAAAGGAGATCTCCAGGAAGAGAATGAACATGATGAAGAGCAGCATTCTGCGGTAGGGCTTGAGGTATTGTATAAATCGATTTAAGGTATTCATCCAGTTCTCCGGAAGCGGGTTGCGTTAATGAGTTGTTATAACTCCATTGCTTGGAGTGAACTTTCCGGTGTGACCAGATTATTCATCCATTTCATCGAACGGAAGCGGTTGAATCCGATAATGAGTTTTATGGCTTCTTCGGTTGCCACCAATAAATAAACCAGCGGCGCACTCAAATGGAAGACAAACGCGCCAATCAGAGCCAATGGGACGCCGATCATCCAGATGGTACCCAACTCGGTCAGCAGGCCAAATTTGGTATCCCCGCCGCTGCGGATGACGCCAATGAAGAGGGTCATGTTGCAGCCGCGCATCCATAAGGTTGCCCCGGAAACCATTAGCAATTGAAAGGCCAGGGTGTGAGAGGTCGGGGAAATTTTATACAGGGTAAGCAGCGGTGCAGCCATTAAGATTTCCATGATGCCGATCAACAGGGCTCCGCCAAAGGCGATCTGGATGGATTTTCTGGCATCTGATTGGGCATTGGCATACCTCTCTGCGCCAATCTGGTTGCCGACAATAATGGCACAGGCATGGCTGAGTCCGATGAACATGGTAAAAGCCAGGCCTTCAACTGAGGAGGCAATGTTGTAGGCAGCAATGGATTCCGTGCCAATATGCGCATAGACCATATTGTAAACCGTTATGCCCAACACCCAGATTAGTTCGTTGAAAATGACCGGGCTGCCAACTTGTAAATATTTCAGGAAATACGTACGATCAAAGGAAAGCAATTCCTTGATTTTTCCTGCGATGGGGGTTCTCAGCCGGTAGCTAAAGTACACAATAATGACACATTCCACCAGTCGGGATGCAATTGTGGCGATGCCTGCTCCCAGCACACCCAACTCCGGCAAACCAAAATGTCCGAAGATCAGGCCGTAATTCAAGAAGGTCTTCAGCGATAAAGCCAGGATACTGGTGATCATGGGCAGGCGTACATTTTCTGTGCTGCGCAAGGATGCCGAGAAAGTGCTGGTAATCGCTACCGGGATGAATCCAAAGCAAGCAATTTTGAGATACTGGCTTCCCAGGGCGATGACCTGTGTGTCGTTAGTGTACAGGCCAAGGATTTGTTCAGGGTAGATGTAGCTTAATAGGAAAATGAACACCGCACTGCCAAAGGCAATCAGCAGACTGATACCCAGGATTTTCCGAATGCTGCTGATATCTCGTTTTCCCCAATATTGGGCAGTGAAAACGGATGCGCTGCTGCCAATGCCGAACATCAGGATGAGCAAAATGAAGGTGATTTGATTGGCCAATGCCACGGATGCAACTGAAACTTCACCTTTCTGACCGATCATGATGATATCCACCATGTTTAAGGCCATAATGACGAATTCCTGCGCCGCTATGGGGAAGGCAATGCGAAGTAGTTTTTGATAAAAACTGGGGTTATTCATAGGGTCCTGAAATGATTTGTTCGACCTGGGGAAGATCGTGATATTTTATTGATCGGATGATCGTATCAAAGCGGCGAAGGAATGTCAATGGAGAGGGTGTTTCTCAATGTATGGTTGTCCTGAACCGCTTTGAGTTCTACTGGAACTATGATAAATTTAATCCATCCATAATTGCCTAATTGACTGGTTTAAACCTATGAAAATCAACTCCGAGTCTCCCCTTAGAACTTCCAACCCAGATTCCATGAACTTTACCCCCTCTCTGGAGTTAATCCTTAAATCTTTAGGGATTTTCATGGTTGCTTTTATGATTGGGAGTTTCTTTTATCAGCAAGGATTTGCTCGAGAGGTTAAGTACATCATCCAGGGGCGCTTTGAAGAGATGCAGGAAGGCTCGTTGAAAAGTACAATGCAAGATCTCTCTGAGCAGCTTGGAGGTGAGGTAGAGGCCTATGTTGGAAATGACCTTCCTACCCTTTTTCTGGACATCCCATTTAAGAATTATCAACGCTTACAAGCCAGAAGAAACGCGGCGGTAGAGAGCGGCATCCTGCTCGCCACAGATGCTGATTATGTTATAGCCAAGATACGATACAATGACTCCACACCTATTGAGGTTAAGCTTCGTTTAAAGGGTGATTGGAGCGACCATATCGCCGGGGATAAATGGTCTTACCGTATTAATATTCAGGATGAAAATGTTATCGAGGGGATGCGTAAATTTTCTATTCAAGCCCCGGAAACCCGAAATTTCATCTATGAATGGGCCTATCATCAGACCCTGATGCAGGAAAATATTTTGACGCCTCGCTATCACTTTGTCAATGTGATCAGCAATGGCGACTATATGGGCATCTACGCTATGGAAGAAAGCTTCTATACTGAATTAATGGAATCCCAGGAACATCGAGCCGGTGTGATTCTGCGTTACGATGAGACGGACATGTGGCAAAATTGGGCGACTTATTTTTCAATCGGCAAGGAAGATTTACGCACCCTGGCCCAAACCAGCGGCTATTTTATGCACTCGGATTTTTCATCAGCCCGGGTATCCAGTTTTTCCAGTGGAAGCCTCTTGACTGACCCAATCTTACGCGAGGAGTACCGAACAGGTCAATCCATGCTGCGGGGGTATCAAAGTGGGAAATTTTCCGCTGCACAAGTATTTGATATGGAAGTTTTGGGTAAATACCTGGCGGTTACCGAGCTGTGGGGGGCCGGGCATGCCTTTGATTGGCAGAATATACGGTTTTATTACAATCCGGTGACCAATCTGCTTGAGCCGATAGGGTATGATGGGATGGCTATGAATGAATACTACTCCTCCTTGGATTTGAACACATCCTTGCGTCAATGTATTCTGTTTGCGGACGAGGAAGCTTGGGATGTGTTTTATCAAGCTGCCACAGAAATTTTTCAACCGGAGTATTTACAGGGAATTCGAGATCGCATCGGTGAACCTGTATCTGGATATGTCGATGCTTTGGATAAGGAATATAAATTTGGAACCGCCATCGATTGGGATCGCATGAACGAAAGAGCACTTCGATTGCATTCCGAATTGATAAAACTCAACCAGTCCAAACAGATTCAATATTCAACTGTTGAATAGCACAGAGTAAATACAAGTTTTGTATATTGATTTATATCGATCTGCAAATTCATAATCCAGCTCATGCATCAATGACACTGGATTATCCCGAACGGATACAGAGAGATGATCAACATTGGCCTGACCTGTTGCCAGTGTTGGAGGATGAATGAAAAAAAAATATCTCGCATGGATTTTTTGCTGTCTTTTCCTGCTGACCAACTGTACCGCTCAACCCCGAGATTACAAAACAAGCGATGTCTCATCCTTAAGTTTGATGGGAAACACTTTTAAGGAAACCGGGGACGATACTTTCACATTTGTTGTTTTTGCTCATGCCTATGGTAACGCGGATGTTAATGATGATATCCCCTCTATAAATTTGACTGATCACCTGGATGATGTATTCGCCATGCAACCCAGTTTTATGGTCTCTCTGGGGGATATGGTCCAAAATGGTCAGGCTCTGCAATTTGAAATTCTCAAACAATCCTTATTGGAGAAGATAGATATTCCCGTTTTTAATGCGGTTGGCAATCATGACGTAAAGAATCGGGAACTGTATTCGGAACTGTTTGGATCGACCTATTACTCGTTTACATACGGCAATGCCGTTTTCTTTATTCTGGATACGGAGTTGGATCAATGCAATATTTCCGGTGACCAACTGGCGATTCTCCAGGATGGGATTGCCAATGCACTGGTGGATCCGCAGATCGATCAAATCTACATCCTGATGCACAAGGTCCTCTTCCTAAAATCGGAAGCGATTGAACAAAACCCTGACTATATGGCCCGTCCGAATGATTTTGAAATTTTTAACGGGAACAATTTTTCAAAGGTGATGGATTCCCTATTGATTCCTGCCGCCAAGAAAAAACCACTCTATTTGTTTGCAGGGGATGTCGGCGCTTTTGGTGGCAACATGTCACCCTTTTATAATAAAGACAAACGGGCGAATTTATCCATGTATGCCGCAGGGATTGGGGATACAGAGCAGGACGTTGTTTTCCTGGTGTCCAATACCGGAAAGACGGTATCCGTCCAGCCTTATCGCCTGGCAGATGGAAAGATTCTTGATCTAAAGAATTATGACCTACGTTATTGGGAAACCTACGGACAAACACCGGATCTAAGGGTTCAACAGGTAAAAGAGCTGATTTCCACCTGTACGGCTGAAGTCTGCCGCTTTGCGAAAAATACTTTTCATGTGCAATGCCGATATTTTATCGTAGTGGCAGCCGGGCTGCTCTTTGGCATTTTCATCGCCCCATGGGTTGATCGCTATCGAAAGAATAAAACCAGCAAAAAGTGAAATCCTAAATCAAAAAATGAAGCGCTACTTCAGCGCTTCTTTTTTTGCCAGAGCGGTTAATTGTCTCGTATCTTCTGAATGGCCATTCACTTTTGTCAGTTGGATGACACCAAGGAAGATCAACAGGACAGGCCAATATCGATAAAACTGCCAGGCGTTGGCATAGATCACGGCGAAGACCAGGTAGAGAATCGTGCTGATCCACAAAATGATTTGTCCTGCGAGCTGAACTTTTGGATTTTTTTCTGCACTCGCCAGAATACCCAGGCCGGTTAACCCGGGAATCAGTGCCCAGACATAACTCCAGCTTACCCAATCTCCACTCATACGTTGATAGGAAAGAATCAAGCCTAACCCGGTCAGAAGAATTCCAGGGATAAAAAACTTCCTGAAAGGGGTGTTTAACCCTGGCAGAATAAAAAGCAACCCCGAGCCGACCAGAACCATGGTCCAGTGGAACCTATGCGGGTTAACGCGAAAAAGGCTGTAGCATAAAGCAGAAAAACCAAGTCCAAATATTACCCAGAATTTTCCCAACCAGGCCAGCCGTTTATCCTTTTTGCCTGTGCCTAAAAGTGTAAATCCAGCACCCACACCTACAAACAGGATTGGCCAAACATAGACCCATGATTCATAATTTTGGGTGACATTTTGAATTTCCAAAATTCCTCCCAGTGCCAGGATGGACCCGGCAGGGAGGTAAAACTCCGATTTTCTGGAGAGAACTGCTATTAGAAAAAAGGTCAAGCCGGTCAGGAGTAGAATCATTGGCCAGACTGCTGTGAAAAAATAAACCCAAATCATACTGATTTCTCCGTGAAGATACGAATTAATGAAATATTTTCAAAATTGATCATACATTCGTTTCCTGGATGGACATAGGAACTGACGCCTATTTTGGATTCCTGTTTTTGAGTATGACTCCCAGTGGGTGTCTGTGACCCTGCCCACAGGTTCACAAGGATTTTCCTTGACCAGAATTCTTATAAAACGCATATGAAAACATGAGTCTGAATGCGATAATATAATAAATAAGATAAACAATATCAAATAAAAGAAATAGACGTGCAATAAAAAATTACACGATAAAAAAAGGTGGATAAAATGACAGAGAAATTTGGTTTACCAGAACTTGGATTCAAATTTGATGCATTGGAACCGTTGATCGATGCGAAGACAATGGAAATACATCACGGCAAACACCATGCGGCGTATGTTAATAATCTAAACGCGGCACTTGAAAATGCACCGCAATTGGCCGGAAAAAGTATTGAAGCACTCTTGAGAAAAATTGTTGATGTACCTGAAGGTATCCGTCAGGCGGTGATCAATAACGGCGGTGGTCATGCGAATCATTCTCTTTTCTGGCGGGTGATAGCCCCAGGCGGATCCAAAAAGCCTGCGGATGTGCTCACAAAGGCATTGACAGAAGCTTTTAAATCCTACGAGGCCTTCGAGGAGTTATTCTCAAAAGCGGCCACCACAAGATTTGGTTCGGGCTGGGCATGGCTGGTGATGGATGAGAATAAGAAATTACAGGTTTATTCCACAGCTAATCAGGACAGCCCCTTGATGCAGGGACATCTCCCCATTCTTGGTTTGGATGTTTGGGAACATGCTTATTATTTGAATTATCAAAATCGAAGACCGGATTACATCAAAGCCTTTTGGTCTCTGGTTAATTGGGACGTTGTTCTGGAACGCTATTTATCTGCCAAATAAGAACGATTAATTAAAAAGCCAAAACAGGTCCAGAAATGGGCTTGTTTTCAATTAAGCATGAACATAAAATTCTGCACTTGTAAGAGTGGGTTTATCACTGCTCGGGTTGTTTACTTTCCGATAACTTCTGCTTGATATTTTGCAGAAAGGAGTGGATGGCCTGGTTTTTGTTGAACTCTGGTGCCAGGGACAGGCCTTCTTCAAAATCTGTTTTCGCTTTTTGAAACTCCCCCATATTGTAATATGCCTCTCCACGACTGAAATAATAGATGGCTTCCCGATCATTCCTTTGAATGGCCTGGGTGAAGGCCTGAACCGCATGATCAAATTGGTTCATGGCCTTTTGAACAATCCCCAAATAATACTGTCCCTGGTCCGCCTGGGGCTCCAACTCAATGAGTTTTTGATACGCTTTCAACGCATCCTGCATGTTCCCTTTTAAGTATTGAGCTTTGCCCAGGTTTTCGTAGGGAGTGGCCTCATTTGGATTAAGCTGGATGGCTTTTTGAAAATCCTGGATGGCTGCATCATAATTTTCATTCATGAAGGCTATAGTGCCGCGGTTATGATAGGCATGCGGATAATCGGGCTGCAACTGGATCACATGGTCTAAATCTTTTTTGGCTTCATCGAGATGATTATTTAAAATATGTACTTTGGAGCGCTGCATGAAGCCATCGTAATCCTTGGGGCTTAGCCTGATCGCCTGATTAAAATCCTGGATGGCTTTTTCATTATTGCCAAGATTCCAATAGGCCACACCCCGATTAATATGCGCGCTGGACGAGCGGCGGTTGAGCTGGATCGCCCGGTTAAAATCTTCAAGGGCTTTTTCATTTTCGTCAATCTGGCGATAATGAATGCCGCGCGCATGATAGGCATTAAAAAATGCCGGATTTAGCTCAATAACCCGGGATAATTGTTCCAATCCCTGCTGGCTTTGTCCCATTTCAAAATGGGCAATACCACAGAAATAATAGGCTTCCAGACAGGCGGGTAGTAATCGTTGGGCTTGGTGGAAATCATGGATGCCCTGCTCATATTTTTCAAATAGGCAATAAACTTTCCCGCGGGACAACCAGATATTAGCGTTGTCACATTCCAGGGTCAGGGCGGTGGAAAAATCCCGGATGGATCGGTTCAGATCGCCAAGTTCAGCAAAGACTGCCCCGCGATTAAAATAGGTTTCCGTGATGCGGTTATTTAACTCGATAGATGTCGAATAATCCTTAATCGCCTCATGATTCTTTCCCAAATGCTGATAGACCATGCCCCTGCGTTGATAGGCATGGTAATCTCCCGGAAAGCACAAAGTGTAGAGATGCTCAATGGGCAGAAGAAGGGTATAGGCAACTTTTTTCAGGCAGGAGACTAGTGTTTGCAATTGTTTTATAATCCCCTATCATTATATTCCCATATTAAAAAGAAAAGAGAAATAAAACCAGCGAATTTGAATTTAATTCCAATCCGGTTTGGCGGCTTGGGCACACCAAGCCATGCGATTAGTGTACCCAAGCCAATGAAAAAAGTTACCACCTGGCGTTATGTTCTTCAGTCCAGCCGATTAGACCCTTAATTTCCAATTTTTCTCCAGAATCCGTAATCACATAGCCGTTATAAGGTCCAAAGGTTTGATGCACTTCACTCCGGATAAGTAAAGCATCGGTTTTTGCGACCCGTTCAAAGGTCGGTGAGAAGACCAGATCCAGACGGCCGTCCTCGGATTTCATCGTCCAGGGCTGCTTAAAATCCTTGTCGTTATAGGTATAGTCAATTTTCCCAAGCTTGTGAATGACCCCGTCCAGGATAATACAGTTCTCTGTGGCTTCGGAAGTGTCCCCGAAGCCGAAACCCATATTTAGACCAATACGCCGCCCATCCTGCAGCAAGCCGCTGGCTCCGGACCAGACCCAGAAGGAATTATATTCCCAAACCCCGCGTCCCCAATCAAGATTGGCAAAGCAATTTGCAGGATCCATCTCAAATTTTTGGCCTTGAAAGGTGATTGAGCCTTTGGTGCGCATACTGTTGATTTTGCGATTGTAATAAAAGCGGTGGGTATCAATGGGAATGGTGATGACCATGGATTCATGTTCGGGTGGCTGTTCGATGGCTAAATCGGCAATCAGGTCGCCATTGAAAAAGTCCTGCCAGCGCACGTTGACAATGCGTTTTCCATTGAGGAAAGAATAATGCAGACGGACTTTGCCATTATCAAAAATGCTTTCCCCTGAAGTACTGTTGCGCGGCAAACTGACGCCTTTGGCAAAGGGGATGGTGAGGGTTTCTTCATGACATTCATTTTTAGCGAAATCGATGACATAGGCAAAGATGGATCCCAAATAACCTATGTCGCTGATGGTGAAGGAGAAGAAGTGGGTGGGGGTGGTTATGGCGTAGTAGTCCCACGTTTTAATCCGCATGGGCTGCCAGAATTTGAAGTTTTTATAAAAGGAACAATTCTCCAAATTACAGTCCAAAACGGGCTGGCGTGCCCAGCCGATATCAGCCAGAGTGCCGTAGGGAGTGAGTAGGGGACCAGGGCCTTTCAATTCACGTTGCATCATGGATCTTGCCTCCGCAGGAATCAAGTTTTGTTTATTCGGGGTGATGAGGAATCGAAGTAATATAATTATAGCCAAGCTTTCATGAAACGTACTTTGAATTGACCCCCAATGGTTATCAATTATGAAGGGTAGATAAAATACCACACTAACCAAACCCCACGATCATCAGAACCGTACTGGTGAGTGCATCCGATTAATAAATTTGTTTTGTGTTAATTCCACCCGATGGCAGCCTCCCAGTTGGATATCCAATTGGGAGACTGTTTTTAAGGATTATTTTCCATCCGGCAATAGGGGAACAGTCCCAATGTCTGAAGTCAATGTCCAGGTATGGTAGCCTGATCCGCCCAGGAACTCTCGCATGACGGTATACCCTTGCGGATCATTCGTGAGTAGAAATTCTTCCCCATTGTTGTACGGCCCATTGTGTATAGCCTTGAAGCCAGGCGCCTCAAATGGGATTTGGGTGTCTTCACAGGTCATGGTTCCTCCAGCGGGCTGCCAGTCCTCGGTGATGCTGAGATAGACAATCCCGTCCTGGCAGTACCCTTGTGCAGAAAACAACATGCTGCCAGTGGCTTCCAAGCTACATTCTCCGACGGTACCCATGACTTCATAGCCCAGAGTTTGAGGGGCAATGGTACTCAAGGTATAGTCACCAAAGTCCACAGTAGAAGAGCGAATTAGAGCAATCCCCCATGTTTGAGCATATGAGTGAGATGAGTGTCGAGTTCATCGACAGTGAGCGTGTGATCTGCCTGCAATGTCAGTGCATTCACATCAAAGCAGCTAACAAGAATTTCATCTTGTTCCAATTGTGGTTCGGAAATTTCTTCTTGGGAATTGGGTGCGGACTCGGCTCCTGTGACAGGAATGGATTCCCGCTGGGATGAAAAAGAGGTGAGTGAACAGGCTGCAATCAGGAAGGAGAGCATCACCAGAATCCCCATGAGTTTAGGGATCGTGGTCATTTTTACCTCCAAATGATTTTGTACCTTAACTACATTATGACAAGGGAATAAGACAATTTCAAGGAGAAAAGCTTGGATTTGTTTGTTACCATCCAACCCCAAAAGGCATATTCGAAACGATATACTCAACTCTTTTACTAATGGACATGTTGGTTCTGGATTTTTTAAGAAAACTAATGAATGCCATAATTGACAAACAAAATGTAGGCATTGATTACCATATCTACCCAAAACCATTTTATCAATGGATGCTTTGCCCTTGCGCCAGATGAAACTACCTTGGCCGAATAAGTTTAAAAATGATGAAAACGAATGGTGCGTTGGCAATTCATTATCTTCCTACGATTTCAAACCAGAAGGCAGAATGCAGTTTGTACATACGAAGCCATCAGATGTAAAATATTTCTATGTGAAAATTTGATTTGGGGAGAAAAAATGAAGAAAATTGGATTTGTTTGTTTATTTCTGGCATTATTCTTATCATCCTGTGATTGGGGGCAAACAAAAGATTTTGCGGATTTGTTTGAAAGTGATAACCATATTCCCACCCTCACAGCAACGGATTTATCAACGGTTACACCGGCCAAAACAAGTACACCATCACCAACCTCGGAACCATCCTCCACGATTACACCCTCTGCGACGCCATTTGGGGGAAAGCCGCTGCGAGTGGCCTATTTAAGTTTTCGCTGTGAGGAAATTAATACAAAGAACTGCATCATTCTGGCTGACTTTTTCAGTGGGGAAGTGATGTATAAGATACCCCTGAATGACTTAACCATTAAGACGCATATCTCCTGGTCTCCAGATGGCCGTTATTTGATGTATACCGATCGTTGGGAGATCTATGTGAATGTTATGTTATTCGATGTCGAAAAGCAGGAATCCACCACCATCGAATCATATTTGCTCCGAATGCCCACACAATTAGTATCAGATACAGGTAGTGTGAAAAAATATAGCGTCTTTGTAGTGGATAACAATGTCGCCTATAATAAATGGTCACCGGATGGCAAGTACGTAGCCTATACAACCTGGTTTAATACCGAGGATGATTCCGTTTATGTTTATTCCTTATCCGAAAAGGAAAACCGGAAACTTGATGGGTATTTATCCTCCTATTACTGGCTGGATAATGGCGAGAATTTGTTGGAATTAAAAACCGGTAATGTCTATAACGTGAGAAGCAAAGAAATAAGCAAAATCCCCTATGCATATTTTATGAATATTGATTCAAAAAATGCTGATTATCTTTTATCAGAGCAGGGAGATAATCCCTATTATGCTGATAAAGTGTATATTATTCCCTATATCGATACTCTTGTTCAATTGAAGGAGAAAGGTACTGCCCAGCTCTTGGAAAATGGAATTTTTCTGGCTCAAGCCAATGCAAATAAAAATAGGAAACCTGATATATCTATCCTAAATATGTTTATTGAAGGGGATGAAGTAATTTTATCAGGATATTTTACCCTGAATGATCCATACAAAGCACACACCTTTGTGAAATTTGGTTCGATGAAGGAATTGCCCTTACAAATTAGCATAGAAGATTATAGTGATGAAATAATCACTACTATTTCACCGGATCATCGCTGGTATCTAGGCGTGGATGTGGTATGGGAGAAAAATGAAGTGACTGGGCATTACACAGTGATTTCATTATTAAATTGCTATGATTCTGAGACACGAGAGATTATTCACTCTTATGATCTGCATCTCCTGGCTGAAGATCCGCATGATGTTGTATATTATGAAAATAGTAATCTTGCCTTTTATTGGGAAGAATAATTATAGCGGCGGAAATTTTGTTGGTACATCTCGAAAATGTAGATTTTTCAGATACGGTGCATGGTTATGCACCCTACGCTGGATAGGCAAAATTCCGGGTGGGTAGAGTTTACGGCACGTGGGATGCGCACCTCAGGAAGACGCCCCCAATTCAATCGGATAACAAAAAAACAGGGTGCGCTGAAATGCACCCTGTTTTGATAAATGACTAACCTAATTTGCGTTTAACTTTTGTTTGCCGAACAACGTCTTCTGGAATCGAAGAGCCACATTGACCAGACCGATCATCACCGGCACTTCGATCAGGGGGCCAATCACCGCAGCAAAAGCGGCTTGACTTTCAATGCCAAATACGGCTACGGCCACGGCGATGGCCAGCTCAAAGTTGTTGCTGGCAGCGGTAAAGGACAGGGTGGCCGTCTTGCTGTAATCTGCCCCTACGGCGCGGCCCATGAAGAAGGACACCAAGAACATAACCACAAAGTAAATCAATAGGGGGATGGCGATGCGCACCACATCCATGGGGATGGTGACGATCAATTCACCCTTAAGGGAGAACATGACGATGATGGTGAACAAGAGGGCGATCAAGGTCAGCGGGCTGATTTTAGGGACAAAGGTTTTGTAATACCATTCCTTACCTTTAGCACGTACGAGGAAGAAGCGGGTGAGGAAGCCGGCCAGGAAGGGGATGCCCAAATAGATAAAGACGCTCTTGGCGATTTCACCAATGGTGATGTTTACCACACTGCCTTTCATCCCAAACCAGGCGGGCAGGACGGTAATGAAGACCCAGGCGTACAGGCTGTAAAACAGAACCTGGAAGATACTATTGAACGCTACCAGGCCGGCGGCATATTCATTATCACCTTTGGCCAGTTCGTTCCAGACAATCACCATAGCAATGCAACGTGCCAGACCGATCAGGATCAGGCCGGTCATATAGCCGGGATAATCACGCAAGAAAAGGATGGCCAGGGCGAACATCAGGATGGGGCCGATGACCCAGTTCTGAATTAGGGACAACCCCAGGATTTTCCAATTGCGGAAGACATCGCCTAATTCGTCGTAATGTACTTTTGCCAGGGGCGGGTACATCATCAGGATCAGACCGATGGCGATGGGGATGTTGGTGGTGCCCACCGATACGGCTTTATTGAAGCTTTGCACGCCTGCCGGCAGCAGAAATCCGATTCCGACGCCGATAGCCATGGCCAGGAAAATCCACAGGGTTAAGAAGCGATCCAGAAAAGATAATTTTTTGGGTTTTGCGTCAGCCATTATTTTCCTCCATTGGATGAGTGGATAAAAGATTGGGTAGTTCTCGGATGATTTCATCGCGTATAGCGCGAAATTCTTCGATATTGTTTTGGACGGCCGGGTCAGGGAAACTGTGATGCAGGCGTTTGCCTTTGCCCAGCCACATGGGGCATTCTTCGGCGGCTGAATCACAGACGGTGACGACCCGGTCAAAATCCATGCTGCGGAATTCATCGGCTAGTTTGGATTTGCCTTGATGCTGGATGCCCAGTTCCGCCAGCACCTGGATGGCCATGGGGTGCACGTAGCCAGCCGGTTTGGTACCGGCGCTGAACGCCTGCCATTCATCCCCAAATTTTGCATTGACCATGGCTTCTGCGAGTTGAGAACGGCAAGAGTTGCCTGTACAGAGGAAGAGTACTTTTTTCATTGTCATAAAATCCCTTTTTAATATTCGTAACAGCGAATATGATCGTTTAAAAAAATTACGCATTGCTGCAAGTCGGTTGAGCGTTTTCTCCATCACATTTTGGACAGGGACAATTACCGTCGGCATGCACATGGGGAATGGGTAGCGGCTGGCCAGTAATAGGGATAAGGTCATCCAGAATATTAAATACTTCCGGACGGATGATGCGGTAGTAGATGTTCCAACCGTCTCGGCGATCCATCACCAAACCGGCTTCGCGCAGGGTCATCAGATGTTGGGAGATGTTGGCCTGGCGCAGGTGCAGCATAGCTTCCAGATGGCAAACACATTGCTCGCTGTCCCGCAAAATGGATAGAATGGCCAGGCGGGTAGGGTGAGACAGTACTTTGCAGAAATCTGCTTGAGTTTGAAATGGAGTATTCTTATTCGGCATAACGAATATGATTTTAGCAGAATCACTTTGATAAATCAAATAAAAAACCGGGCGGTTTTTGGCCGCCCGGAATAGGAGTATTCTCAATGCTTTGTTGGTTTAATTGGAGACCATCACAAAGGTACCGCCGAAATTGACTGTAATGGACAGCGTATTCCCATTCTGGCTGACGCCGTTGACAATCAAACGGGGATCGCTTGGATCTTCGGGGTGCAGGGGGAAACTGGTACCGAATTCATAGCGTGGCAATTCAATCCAACCACCTGCACCGTCATTCAGGGTTAGGTCCCAGAATAATAAACTATGAGCACGGCTGCGGGTGCCTTCAGGAATGGTGAAGTTAATGGTGATAGTTCCATCACTGTTGACAATATAGCTGCCATCCTCTCCGAATAATCCCAGAATAATACCCAATTCAAAATCCGCACCAGTACCCAGCAAGCCAGGTAAATCAGTTTCATTCATTCCCTGTAAATTGCTAAAGCCTGTAAATGGACAACGAACTTTTACACTAATGCCGTTTGGCATTTGTAAAACGGTTCCCGCATATATACTGCATTGCTGGGGAATATTTCCACTGCCGGTAAAGGGCACCTCGATGATATTATAGGGTTTGCTTTCCGTTTCATCTTTTGTGCAGCCACAATCGGTACACATCGGGAGCGCATCTGTATCCAAAACATAATCGACCAGGGTTTCGCTAAAATCCTGGGTTCCTGTGAGAACCAAATCGCCTTCGGTTCCGACTTTTGCATAAATCCCCGTTTCCGCATTTGTGAAAGTTCCACCTTCTACGGTTGCAACCACACTACTTGGTGTATCACCAGGACAGTAACATCCTTTGGATGTGTAGGTGCTATATATAGCTACATTATTTTCGCCGTTATTCGATGCGGTTACATTGTTGAGGAAAATACTGTCATCTCCGATGAGATACAGCCCTGCGGAAGCGTGATTTATATAAGTCCCGCCGTTGATAATGATATTGCCACCACTGGATGCGATAAGTTTGGCGCCATAGGCTGTTGGGTTTGTTATGCTGCCTTTACCACCATTGAATGTTGAACTGTTGATTGAGATATTTCCTCCATCAGCAGTAGCATAGACACCATAAGATCCGTTTTCAATGAATTCACTAACGTTGACAAATATATTACTGGTGCCATTTGATTTGAGGTAAGCACCTTTGATGGCGTTATGATTTGCTTGAATTGAGGAAAGTGTAATATTACCGTTCCCATTCTCTGCTTGAATACCGAAAGTACCATTGTTATCGAAAATACTGTTATTAACAATATTAATATCTCCGATACCGGATGATTTTGCTACTGCTCCTGCACCATAAACATTGCCGATCGCTTGCACATTGTCCAGGGTTATAAAACCGCCAGCTTTAGCGTATAATCCCGGATCTTGTGGGTAGTTAGATTGGACATTTTCATTGAATTGGCTGTTCGCTGCAATGATATTGCCATCCGATACAAGATAGGCACCATTAGAGCCATTTCCATTTCCATCTCCCAAAGTTAGTGAGCCCGCGGCAGAATCTGTGAGGGTGATATCTCCATTGGATTCAACGTGCAGGCCCGTGTAAATATTATTATAAAATTGGCTTAGTGAAATACTAATTGATCCGGTTCCATTGTTATCATCAATATATACCCCTGTTCCATTATTTGCTGCAATCACATTATTTAGTACAATTACTCCATCGGCATCCTGAAAAACGGCTAAACCCGTTCCATTTGCATTTGAAAGCAAACTGCTATTTTGTACAACCACCATGCCGCTATTACCAGAGATACCATTTATGATAAATGCGCCCCTCAATCCATTGCTTTCCGCTATGATTCGTTCAGTCGTGGAATTGCCATTAATTATGGTTGAACCACCAGAAACGATATGTAATCCATCCAAACCGTTATTGGAGAATGTGCTGATGCCATTAACATTTACAGTACCCGAACTGGCGCAAGTGAGTAGAGTCGAGTTGTAACCGCAGGTATCCAGATAAGCGCCGGTTTTGGTGTTATGAGAAGCGGTAGAATCTGTAATGTTAATCGTACCGTTGGAAGACCAGGCCATTACACCGAAATCAGTGTTGTTATCAAAATGACTGTTTGTAATCGCCATTCCTGCATCGCTAATTAATAAGGCACCATCATTGCCATTGGTTGAGCCGCTGGCGGAAACATTATTGAGCGTTAAATAACCCTCTGTATCCACATGCAATCCGAATCCGTTATTTTTTGTCGATTCACTGATATTAGAAATGAACAAATTTTGGAGGGTGATATTACCAAGCCAGTTAAATATTGACATAGATACGTCTGTCTCGGAAATACCCGGGGTACCTGCATCGCCGGATAAATCATTCCAACCACCTTGTATTGTCAGGCTACTGGAACTGATGTTCGTTAGTTCATTACCGTTCATGTGGATTTGAGCATTATCATTCCCATCATAACTGTCTGCTACGTAAATAATGCCATCGCCGGTGTAGTGAGCACCGGCACCCAATGCAGCGTCAGCCTTTAAAACATTTATTAATTCTGCAAAAGTTGAATAACTGGCAGTACATTGTGCATCCCCCGGTACGTGCCCGGTCGGACACCAAACCGGGTCGCCCTGCACCAAGGTCTCGGCGGCATCCTGACTGACCATGGATTGTGGATCACCGTTCTCATCCAGAATGACAATCTCTGTGCCATCAGGCACCGCAGCTAGAATCTGAGGGAGAGTATCCATGGATTCTTCCTGCATGACGGGTGCAGCTTCTGTAATCTCCAGGGCAGGTGCTTCTTCGGTTGGCGCCTCTGTTGGCGCAGCCTCTTCAGAAACAGCAACCTCAGTGCGTTCTGTACTGTTTGTTTCCGGTTGAGCTGATTCTACGGTGGAATCCGCCGAAGCGGAATCAACTGTTTCCACGATGGGGTCCGTGGGCGGGGTGGCATCCTCCGCAAATACAGGTATGGCTTCCAGTGTGCTGAAGAGTAACGCTAAAATGACTGGAATTGAAAATAGAAATACACGATGAGTTTTTTTCATCCGATTTTTCCCCGCGATTCAATATATTTTTATTTATGGCAAATTAATGCGAATTTAATGTCAATTTTACAGATGAAAGGATATTAACGCAACTGGTATTTTCGAAATAGGCTTAATAATATTGAAAGGTGGTTTAACCTCTGGAATTGAAAATTCAATTTACGCAAATTTTGTCAGGTTTATGATATTTGCTGCCCTAATTACTTCGTAAATGAGGATTGTTGCGAACTCAATTTTTCATCGTCGTCAATCTCTATTGGCTCGGTGGATAAAAAAACAGGAGTCATCGATGAGACTCCTGTTGATAAATGCTAAAATTTATTCTTTGAGGGTAAATTTGTGTCAGTTGATTAACCTGTTAGTTCTGACTCATCAGCCAATCCTTCGCCTCTTGTTTATTATTAAAATAGCGAACTCCTTCAGCCCCGGTAAAGCGCATATAAATATTGATCAGCATGGCAGTGGCCGAATCCTTACCGATGACAGCACGCAGTTTGCCTGATTTATTTTTCTTGGCATACCCTTCTGCTTTTTTCTGTTCCAGGGCGGTTTGCTTGGTCATTTTGCTGATATCTACCATGTAGCCAACATATTGATCCCGATGTGTTCCCAGCCATTTGCTGGTTTCATTATTTAACTCATCCGCCAGAAATTCGCCTTCCATTTCCAAATAGACAATTTTGCCGTCAATCCAAGATTTAACCACGATTCCTCCACTATTTTAAATTAATTAATCCTATGATCTAATGATTAAAATTATAGTGACAAAAGGGAGTAGAACTAGATGGAAAGACATTTTGATTGGGATTTGCAAACAATTTTTATGTAAATTAAACCAACCCTTCAGGGAGTATTTCCATTCCTGTTTTCAACGGATTCGTCCCCTGTTTCATGATGTGTGAATTAATGATTGGGGTTTAGAAAGTGCGGGTTTTTATTTTTGCAGGTGAAAATATACTCCCAGTACGAAAAGCGCGCATAGGATAAATGGGGTCAGCTTATGAATCCAGAGGACAAACACGGGAACTGGTCTCTCAAAGCTGAGGAAAGCGCCGCTGATAAAAAGTGCCAGTAGGCATAACCCGGCAATGAGGAGCAGAGTCAGGGTCAGGGGATCGAAATTGATGATTTTTCCAAACTGGACCACCTGATAAACAGTATAAATCGTGAATCCGAGAGCGATTAACTTGTGGGCATTAAAAAGCAAGGCGTTTAAGGGGCGGCCAGATTTGGTCAGCCAAATTCCGGCGAAGATGACACCACAAAGCAAAGCGCCGCTGAGAATGATTTTTTGAACAATACTATCCATGGACATTTCTCCTGAATAAAGCTATATACCTCATATACGGGAATCATACAAATTTGTTTCTTGCAGCTTAGATTTTTCTTGGACCAAATTATTGGGGGTATGAATGAGAAAATCCGCCTCTCGGACGGATTTTCATGTGGACTTGTTCAGGAAGATAAGGGACAAATTATTTGGCGATGGCATCCAGGCCGAAGAGTTTGGTCCAGGTGAGGGGTCCCACATAGCCATCCACATCCAGCTTGTTGATTTCCTGGAACCGTCGGACAGCATTGTTGGTCATTGCTCCAAAACTGCCATCGGGTGTACCTACCTCGGTATAGCCCAACTCAAGTAAACGCTGTTGAAGTAGCAAAACATCAGCCCCTTCCATGGGTGGGTCATTCAGATACAGATTACGTTGGAAGGCGGGCGTTGGAGTGATGGAAGGCGTCATACTGGGCAATGCAACGGGTGTTGGAAATTGAGCGCCCTTAAGCATGCAGGCTGGCAGGACCTGAAAAGCAGTTGTTTCAACGGGGAACGGTATCTCCTTTACGACCAGATCTGCAAAATTCGTGATTTCATCTTTTAGCGTATTTGGGCGGGTGCCGAGCGTGTTTGCGATACTGTATTTTCCGGGGGAAAGGGTAAGCAGTCCGGATGTCTCTCCGGCATCTGTGATTTTGGCCATCCAGGCGGAATAGATGGTCGTGGGAGACGTTCCAACCAAATTTGTACCGCCGCCCAGTAATATCTCACCGCTTTCCAGAGGAAGGATGGCTTGAACAAATGTGTCCGGTGTGTCAGTAATCTGGTTAAACCCCAGTGTTTTTTCCCATAATAGATCCCCTTTTGGACCCAATCGCGCGATGAAATTCACATAATTTTTTTCATTTGTTTCAGCACTGATTAGGATGCCTCCGTCAGGGGTGTCAGCAATGGCAATTAGTGTAATCCAGCCACGTGTAGAATTGATTTCTTTTTGCCAGGCCAGGCTGCCATTTTTGTTCAATTTCACCAGGGTTTTTGTATCGCCATAATCTGAGCTTATTAACGCGGCATAGCCATTCTTTAGAATATAAAATTCATCCAGATTTTCCAAGTCGGGGGCTAGTTTGAAAGTTGATTGCCAGGACAAGCTCCCGGTGTTATTGACTTTCATCAGCCAGACGTCATAATCCATCCCCAATTCTTCATAAGCATGGGTGCCGCCCAGAATGGCTCCCCCATCGCTGGTGGGTACGAGTAGAGACAACGTTTCGTCACCGACCAGTTTGCCAAATACCCGCTGCCAAACCTGGCCGTTCCCATCGATTTTGATGACCTTAATATCCGTATAGATGGGGCGATAGTAGACAGATTCATCTGCATAGATGCCTGCATAGGCATAAATCCCTCCGCCATCCGCGGTTGTGGTGAAATACGCCTCTGGATTTTGCAGGGTATGTTGCCAGAGGGGAGTTTGTGCCTTCGTATAGCGGATGATTTGATCGCCGCTGCTAGCCGTAAAGCCCCCATCGGTGTTCGGTTCATACCAGGGAACATCCAAACTTCGTACAATGGTACCGTTTGTATCAATCTCAAGATTAGTCAACCCAAATTCCAAGAGAAGATTTCCATTTTTTGCAGGTAACACGGATGCCATACTGGCGCCATAAACATTTTGCCAAAGTATCTCCCCATCGGCATTTATTTTTGCCACCCAGGTACCATTTAGATTATCCAAAACGCCGCTGATATAGAAATATCCTTCTTCGGCAGGCAGGATGGTTGAAACAAAACTGGTATCTGGGGCATAAAAATGAGACCAGCTTACCCCATCAACTGGTGGACATGCGGCTAGAAGGGTAGGCGATGGCACAGGGGAAGGTGTGCTGGATGCCTGCATTAAGGTTGCTGTCTTTTTTTGTTCCGTAACTATCTGGTGCTGTGGTGTGGCCTCAGATTTCGGATTATTCCTAAGGGTTGGCGAGGCAGGTTTCTCCTGGGTTGATGATGCCTGGAGAGAACAGGCGGATATCCACAGGGCTAATAGGCACAAACATCCAAGAACAGTTTTCTTCATCATATTTCTCCTGCGTCTGGAATCTAATTCATTGGAATTCCTAATTCATGGAAAGGGAACAACTTTATAAAACCAGAGTAGTCAATGCACCTCGGATAGAAGAAGGAAGGGCAATTCCTGCCATGAGGTCAGATAAGATGTGAAAGACTTTCTTTAATCATGACTTAACATTCATCTTGTGTAACAGACTTTCTCCTACTTGAATCAGTTGCTGGAGTTCATCCGGATTTTTCAGGTGAATTCCACGAAGCTCAATGCTTAACTTACCATCCACTCGTTTGACGAGTAGGCTCCGGACAGACAAAGACAACAGCATCGCTTGAAGGGATGGGGTGAGCATCTGTTCCATCTCAGCCGATTTTGCCGCCCATACCATATAATGGTTGATGAAATTTTGCGTTCCCACTTTCATTTCATGGACATCGTCAGCCGCAGAGCCTAAGAATTCTTGAATGATGTGCATCTGAATCATTTCGCCGAAACCGCCTAGATCAACCTGGCTGGTTCGGGTGCCGATCAGGAATACATCTCCCTTGGATGAGGCAGACCATATAGTCGATTGCGAGACATCCGTGGAACCTGGCCCGCTCTCCCGACCCGTGGATCGGGAGAGTGCTTCGAGGGTCCAATCCGCAGATTGAATATGGAATCCCCAGGCTAAGGGTTCTTTGATGGTTTGTAAGCGCCAACCATGCTCATTCGCCATCTGCTCAAGTTTTTGTCTGTTTTCTTTTTGTTTCATCTGGACAAGGAGAAATATCCCTCCTCCCAGGATGGCAAAACAGCCAAGAACAATGATGTTTAAGAGAATATCATCCATGTGAAGTTCCACTCTAAGTGATTTTATTTTGACCTATTCAATAACCTGTGGCGGTGTCAGATCCACATCTGCTTTTTTCTTGCGCCGGATCAAGAGGATGGCGATCCCTGCGATCACGATGGGGACAATACAACAGCAGATCACGCCGGCCAGGCTTCCCAGGATGGTAAGAATGATGCTATTTTCGCCCTCATCCAGACCCAAATCCATATTTAGATCAAACCCTGAGCCGCCCACATCGCTGACCGCATAAATTTCATTCATTTGCCCAGCGACCAGGATCCAGGTGAGGGTATTTCCTTTCTGCTCGGTGGCATTGCTGTCAATAATTTTTCCTGGCATGGTCACTTTCCATGTAATATCCATTCCGATGGCCATTTCGCTGTCCTGACTGAAATCCAGGGTGATGTCATAAGTCAGGGTGTCATCCTCAAGGCTTAGGGTATTGATTTGGGTATCGGTGGTGGCATAAATGGATTGCAAATCCTCAACGGAATCAAAGGGTGTTTCATAGATGCACCAGATGGAATCGTCATTCCGGGTTTCTTTGCGGGTTGTGGTGCCGGTGGGCAAAGTACTACTTTGATTGGAACAAAATTCCTCGTCATCAGGGTCCAATCCGGACGTGATGGCCTCGTCGCTTTCAAAACCAATTTCTTGCGTATAGACGCCTGATCCGTCTTGCTCAAATTCAGTGATAAAGTTCACCTGACAGGCTGACAGCAGCAATACAAGAATCAGGGATAAAACCAATAGGATTTTTTGAAACGATTTCTTTTTCATCAAAAGCCTCCTGAGCTTGGTAACAGGGTTACTAGGAAATAAACCAGGGCTGCGATGGCTATAAAACACAATGGCATACCGAAAATAATAAAGAGGATGATATAAGTTGTCCACCGACTTCTTTTTTGGCGGGATTCGCGGGAAGTTGAGCGCATGGGTTGGGCAGTGATTTCCGGCTGGGGTTGGGCATCGATTGCTTCTGCCAAATCCTTCAAGGCAGATAGCCAGGGCTGCACCTCATTCAATTGGGATAGATTGCTGAAAAGCTTCTTTGAACGGTTAATAAATAGCAGGACAGCGCCGGGTTGCACTTCCACATGCCGGAAGAGTGCCCAATCCAGGCCTTTGGTCATTAGGGTGAGTATGGCTGCTGTTGCTCGTGATTCCTGCAAGAGGGTACGTGTCCAGGTCTCATCCAGCGGGTAGATGGAATAGGGTTCCAATTCGGGTACGGGGGCGGGCATGGCCCCTTTGTTGAGCGCACCAGCCATAACTACTGGGATGGAACTCTTGGGCATCACCTGAAAACGAGTGGTTCCCGCCGTGATCATCCGAACTTCCAGGGTTGGACCGCGGTAAAAGTAAACATCCACTTCCCTGCCGCCCAACTGACCCCAATAGTGCCGGCCATAGAGTAGATACATCTCACCTTTCAGTCCGAGTGGAAGAAATATTCCATCCAGATATTGTGCACGCTTGCGGATGGTAAGAACTGCGATCAGCAACGGGATCCCAAACAAGAATAGTGTCGCCAGAATTGCAATGCCTGCCAGGAAATACACAATGGCATTATTGTCGCCGCTCTCACTTTTCGCCATGGCATCAAGCATGGGGAAGAGGACATTAAAAAAGACGTAGAAGCCGCAACAAATTACTGGAATACCGATTAGAAGAGTGAGGCAGCCGATTAATAACCGCCGTTTGGTATTGGTTACGATTATATTCCCAACTTGATTCATTTGTGTACCCGTCCTTACGCAGACAGTTGTGCCATCTGCGGATCAAAAAATGATTATGGAACGATTTGCAGTAAACCACCGCCGTCAAAGTTGGAACCGCCGCCACCAACCCAGATTGCCCCATAGGGATCAACAATCAGTGCGGAGATATAGTTCGTCATGAGTCCATCCTGGGTTGTCATCATGCTCCATTTTGTCGAATCTGTACCGGTAAGCAAACCTTTGTCTGTACCAGCGAACACATCCCCATTGGGTGAGACAGCCAGTGTGGTCAGACGTGCTTGCTGGAAACCATCTTTTATAAAATCGATCAGGGTTTCCACCTGATTTCCATCGTAGCGAGCCACGCCTGTGAATGTTCCGATCAATAATGCACCGCTATTATCTAACGCCAATGCACGGATGTAGACATTTGGGATCTCTTTGCTGTCTTTATCGAAAACGATATCCAGTTTGTCGTTTTCATATTTGGCCAGCCCTTGATTTGTGCCTATCCACATGCGGCCCTGGTTGTCGAATAGTAGTGCCTGAACATTGTCACCTGGTAATCCATCAGCACTGGTCAACGTCATTGCCTGGCTGCCGTCCGAATTAAGCACCGTGATGCCTTTGCTGTCATCGCCGAACCAGACACGATTCTTACCATCAATAGCTACGCTGTCGTAAGAATAAATTTCCTTGTAACTTGTCCAAACTCCGTTCTGATAGCGGCTTGCACTTCCATTGGTCATTGCAATCCATACAGTGCTGTCGGTGGTAAACGCCATGGCTTTTGCCCAACTGCCACCCATCTCAGGAATATCGGTTTGGCGGAAAGTAATCCAATCCTTTTTTGGATCATTGGGGGAAATCACATGAATGCCTGCATCAGTGCCAATCCATAATGCTCCATTAGGTTCCAGTGCAAATGAATCGACATAATTGCTGACCAAATTATCTTCTGTTTTATAGGATTTGAGTGTCTCATTCTCTAAAACAGAGATACCTTTACCTGTGCCGATAATAGGATTCCCATCTTCGGACAAAGCTAAAGCGAGGATGGCTTGGTTGTCGGAATCACGGAGGTCCACTTCACAAGTTGAGGTGTTTGGATTAAACTGGCAAATTCTTCCACTGCCTAACGGGGCTGTTACAGCCCAGAGCTTGCCGTCATTGCTTATTTCCAGCTCATTGATGTTTGAAAGGTTGGCTGTTGTATCCTTTCCATAGAGTTTCCATTGATTATTCTTGAACGACATTAATCCACTGGATGCACCAACCCACAATGTACCGTCTTTGCCTATTGCGAGCGAGTAGGCCCGCTCATCCGGCATACCATTAGCTGCGCTATAGGTGGTGATGGTGCCGTTGGAAAGGCGGGCAATTCCTTTGTAACTGCTGGCGATCCAAATATCTTTGCCGGAGACGGAGATATCCGAAACGGAATTCCATAACAAGCCTTCCTTCTCAGTGAATTGTTGGAATTCATTGTTGGTTAAATTCAGGATGCCTAAGCCGTAATACCCAATCAGAAGGCGATTGTTAATCTGGTCACAATATAGCCGTTCAATTTTGCTTGAATTTAACGGATGGTCCGATGGCAGGAGGGTGTTCTTATCCCACAATCCTGTCTTTGGGTCAAAACTGCTGATTCCGCTTAAGGTACCGACCAAAATTCGCGGTTCCGGTATCTCACAATAAGTGATAGCATTGGCACTGACATGTCCCATACCGTTCAGTGGTGTATAGTTCATGGCATATCCACTATCCAGGCGCCAGGTAACCAGGCCGCCGAGAGTAGCTGCATGAATGACACCATCATAGACAGTCAGATCCCGCACAACATTGGCATTGGTAAAGGCGTAATACCCCGGCGCTAATGCGGAAACTGCGGGGCTTGAAGCAGATGGCTCAACTTCACTGGTTTCTACTACCTCCGAAACTATGTCAGGTTCATTGGTACAACAGGCATCTGTTTCTACCGGAGTTGGGGAAGCTTTTGGTTTAGAACCAAGAGAACACGCTATGCTGGAAAATACCAGAATCAATATCAATAGGAATGGGAACCCTTTTCTCATTTTTTTTTACTCCTATTATGAATGTCTATGAAAATTTTGATTTATTGTTGCTGGCTCAGGGATGCTTGCAGCGATAATTTTGGTTAGTGATTTTGGTGTTTTACGATGGTTGATGATGTTCGTATAAAAATAAATGAGCATCCTCTCGATTTTTAAAAATACTTACCATATTCCAAAAGTACATTAAGCTCATGTACCGGATTGCTCAACTTGAACTATTGAAAATATGAATGACTAATCGTATTCATAGGATTATTATAGCAAAAGTCAAAAAAATGGTAGTCAAAATAGATGGTATCCTTTGCCATAAATTTTGCTACAATATCGGATAGTTATAATTCAGAGGAGCCTGGAATTTGGATGAGGATGAATAAAAGTGGACACATATGGATTGCGATTCTTCTGGCTGGATTAGTATTTCTTCTTTTGTTGGGAACGGCTTTCCAAATCGGATTGACCTGGGACGAAACGTCCTATATTGCCGCGGCACGTTCCTATATGAGTTGGTTTAAGCATGTCTTAACTGATCCTGCCCAAGCTTTTAGTGAGCAGGGTATTGAATCAGGCTGGACGGTGAATCATGAGCATCCGCCGATGGACAAAGTCTGGTCGGGGGCGATATTTACTCTAACCAAGCACTGGACTGATGATTTAACCGCCCACCGCATAGGGAATATGCTATTAGTCGCTATCCTTGCGGGCTTGATTTACTTGTGGATGGCCATGGATTTTGGCAGGGTAGCCGGCTTCGCAGCCGTGGCAGCGTTGATCAGTATGCCGCGTTTTTTCTTCCATGCTCACCTCGCGGCGCTGGATGTGCCGGCGGCTTTTTCTGTGTTTGTCACTACTTTTGTGTTCTGGAAATTACTTTCCAAAAAATCCTGGGCATGGGGCTTGCTGTTGGGTCTGGTTTGGGGACTGGCCCTGGCCACCAAGATCAATGCTGTCTTTATCCCGGTGGTCTTTGGTGTTTGGTGGTTGATTTTCCGGCGAGATGGGAAGACCATGATGCGCTTCGTGATCATGGGATTCACCGCTATATTTGTTTTCTTTCTCGTCTGGCCGTGGATGTATGTGCATACTCTGGATCGCATCATCGAATTTCTTCTTTTTATGACCTCGGAGCATTATCTGATAGGGCAATATTATTTAGGACAATTTTTCATGCCGCCGCCCTGGCATTTCACCTTTGTCATTTTATGGGCTGTACTGCCCCTTGGGCTGACCCTGCTGTATATGCTTGGCATTTTTCGCACCCTCCGAGTGAAGGAAGATCGTGCGCTGGGTGGATTGTTGATCCTCAGTGCTCTGGTCCCTATGCTGGCGCTGGCCAGTGGAAAAACTTTGGTTTATGACAATGACCGTCTGATGATGGTCACATTTCCGTTTTTAGCCTGTTTGGCGGGGGTGGGTTTTAATTGGCTCTTTACCTGCTGGCAAAGCTTCGCCCAGCGATTCTCCCGCCCCATTTTTCGTTGGATTGGGTTGATGCTGCTGATTGGGCTGGCCTTTGGACCGCAGATTGTCAGTATGGTGCGCTTGTATCCGCATTTGTTATCCTATTATGGGGAAAGTGTCGGCGGGCTGCCGGGCGCCACCCGCATGGGATTGGAAACCACTTACTGGTGTGAGACATATACCCTGGCACTGCCCATCCTCAATGAGCAGGCTGAAAAAGGGGATATAATATGGGCAGATCCCTGGAGCCATGACGTACTGATTTATTATCAAACCCAGGGGCGTTTACGCGAGGACCTGGTAATCCTTTTTCCAGGATATGTTGTCAGCATCCTGGGGCAGGTTGCGCCGGATCCGGTAGTGAAACCCATGGATTCCGCAGACTGGTTCCTTTTTCAGCATCGCCAAACCGCCCTTGGACCGGAACTTGATAAAAGTGAAATTGCACAAACCTTGGCAAAACAGACCACGGTCTATGAATATGAATTTGATGGTGTGCCTGTGTTTACCTTGTATCAGGCCGCGAAGAAGTAGGCGAAAATAAAAGCTGTCATTAGAATAAATATTTTTATTCTTCTAAAATATAATTGGGCTTGCGATCCCTATCATTGGTGCAAGTCCATTATTTTTCCCACCCATAAGTTGGGTGTGATACCATTTGTCCCATGAATTCCATCTTGATTTACTTCTACCCCCTCACTTTCTATGCTAGTCTGTTCCTGCTGCTTGTGGCGCTGGTTCTCTTTCGCCGGGCGGGACATTCCTGGCTACATATTTTTGTGGTGACGATTTTCTGGTTGTACGGCATGTTGATGGTGAGCGAGGCCTTGTTCCCCATACCCATCGTGGAGATGGATGCTGCTTCGGCGCAGCGTGAAATGGGGGAGGTGCTGGCGCGAATCAATTGGGTGCCCTTCCATTATGGCTATCACACGTTGGGCAGGGCGGTCTTTTATGAAGTGCTGTTCAATTTCTTGCTCACGGTTCCGGCTGGTTTGATTTTGCCGTATTTGTTTAAGCTGCGAAAAAAAAGGTTCTTTATGGCACTGTTGGTCAACGGCCTGGGTTTTGAGGTTCTGCAATTAAGCATTTCCATGATGGTCAAATTGGCCTATCGGGTGGTGGATATCAGTGACGTGATTCTGAACAGCGGCGGATTTTTGTTCGGCTTTGGCTTGTTCTGGCTGTGTTCCCGCCTGCTGGCCTGGATCAGCCGCAAATTCCTTTCCTGAAACAGGAACTGTCTGTCCCCCGATTTTCATCCCACATGCCGCAGGAATTATGAGAAAATTGTCCGTATATGCAGAAACCAACCCCTCACGCATCCACTGATCTTTATACCCAGCGTATGGACCAGACCATTGCCTATATCAGCCAGCATTTGTCCCAGGAGCTGGATTTGTCGAAGGTCGCGGCTGTCTCCGGCTTCTCCCCGTTTCATTTTCACCGTATCTTCAAGGCCATGACCGGCGAGACACCACAGGCATATATCAATCGGTTGCGCTTGGAAAAGGCTGCCAACTTTCTGGTCAAATCTGCCTCCTTGAGTATTACCGAGATCGCCTTCCAGTGCGGCTTCTCTTCCTCGGCGGTGTTTGCGCGTTCTTTTAAAAAGTATTACGGCATCTCTGCCAGCGACTATGCCAGATCGGATGACTTGATGCGTTTATCCCTGCACCCTGCCTCCGGAATTTCCACCGAAGCGCTGCCGGAGTCCTTTGCCTTACCCGAGATCATCATTCAAAGCATGCCGGCGTACCATCTGGCTTATTTTGCCACTCATCATGGCTATGGAGCAGAAAGTGTGGGCAAAGCCTGGACGCAGCTCTTTGAATGGGCGCAGGCACAGGGATTATTATCACCCCAGACTAATCTGGTTGGCATTTGCTATGATGATCCGGATATCACCCCTCTGGATAAATGCCGCTATTATGCCTGCATCCCAGCTCCTGAGAGTATGCAGCGGGACCGTCGGGCTGGCTTCATCGATCTGCCTGCCGGCCTGCGCGCCATGTGCCGTGTGGTAGGGGATCAGGCATTGATCCAATCCACTTTCCGCGCCTTGTATCGCCTGTGGCTGCCGCAAAGCGGTTTTCTGCCGGACGAAATTCCTCCCTATGAGGTGTACTACTACTCGCTGGAGTCTTATCAAGCCGGCAAGTATGTGCTGGATGTGTGCATTCCGATCAAACAAGCATAAATCGCAAGAAATGCAAAGCGGTTCGCAAGGGCTGCAAAGCCTCCCTGATTGTTAGGGCGTATGATCAGGATATCAAACGATTGGAGGAAGCAAATGGAGCTTAAATTAATTTCATCCGTTTTATTTGTCAAAGACATTCAGGTGTCGCGCCGCTTTTATGAAACCGTGTTGGGTCAGAAAGTATTGATGGATCACGGCCCCAACGTGGGTTTTGAAGGCGGCTTTGCCCTCTGGCAGGTGGAGCATGCTCATCAGATGGTCTTTGGAAGCCCAAAGACGGTTGGCAATGCCAATCTGGAATTGTATTTTGAAACCGACCATCTGGATGATGCGCTTGTAGTTTTAAATGCGCAAAATGTAAAGCTGATTCATCCGCTGGTGGAGCAGCCCTGGGGACAGCGGGTGGTCCGATTCTACGATCCGGATGAGCACATCGTCGAGATCGGTGAACCCATGCCGGCGGTAATTTTCCGGTTGGCCGGAGAGGGGCTATCGGCTGCTCAAATTGCTGCACGCACTTCCATGCCGGAAGAGATTGTGAAGCAGATTTTGGGTTAAATCGCAGAACCATTGGTCTTGTTCTTGTCCAATAGGCTGTGGTGCGGTTGATCTTGTTGACAAACCCTATAGCGTAGATTAGACTCCCTTTATTACCAAATATATCTATTAATAACCAGGTAGCTTTTATTTCACCTAACCCCAGAGCAAAGCTCACGGGGTTAGGTGAAAAATGAACGTCAGATACCTCAAAAAATGGAACACTGCCGGGCTACCACCAAACATTGCAGCAAGCTGCGGAGTATTCCGCAAGCGACAAAATTCAACCAAAAAGGGAAATACTATCATGAGCGGCTATAACGCAGTATTAGCAAGAAATACGGAAAAGGCTCCAAATGGGTTTGGTCGATATTCACAAACCGTAGCTTTCTCTCATTACAATAATCTTTCAGCTCAATTACCTGTCGATCCCCAAACAGGTAAATTAGTAGCGGGTGGTGTAAAAGAGCAGGCTGAACAGTGTTTTAAGAATATTAAGGCCATTTTAGACAGCATCGACCATACGTTGAGTGATGTCATTAGAATCACGGTTTTCGTTAAAAATATCAAAGATTTAGATGCCGTTGAGGAAGTTTATAAAACATTCTTCCCCACCTATGTCCCAACACGGACGATGATTGCAGTTGCAGCTTTGCCCATGGATGCTTTGGTTCAAATTGAAGCCCTGATTTCAAACGGTGAAGGTTCCATTCCAAACGCGCCGCAAGCAGGCGACCTCATAAAGCTCATCATTAACACGGCTAATGCGCCAACAAGCGCATTATCTTCACAAGCTGTGGCTTTTTCTCATTACAATAATCTTTCAGCTCAATTACCTATCGATCCAAAATCCGGCAGGTTGGTAGCCGGTGGTGTCAAAGAGCAGGCTGGACAGTGTTTGAAGAACATCAAGGCGATTTTAGAAAGCATCGACGTTCCTTTTGATGATATTGTTAAAATTACCATCTTCCTTAAAACCCTCTCGGATGTGGATGCTGTAAACGAAGTTTATTCAACCTTTTTCCCAGACTCGGCTATCGCCAGGGCTGCCGCGTATTTCCCTGCGCGGACCATCGTTGCCGCTACAGCTTTGCCCATGGATGCTTTGGTTCAAATAGAAGCCGTGGTGTCACACGGAGATGGTACGCCTCCACAGCTTGTTGAAGACAGGCATGGACTCATTATTGAAGCAAACAATACGGCAAATGCTCCCATAAGCCCTTTATCTACACAAACCGTCGCTTTTTCTCATTACAATCATCTTTCAGCTCAACTCCCAATAAATCCAAAAACTGGTGAAATGGTAGCGGGTGGGGTGAAAGAACAGGCTGAACAATGCTTAAAGAATATCAAGGCCATTGTAGAGAGTATCGACCATGCTATGGACGATGTGGTTAAAGTAAATGTTTTCCTAAAAAATATCGCCGATATGGATGCTGTGGACGAAGTTTACGCAGCATTCTTCCCAGGCGGCATTCCTGCGCGAAGAATTGTTGGTGTATCCGCTTTGCCCAAAGATGCTTTGATCCAAATTGATGCCGTTTTGGCAAACGCTGAAGGAACACCCCCAAGAGTATAATAGGCAGTTGTTTGTAGAATCAGGAACATTCAAAGTTCCGTGATACTCTTTGCAGTGGGTCATAATAAAGCGGCCGTCTAAAAAGGTCGAC
>DHVR01000021.1 GCA_002412765.1 Leptolinea sp. UBA5203 | reverse complement strand
TTGGTGTCTTTTTGTTTCTTAGGAGGAGGGCGTATTTTGCCCGACGTGGCAATCTCAACATCAGACAGGGAATAATATGATTAGGATAATTTCCGTCATGGGTTGAGATTGCCACGCCCCACCAAAATGAACCCTGAACAACGCCGATAGGGGCTCCTAAGAAACAAAAGTGCCGAAAGTGATTTCACCCATCTGACAAGTTTCCTCTAGAATGAAGTGCGTTAGCGCTGTGGACTTACTCGCAATGACATGTCAGAACGGGTATTTATAAAAAAAACCCCGATCGTGACAAATCGATCGGGGGGGTACAAACTAATGTATTTCTCTTTATTCCGTAATAAAGGTTACTTCGGCGCTCATGCCGGCGCGCAGACCTTCGGGGGCTTCGTCCAGCACGATCAGGCTGCGGTAGACCACGTCCCCACCCAGCGTATCCGCCAGGGGGGCGACTTCCAATACGGTGCCTTTGGCTGTCTGGTTGAGAGCCTCAATGAACACCCTCACTTTTTGACCCACTGAAACCTGGGCAACATTGCGCTCGCTTAAGTCCTTGGTCTCCACCTGAAAGCTGGATAAGTTGGCCACGACAACCACCGGTTGACCTGGCTGCACCCATTCTCCCACCTGGAAGAAGACCTTGCTGAGGGTGCCATCGAAGGGCGCTTTGATGTCCAGACTTTGCAGGGCATATTCAGCGGCCTCCAATTGCGCCTGTGCCTGGCTGACGCGGGTTTCTGCCAGCGCCAGGGCATCCGGATCGGGGCCGTTGGTGAACTTGTCAAAGTCTGCCTGGGCGACTTCCAACTCTGCCCGCGCGATTTCCAAATTGGCATCCGCGATGGCGACTTCATAGGTGTCCGGCTTGTTCATCAGGTAATTCAGGTTTGCCTGGGCGCGGTCCACGGCCTTCTGTGCATTGGAGAGCTCACTGAGCGCGGAGGCTTTATTTAAATTATCCTCCGGGCTTTCTGCCCAGCCGCCGTACATCTCCTGTTTCCGTTTCAACCAATCCTGGGCGACGATCAAATCCGCCCGGGCAACAGCCACCTGATTATCATCGCCGATGCGGTATTCCTTCCAGCCGCGCTTTTTTGTAGCTTCGTTGAAAGCATCACTGGCCTGTGCCAGGCGCAACTGCGCCTGAGCTTTAGCCAACTCGGCTTCTTGTTTCAACGTATCCAGGGCCTGCTGACTGGTGAGTAGTTCCATACGGGCAGCTTCCACGGCGGCCTGCTGTTGGGCTTTACCGCCCAGCGAGACAATCACCTGGCCTTTTTTGATTTCGCTGCCGACACTGCTCTGGACCCTCTCCACCGTCCCGCCGAGGATGGCAGAAACTTTTGCTTCCTGAGCCGGGATAATATTCCCGGAGGCGACCACGCCGCCCGTGCTTACGGGTGCGGCTGGGGTACCCGCCGCACCCGGCACGTCAGCCCCTAAAACAATGGTGGGCAGCACTTCGGGGGTGGCTTGAGCTGCTCCTGAGCATCCTGCCAGCAGAGCTGTCAGGAGCAGGAGAAGCAAAATTTTGCTTTTCATTTTATGCTCCAGTTCCGTTGACGGTTTCATCCTTGATGATTTTTCCGTCCTGTAAGGTGACGATCCGGCGGGCATATTTGATCACCCGTTGATCATGGGTGGCAAAGACGAAAGTCACGCCCGTTTCTTCATTTAGTTTCTTGACAATTTCCATCACCTGCTGCCCGTTGATGGTATCCAGGTTGGCGGTGGGTTCATCGGCCAAAATGAGGGCTGGTTCGGTGGATAAGGCTCTGGCAATGGCCACACGCTGCTGCTGACCGCCGGAGAGCTGGTCTGGCCGATGATGTCCGTGATCGGAAAGTTCCACAGCTTTCAGTAATTCCGTCACCCGAGTGCGGCGCTTGTCCGGCGCTACACCGGTCAGGATGAGGGGCATCTCGATGTTCTCGTAAGCGGTCAGGGTGGGGATGAGCGCGAAGAACTGGAAGATGAATCCGATGGTTCCTCTGCGCATATCGGCGCGCTGATTTCGATTGAGCGTGCTGACATCTTTACCGTTCAGGAAAATGCTCCCACGGGTGGGTTGGTCCAGGCAGCCAATGAGCTGTAAAAGAGTGGTTTTCCCGGAGCCGGAAGGCCCGATCAGGGCAGTGAATTCACCGCTGTTGATGGATAAGCTGACGCCATTGAGGGCCAGGGTTTCGATTTCTCCGATCTTGTACGTTCGGAATACGTTTTCAATTTTTGTGACTTCCATTGTAGACTCCATTTCTTACTGTCCACCGTGTAAGGCTTCCACGGGTTCCATTTTGGCTGCCATGATGGCTGGGTATACACCCGCCGCTAAAGTTACGAAAAACGCTAAAAGGGTCAGGGTAACGGCATCATTGAGCTTGAGTTTCGCATAAATCACGTCTCCCATGATCATGCCGGTGGTTCCCAGATCGCCAAAATAGAAACCCACGGTTGAGGCGTAGGCCACCATCAGCCCGCCAATAATCAGACCCATGACGATACCGCCAATCGCGATAAAACCGGATTCGGCAAAGAACAGGGCCATAATCTTCCGGCTGTTCATCCCGATGGCGGAGAGGATGCCTATTTCACGAGTACGCTCATAAACGGACATGATCAAGGTGTTGATTACCACCGTGGCTGTAATGCCCAGGACGATCAAATACAGGATAAAGATGTAGGACCCGTAGATTTCATCAATCAAGCTCAGCAACTCATTCATCTGAACCCAGGTCACGATTTCATACTTGCTGGAGGTTAAGGCAGCTGCCACGGCATCCGTTTGTTCCACATTTTTCAGCAGGACAAAAAGGATACTGGCATGATTATTGGTTTGGGTGATAGCCTGTGCTTTGGAAAGGGGCAGAAGCACCACGGCCTTATCCAGCGCGGTGGTATTGGTGGTGTAAATCCCGCGGATGATGAACGGCTGTTCGTCCACACTGCCGTTGGCGGTATTTACCAGCATGGTGAATTTGTCATTCACCAGTAGATTATATTTTTCTGCCAGGGGCAGACCAATCAAGATACCGTCCCGGTCGTCTGCACTCAAGAATTCTCCTGAGACCAGACCGTCCCGATAGGGGGCATTAGCCGAGGAGTCCGGGTCGATTCCCATCACGCGCACGCCCTGGGATTGGTCCTTAATAAAGACCAGTCCGGAAGCAAACAAGCGCGGAGTAGCAGTTTCAACGGCGTCCATGGCATTGACCTGGTTGGCCAACTGCGTGGGATTCTCGATTAAATCTTCCCAGAGCAGGCTGTTGCTATTCTGATTGTAGTCTTTGGCCCGCACTTGAAGATGACCGCTGGAGAGACGTATGGAGGTCTCGCGGGAGCTAATCATCTCCCCATTAATGAAGGCGGCCATGAAGAGGAGGATTGCCAGACCCAGGGCAAGCGCCAGGGCGGAGAAGATCGTCCGCCTTTTATTGCGCAGTAAATCTCTAAACGCCATTTTAAGGATTTGATTCATGGTATTCCTCACACATAGTGCAGCGATTCTGCGGGTTCATTTTGGGCGGCTTCCCTGGCGGGGATAAAGGCTGCCAAAATGGAGATAATAAAGACCGTGACACTGCGCTGGATTAATTTGGATAGACCCATGGTCGAGTAAATTCGATCCGTAATCAAGGCGGTGTATTCCGAGAAATCGGTATAACTGGAATAATCGATGCCAACTTTGCTGAGCCAGAAGTTCAACGCCAAGCCCAGAATGACACCCGCCACCAAGCCGACCAGGCCGATCATACTGCCTTCCAGCAAAAACATAGAGGAGATTTGCGCCGGTCTTAATCCCAGGGCAGCCAGAACGCCAATTTCACGGGTACGTTCATAAACGGCCATCAGCAGCATATTCAGAATCCCAATGCCGGCGATGCCCAGGATGATGACACTGAAAATATCCATGACCTTGTTCTTGGTGCCGACAATATCAATTAATTCCGGATAGGTCGTTTCCCAGGAGACGATCTCATAATTGGGGAGTGACTTTTTCAGAGTTTTAATAACATCCCCTTCCTGCCCCAGTTCCTGAAGGGAAATCAGCACTTCGGTGGATTGTCCGTTCATGCCGTACAAGGACTGCGCCTCAGCCAGGGAGATATACACGGTGCCCTTTTCAATTTCAGGCATACCCACATCGTAGATGCCGATCACGGTCATGGTGCGGCTGCGATCCTGCGAATGTTTTGCGGTACCCACCAGGGTGATGCGGTCACCAATAGAGAGCTGCATGGCATCCGCCAGGCCCTGGCCAATAAATACGGAGTCCTGATCTTCAGGCGTCAGATAGCGGCCGGCGGATACGTTTTGGGCCACCAGACTGAAGATCATTTCCTGAACGGGCTCAACGCCGACAATATTGACCGGGAAGGCGCCTTCGCGATTGGTGGTCATACCTGTGACGTTGATACGCCGGGAGGCTGCAGTGGTTTGGCGCTGCTGCAAGGCAGCGGCGATGACCGCCTGGTCATCCGGCACGGGGATTAAGGGGAACTCTTCCTCCGCGGCTTCATACCCGATGGCGTGGATCTGGATGTTGCCCCCCATGACTTTAATGGCGTTCTTGGCGATTCCCTGTTGGAATCCTTCCATTAAACCATCATACATCATCATCATGGCCATGGTGAATCCGATGGCAATGATCACAATGATGGTGCGGCGGCGGTGCCGCCAGACGTTGCGCCATGCAAGGCGTAAATATAAGCTCATTTTGTTTTCCTTTTCGATGACTCTTCATCGAACTTAACAGGGAATGATTCTCCCATTGTGATGAACTACGACTAAAATCGTTTTTAAGACAAATCTACGACGGGTTCTCTCCATTCATTAATCATGTCCGCATCAATCAATTTGAGTTGATTGGGTTCCACGCCCAATACTTTCTCAATCGCCGTGGAATAGGAGAGTAACAATCGTTCAAAATCCGGGTCCACTTCCGGAGAGAGGACGTGCTTGACCAGGGTGTCACCCAGACCCATGAAGATGGTGAAGATGATTTCAGCGGCAAATTCCGGATAAGCGGTATGCACTGAACCTTCACTAACCGCCTGGGCCACCAGTTTATTCAGGACAGGCGCAACAATTTTTATACTGGTGGTGGTGGTTTTATCCCGCACCAGGGTGTTGCTGTCGCTGTACCAACTGCGCATCAAGGCCATGAAAAACGGTTTGCGGGCTGATTTCCAGGTAGCGGCGGTGCTGAAAAACTTGTTGATTTTTTCTATGCCCGTTAGCGTGGGGTCATCTGCGATGGGTTGGATGGCAAGGATAACGCCTTCTGTCATGTGGTTAATGAGCGCTTCCAGGAGATCATTCTTTGATTTAAAGTAATGATAAAAAGCACCCTTGGACATTTGACATTCGTCAATGACGTTTTGAATGGTCATTTGCTCATAGCCAATGGTATAAATCAGGCGTTGTGCAGTGTCCAGAATCTCATTTTGTTTTTTATTGTATTCCTGTTCATTTATGCTTCGTGCCATAATCCGCCTATTAATAAACCGACCGATGGTTTATTTATTGTTCGAGTATAGATCGGTTTATTTTGCTTGTCAAGAGCTTTTTAACGATTTTTGGCGATTTTTGGAGGAATTTATGGGTTATTGCAGAAATTGATACAACAAAATCCCCGCCCATATCGGCGGGGATTTGATTTTTATGCGTTTAGTTTGCTTTTGGCATAGGCCAGTTGCTTCCCCACGGCCTGTGGACCTGTGGCTCCCCAGCTTTCCTTGCGAGCAATGGAGCGCTCAAAGGTGAATAGCTCCACAATGTCTACCTCACAGGCTGGATGGATTTGCTGCCACTCGCTGAAGGTGAGCTGCTGGATTGGCTTCTGCTGACTCTCGGCAAGGTTGACCGCCTTGGCGATGGCATGGTGTGCTTCGCGGAATGGGACGCCTTTTTCGACCAGGTAATCGGCCACGTCCGTGGCCAGCATGGCCGGGTCCATTTTTTGCAAAATGGTTTCCGGAAAAACCGTGATGCCTTGAATGGCCTGCGCTGTCACCATCAGGATCAACTGCAGGGTATCAAAGGCTTCAAAGACCAGGGCTTTATCTTCCTGTAGGTCCTTGTCATAGGCAGAGGGCAGGCCTTTGAGCAGGCTTAGCATGCCGGTCAGTTTCCCTGTCAGCATGCTGGCTTTGCCGCGCACCAGCTCCATGAAATCCGGATTTCGTTTTTGCGGCATCAGACTGGACCCAGTGGAAAAGGCATTGGAGAAGCGCATGAAGTGAAACTCCTTGGTGCTGTACAGGATCAAGGCTTCCGCCATGCGGCTGAGATGCGATCCGCTCAGGGCAGCATCAAAAAGAAATTCCACCACAAAATCACGGTCCGAGGTGGCGTCCAGACTGTTGGGGCTGGGTTCCGCAAACCCCAGGTCCGCGGCCAAGGCTTGCCGGTCAAAGGGGAAGCCGGCGCCGGCCAGGGCGCCGCTGCCCAGGGGCAGGCTGTCGGTCAGATGAATCAAATTTTGCAGGCGGATCTTATCGCGCTGCAGCGGCCAGAAATGGCTTAACCACCAGTGGCTGAGCAGAATGGGCTGCGCTTGTTGGAAATGCGTATAGCCTGGAAAGATGATGCCCATATCGCTTTCAGCCCTTTCAATCAGCGTGGTTTGCAGAAGCTCCAGCATGGCGATCATTTCTCTGGCGGCTTGCAGCACCCACAGGCGGAAATCGGTGGCCACCTGGTCATTGCGGCTGCGGCCGGTGTGCAGTTTGCCGGCCAGCGGACCGATCAATTCACCCAGCCGTCTTTCGACGGCCGTGTGAATATCTTCATCATCTAGTTGATAAAGAAAGCTTTCCTGTTCAAACTCCAGGTCAATCTGCTGTAAGCCGACCTGGATTTTCTCTGCCTCCAGCGGGGTGAGCAGCCCAAAGCGGGCCAGGTTTTTGGTCCAGGCCATGGACCCAATGACGTCCATGCGGTTCAGGCGTTGATCGACCGGCAGGCTGTTATTTAATAAATCGGCTTCAGGGGAGGTCCCCATGTCGGAATCGACTCGCCATAGTTTCATGACTGCTCCTAATCCCTTATTTTTTCAGGGCGGCATTAATTCTGGAAGAAAGGCCATAAAGGCGGATAAATCCGGCAGCGTCGTGGTGATTGTAATCCACGGATTCACCGAAGGTGGCAATGGATTCAGTGTACAGGCTGTTTTTGCTGGCCCGGCTGCTGGTGATGATGTTGCCTTTGTATAGTTTCACCTTGATGGTGCCGTTTACCACTTTTTGAGTTTCCTGGTAAAAGGCATCCAGGGCTTCGCGCACAGGAATGAAGTACTGACCATTGTACAGGATTTTGGCATAAAAGGGTTTTAATATTTCCTTCATATGCTGGGATTCGCGTTCCATGGTGATGGATTCCAACTCACGGTGGCAGTGCATCAGGATGCTGCCGCCCGGGGTTTCATACACGCCGTGGGATTTCATACCCACCAGACGATTCTCCACCAGGTCCACGCGGCCGATGCCGTGCTTGCCGCCGATCTCATTCAGGGTTTGGATCAAAGCAGCCGGGCTGAGCTTGGCGCCATTGACGGCGATTGGGCAGCCATTTTGGAACTCCACACTAACTTCTTCTTCCTGATCGGGAGCCGCCTGGGGGGAGACGGAATATTGGAACATGTCCTCTTTGGGTTGGTGGACCAGGTCTTCCAGCCAGCCGCCTTCATGCGAAATGTGCCACAAATTGGCGTCGCGGCTGTAGAGGGAAGGATCCTTATCCGGGAAGGGAATGCCGTGAGCTGTGAGATAAGCCAGGGCATCCTCGCGGGATTTGATGTTCCACTCACGCCAGGGAGCGATCACTTTCAGGTCCGGATTGAGAGCCATGTACGTCATTTCGAAACGCACCTGGTCGTTGCCTTTACCGGTGCAGCCGTGGGCTACCGCGTCCGCGCCTTCCTGGTTGGCTATCATCACCTGATACTTGGCGATCAAGGGACGGGCGATGGCGGTGCCCAGCAGGTATTGCCCTTCATAAATAGCCCCGGATTGAATGTAGGGAAAGACATAGTCTTTGGAAAATTCCTCTTTCAGGTCCAGCAAAATCAGTTTGCTGGCGCCGGTGGATAAAGCGCGATGTTCGAGATTGGAGAGATCCTCTCCCTGACCTACATCGGCGGCGAAACAAATCACCTCACATTCGTAGTTCTCTTTTAACCAGGGAATGATGACCGAGGTATCCAACCCCCCGGAATAAGCCAATACTACTTTTTTAACGGAATTGTTTTTCATGATATTTTTCTCCTGAAAAATGAATGATTAGGTTAAGGGCAGAAAAAGAAAAACCCCTCCATTCCGGAGAGGTTTTGACTTTCAAAACGATTGAGCTTATCGCGAAACGCAAAAAGCCCTGCTCCAGATGGGATAGGGGGGTTGGCTTCGTCGGACTCGAATAGACAAGTTAAACATAATGGTTCTATTCTACCGGAAAGTTGCAGGCTGTCAAGGAAATTGATTAGATTGGAGAATAAATCCAAGAAATGCATTTGATTCAGAAAAGGTTGAGGGTGGAGTTTCTCCCTTCCGCTCTTTGATGCAGGATGGAATCCCAAACATAACCAACTCCTGCGCCTGCTGTCGTTAATATCACGATTGATTTCTGATGGGTGGCGTTACGGGAATTCAATCCAGAAATATTGTACCACCCATCCTACGCACACTTTGGCTGACACATTGTGTGCTATCTAATGCTTGACCCGAGCACACACTTCCGTTCCCTGAGCTCCGCCGAAGGGTGAAATTACACAAGCCGGGCTCCGTAAGCTCTCCCCTAGTGGGGACTTGACCATTGGAAAATTCGTTCCCTAGCTTTACCGAAGGGTCGAATTGGACAGATCGGGCTTCGGCAAGCTCAGCCAACCTGACCTTCGTTCCCTGAGCTCCGTCGAAGGGTAATATCAAACAAATTGGACTTCACAAACTCTCCCCAAGTGGGGACTTGACCATTGAAAAATTCATTCCCTGGCTTCACCGAAGGGTCGCATTGCACAGATCGGGCTTCGGCAAGTTCAGCCAACCTGACCTTCGTTCCCTGAGCTCCGTTGAAGGGTGAAATTACACTAATTGGGCTTCGGCAAGCTCTCTCCTAGCGGGGACTTAGTCAATAAAACGAACCCATTCTGAGCTATGTAGAATGGGTTCGTCAGACAGCGTTGGTGAAACCTACTCTATCTCTCTTGCTCCTTTGCCCGAAGCTATGGCAAAGCGTTTAAGATAATAGGCATGGTGCATTGCAATGCACCCTACGCCTGCTTATGCTTCGGTAAAGAATTACATAATTTCAAACCTGAATTTCCAAAAAAAGACACCAGTTCACATGGCTGGTGTTTTTTTGGTTATCAAGCTGCGTTGATACCCGAGGTGGTATTCCTATCGGGCAATCTACTTATCCGTGCAGTTTCTGCCACTGTTCGTCATCTACCAGGGTGATGACGCGGAAGAGTTCGGCGTATTCCATTTCTTTGCCCTTCCCTGCTGCAGCGGCAGATTGCCGGACATAGTCTTCCGGGTCGCGCTGGACCATCTGGCTGACGTGGGCGCGCAGGGCGGCAATTTTGAGATCGATGGTTTCACTGATATTGACCGCCAGATCCTGCTGATGCCGTCCGGTGACGTATACTTTGCGCGGTTTGTGGGCAGAAAGGCCTTCGCTTTCCAGTTCTTCAAATAAATTTGGCTGCCCCGCGGCGGGGAAAACAGCATCCAGTGCGGCAGTGCCGGCGGCGCGGTGATCCGGGTGATTGATGTAGTTTTCACTGGGGAACAATACGGCCGGGTCCCCGCACAGCACCACCTCGGGTTTGAAGCGCCGAATTTCACGGACCAGTTTTTTACGCAGGCCTAAGGTGGCTTCCAGCAGACCATCCGGTTCGCGCAAGAAGACCACATCATGAACGCCAACAACCGCGGCTGCCTGGCGCTGCTCGGCTTCGCGAATTTCGGTGGCTCTGGCTTTGGTCATGCCGGGTTCGGCAATACCGACTTCCCCGCTGGTGCAAAGGACATAACAAACCCGGGTGCCCATCTTGACCCAACGGGCGATGGTTCCGGAACAACTGTATTCAATATCATCAGGGTGCGCAACGATCACCATGGCACTCTGGGGTTGATAAAAAGCTGTTTGCTGCATACAAGCCTCCTTGAAGCGACAACATAAGCATCATTCTACCGAGAAGTGCTGAGTTCTGCAAGTTGAAAGAAATTGATTGATTGTCGACAGTTGACAATTGAAGTTTTTGAATTGTATAATGAATACAGCTTAACTAATTCTAATTTTTCCTGCGGGAACCCATTATGGCAAATCAAAGAAGTACCAGTAATCCAATGCTCTCGGTTGAATTAATCTCGCTATTCAAGCATCAATTGAATGCGTGCCAGTTACGCCCGGATGAATTGTGTCTGATCATTACGGATACTGCTTTCAATCCGGTGGTGGCGGATGCCTGTTTTGGCGCCGCTTATGAGCTGGGTGCTGAAGCTATTAAATTGGTAATTCCATATGGTAAACCCATCCCGAAAAAATCCCTAGGCGCTGCCATGTTGGACGCGGATTTGATCGTTTATCCCACGACTCACACTTTGCATTATAGCGATGAAATGAGGGAGTTTTTAGCCAAGGGCGGCCGGACGATGATGGCCGTTCAACCTCTGCATGCCATGGATCGTTTAAGAGCAGATACGGATGTCATCCGGCGGGCTAAAACTGGCGCGGCATATCTGCAAAAAGCAGACTCCATTCATATGACTTCCCCTCATGGCACAGACCTGACCATGCAAATAACAGGGCGCCCGGCACTGGCAACTTATGGTGTCGCTGATGAACCCGGCCACCTGGATTTCTGGGGCGGTGGTATGGTGCAAACCGCTCAATTGGAAGGGACGTTGGAAGGTACTTTGGTTTTAAATACCGGGGATTTAATCTTTATGCTTGCCCGTTATATTGAAAATCCTGTTGAGATACTTTTCAAAGAAGGACGAATCGTGGAAATTAAAGGCAATCACCTGGATGCCTTTATGCTGCGGCATTACTTGAATTCCTTTGAGGATGCCAACGCCTTGATGGCCGGCCATATGGCCTGGGGTGTGGATCGCCGTGCCGAGTGGCTATCCCAATCCATTCAGTACGCAGAGCCCGGCTCTTCTGCGGCAGATTCTGAATCCTATTTTGGCAATATCCAAATTGAAATTGGCAGTAATAACGATGTGGCTTTTCAGGGAAAAAATCGGTCCAGGGCGCATCTTGGTTTATGCTGCCTGGAAAGTTCATTGACCCTGGATGGTTTGGAAATTATCAAACATGGGGAATTCGTCCCTCAGGATCTTCAATAAGAATTCAATGGAGTTTAGGTCATGCAAATCATTAAAGCAAAGCAAATCATCGTTGGTAATGGAAAACTCATTGAACAAGGCTGCATCGTGGTGGAAAATGGCCTGATTAAATCCGTGGAACAGGGTTGGCAATTAGCTGTGGATCATCCTGACGAAGTGCTGGATTACGCATCCTGCACCGTGATGCCGGGGATGATCGACTGCCATGTGCATGTGCATACACCTGGCGGGCCGGATGACAATTATTCCAACAGTTATACAACGGATGCACCCGCAGCTCTGGTTTTAAAATCCCTTTCGTATGTACAAAATGATGTCAAAATGGGCTTCACCACTATCCGTTCCCTTTCCTCACCGGCCTATGTGGATGTGGCCTTACGGGATGCGATTAATGCCGGCTACTGTACAGGTCCCCGCATCTTTGCAGCAGGTCAGGGCATCACCGTCACTGGCGGTCATATGGATAAACCCTGGTGGGCGCAGCATGTTTCCGTGGCTGGACAAACGGGGGTTGGCGACGGTCCTTGGGGATGCCGGATTGCGGCACGTCAGCAATTAAAATGGGGCGCGAATGTGCTCAAAATTAATGCCTGCGGCGGCTCATTAGCGGATCTCACTAAACCCTGGCATCAGGAAATGACCTTTGAAGAAATGAAAGCCGTAATCGATGAAGCCCATGAAGCGGGTGTAAAAGTGGCTGCCCATACTTCCGGCGGACCGGCGATTAAGGATGCCATTCTGGCCGGTCTGGATTCCATCGAGCATGGTCAGTGGCTGACGGATGAGCAAATTCAATTGATGGTGGAGCGCAATGTCTTTTACGTGCCGACCTTAACCACCAATTCGCATGGCTTGAAAATGGGAAAAGAAGCTCTGGGATCGAGCGATCGGGAATGGGCTTGGATGACGAAAACTGGGGAAGATCGCTGGGATTCGTTGAAACGGGCCAAAAAAGCCGGCGTAAAAATCGTTACCGGTACGGATGCGGGTTTCTGGGTATATCACGGTGAGAATGCCATGGAGTTGGAAGAGCTGGTCATTGGCGGTTTCACCCCCATGGAAGCCATCCAGGCTGCGACATTAACAGGCGCGGATTGTCTGGGTATGGCAGATCAGATCGGGTCCATTGAACCCGGAAAAATTGCCGACCTGGTGGTGGTCAAGGTGGACCCCTTATTGGACATCACTGCCTTGCAAAAAGAAGAGAATATTTTACAGGTATTTCAATCCGGTAAGCCTGCAAAAGCGGGCTAACTAAATGTACCTTAAGAAAAGCAGATGATTAATCCTATTTGCTTGACATTGAGCTAAATAATTCTATAATTGTCTACAATATACAATAGACAAAAATATAATTTAGCTCTAAGAATTGCAACAATATACATATCAGGAAACATCCAAGTTTTCTGTAAACGAACACTAAAATTTCAGGAGATGGCAATTCCTTAGTATGACTAAAATACTCGTATTAAACCCAAACACATCCAAAGTAGTAACAGAGAAGGTGGCAGCAGCCATTAAGAAAATTGCTCGGGCGGACGTCGACGTAACGGTTGCTCAGCTTCCCCATGGACCAGAGTCGCTGGAATCTTTTTACGATGAAGCCTTGGCAGCCCCTTACTCCATTGAAGTGGTCAAACAGGCCAACCTGGATGGATATGACGCCATCATCCTGGCTGCTTTCTGTGACCCGAACCTCGAAGCCTTAAAAGAAATCTCGACAATCCCTGTTTATGGGATTGCCGAATGTGCCTATTCCGCGGCTTTACTGATGGGTAATATGTTCGGTATTCTAACCGAGAAGAAACACAAGGAAGCCGTGAAGCGGCACCAGGTGCGGAAATTCGGATTGGAAAGCCGCTTTGCCGGGGTGAAAGCTTTGGGCATGGGCGTGGTGGAGATCGCAACGGATGGAAACAAAGTAAAGGAAATCGGGTTCATGCGGGCGCGTGAACTGATGGAAGCCGGCGCAGAGGTGATCGTGTTGGGCTGTGCGTCCATGGCTGGTTACGCGGAAGAGATGGAAAGTGAATTGGGTGTGCCCGTAATTGATCCTGTTTCGGTAACTTATAAAATTGTCGAAGGCCTGACGGATTTAAAACTTAAACATTCGAAAGTCGGCCTTTATTCAAAACCTGCACCACAAAAAATGAATTAATTCGGAGAATTAGCTGATGACTTCAAAAACTCACACTGTCGCCTTTGTTGATCCGCTGCCTGTTGAACAATTAGCCTTCCTGCAAGGGCTGGCAAATGATTATGGCTTGAAATTAGTTGCGCCGCTTGGCGATGAAGTAGATGAATTGAAAGCCGTTTTGAAAGACGCCGAAGGCGTGATTGTGCAGCGACGTCCGATGACACTAGAACTGATGGAGGCTGCTCCTGGTTTACGGGTTATTCAAAAAATGGGCGGACGACGGGACCGCATTGATATCCAGGCAGCCAAAGCAAAAAATATCAAAACAGCGCTGATGTCCCTGCCGGGTGCAATGGCGGTTTCAGAGCATGTGATGGCATTGATGCTGGCCTGCGCCAAGAAAATCGTTGAAGGCCATACCTATACTAAAACCGGTGCCTACCGCACCCTGGGTATCGAACCTAAAGTCACCACCGAACGCTCCCATGGGTTTCAATGGATGAAGATTCAGGGTCTGGAAGAATTGAACGGCATGACCCTGGGTATCATCGGATTTGGCGATATCGGCAACGAGATTGCCAAACGAGCCAGAGCCTTTGAAATGAAAGTGGTTTATTACGATGCTTATCGCCTGGATGCCGACCTGGAAGTGGAGTTAGGCGTTTCCTATCTGGAAAAAGACGAGTTATTAAAGACAGCGGATTTCATTACTTTAAATGCGCCATTAATCCCATCTACAGAAAAATCGATTGGGGCACGTGAAATTGCTTTGATGAAACCGACTGCATATTTAATTAATGCCAGTCGGGGTGGCGTGATTGATGAGCTCGCCTTGGCAAAAGCCATTGCTGAAAAGAAAATTGCCGGAGCTGGCCTGGATGTATTCCTGGAAGAACCGGTACCTTTCGATCATCCTTACCTTGCCCTGGATAATGTGACCTTTACACCCCACATTGGCGGGGGCAAAGGCGGTGCTCGTGAACGTCAACCCCGTGCGATTTTTGCCAATCTTCAACGGTTCTTCAATGGGGAACCGATGGAAAAAGAAATAGCGTAACTTTACTTATTTTATTTCGGTATAAGGAGGTGCGTGAAAATCAAAAGAAAACTTGTTGATTTATCAGTATGTTATGTATCCACTTCCATTCAATGGAAGAACAAAACCAGAGGAGAAAGAGTATGAAGAGTAAATTTATCCAAACCTTAGTTGCCTTGATGGTAATCGTTAGCATGTTGGCTGCTTGTGCACCTGCCGCTACCGAAGCCCCTGCAGCCGAAGCCCCCGTGGCCGAAGCTCCTGCAGCAGAAGCTCCCGCTGCAGAAGCCCCCGCAGCAGATGATTTGAATGAAACCCAACCATTGATTGTCGCCATTCCTGTCGATGTCACCACCTGGGATCCTGACAATCTGAGCACAAAAACCGACTCAAACATTGCTGAGCATATGTTTGATGCCCTGGTCTATGTGAATGATGATTTGCAGGTTGAGCCCATGCTGGCTGAATCCTGGGAATTGTTGGAAGACAATGTGACCTGGCGTTTCAATCTGCGTGATGATGTAACTTTCTGGGACGGCGAGAAATTCAATGCCGAAACCGTGAAGTATGTTATCGAACGCGGCCTGGCAAAAGAAGAATTTGGTTGGACTGGCAACACTCCTGGTTTCATTTTTGACTCTCTGGGTATGGTTGGCGCAACCGTCGTGGACGAGTACACCGTGGATATCACCCTGGGTGGTTTCTTTGATGACTTCCTGGTTTTCGCCAGTGAAATCTACATGCACTCTGTTGACTATTACAAAAACAATACTCCCGAAGTTGTCGCCGAAAAACCAAACGGTAGTGGCCCTTATCAACTGACCGAATGGGTGCGTGACGATCATATTACCTTGACCCGTTGGGATGGTTACTGGGGTGAAAAACCTTTGATGAAAACCATCATCTATCGCCCGATCCCAGAAGCCTCCACAGCAGTCGCTGAATTGTTGGCTGGTGGCGTGCATGTGGTAAGTAAAGTCCCCGCTGATCAGGCTGAGACCATTGACGCTTCCGGTGTTGCTACTGTGAAGACCGTTGCTGGTGGCCGTCGAATCTACATTGGTTTCAACCAACGTGGTGAAGGTGGTTGTTTCGATGCTTTGAAAGATGTTCGTGTTCGCCAGGCTTTGAATATGGCCGTGGACATTCAGACCATTCTGGATTCCCTGTTCTTTGGGAACGGCACCCGCGAAGGCGGCATGGTCAATCCTCCTTACAAAGCAGAAACCGTTCAGGCTTATCCTTATGATCCCGAAGGGGCAAAAGCATTATTAGCCGAAGCTGGCTACGCCGATGGTTTCGGAACAAAATGTGAAATTGCTTCCCCCAATGGACGTTATCAGAAAGACTATCAAATTGCACAGGCAGTTGCCTCTTACTTGACCGAGATTGGTATTGAGACCGAAGCTGTTCCTTACGAATGGTCCGTTTACGTACCGATGATCGACGAGAAGAAACTGCCCGCCATGTTCCTGCTCGGTTCAGGCTCATCCATCTCCAGTGCCTGGGGTGACCTGGCTGACTTCGGTAATGATCAGACCAACTATGTTGGTTGGAAAAATGCTGAATGGGACGAATTACAGCCGAAATTAGGTACCACCTACGATCTGGCCGAACGTAAAGCCATCACTGATCGTATGCAAATGATCGTCAACGAAGATGCCCCATGGCTGTTTATCTACATGCAGGTTGATTGGTACGCTGTGAACAATACAGTGGATTGGACTCCCCGTGCAGATGAAATTCAAAACTTCAAGGAAACTTCCTGGATTCAATAATCCAAGTTTCTTCTCTTGAATGAAGGCTAGTATTTGCTGGGATCCGTGTCTCCTGGACACGGATCCCACAATTGAACAGAATTTTACAGGGAGTATACATGTTTAGATACATCTTAAGACGTATCGCTCAATCAGTGATTGTTCTATTTGGTGTGAGTATACTGGCTTTTTCTGTCATGTTCCTGGCTGGCGATCCCACGCTGCTTTATGTCAGTGAACGATCCAGTGCAGAGGAAATCGAATCTACTCGTAGAGCACTGGGTTTTGATAAACCAAAGCATATCCAATACTTAAATTGGTTGGGTAAAGCAGTTCAGGGTGATTTTGGTCAGTCCACGAAATACAAACAACCTGCCATGAAATTAGTTTTAGAACGATTACCTGCAACGCTGGAATTGACATTTGTGGGCATGTTTGTTGCTGTAATGTTTGCTATCCCGCTAGGTGTGATTGCAGCAGCAAAACGAAATTCGATATTTGATAATGTTACGATGATCCTGGCTATGATTGGCCAATCAATCCCTGAATTTTGGCTAGGATTGATGTTGATCTTAATCGTAGGTGTCGAATATCGACTTTTACCAATTTCCGGGCGCGTTCCAATTTTGGAGCCCTTGTTTACAGGTCAGTGGGAAGTATTAAAAGCCACATTTGGGGATGCAGTCCGACATATCTTAATGCCAGGTATTGCTTCCGGGGTTTGGTCCCTTTCTCGTAATGCGCGGCTGGTACGTTCCAGTATGCTGGAAGTGCTGGGTATGGATTATGTCACCACTGCTCGAGCTAAAGGGGTTAATGATTATAAAGTGATCATGAAGCACGCCTTCAAAAATGCCTTGATTCCAATCGTCACGATTGTCGGCCTGGAATTCGGTTTTTTGATTGGCGGTGATGTCATTATAGAAAACGTATTTGCCTGGCCTGGGGTTGGGCGGTTAGTCGTTTATGCCATTAACCAACGCGATTTTAATGTCGTACAGGCATCTGTATTTACACTGGCACTGCTCTTTATATTTTTGAATTTGCTTGTCGATGTTATGTATACCTGGCTTGATCCACGGATTCGATACAGTTAGTGCGGTACTTAATCAGAAGAATATGCAAATCAGACAGTATTTGAATCCATTGTTAGGAGGCAGATAACGTGAGCCAAGAAGACCAAACCATTAGTTCTGAAAAAGACGTATCAGGCATTGTAGAGTTGCCTTTTGATGCCAAACGTGTACGCCCTAGCACCTTTAAACGGATGATTCGCAGCATTGTGGCTGCAAAATCTCCCATATTTGGATTTCTCATTTTATTTATCGTAATTTCCATGGCAATTTTCGCTGAATATTTGGCGCCGCATGATCCAAATGGTATTTCGGTAGTTGACCGGATTAAACCGCCCGTGTGGTATGAAGGTGGAGATCCCGAGTTTCTTTTAGGTACCGATGCCTTAGGAAGAGATATCCTTTCCCGTATGATTTTTGGCGCGCGCGTATCCTTAATCGTAGGTTTCTCCGCGGTTTTCATTGCTGGCTTTATCGGTGTGAGCCTGGGGTTAATGTCCGGATTTTTTGGCGGCTTTGTGGATGATGTATTGATGCGTCTGGCCGACATACAATTGGCCTTCCCATTCATCCTTTTGGCCATCAGTGTTTTGGCAGTATTAAACTCTAATAGGGATGTGAATGTCCAGGCATCCACTTTGCAACGGCTGATACCCATGATTCTTACGCTGGGTGTACCTGCCTGGGTGACCTATGCGCGTATGGTGCGTGGAGAAACGCTTTCCCTGCGTGAAACAGAATTTGTTGATGCCGCCCGTGCATTGGGGGATAGCCGACTTTCCATTATGTTCCGGCATATCTTGCCGAATGCCTTAGCACCTTTGATTGTGCTGGCTTCGTTCAATGTAGCGTCAACCATCCTGGCAGAAGCCTCATTATCTTTTCTTGGACTGGGTGTTCCAGCCTCTGTCCCTACCTGGGGTGGCATGTTGGCAGACAGTCGAGAAATGCTCTTAGCTGGAAAATGGTGGTTGGCTACTATACCGGGATTGGCGATTATGTTCACGGTACTGTCGATCAACATTATTGGAGACTGGTTACGGGACTTTTATGACCCAAGGTTGAGAAATTGATGATGGAAAATTTACTCGAAATCAAAGATTTACAAGTCCGCTTTTATACTCCCGAAGGGGTGGTCCGTGCAGTGGAAGGGGTGACGCTCGAACTCAAACCCGGTGAGACCCTGGCGGTAGTGGGTGAATCAGGTTGTGGTAAAACCGTAACAGCTCGATCCGTTATGCGCTTAATTCCATCTCCTCCCGGAAAAGTTGAACAGGGTAGTATTACTTTCAATGATGTAGATGTTCTGGCGATGAAATCCAAAGAACTTCGGGAATTGCGCGGCGGCGATGTCGCCATGATTTTCCAGGAACCGATGACCTCCCTCAATCCTGTCTTTACCATTGGCGATCAACTGACTGAATCCATCATCTTGCATCAAAAAGTTAGCAAGGAAGAGGCCATGAACCGGGCCGTTCGAATTTTGGAATTAACCGGCATTCCTGATCCTCGTTCTCGCATGGGCAATTACCCCCATCAACTTTCTGGTGGTATGCGCCAGCGCGTGATGATCTCCATGGCGATTAGCTGTAACCCGAAATTATTGGTGGCTGATGAACCGACTACCGCTTTGGATGTTACCATCCAGGCACAAATTCTTGATTTGATGCGAAATTTAAAGAAAGAATTTGGTATGGCCATCATGCTGATCACCCATGATCTGGGGGTTGTTGCCGAGATGGCAGAGCGCGTGGCCGTTATGTACGCTGGCCGGGTAGTTGAAGTTCGTTCTGTTGGTGACCTATTTGAGAATCCGCAGCATCCCTATACGGAAGGCTTGTTGGCTTCCATCCCTGGGTTGGATCGTGAAGTGGACATGCTGCATGTGATTAAGGGCAATGTACCGAACTTGCTCGATCTTCCTGCGGGTTGTACCTTCCGGGATCGCTGCCCGTATGCCTCCCAGCAATGTGTGGAAGAAGTGCCGCTGTTAGTGGAAGTACGTCCTGGCTTTGAAGTCGCCTGCTTTAATTATTTTGATAAACGACGGGCCGCGGGTACGATTGACCGCATTCTAGAATATACACCAGCCATAGCTAAGAATATCGATAAAACCAAGGAACCTTTATTAAAAGTCGAAAATTTGGTGAAACATTTTACAGCCAATAAAGGGTTCATGGGACGCGGAAAAACTTTCGTGCATGCTGTGGATCAACTCACTTTTAATATTTTCCAGGGTGAAACTTTTGGTCTGGTCGGCGAATCCGGCTGCGGCAAAACCACGACCGGAAGGATGATTGTCGGTCTTGAAACCCCGACATCCGGGGCCATTGAGATCAATGGAAAATCAGCGGTTGGCGTTTCCCATTCCCAGCGAAAAGATGTTTGCCGTGACATGCAGATTATTTTCCAGGATCCCTACTCCTCCTTGAATCCCCGCATGCAAGTGGGCGATATTATCGGTGAAGGCCTGCGCATTCATTATCACATGACCCGGAAAGAACGGGAAGAAAAAGTCGTAGAGACCATGCGTTCTGTAGGTTTGGAATCTTATCACTTTGACCGCTTCCCGCATGAGTTTTCCGGTGGTCAACGCCAGCGTATTGGTATCGCCCGTGCATTAATTCTGGATCCGAAGTTCATTGTTTGTGATGAGCCGGTTTCTGCGTTGGACGTTTCCATTCAGGCACAGATTCTAAACTTATTGCGTGAGTTACAACGCGAACGCAACCTGACCTATTTGTTCATTGCCCATAATTTGTCGGTGGTGAAACATATTTCGGATCGAATTGGCGTTTTGTATCTGGGAAACATGGCCGAAATTGCCACGAAGGGTGATATTTATGCCCGGCCTTTGCACCCTTACACCCAGGCACTGCTTTCCGCAGTCCCTGTTCCCAATCCAAAACTAGAACGCCGACGCGTTCCTTTGGAAGGGGATTTGCCCAGCCCTATTCACCCGCCAAGCGGATGCCGGTTCCGAACCCGCTGCCCCATCGCCCAACCCGGCTGCGCGGATGCTGTACCGGAATTACGTGAAGTTGAAAGTGGGCATTTTGTTGCCTGCCATCGGGTTTAAAAAGGTAAACTATTTGCCGATTATTTTTCGGTAAATTTAAGAATTCATCCTTTCAATTAACACTAAGCAAACAGAATGAAAATCTTTTTTGGAGGATAGAGCATGATTACAAATCTACATCACATTGGTTTCGTGGTGGATGACCTAAAGAAGGCCTGCGAAACTTATGAAAAATTATTTGGCTTGGTAGCGCAGGATTATCGGAATGATCAAGGAAAAGGATTTCAGCTTGACGCACGAATTATGATTCGAAATGGCTGCTGGCTGCATCTTGTTCAGAACTGGAACCCTGAATCCCGGGTGAACAAATTTTTGAAAAAACACGGCGAAAATCTGGAGCATCTGGCTTTCGAAACCAATGATATCGAAGCAGATGTGGCCCACTTACGAAAAATCGGTGTGCCGATTTTTGAAGATACGATTTTTAATGCTGCCGACGGTTTTGAAGCCTTTGTCTTTCCGGATGACGGCATTGGTTTCACGGTTGAATTGATCCAGCCGCATACCACCAGCTATGGTTTTGTTAAAGAACAATGTACTGGTGATAACATTCTCGGCATTCAGCATATTGGTGTGGCGGTCAAGAATGTGCACGCGGCTTGTGAAAAATTTGAAAAACTGTTTGGTATGAAAGCGGTTGGCCTTCGTGAAGATCAGCACTATGGCACCCAGAAAGATATGATGATCGAAACCGGCAACGACCGCATGTGGCTGCATCTGGTAGAAACGGATGACCCTGAAAATCGGGTTTACCAATTCATGCAGAAACATGGGGAAGGGCTCGAACATCTGGCTGTGGAAGTGGATGATATCCGCGAGGCGGTTAACCGAGTCAAGAAAGCTGGTGTGTCTTTGTATCAACACAAGATTTATTTGGATCGCGAAGATGGTTTTGAAGCCTTTGTGTATCCCGAAGATAATCATGGTGTGACTATTGAATTAATTGAGCCCTATGAAACGAGCCGCGGCTATCGTCCTCGCCCTCGGTAATCATCCATTTGGCCTATAAAAATGTTTCATTCTTAAAAGCGGAGGTTTTTATGGCAAAACGAGAAATTGGTACTGCAGTAGCGGCACCTGGAACCATTGCACACGGAGAGATTCTTGCCACCAATCACCCAAGTGGTCGGCCAGCATCCATGCCGGTAACCATCATCAACGGTGCCAAAGACGGTCCTGTCTTATGGGTTAATGCTTGTATTCACGGCGACGAACCCCAGGGTCCTCTGGCCATCATTAATTTGATTCATGATATTGATCCAAAAAAATTGAGCGGTGCTGTGGTTTGTGTAGCCGCCATGAATGTACCTGCTTTTGAAGCCGGTGACCGCGGCAATCCATTGGATATGTTCGCCTATGACATGAATCGTGTCTATCCCGGTTCCCCTGACGGCCGCTTTACCGAGCGTGTCGCCTGGGCACACAAGCAGGCTTTGGTTGCTTCTGCTGATATGGAAATCAGCATTCACTCGGGTGGAGATCACTCCTTCCTGGATAAGACCATGTTCCGTGCCCCTTCTGATGCTGCTTTGGAATTAGGTCAGGCGATGGGCTTGGGCTGGGATTATATCTTTTTATCCCCTCATCCCAAGGGCAGCCCGATGGCCGAATTGCACGATCAGGGCAAACCTGCCATCAGCATCGAATTGGGTGGATACTCCCACACCATGCCTCTGGATTTTCTTAAAGATGGCCGGGAAATTGCGGATGCCATTTTGAACGTCCTGTATCACTACAAGATGCTGCCTGGCACTCCCCGCTATGAGAAAAAATGGTATACCGGTGGACAGGAAACTGTGTTGGCCGATTTCAGCGGACTGTTTGTTGCCGAACCTGATTTTGCCTTCAAGAAACCCTACAAGAAGGGCGAGTTGATGGCCAAGATATACAACCTGCAGGGTGAAGTATTACAGGAAGTTGTTGCCCCCTGTGACGGTGCTGCTTTCGGCATGCGTACCACCCCATCCACCCACACCGGGGATTGGGCTGTTTTCTATGCAAAATTTGACGGTGAAATTACCGAGTTAGTTCATAAATAAGTGGTTTGGAGAGGTTTGGACATGAGTGAGAATGCATTATACCGAATGAAATCGAATCATCTGGCAGAATTACCTGGGGTTGGTATTCGTACCAAATTACTGGATATTGCTGCTACCCTGGATGATGTGATCGCCATGGGGCGTGGGGATCCGGATCTGGATACCCCAAAACACATTATTGAAGCAGGCCAAAAAGCACTGGAAACTGGCAAAACGCATTATACCCACGTACGTGGCACCATCGAACTGCGCAAGGCCATTGCTGAGAAAATGAAACGGGACAATAATCTGGATTATGATCCCGAAAATGAGATCATGGTTACGGTTGGCGCTGAAATGGCCATGTTCCTGGCCTGTTATGCCATCATCAATCCTGGCGATGAGGTGATTGTTCCCACCCCTCGCTACACTTCCTACGATGAAGCCATCACCATGTGGGGCGGGAAAATTGTGGAAGCCAAGGTCACCCCGGATGATGACTTTGCTTATAAACCAGAAGAAATTCGCAAATGCATCACCAAGAAAACCAAAGCCATTTCCATTGTCAATCCTGGCAACCCGATTGGCTTGATTGATGCCGATACCATTCGCGAAATTGCCAAGATCGCTGTGGAACACGACCTAATCGTGATCAGCGATGAGATTTATGAAAATATCATTTTTGACGGCACCAAGCACCTCAGTGTGGCAGCCATCCCCGGCATGAAGGAACGCACCATCACCCTCAATGGACCATCCAAATCCTATGCCATGACTGGCTGGCGGGTTGGCTTTTTGGCCGCCCCGGCACCCATCTGCGAAATGCTGACCGAGCCCTCCCACACCATCGCCATTTGCTGCCCGGCCGTATCCCAGGCCGCAGCCCTGGCTGCGTATACCGGTTCTCAGGATTGTGTGCGTGAGATGCGCAAGATTTACGACGAGCGCCGCACGTTTATGAGCCAGGCGCTGCATGATATGGGCCTAAGTTATGTTAAACCCCGCGCCGGTTTCTATCTCTTTACCGATGTTGCCAGCCTGGGGATGACCCCGGATGAATTTTGTCTGCGCCTTTTGAAGGAAGAAAAAGTTTTAATCTTCCCCGGTGCCTTGTTCGCCGACCCAACCAATCGATTTGTGCGGATATCCATGCTTGCTCCAACAGATCGCATCAAACTCGCTGCAGAGCGAATGAAGCGGTTTGTCAAGAAGGTCCGCTCATAACCAGATGAATTTCTTCTCCTCCAACTCCTGCAAATCATTCTGTGGTTTGCAGGAGTCATTATAAATAACCTGGGGGGTTAGGCAGTCAAGAAAACCTATACCAGCCTTAAGACCGGAGGAATCATGTACGAAAGACTTCAACCTGTATTTGATTTTATTGATGCCCATCGCGACGAGTTTGTAAAAGACCTGCAAACTTTATTACGACAACCGAGTGTAAAAGCGCAGAATTTGGGGGTGGAAGAATGTGCGGATTTATTAATTGAGCTGCTTAAAAAAGACAATATCCCGGCGATTAAATCACCGGTTGATGGTGCACCCCCCATTATTTATGCAAATATTCCCCATTCCAACGGCGCAGCAGAAAAGACCCTGCTGTGCTATGGTCATTATGATGTCCAGCCTCCGGAACCCTTTGAAGAGTGGATATCTGACCCCTGGGGAGCCCATATCATCGACGGCATCATATACGGCCGCGGCGCCTGCGACAATAAGGGCGGCGTTATGGCTTTTGCCAAAGCGACCTATGCCTACCAGCAGGTTCTTGGGGAAGCTCCTTTAAATTTGAAATATTTGTTTGAGGGCGAAGAAGAAGTCGGCAGCCCTCATTTGGAAACCTGGTGTATTCAACACACTGAAGATATTCAAGCGGACGGCATGCACTGCCTGGATGGAGACATCTCCGCCTCGGCCAATGCCCCCCAGATTGAGCTTGGCTTGAAGGCCATCTTGTATGTTGAACTGATCGCCCACGGCCCCGAACATGACGTCTATTCCGGCGACGCTGCCTGGGTGGTCAACCCTGCTTGGCGACTGGTACAAGCCTTAAACACCATGGTTGGGCCGCAGGGTGAAATCACCATTGATGGATGGTTTGAGGATTATCAAGCCCCGGATGATGTGGATGAAGGCTTACTGCGCACTGAATCTGCCCGTATTGAAGTGGATAAAGTCCTGCATCACTTTGGCATTAAAGAATTACCCTGGGGAAAGACTCCCTATGAATTAATGAAGGAACGCCAATACGGTGGTACCTGCACCATTTGCGGCATCAAGGGTGGTTATTTGGGTGAAGGACTGAAGACCATTGTGCCTTCGACCGCCTCGGCAAAAATTGATTTCCGTTTGCCGCCAGCTTTGCTGCCGGAAAAACAGGCAATCAAGCTCAAAGCCCATTTGGAGAAACGCGGCTTCAAGGATATTGAAGTCAAGGTGTTAACTGCCCGCGGTACCCCCTACAAGATTTCCTATAATGAAGATTTAGCTCAGGCGATTATTGAAGCTGCCACGGAAATCTTCGGACATGTCCCGGTGGTTAACGGCTTGACTCAGGAAGACATCATCAAGAAAGTGGTGGACATGCCGGTGGTGATCACCGGGTTTGGCCCGCCAAAATCCAATTTACACGCCCCGAATGAGAATATGCCGGTTGATTCCTATATCCGTGGAATCAAGTTTGCAGCGGCCATTATGGAATCCTTTGCGCAGCGAGCCAAGTCCTAAACGGGGCGGGGTAGAGGAAAAAGACTTATGTGCTATATGATGGCTGCAGGAAAAAAAGCCACCGCGGACGGCTCCGTGATGGTGGCAAGAAATTGTGACTCCAATTCAACGGAAGCCCAGCGATTGGCGTCATTTCCACGACGCCAATACCCAAAGGGGGCAATGCTGCGCATTCCGGATTCAAACCATCTGGTCATCCCCCAGGTTGAAGAAACTTACGCTTACACCTGTACCATGCGTACCAAACCCGGCGATGAGATTCATATGATCTCGGGTGGGGTGAATGAATTCCAACTCAGTGCCGGTGCATCCACTGGCGGCTGGGTCAAGAAAGAAGTGGAAACCCTGACCCCCTGGCCCGAGACCGTGGTTGGAGATCACATCATGACCCTGGTTCTCGAACGCTGCAAAACCGCCCGCGAAGCCGTGGAGTTTCTTGGCTCCATGACGGAACAGTATGGCGCCAGAACGGATAATTACATCGTCGGTGATCCACAGGAAGCCTGGCTGTTTGAGCAATATCAAGGTTATCACTGGGCCGCAGCGCGTGTCCCCGATGACTGCTTTGTGGTCATGGGCAATTCCTTCCGCCTGGCCGAAATTGACCCAACCGATAAAAAGAATTATCTCTGCGATGCGGACTTGATTCCCTTTGCCGAAAAACACGGCCTGTGGAATCCCAAAACAGACGGCAAGTTCAATGCCTCCCTGGCCTATGGCGATGCCACCCGCAATCGCCCGCGCGGCGATCTGGAACAGCCTTATTATTCCCAGCATCGCGTCTGGCGGGGGATCAGTTTGCTCGCTCCCAGCCTGGCACTGGATGCCTACGAACCTTCCAAGACGTATCCTCTTTTTAATAAACCGGATCGGCTGCTGACTCCAGCAGACATGCTGATGGTTTTGAAAGACACCTACGCCGGAACGGAATTGGACGAGTACGGTCAGAAGGACAGCGGCCAAAATATCATTGATCCCGCTACGGGACATTATCGTTATGCTCCCGCATGGAATAAAAGCCGTGTGATCGGCTGCCCGCAGACTATTGCCTCCTGGGTAGTGCAAAGCCGGGACTTTTTACCCAACGCCATCGGCGGTCTGTTTTGGGCAGGATTGGCAGCCACGGCTGCCGGCCCTCATATGCCCTTTTATGCCTGCAACACGGAAACGCCGCGCGCTTATCAATTGGGGGATTGCGGTGCCCACAGCCACTATATCAAAGACTCCGCTTACTGGATCTTTGAAACCATCGGCAACTTGATGAATTTGTTTTATCAAGTCAGTGTGGATGTGGTGCGTCCGGAGTGGGACGCTTTTGAAGAAAACTTATTTACCCTTCAGCCCGCCATCGAAAAAACGGCACTGGAACTTCATAAAAACAATCCAGCCCTGGCCGCTGCCTTCCTGACTACCTATTCCAATGGGGTGGCGCTGCAGGCGTTGGAAAAAGCAGATGAGATGATTGGAAATTTGTATACTCGTTTTGCCCTGGTGAATAATCCCCAAACCAGCCGGGCGTATGAAGATCCAAAGCAGTGGAAAAAAGACGGCGCCGTTTATTAAAGTATTCCATTATCCCTTTCTGAAAAAGGAAGCAGACCATGAAATTATCAACGGATTGGTACAAACGCAAAACTAAACAAATTCAAGCTGGATTGGAAGAGGAGCAGATTGACGGAATTTTGCTCCTGGACCCCTTCAATATTTACTATGCCACCGGCTTTTTTCATCAATCCACAGAACGCCCGTTGGGGTTTTACATTCCCCAATACGGCGACCCCTGTTTTTACGTGCCCTACCTGGAAAAAGAAATGGCCGAAGCCACCTGGGTGAAGGATGTGCAATATTATTTTGACTTCCCCGGGGAACCGCATGTATTCAAGTGGATGATGGAAGGCCTGCCTGGAAAGTATATTGGCGTGGATAAACTGGGCATTCGCGATTGGAACTTTATCCAGACGCTCAACAAGCATGTCAAAATCACCGATCTGGTTTATACCATGCGTTTGGCCAAGGATCCCGAAGAAATTGAAATTCTGGATACTGCCAGTATCTATGCGGACTATATGGTCGAAATGACCCGTGAAGCCATTCTTAATAAAATGACTGAAACTAACGCCTTCCATTTTGCCCGCGACGAAACTGTCAAACGCATGAAGAAAGAGCTGGGCGAATTGACCTTTGTCAATCAAGGATTGGTAAATGGGGCTGTATTATATGGTCCGCATTCCGCACATCCGCATGGATTGATGGGCGACCGCTTACCCGAAAATGGAAACTCTATTGAAGCTGCTTTTGGCGCGCTGGTGTATACCTATGAATCGGAAAGTGAACATACTTTCCTGTACGGCGAACCCAGCAAACAAACCATTTCTTATTTCAATGCCATGTATGCTGCCTGGAAAGCCGGCATTGATGCGGCCAAACCTGGTGTCACTTGTGCCTCGGTCAATGAGGCGTCCCTGAATGCGATTCGGGAAGCCGGGTATGAACAGTTCCTGCGCCACCGCATGGGGCACGGCAAGGGCCTGCAGGAACACGAAGCTCCCTGGGTGGAAGCCGGTGATTTCACCATTTTGAAACCCGGCATGATCATCAGTGATGAACCTGGCTTATACGTGCCGGGGTACGGCGGGTTCCGCCATTCCGATACCCTGGTGATTACCGAGACAGGCTGCCGGCGGATGACCAAATACCCGCGCGAGTTGGAAACCTGTATTCTACCGATTCATTAAGCCTGAGACATCGCATGCATTGGAGGAAGCCATGAAATTAACTACGGATTGGTACAAACGAAAAACAATAGAAATTCAATCCCGTCTGGCGGATGAAGGTCTGGACGCGATTTTATTGCTGGATAATTTTAATATCTATTATGCCTGTGGATTTTTTCATCAGTCCACTGAACGAAACCTTGGGCTGTTGATTCCCGCGAATGGGAATCCCACGTTGTATGTGCCGCATCTTGAAAAAGAAATGGCCGAAGAAACATGGGTGAAAGACATCAAGCATTACTTTGATTTCCCCGGTATTCCTCCGGTATTGGAGTGGATGCTGGCGGATATGAAACAGTACAAACGTCTGGGTGTGGATAAACTGGAAGTTCGCGAATGGCAGATGGTCAGTGCCAAACGCCCGGATATTAAGATCAGCGATCTGGTCTACACCATGCGTCTGGTCAAGGATGCTGAAGAAATTGCCATTATGGAGAAAGCCGGATTTTACGCGGATATGCTGGTCGAAAAGACCCGTGAAGCCATTCTGCTGCGTTTGAACGAGATGGATGCCTATAACTACGCCCGTGCCAAGACCGTTGAGCACATGCAGAAAGACATGGGTGAATTGGTCATGGTCAATCTTGGGGTGACCAACGGTGCTGTGCTGTACGGCCCGCACTCCGCGTTTCCCCACGGCTTGATGAGCGATCGTCTGCCTCAGGCTGGGGATATTGTGGAAGCTGGGTTTGGCGCACTGGTTGCCACCTATGAATCCGAAAGTGAACACACCTTCATATTAGGCGAACCCGATAAGCAGCAGTTGGCTTATTTTAATGCCATGTACGGCGCCTGGAAGGCGGGTATGGAAGCAGCCAAGCCGGGGGTGACCTGTGCAGAAGTCAATAAAGCCGCCCTGGATGTGATCCGCGAGGCTGGTTTTGAGAAGTTTTTGCGTCACCGCATGGGGCACGGCAAGGGCTTGCAGGAGCACGAAGCTCCCTGGATTGAAGCCGGGGATCATACCATCCTGCTGCCTGGCATGATCATCAGTGATGAACCGGGATTGTATGTGCCAGGGTACGGCGGTTTCCGCCATTCCGATACTCTGGTCATTACCGAAACAGGCTGCAGGCGACTGACAAATTATCCACGGGAATTGGAACACTGTATCATTCCATTTTCTTGAACTTGGCTCTGATGAATTTTGATGAATGCAAAAAAAATTAAAGGTATTATCTTAATGGAAAACGATTCACCGAAATTGCGCAACACATTCTATCTTTGCCTGGCGATGATTTTTCTGCTAGCCACCGGACAGGGAGCTTTTCTGTTTCTGATCGTCACCTACCTGGAATCCATCCAAAAGCCGGTGCAAATGATTGGTTCCGCCATGGCGCTGCTCTCGATTCTGGAAGCGGTTTTTGTGCTGATCTCCGGCTTTTATTACAAAGGCAGGCAGGTACGCCCCATTATCATCAGCGCGATTCTGGTTCAAACGTTGGGTACGCTGATCCTGGCTGGCCTGCCGCAATTCAGCGGCATCTGGATTGGCATCAGTCTGAATGCTGCCGGTATCGGCGTGATGATTGTCATTCTCTACGCCGTCGCGCTGGAACGCCGACCGGACCGCATCCATCCCGGATTTGCGGTAGGGCTGTATACGGCTGGGATAGCTGCCGGGAACGGGATCGGCGCTTATCTGGCTGGTTTGATCGCGGATAAAATTGATTTCCATTGGGCTTTCCTGTTCAGCGCGATATGTATTGCGTTAGTCGGCTTGGCGGCTGGCTTCTTATCCGACCAGGTGAAGCGTAAGGCTGTTAGTACTACCATGGATCAAACGCCGCAGAATGCCGCCGGATTCGATTCCGGCAAACCGTATGTCTGGTTGTTTGGCATCGTGGGTGGATTTGCCATGTCCAGTATCATCGTCATTTTTGATACCCTCTTCCCTTTATACGCCATCAGCAAGGGCTTAACCCTTTCGATGATCGGCTTTCTTTCCGGATTGAAAATGATCCTGGCTGCCACCATCCGTCCCTTTTCGGGGCAGATTCTGGCACGCATCAATGCTCAGAAGGTGACGCATTGGGGCATCGGCGGTTTATCCGTCAGCGCCATGCTGCTGCCCTTTGTGGGGTTGGGCGCCGGATTGTTGGCCGTTATAGGTTTGATGGGTCTGGCCTTTGGCACCACGCGCGTAACTACCGCCGCCCTGGCGCTGGATGGCAGCATTGATTCTGATCTGGTAAGCCGACGGATCAGTATTTATACGGTGGTACTTTCCATTGCCCAGAGTATTGGGCCATTTGTGGCCGGCTGGTTGGCCTTTTGGGCCGATCTTTCCACGGCCATTGTGATGATTCCTGTTTTTATTCTTGTCTTCTACGCGGCCACGCTATGGGTAATTCCAAAGCTGACCCTGCCGGCGTTTGTGGTTACCTTACGCCGAAGTACGCTCTAATGGTTAAATCTATTCTAGTTCTCACGAGGTGAATGATGTGTTACATGTTAGTTGCTGGTAAAAAAGCTACCGCTGATGGATCCGTATTGGTTGCCCGGGGTTGTGATGCCCCCTCCACTGAAGCCACCCGCACGATTTCTGTGCCACATATGAAGCATGCCAAAGGGACGAAGATCGTTATTCCCCCTTCGTTGGAAACCAAAAAGAGCCCGGGCGTGGTTCTGGATCAGGCCGACGAAACCCTGGCTTATACCGCCGTGGTGACTGTGGCCAATGAAGAGTATATGCCCCTGGTTTTGGGCGGCATTAATGAATGTCAGGTTTCGGTCGGTGCCAGTACCGGCGGACCGGTTAAACCTGAAGTGGACAGCCTCACGCCCTGGCCGGCCACCGCCATTGGTGATTATTTGATGACGATTGCCCTGGAACGATGCAAGACAGCCCGCGAAGCCATCGAATTTCTGGGCGAAATGTCCGAAAAATACGGTTCACGTACCGATAACTATATCGTGGCCGATCCTGAAGAAGCCTGGTTGATGGAACAATATCAGGGGTATCACTGGGCTGCCGTACGTATTCCGGATGAATGCTTCATGGTGGAAGCCAACTCCTTCCGCATCACCGATATCAACCCGGATGATTCCGATAATTATCGCTGCGACCCGGATTTGATTCCCTTTGCCATCAAGAATGGCTTATGGGACCCCAAAAGCGGACAGCCTTTCAATGCTTCCCGCGCTTACGGCACCAATGAAATCAGCCGCCCCCGCGGGGATTTGAAAACACCTTACTACAGTCTTCACCGCATTTGGCGTGGTATTTCCATTTTGAATCCCACCCTCAAACTGGATCCCTATGAACCCACTAAGGAATATCCTATGTTCGTCAAACCCGCCAAACCCATCACGGTTGGCGATATGCTGAATTTACTAAAAGATACCTATCAGGGCACTGAACTGGATGAATACTACACTCAGGACGCCGCTTATCCGACCGTGATTGACGGCAAATCCGGTACTTATCGCCTGTCCCCGGCCTGGAACAAGAGCCGCAATATCGGCTGCCCACAGACCATCACTTCCTGGGTGACGCAATCCCGATCCTGGCTGCCCAATGAAGTGGGCGGTGTTTTCTGGGCTGGTATGGCCGCCTGTGCCACCAGTCCTCATATTCCCTGGTACTGCCAGAATACGCGCACCCCGAAAGAATACCAAACGGCAAATGCCGGGACCACCAGCGAATACATGGAAAATTCCGCCTATTGGCTGTATGAGAATATCACCAATATGGTGAATCTGTTCTTCCAGGCCAACAGTCCACTGGTACTGCCGGTTTGGGCGGCCTTTGACAATCGTAATTTTGAACGTCAGACAGAAATTGAAAAAATAGCCCTGGCCTATGCCAAGCAGGAACCTGCCAAAGCCATTGCTTTCCTGACGGATTATTCCAACGGCATCGCCACGGATGCGTATAGCCTTGGAAAAGAGATGCTGGTCAAGCTGTACACCCGCATTGCCCAGTTGAATAATCCTCAGACCCTGATCGGCTACATCCCTGTAGCGGATTGGGAAAAGAACAAAGGCGTATACTAGGATAACTGACCATGCAAGAGGATAAAATGGAAATACCGGTAGAATTACAACAAGTATTTGACTGGATTGATGCCCATCGCGAAGAAGCCATCGTGGATTTACAGCGTTTGGTTCAGCAGCCCAGTATCAGTGCCCAGAAGATCGGACAAAAAGAATGTGCGGATCTGGTCGTGGAACTGATGCACAACGACGGTCTGGAGGCAAAGGCTTATCCTTTGCAGGACGGACCGCCCTGTGTGATTGGCGCCCAGCCCAGCAAGCAAAGCAAGAAGACTATGCTGGCTTACGCTCATTATGATGTCCAGCCGCCGGAACCCCTGGATGCCTGGGTGTACCCGCCCTTCAGCGCCACCATCGCGGATGGAAAAATCTGGGGTAGGGGTGCCACGGACAATAAATCCGGCGTGATGGCTTTTATCAAAGCGGCCAAAGCCTGGATGAAGGTCAGCGGGGATGTGCCGGTGGGCTTAAAGTTCATCACCGAAGGCGAAGAGGAAATTGGTTCCATTCATCTGGGACCCTTCATTGAAGCGAATCCCGAATTGGTACGGGCGGACGCCATGCACTGTCTGGATGGCGGCTTGAATGCCTCGGAGCTGACCCCGGATATTGACCTGGGCTTGAAGAGTGTGTTGTATGTGGAGCTGATCGCTCGAGGGGCGAAGAGCGATGTGCACAGTTTGAATGCCCCGCTGGTGCCTCAGCCGGCTTGGGAATTGGTGCGCGCCTTGAACACCCTGGTGGATGAAAATCGTCACATCTTAATTGATGGCTGGTACGAAGATTTGTGGCAGTTGGGCGAAGAAGAAATCGGCCAATTGGAAGCCAATGCCAGCCGCATCGATTTCTCCAAGATGAAAGCCGATCTAGGCGTGGAAGAGTTTGCCCTGGGTCGAGATGGCATTGATGCCCTCAAGGCACGAGCTTATGAACCCACCTGTAACATCTGCGGCATGACTGCCGGATATCAGGGACCGGGCAGCAAGACCATTGTGCCTAATGAAGCCCGGGTGAAGATTGATTTTCGCTTGATCCCCATGCTCGATCCTGAGAAGGCGGCCAGAAAATTACGCAAACATCTGGACGATCACGGCTTTGGCCATATTGAACTGCACATTGAAGGAAATATCCCTGAACCGCCGTACAAGATCAGCGTCAAGGAAGACATCAGTCAGGCGGTTATTAAAGCCGCCATGCTGGTTTATGGCAAGCCGCCGGTGGTCAATGGGGTGAGTGCAGAAGGTGTGATTTTAAAACACGTCTGGATGCCGACTGTCCTGACCGGTTTCGCTACACCGGATTGCAACCTGCACGCGCCCAATGAAAATATTGGCCTGGATTCTTACATCCAGGGGATCAAATATGCCGCGGCAATCATGTGGGAATATGGGCAGATGGAAAAGGCTTAGCAGGTAAGGAGACTATTAATGGTAGACATAGTGCAATTTAAGCGTTATTCCGAAGCCGTATTGAGAAAATTCGTACGCGAGTATTTATTGGCATTGGGTGATCGATTCGATGAAGTGGATTTCAATGTAAATGCCGTGATCTACGGTGCTATGCGTTGGATTCCTGCGCAGGGGCAGGGGCTGGAAAAGCTCCTGCGCCACACGCGCCAAATTAAAGAGGGCGGCATCAAACCCGGCGTGACCATGACGTATTTAAAAGAACGTCCCGCCACCGCTTTACTGGATGCCAACAAAGGTTCCGGATTTGTGGCTGCCACCATGGCCATGCAGAAGTCGATCGAAAAAGCAAAACGGACAGGTATTGCCTGCGTTTTGGTGCGCAACAGTAATCATTACGGCACTTCCGGTTATTATGCCAACATGGCTGCAGAAGCCGGCATGATCGGCATCGCCTTCACCAATGCCGGGCCTGAGATGGCTCCCTGGGGAGCAAAGACTGGTGTGTTGGGTACCAATCCCTGGGGTATCGCTGTTCCACGGAAAAATGATTTCAATATAATTCTGGATATGGCCCTGACCATGTCCGGTCAGGGGATGATCCGTCTGGCCTATCGCGAGGGACGCTCTGTGCCGATTACCTGGGCCATGACCAAAGAGGGCAAACCGTCCACTGACCCGGCTGAGTTATTGGATGGATTGCAATTGCCCATTGGAGAATTCAAGGGGTCCGGCCTCAGTTTTATGACGGATGTTATCTCAGGAGTCCTGTCAGGTTCAAAATTCGGCAGGGATACGTTCACCGATCTGCAGGATTTGGGTGTAGGGCATACCTTAATTGCACTGGATCCTTCGGCCTATATGGAACCTGCTGAATTTGAATCCCGACTGGCGCAGTTTGTGGATCAGGTAAAGCAAGCCCAACCCATTCAACCGGATGGAGAAATTCTGCTGCCCGGAGAACTGGAGCATCGCCGCATGCAGGAGCGCCTGGAACAGGGCATCCCGGTGGATTTGGAAACCCTGGAGCGATTACACGAGTTATGTATTGAAAATGGAATCCCATTTTCACTGTGATTTTCTTGCACAGGAAGAACTTGAGTTTTGGGTGCGCATTTGATTAAATACTAAATGATTCTTTACGGTAAAATATGAGAAGGTTTTACAAAAGTGAATAAGGAAAGAAAATTTCAAATACGGTCGATTGACAATGCCGGTTAAAAATGTTAAGATAAATATAAGTATTGTCGACAATCGACTGATATATCCAGGAGGATACGTTGGATTCAGAACCTCGTAAAATGCGCCCAATTGTCAGTTTGAATCTACGTGAGCAAATCGAGAAAGAAGTCCGTTCTGCGATTATCAAAGGCCGTTTTCAGCCGGGGGAACGCTTGATCGAATCCACGATTGCCACCGAGATGGGGGTTAGCCGCGCGCCTGTGCGGGAAGTGCTTTCTGCTTTGGAGCGTGAAGGCTTGGTGGTCAATATTCCCCGCCGTGGAAATTTCGTGGTGGATTTCACCAATAAAGACATTGATGAGATTTACAGTTTCCGCCTTCTGTTGGAAATTGGCGCCATGCGGCGAGCGATGGAGCGCTGCACGACGCAGGACCTTGATAATTTGCAGCGTTTGGTGGATGACCTGGATGAAGCCATGGTGCGGCAGGACGACAGCGAATCCATTACCAACCTGGATATGTATTTTCATGAATATATTTGTTCCCTGGCGGATCACAGCCGATTGTATTCCACCTGGAAAAGCATTCGTATGCAGACACAATTATTGATCGGCGTCACCAGTAAAACTCATTACCGCTACCCGCATGAACCAGCACAATGGCATCAAACCATCCTTAATGCGTTTAAAACGAAAGACTTGGTCACAGCAGAGAAGAAATTATCTGAACACATTTTGGATGGCCGCACCCGGGCCATTAATGCCTTAACCTTTATTCACGCGACAGAGTAAGGAAATAGGAATCAGGGATTCCTGATTCTGATTTTTTGTTTTTATTAATATGGATTGTCTACAATAGACTGTATATTATCTACAATTACAATATGGAGATGGATTATGCCTGAACAAGCTGCCTGGAGATTTTCTAAAATTACTAAACCTATGTTTGATATTCCTACCCGCCATTTGATTTTCAAAGGCCGGGTTTTAACCTGTGTAGGCAATGAAGTGATTGAACAAGGGTTTGTCGAAATTGCTGAAGGCAAAATTAAGGCTGTCGGCAGAGCCTCTGAGCTGTCCAACACCGCAGGGATTGAAGTTATCGAAACGAACGGCACCATTTTACCCGGCATGTTCAACTGCCATGCCCATTTATCCTGGGATGGTATCCATGACCTGGCCAACCAATCCATGTTTGACAGCCCGGAAATTGCCGCTTACAAAGCTGCCGGCAATATGCTGATAAGCCTACGCTCCGGCATTACCACGGTGCGAGATTTGGGCGTTAATAAATCCAATTTCGCTACCAAACAAGCTGTGGAGCAGGGCATCTTCCCCGGACCGCGTTTATTGATCACCGGTGAATCCATCGTACAAACCGGCGGACATACTTACTGGGTGTGCCGGGAAGCTTCCGGACCCGATGAGATGCGCCGAGCTGTACGGGACCAGGTGAAGGGCGGCGCGGATTTGATCAAAATCATGGCCTGCCATGATTTATTGGAATTTACCGACGAAGAATTATTCGCCGTCATTGATGAAGCCCATCGTAATGGCTTACCCACTACTGCGCACGCCACATTTGATGAATGTATTTCCCGTGTCGTCAAGGCTGGCATTGATGTCATCGAACATGGCGGAAAAATGTCAGACGAGACCATTCAACTTTTGCTGGATCGCAAGGTTCCGATTGTAACCACCTTTTCAGCTGTGGTCATGCAAAGCCAGGCGGAAGTCGCCAGAAAATACAACATCCCCGAATGGAAAATTCTGGAACGCCAGAAAGCCATGGAAAATACCAGCAGTTATGACAGTCTTGTCAAGGCTGCCAAAGCCGGTGTTCCGATCGCTTTTGGCACGGATGCAGGCAGCCCTGTTGTCCAGCACAATGTAGTTGTGCCTGAAATGAAGTACATGATTAAGTTGGGCGTGGTGGATGGTAATTACGGCGCCATTCGCAGCGCCACCATCGTTGCCGCCAACCTGACTCATTTGGAAAAGAAATTAGGCTCCCTGGAAGTTGGTAAGTTAGCTGATGTGATTGTTGTAGATGGAAATCCTTTAACGGATCTTTCTGCATTAGAAAATGTCCGTATGACCTTTAAAGAAGGTAAACAGCTCGTTTAAAAACGTTTCCTCCAATAAGACATTCACCATTGCAACGGAGATGCACGTTATGGAAAGTAAGCTGGAAAAATTGCTTGGCCTGGCACAGTCTTTGGGTGCCAGCTACGCGGACGCAAGGATTGTCGAACGATCCAGTGAAAATATCGTCATGTGGAATGGCGCTGTTGAGGAAGTGATCGGACAATCGGATCGCGGTCTGGGTGTGCGTGTGCTCGTCAATGGTGCCTGGGGTTTCGCGGCAACGCATGATTTTGCCAACGGCGAATGGGCAGTCAAACAAGCCATCGCTATTGCCACGCAAAGTGCTCGCTTGATCGGACAGCCTGTCCAACTTGCGGAAATTCCCGTCATCCGGGATCATTGGCAGTCTTCTTATGAGATTGACCCGCGGACAGTAAGCTTTGAAGAACGCATTGCGTTGTTAAAAGCGGCCGATGAGCAGATGGCACGCCAGCCTGGCATTACCCAGCGTAAAGCCAGCATGGGGTTCTATTTTATTGATCAACTTTTTGCCTCCACGGAAGGGGCTTTGATTGAACAAAACAGCATCGAGAGTGGAGCTGGCATCGTTGCCCTGGCAGCAGACGGCAATGAAGTCCAGTTTCGCTCCTTCCCAGCCTCGTTTCAGGGGGATTACGGCACAGCTGGGTATGAAAAAGTGCTGGGAAATCACCTGGTGGAAGGGGCTGCGCAATGTGCCGCCGAGGCAGTCGCCTTGCTGCATGCCAAACCCTGTAAAACCGGTAAAACAACCCTGATTATTGACGATTCCTTATTGACCTTGATGGTGCACGAAAGTATTGGCCATGCCCTGGAAGTGGATCGGGTGTTGGGCAGTGAGGCCAGTTATGCCGGAACCAGTTTTGCCACCCCAGAAAAACTGGGGAATTTTGCCTACGGTTCGCCGGTGGTGAATATCACCGCGGACGCCACATTAAAAGGCGGATTGGGGAGTTTCGGTTACGATGATGAAGGCGCTCCTGCTAAACGGGTGGACCTGATTAAGGACGGCATTCTGACGAATTATTTATCCAGTCGGGAAACCGCTGCTCAATTAAATTTGCCAGTGAGTGGTACTATGCGCGCAGATGGCTGGCAGCGTTATCCTCTGGTACGCATGACCAATATCAATCTGGAGCCAGGCGATTCCTCTCTGGCTGAGATGATTTCCTCTACCGAGGATGGTTATTTTATCAAAACCGTAAAAACTTACAGTATTGACGATAAACGCCTGAATTTTGAATTTGCCCCGGAAATAGCCTGGGAAGTAAAAAATGGGCAGGTCGGTGCGATGGTGAAGAACTTGCGGTATAGCGGAATAACCCCGAACTTTTGGAATGCCTGCGATGCGGTCGCCAATGCAAGCGAGTGGCATTTGTGGGGCGTGCCGGTTTGCGGAAAAGGGGAACCCTCGCAGATTGTTCATCTGGGCCATGGCACGGCTCCTGCCCGCTTCCAAGACATTCAGGTAGGAGGGTAACCCGATGCGTTGGACTGAAGATGCTGTAAAGAGTTTGCTCAATCGGGTGATTAAATCCTCCCCGGCTGATGATACCGAAGTGATATTTTCCGCCCAAAATTATGGCCTGACCCGATTCGCAGCCAATATTATCCATCAAAATATGAGCGAAGAGAATGCCCTGATTTCCATTCGGGTGGCTGTGGATAACAAGATTGGCTCCTACGCGATCAACCAAATGGACGAGACAATTCTCAAAGCCGGGGTGTTGAAAGCCATAGATATTGCTAAACTTTCGCAAACAAAACCACAGTTTCAGGGTTTTGCACCCAAAGCGGAAGTGATTCCATTATCGCAGCCCGTATTCAATGCTCTAACCCATGAGGCTGGACCCACCGAACGCGCAGACAGAGTTGAAATCCTGGTGAAGGAACTGGCTCCCTATGGTTTTGAAGGGGCAGGGTCTGTTCGTAATGGTACATTTACAAAAGCTGTCGCCACCCAACGGGGACAATCCGTTTTTCAAGAAGAAACCCTGTATAAAGCCGTCACCGTGGTTAATCGCTGCGGGCAGGCGGGCTTTGGTACTGGCTACGCGGAATCTATGGGCAGAAAGTTGGGTGATTTTGATGCCCAAGCGCTGGCCAGGGAAGCTCGTTCGATTTCCGAAAAGAATCACGATCCATCCGCAATCGAAAATGGTGCCTACACCGTTATTTTGACGCCGGTTGCCGTAGGCGAATTATTGCACTACCTGTCCTGGATGGGCTTGCATGCCCGTGCCGTCCAAAGCGGACAATCCTTCCTAACGGGTAAAAAGGGTCAGCGGGTCTTATCCGAGCATTTGACCCTGGTTGATGATGCGCACGATCCACGAACCCTTTCCATTCCTTTTGATTGGGAAGGGGTACCCAAGCAAAGGGTCTCCATGATAGAGAATGGGATTACTGGCGATATGGTCTATGACAGCTTCACTGCGCTCCATGATCAGGTAGCTTCGACCGGCCATGCGCTCTCCCCTTTGCGGGATCGCTATTATTCCAGTCCCTTGCCTACCCATTTGATTATCGCTCCAGGGCAGGAGAGCATGGACGAGATGATCGCCGATACCCCTCATGGACTGTTGATTACACGGTTTTGGTATGTGAGGGAGATTCATTTTGGCAGGGCAACTGTAACGGGCATGACCCGGGATGGTACCTTTGAAATTCAAAATGGCAGGATCAGCCAGGCTTTACATAATCTGCGCTTCACGCAAAGCCTGGTAGATGCTTTTTCACAAATATTATCGGTAGGGGATCAACAGAAACTAGTCAATCAGTTTAATGGAGCATTTTTGGTTCCAGCTCTGAAGATTGAAAACTTTAATATAGTTGGATCATCGACATTTTAAGAATACTACATTGTGGTTAACCCGAATTTTCGGGATATCAAAAACATACTTAGGAGAATAAAAAGATGAAGAAAGTTTTATTTTTGCTTCTTGCCTTGACCCTGGTGCTGAGCGCCTGCGGTACTCCGGCCCCTGCTGCTGAAGCACCTGTTGCTGAAGCACCTGCTGCTGATGCACCTGCTGCTGAAGCTGCACCAGCCGAAGCTGCAGTGGTCGAGCAAGGCCCTGTCGTAATCGCCATGGACAGCATTTTGGATCAGATGGATCCTATGTTCAGCTCCTCATTAAATGCCGCCAGCATTTACGAAAACATGTTTGACGAACTGGTAGTGTTGGATGAGAATGTTGAATTAGCTCCCTCATTGGCTAAATCGTGGACCAACAGTGAAGATGGCAAAACCTGGACATTCACCCTGCGGGATGATGTCAAATTCTGGGACGGCACACCTTTAACCGCTGCCGATGTCAAATACACGGTTGACCGTATGACCGATCCTGCCATTGGTGCTACCGGTAATACCGAGTACCTCAACAGCCAGATGCTGGTCGAGAACGTCGAAGTGGTTGATGATTACACTGTTTCCATCACCACCGAACAACCCGTACCTGCCTTCCTTTATTCCATCCAGGAAGTGGGCATCATGTCCAAAGCCTTCTATGAAAATATGGCCGTGGAAGATACCAGCAAAACCGCTATGGGTTCCGGCCCCTTCAAATTCGTGGAATTTGTTCTGGACGACCATATCTCCCTGGTAGCCAATGAAGAGTACTGGGCTGGCGCACCTGCCATCAAAGAATTGGTTTTTCGCAATGTTCCTGAAGCTTCCACCCGGATTGCCGAATTGGCCACCGGTGGCGCAGATGTAGCCCAAAATATTCCTGTTGCGAAATTCAGTGAAGTGGAAGCGATTGAGACTGCCCGCCTGGTTTCCAAGATGGGCGGCTGCCGTATGTTCTTCGGTTTCAATTTTGCTGATCCTACCTTCCAGGACAAAAATATCCGCCAGGCGATGAACTATGCCGTGGATTGGGAAACCATCAACGAAGTTATCTTCGGTGGTGCTGCCCCCCGCATGGTCATCAATGTGAATCCCCCATGGTTGAATGAAGATCTCTCTGCCTATCCTTATGATCCCGAAAAAGCCACCGAATTGTTAGCCGCTTCCGGCTATACCCCCAATGCGGATGGCATGATGGAAAAAGACGGCGAAGTCCTCTCCCCCGAGATCATGATCTACTACGATCCAACCAGCGATCGCTATGAAGTTTTGACCTCCATCATCGACATGTACCAGCAGATTGGTATCAATGCCTCCGCAATCCCAACCGAACGATCTGTCGCCATCGACAAATTGATCAACAAAGATTTTGGTGACATGTTCTTCATGGGTTCCTGCTCTTCCTTCGAAGGTCAGGGCGACATCACCGACCTTGCTTCCACCTCCGTCACCAACTATGGTGGTTGGGACAATGTCGAATTCATGGACCTGTACAATCAACTGTTAGTTGAATTCGATCCTGCTGTTCGCGCCCAATTGCTCGATGACATGCAAGTAATTGCCTTTGAAGAAGCTCCTCAGGTTTGGTTATATCGCTTGATCAACAGCTATGGTATTGCCAATCGTATCGACTGGGATCCCCCAATCACCGGCCGTATTCACATGTTTAACGTTAATTTTGTAGAATAAGAGTATCAAGTTAGAAATCTGGGGCAGCGGCTTGCTGCTGCCCCATGCCTTGAAAGGAGTGGTTAAATTGCTTCAATATACGATTCGCAGACTGCTACAAGCAATTATTGTTTTAATTGGGGTAACCATCGTCGCCTTCGGGGTTAATTTCCTCGCTGGGGATCCTACCTATACCTTACTGGGTGAAATTCGGGGTATGACTGAGCAGGATATCCAGGATTTTCGTCATCGCATGGGGTTTGATCGTCCTGTTCCGGTCCAGTATTTTGAATGGCTCTCCAATGCCGTCCAGGGTGATTTTGGTAAATCTTACCGCTATAAAGATGACAATATGAAAATCATCATGGAACGGCTGCCGGCTACCATGCAGCTTGCATTAACTTCGCTGGCGCTATCGCTGGTTATTTCTATTCCCTTAGGCATTATTGCGGCCACAAAGCGCAATTCGTTTTGGGACCGTTTTAGTATGGTTATTGCATTGGTTGGTCAATCCGTACCCAGTTTTTGGATGGGCTTGATGTTGATCATGATTGTTTCGGTGCAGCTAAGGCTGTTGCCTGTTTCCGGCAGGGGAGGTTTTGAAAACCTTATTCTGCCCGTGATTACCATGTCCTTCTTTAGTATTGCACGCAATACCCGCATGGTACGCTCTTCCATGCTGGAAGTCTTGAATGAAGATTATATTCGAACAGCCCGATCCAAGGGACTCACATCGCGAAGTGTGTTGATCAAACATGCTTTACGGAATGCCTTGATCCCTGTGATCACATTAATAGGGCTGGATTTCGGAGGTCTCCTGGGTGGGGCCTTAATTGTTGAAACGATTTTTGCCTGGCCTGGGATGGGCATGCTGACCGTAAAAGCCATTTACGGTAAAGATTTGCCGTTGGTCCAAGCTTGTGTGACATTATTTGCCTTAATTTTCGTTTTTGCAAATTTGATCGTTGATTTTACGTACACATTCCTTGATCCTCGGGTCAGGTTAAATTAGGCGGAGGGAATTCATGGCACATATGGATGCAGACAATTCGACAGCGATATTAAAACCACGCCGAAATTATCTCTTGAAAGATTTATTGGCTTCTTCAACAGCAGTATTTGGTTTAGTGGTGATTTTGTTAGTGATTTTTATGGCCGTATTCGCACCAATCATTACCGATAGGGATCCGAAGACAACCAATTTACGCGCCCGCTTAACTGCTCCTGTACCTTTCGAAGGTTCTAACCCCGAATTTCCTCTGGGAACGGATGCCGTTGGACGGGATATATGGACACGTTTAGCTTATGGTGCCCGGGTCTCATTAATTGTAGGTTTTGTTTCCGTCATGATTGCTGGAACGATCGGGACAATTTTGGGGCTGATTTCCGGCTATTTTGGCGGATGGATAGACGATGTTATCATGCGGTTAGCGGATATTCAACTGGCTTTCCCCTTCATTTTGTTGATGTTGGCTGTGCTTGCGGTGGTTGGCCCGGGGTTGAAAAACCTGATCCTGGTGCTGGGGCTGACCGGCTGGGTAAGCTATTCCCGTGTCGTCCGCGGCACCGTGATCTCCTTGCGAGAAAAAGAGTTTGTTGAGGCTGCCCGTACAATTGGTGCAAGGGACAGCCGTATCATCGTACATCACATTCTGCCAAATATTATTGGGCCAGTCATTATCATTGCCTCTTTTTCCGTGGCCAGTACCATCATTGCGGAAGCCAGTTTGAGCTTTCTTGGCCTGGGTGTCACACCGGATACCCCTACCTGGGGCATTATGCTCTCTGAAGGCCGGGAATATATTCGCGATGGTTGGTGGTTGACCACCATCCCAGGTTTAGCTATTGCCATGACCGTGCTGGGCATTAATTTGCTCGGTGACTGGTTGCGCGACGAAATTGATCCACGAACCATTCATTAAAGGTTAAAAGGAGTGATTGATATGGGCGGTTTACCCATTGTTCCAGAAAGTCTTTATGATCTGATCACCATTGAAGATCCGCAAATCAGTCCGGACGGCCACAGGGTCGCTTTCGTACAAACACAACCCGTTTATACGGATAATCGCTATACTCGTAAAATTCAGATCATGGATTTAGCTACTAAATCCATGATCCGTTTGAGTGGTGACCAACAAAAAGAATCTTCCCCTCGCTGGTCACCGGATGGTAAGCAGATTTGTTTTGTTTCCACGCGCAGCGGCTCTGCACAGTTGTACCTAATCTCAACCAGTGGGGGGGAAGCCAGGCAGTTAACCCAAATGGTGGGTGGAGCCAGCGCTCCAGTTTGGTCACCGGATGGTCAATGGCTGGCGTTTTTATCCGACAGCACGGCTGAAGAGTGTGCCCTGGAAGACAAGGGGGTTTTGTATGATTCCCCAGTGAGTGGTTTCGCCAGCGATTGGAGCGGTGATCAACGACAGGCGCTTAAAGATCCCAGGGTGATCACTCAATTACCTTATCGCACCGGGACAAGTTTCTTTGACGGAAAATATCATCACGTGTACGTCATTCCCGTATCTGGTGGCACTCCCAAGCGTCTGACCAGCGGCATGTTCCACCACAGCATGGTGGATTGGTCCCCAGACAGCCGCTATGTGGTGACAAATTCCAATCGCAAACAATCCAGCGGGGATGAATTCTTTGAGTTATGGTCAACGATTTTGAAGATTGATATTACTACCGGCGAAGAAAGCATCGTTGCTTTTGAAGTGGCTGAAGAAGGCCGTCATCCCCTGGTTTCCCCGGATGGAAAATGGGTTGCCCATTGTTTTGTACCTAAAGTGGAAAGCCCGTATGCCGAGCCTTATTACATTGCCGTGACCCCTTTTACTGGTGGCAAGACTAAAATTATCAGCGGCGATGATTTAACCGTAATTGATTTTAAATGGGATGTGGACAGCCAGCATTTGATCTTCCTGACCCATGATCATGGGGATGGAAAGTTAATCAAAGTCAATTTGGATGGATCCATCAAAGAAGAATGGGTAAGCGGTAAGCGCCAGGTGACCGGTTTCACTCTGGATCAAGCAGGCAAGACTATTGCGTTCTCGGCAACGTCTCCCCTGATGCCCAGTGAATTATTCTCAAAGCATCTCCCTACGCAGGAAGAAACCCAGTTAACGAGCTTCAATGCTGCCTGGGAGAAAAAATATCATCTCAGTGACGTGACGGAAATCAACTACCGCGGGGCTGGCGATGTAGAAATTCAGGGCTGGTACATGCGACCACGAAATTTTGACCCCAAAAAGAGCTATCCTCTGGCAGTAGAGATTCACGGCGGTCCGCAGGTGATGTGGGGTAATACCTTCTGGCATGAATTTCAGATACTGGCTGCCCGCGGGTATTTTGTCTTCTTCTGTAACCCGCGCGGTTCCTCCGGATATGGCGCCAAGTTCCAGCGCATTCGCGGCAAAGGCGGCTATACCGATATGCCGGATATCATGACCGGCATGGACACTGTGATTTCCATGGAAAAATCAGTGGATCCTGAACGACTGGCGGTTACCGGCGGTTCTTACGGCGGTTTCTTAACTGGATGGATCGTAACCCATACCAATCGTTTTAAGGCAGCAGTATCCCAGCGCGGCGTGTACGACGAACTCAATATGTTTGGCAGCGGCGACATTCCCGAATCGGTGGAGTGGTACCATGGGGGCATTCCCCGTGAAGAGACATTAAAGGAATTGTGGGAGTACTCTCCTGCAGCGCATGCCAAAAACGTAACCACCCCGCTGATGATTTTGCACAGCGAATTGGATTACCGCGTACCGATCAGCCAGGCAGAGACTTTCTTTGCGGCTTTACGGCGGCATGGCAATCGGGATGCAGTCATGGTGCGCTTCCCACGGGAAGGGCATGAACTCTCGAGATCCGGGGAACCGCGGCATCGGGTGGAGCGGTTGTATAAAATTGTAGACTGGTTCGATACTCATATTCAGCCTGAATATTATCAACCGGGTATTTTTGAGAAAGCTGATTTTCATGCCTATCTGGATGAATTTGGCGGGTGGAAATTGGAAGGCGAAACTTTAACAAAATCCTTTGCCTGCGGTAATTTTGATTTGGCCGTCCGTTTCCTGAACCAACTGGCTGCTTATTCGAAAACCAAAAGCATCCAACCGCAGCTAAGTGTGGATGGGGATTCGGTGAGCGTCTTGTTTACTGACAAAAGCCTCCATGCACCCTCCCTGGCACAATTATCCCTGGCACGCGAATTAAGTTTGCGGGTTGGGTAAGAAAAAAAGTAGGACGTAGATATGAAGAAGCTTTATCAAGCCGATCCGGCGATTCAAAAAGAACAAATGGATGCCATCCTTGCGAATTTGCCAGCAACATGGCAATTAACCGATCAACCTCAGGATGCTTCCGCCATTCTAACAGAGCATGTTTCTGTCACCCCATCCATGGTGGAACAAACCCACGGCAACTTAAGCCTGGTGCTGAAACTGGTTCCTGGACAAGCAGAAATTGTTCCAGGGGCGTATCCAATCATCGAATGTGCCAACACCGGTCTAATTGGGGTCGCTGAACATGCTGTGACCTTGATTCTAACCCTCAGCCGGCATTTCTTGTGGGTTACCCGACAGACCGCAGCCAAAGCCTGGGTGGCAGGCAAAGATCAGCCTATCCAAACCGACCAGAAAAAATACACCTATAACTGGATTGGTCTGCAATCCAATGATGCTGTTTATGCCAAATCCGTGGGCATCATTGGATTGGGCTATATCGGCCGGGAAGTAGCCAAACGATTGAAAGCCTTCGGCATGCAATTGATGTACTACGATGTGCAGCGTCAGCCCGTGGAAGTGGAAAAAGAATTGGGTATCCGCTATGTGGATCTGGATACTTTACTGCAGCAAGCGGACTTTGTCACGCTGCATCACCGCTTTTTGGACGGCCCCGGTGGCAATGATGGTCAATTTGGTAAGCGCGAATTTGGCCTGATGAAGAAAACGGCTTTTTTCATTAATACCTCCCGCGGCCGCATGGTCAATGAAGTCGATTTGGTGGAAGCCCTTAAATCGGGCAGCATTGCCGGCGTGGGAATGGATGTTTTTCGTTATGAGCCCCTGCCCAAGGATGATCCTTTACTTGCGCTGGCCGGCGATAACGTCATCCTGACGGCGCATGTGGCGGGTACCTACATGCCCGAAGCCTGGAAGAACACGGCCGAAGAAATTGCCTATCATTTGCAGCAGAAGGCAGCGTAGGAACTATCCATGCGTATTCTGGTAACTGGTGGATTGGGATTTGTGGGCATCAATCTGGTCAGAGATTTGGCGTTAGCCTTCCCTGAGGCAACTTTGTTTGCCGCGGATCGGCTGCCGGTGGATGAAACCATCGGTCGGTTTTTTGCTCCTGTGAAAGACCAGGTGAGAATTGAACCCCTGGATATTCGGGATCGTGATGCGCTGGATGCTTTGGTGAGCAAGTCCAAAATTACGCATTTCATCCATGCTGCTGCCGTGACACCCGATGAAGACACCGAATGGCACCGTTCCCCGGACGTGGTGGATATCAACCTGGTGGGCGCAGTCAATGCCCTGCGGGCGGCCTATCAGTCTGATTTGGTTGAACGCTTTATCTTTATCAGCAGCAGCGGTGTATATGGACGCCCCCAGGCCGGGGATGTTGCCCTGCAAACGGAAGACAAGAATATTCAACTGGATCATCTCTACGGCATCTCAAAATACAGTATTGAACTATTGACCGAACGGTATGCCCTCTATACCGGGAAGCCGATGACCTCCTTACGCCTGGCTTCCATGTTTGGACCGATGGAACGCAATACAGGCGCGCGCACCGGAATGAGTACCCCGCGGCGATTGATGAACGCTTTGCAGGCTGGACGATCCGTCAAAGTTTTTGGCCCTGAAATCCGGCGGGATTGGATGCACACCGCCGATTTAAGCCTGGCGATAGCCCAATTATTCCAGGTGGATAGCTGGCCGCATGTCGTTTATAATGCGGGGGCCGGAGAAGCCATGGCTTTTGGGGATTTGGTGGCAGCATTTGAAAAGCATGGTTTGTCTGTTGAATGGATGCAGGCAGCCGCGGATGCGGAGCTTGCCATGCAGTCTGATAATGGTCGTCAGGCGCTGGATATTTCCCGTTTGAGAGAGGATATTGGTTTTCAACCCAAAACGATTGGCACCGCCGGTGTCGAGAAATATATTTTGGATGAAATTTCTGCATACAAAGGATAAAGATAATGAAATCAGGAACGCTGCAAATTGGATCAGTACAAGTAAAAGTTGGCGAGAAGAAAAGCTTCACCCAGACCATCGAACTGGATGGCACCCAGGTTGAGCTGCCTGTTTTCGTAATTAATGGCGTAAATGACGGACCCCGCCTGGTGATTACTGGTGGCATCCATGGGGCAGAATATGCCAGCGTGGAGGCTGCGCTGCAGATTGGCCGCAGTTTACAACCGGAGGATCTCTCAGGTCAGGTGATCATCCTACCTGTCGCCAACATGCCCGCTTTTAAGACCCGCTCCATCTATGTTTGTCCTTTGGACGGCATCAACCTGAATCGAGTTTTCCCCGGCAAAGCAGATGGCGGTAAGACGGCCCAATTGGCGCATTGGATTTTCCAAAATGCCATCCAGGATGCAGATTATTACATTGACATGCACGGCGGTGACCTGGTGGAAGCCCTGGCACCCTTTACCATTATGTCCGAAAGCGGTAATGCAGAGACGGATGCCAAAGCCTTGAAATTAGCGGAAGTTTTTGGTATCCGTGATATTGTGAAATCAAAATCCCAGGGATCCACCATCGCGGGTGCCGCTGGCGCCGGCGTACCGGCCATCTTAACCGAGGCTGGCGGTCAGGGAATCTGGACCAAAGAATCTATCTTTACCCACACGGATGGCGCCAATCGGGTCATGCGCTGGTTGAAGATGATTGCCGGCGAACAACCTGCACCCGTACCCACCCGTATGCTGAATCAGTTTATCTGGCTGGTCAGTGAGCATACCGGCTATTATTACGCTACGGTTGAGATTGGTGATACGGTCAAGAAAGGTCAAAAAATTGGCATGATCACCAACTTCGAGGGTTCCGTTTTACAGGAAGTGATTGCTCCCGAAGCCGGTGAAGTATTATTCCTGGTATCATCTTTATCCATTAATGAGGGCGATCCGCTCCTGTCCATTGGCGCGGAATAAAGGTTGAATCCATGGAACTGAAAGGCAAAACAGCCGTCGTTACCGGGGCAACCCACGGATTGGGCCAGTCCATTGTAAAAGCGATGGTAGCCGAAGGCATGCGTGTGGCGATGGTTGCCAGAAGCCGGCATGAACTCTTTGAGCAGGCTGAGGAATATCAGAAGGGCGGGGCGGATGTGCTGCCTGTGCCCTGTGATATTTCCAACGCGGAAGATGTGATGCGCGCGCTGGATCCGATCCTGGCTGCTTTTGGTAAACTGGATGTGCTAATTAATAATGCCGGTGTTCCTGCTCCCCGTTCCATTGAAGGTACCGGATTCGCCGATTGGGATTACACCCTTGGAGTGAATCTATCGGGCGCCTTTTATATGACTCGCGGCTTATGGGAAGGGCTGAAAGCAGCGAACGGCAGTTATGTGATCAATATCTCCAGTGAGGCTGGCATCCGCGGAAGCAGCAGCCCGGCTTATGCCGCATCCAAATTTGGACTCAGCGGCCTGACTCATGCCATTGCTGCCAGTGGACAGGAGCATAAAATCCGTACTTCCATTCTGTATCCAGGCTCCATCGATACCGGATGGCGCGGGACGTCCATCGGAGATCATCCTCTGGCCGAGGTGATGAACCCCGACGATGTCGCCAGCTATATCATTTTCCTGCTGAAAACACCGTTTGAATTTGTCATTCCGGAATCCGTCCTGACCCCTTTCAATCATCCCTGGATGTGATACTATTGGTATTATTGACCTTTAATCGTAGGAGAAACTAAATGGTACAACCTCGCGAAAGAACTGAGAATGTTTACAAGCAAGACGGCAAATCCCTGGTTGCCAAAGTCCCTCATTATAATGGGGATTATTTGCCCGAATCCATTGCCACCGCAGCCGAATTGTTGGGCGGGATCGAAAAATCGATCAAGCCTGGCGATAAAGTGGTTTTGAAGCCCAATTTCAACTGCCGCTATGCGTTGCCCCTCTCAACGGATTTGGCCTTCCTGACCGCAATCATCGAAGTATTACAGGATCACGGCGCTAAAATTACCGTGGCAGAAAGTTCAGGCAAAGCAGACGGTCCCACTGAAAATGTAGTTCGGGATTTAAAGATCCTGCCTATTCTCAAACGATACGATGTACCCTTTGTTGATTTTGAAAAAGACCAGTGGCTGGAAATGGAAGTGCCCGGCGAATATTGGAAGAAATTCCGTGTGCCTCGCACGATCTATGAAGCCGATAAACGTGTCTACGCTGCCAATATGCGCTGCCATAATTCCGCCCGTTTTTCCGCCAGCATGAAGTTAAGTGTCGGCTGGCTGGATGCGGATGACCGCGGCTATTTGCATGAAGATAAGGCCCTGACGGAGTATAAAGTTGGCGAGTTGAATCTGGGATGGCAGCCCAACCTGGTGTTTATCGACGGCCGCCGCAGCACCAACACCCAATACGGGCGCGGAAAATATATATATCCCAATCTGGTTCTTGCCTCCGGTGACATGGTCTCCGTGGATACCGAAGCGGTCAAAATTCTCAAGAGCATTCCGGAAAAGAACCTGCTGAACATTCCCCTGGAAGAAATGGGACAATTTGCCATGGCGGTTAAACATGGCATTGGATCCATGGACTATACCCTGTTGGAAGCTGAAGGACATTTGGAAACGGATCAGAAAAGTCAATTCTAGAGTGATGATTGGGGAGGGAAATCCATGCGGGTTTCTCTCCCCAAAAAAAATTTAACTCTGGATTGTCTACAATCGACAATAAAATGGAGCGACAATGATAGTTCAACCTCATCCTCGAACGAAAAACGTTTTCACCGAAAATAACCTTCCTCTGGTGGCTAAAGCCCCTTTTGTGAATGGGGATTATTTACCGGAAAGATTAAATGCAGCCATGGCTTTATTGGGCGGTATTGAGAAGGCCATTAAACCCGGCGACAAAGTCATCCTCAAGCCGAATTTTAACTGTTCTTATGAGACCCCTCTTTCCACCGATTTGGGTATCCTGGCAGCGGCGATTGAATTATTAATCGACGCAGGCGCCAAGGTTACCGTGGCTGAGATGTCCGGTCGGGCGGACGGTCCAACCCACAAAGTCGCCACCAATCTGGGTGTTTTCCCTGTTCTCAAACGCTTTGGGGTGCCCTTGATTGAATTTGAAGAGGAAGAATGGGTGGAGTTGGAAGTACCGGGAAAATATTGGAAGTCCTATCATGTACCGCGTTCCATGTATGAAGCGGATAAACGTGTTTATCTGAGCAATATGCGCTGCCATTCTTCGGCCCGCTTTTCTGTTTCCTTGAAACTGGGTGTGGGTTGGTTAAGTGTGGATGATCGGGAGATTTTACATGCGGACCGCAATACCACTGAAGGCATGGTTGCCGAACTTCATTTGGGTTGGCAGCCGAATTTGATCCTGGTGGATGGTCGCCGCAGTACCGTCAATTGGCACGGACGCGGACCATATGTCTTCCCCAATGTGATCATGGCCTCCGGCGATTTGGTGGCGATCGACAGCGAAGCGGTGAAATTATTGAAACAGTTTCCTGCTGATAACCGCATCGGCGTTCCCCTGGAAAACCTGGATCAGTTACGTGTGGCAGCTGAACACGGCCTGGGTTCTTTCCAGTATATTTTAAAAGAAGCAGAAGCCCATCTGGAAACTGAGCAGAAAAATAATCTTGATCCGGCGGCTCTGGTCATCTCTGAAGAAGACAAACTGGAAAACAAAGCCTAAAAAAATAGGTCTATGGAGAAGCGCTATGTTATTAAAAGATAAAGTCGCCATAGTGACGGGTGCCGGCCGGGGTTGGGGCCAATCCGTGGCATTGGCTTATGCCCGGCAGGGCGCAAAAGTAATTGTTGTCTCCCGTACACAATCGGAAATAGATCACACCATCGCCTTGATTAAAGCAGAAGGCGGGCAAGCGGTCGGCAAATCCATTGATGTCAGTAACGACGCGGCTTTGCAGGCTTTTCATGATTGGGTGATGCAAACCTACGGCCGGCTGGATATTCTGGTAAACAATGCTGCAGTTTTGATCCTGAAAGATTTTGAAGAATTGAGTCAGCAGGAAATTGACCTAACCTTGAACATTAATCTGCGCGCGGTGATTGTAATGACCAAGCTATTCCTGCAGGATATGGTCAAGCAGGGCGGGGGCAGCATTATTAATGTCTCCTCCAATGCCGGGGTAAGTGGATTTGAAAAAGAATCCATCTACAGTACTTGCAAGTTTGGCCTGGAAGGGTTTACCAAGTCCATCGCCATGGAAATTCGCAAGCATAACATTGCCGTGAACACCATCACACCCGGCGGGATGAGCGCTGGGGTACGCATTAAACCTACCTCGTTGATACAAGAAGCCTATGATGCCCTGCCTGAGAATGAAAAGAAACAGTGGGTGGATTCCATCGTATCCACGGAAGCCTTCATCTTTTTAGGTTTGCAAGATGGCAGCGGCGTTTCCGGTGAACGGATTATGGCCTATGAATTGTCGGAACAAATCCGTAAGGAAGGCTGGCAACTTAAATACCAACCGTACCAAGCGTAGAAAAAAAGGGACTCTCCGACGAATAACCTGATGGAGAGTTGAAATGGATCAAATGGGCAGCATGCAGAAATTAAGAATCATTCAAGTTGGATTAGGTGTCCGCGGCCAGAAATGGGCCGAGGTGATGCGTGCGCACCCGTCGGTGGAGATCATTGGCTATGTGGATACGCGCCTGGAAGTTGCCCAAGCGCTGATCGCTTCCTGGCAGGAGCAGACGCCCTTTTATGCGTCACTGGTAGGGGCCTTGGCGGATCATTCAGCGGATGCTGTACTTTTAGTCACCCCGCCCGATCTGCACCATGAACAAAGCATGCTGGCTTTTCAACACGGCTGCCATGTGCTATGCGAGAAACCCCTCACGGAAATCTATGCAGAGAGCATCGCCCTGGTTCGGGAAGCGGAGCAGCGCGGATTACATTTAATGGTGGGGCATAATTTTCGTTATCTACCTGTGAATCAACATCTGCGCCAGATGTTTCAAACGCAAGAACAGGGACAGACCGGTTTTGGGCATTTCACCTATCTGCGCAATCGGGATGGTAACCGAGCGGACCTAAATAAATATCCACTCAGCATGCATCAGCCGATGCTGCTGGAGCAGTCTGTGCATCATTTTGATTTGATGCGCTACTGCTATGGGGAGGAAATTACCCATGTGCAGGCGGACACCTGGCGGCCGGCTTTTAGTACGTATGAAGGCGATTGCTGTGTTTCGGCCTTGTTGACGTTTGAATCCGGATTTCGCTTGAACTACCTGGGCACCTGGACCTCAGGTCATAACCGTTTTGCTTTTGAATGGCGAACGGATTGCTCCAAAGGGGCGATTTTTCAGAAGCAGCAATTCGAAGAGCTGTACAAAACAACTTTGACCCCCGGGTTGGCCTTGGAAGGGGAGTTGTTCAAGACGGATGCAAAGGTAGAACCGTTACAGTCCATTCCTTTGCCGGCTTGCAGAGCTTTTTATGATGACACTCGGGGATTACTGGATGAGTTTATTGGGGCGGTATTGCATAACCGGCCCCTGATTACCAGCGGGAAAGATCATTTAAAAACGCTGGGGGTCACCCTGGCTGTTGACGAAGCCGCAGTAAGCGGTCAAAAAATCGAGATGAAATCATTTTACCAATCCAGGGGTGTTCCTGCTGCCTGGTTATAAGGCAAGTGGACCCACGGCTTGGAGCAGAGAAGAAAGGGAGAATCAATGACAATTCGAATTATTCAGGTAGGGATGGGGGTTCGGGGGGAGCAATGGGCACAGGTGATTCGCGAGGATCCGCGTACCGAGAACGTAGCCTATGTTCGCAACCGGGTTGATTTAGCCAAGCAGACCTTAAAGGAATGGGGCGAACATGACGTTCCCTGCTACGCCACACTCGAAGAAGCTTTTGCCCATGTTAAAGCGGACGCCGTGGTACTGGTGACCCCACCGGAAGTGCACCATGAGCAAACTCTGACGGCTTTCAAACATGGCTGTCACGTGCTTTGCGAGAAACCGCTCTCCGAAGTGCTTTCGGAAAGCATTGATATGGTGCAGAAAGCGGAGGAGTATGGACTGAAATTAATGGTGGGGCACAATTTCCGCTATTTATCCTCCAGTCAGATGCTGCGTAAACTGATCAAGGAACAGTCCTATGGGGAAGCTGGTTTTGGTCATTTTGCCTACATCCGCAATCGGGATGGAAATCGCAAGGATTTGAACAAATATCCCCTGGTGATGGATCAACCTATGCTGCTCGAGCAATCCGTGCATCACCTGGATTTGATGCGCTATTGCTACGACCAGGAAGTGGTCAGTGTGCAGGCGGATACCTGGCGTCCTTCCTGGAGCACCTATCGCGATGACTGCTGCGTTTCTGCCTTGTTGGAATTTGAAAATGGCTTCCGCGCCAACTATCTGGGAACCTGGACTTCCGGCTGGAACCGTTTCTGTTTTGAATGGCGCACGGATTGTTCCGAAGGTGTGATTATTCAAAAGCAGCAATTCGAAGACCTGAATGGCGCCAAGTTGACGCCAGGACTGGCTTTGGAAGGCGAGCGTTTCAAAGTGGGTGAAGATGTGGAACCTCTGCATGAGATTTCCCTGGCACCTTGCGAAGCCTTTGTGGATGATACCCGTTTGATGATTACCGAATTTCTGGATGCTATTGAATTCGGAAAGCCATTAATCACCAGCGGCAAAGACCATTTGAAGACCCTGGGTCTGACCCTGGCCTGCGTGGAAGCATCCAAAACCGGCAAGAAAGTGATCATGAAGGATTTTTATCAGCGACAGGGAATACCCGAAAGCTGGATTTAAATTGCATAGAAAGAGATGAGAAGTGGAGGTAAAAATGGCAAAGAAAGATGAAAAATTCGTGGGCATGCAAATCAGCCCAATCAGTTTCATGGATGAAGGGGTGGAGAACATGCTGGACATGTTCCAGTCCCGAATTGGGGTGAATACCTTGTTGGTAGGCACCATCTCCTGGTTGGGCTTGAAAGTTGGCCGCAGAATCTCCTGGGAATTGGAAGGCTGGCCGGATCATGGCGTACCCGAACCTTATAAACTGTTGGGCGGTTCTTATATCAAACATCGTCCTGAGTTTTACAAGAACACGATCATTGATGACTTCCGTGCCAAGGACAAGGAATTGGAATGCAAAGATGTTCTGGAGATGATCATTCCGGAAGCCCGCAAACGCGGGATGAAGATCATCCCGGAAGTGATGGAACCTTTATTCAATTATGCCGGGCATGGCGGGGTGAATAATATTGGCATTCCCAATATGCCGCAGTGTCTGGAAGTGGATTTATTCAACCGCTTTTCCAACGAACCCTGCATCAATAATCCAGATTATCGCAACTGGTGGTATTCCATTATTGAGGACTATGCCCGCAATTATGACATCGATGGCGTCATGTGGTGTAACGAACGCCGCAGCCCGCTGGACAATTTGCTGTGGGGTGCTTCTCCCAATTGCTTCTGCAAACACTGCCGGCATGAGGCCATGGAGCGCGGTATTGATGTGGACCGGGTGATGATTGCCTTCAAGGAATTGTATGAGTATGCCCAGAAGGCCCGCGCCGGTGCTGAATTTGTGGACGGGGCGATGGTGGAGTTTTTACGCGTGATGTACCGCAACCCTGAAATCATGGTCTGGGAAAAGTATTGGGTGGAACGCAACAAGGACATGGACCGGGAATTGTACGGGATTGTCAAGTGGGTTAATCCAAATTTGAGTTTTGGTTTGAATGTCTGGAACCGCAATCACTTTAATTTGCTGCGCAAAGCGCAATGGCCGTGGGAAGAAATGGCCGACTGGGCCGATTGGGTGAAGCCTATCACGTATCAACACCAGGCCGGCGGCATCTATGTCAAGGAAATGGATAACTTACACAAATCCGTCCTGCGCGACCTGGATCCGCAGAACCTGACTCCGATTATGTACGATCTGTTGGGATTGAAGGAAGCTCCATATGACAAGCTGGTTGCTGCGGGCATGGACCCAGACACCTACGTCTACGGTCAATGTGCCGACGCCGTGCGCGGAGTCAATGGAAAGGCCGATGTCTATATGGGCATTGGTGTGGATGCTCCCCGTTCATCCGCGGATATGGCTGTTTGTACTCCGGATATTGTGCGCCGCAGTGTGCTGGCCACATATCGTGCCGGCGGCAAGGGCGTGGTTTTCTCACCGTCCTATGCTGGTATGAACTTAACCAATCTGGATGGTGCTGCTGAAGCGCTCAAAGAACTGGGACTTTTCTAAGATCAACTATCGACGAAAGCAGGAATGAAACCCTCGTTCTTGCTTTTATTTATTGCATATAGCGGATGTCTTGGATAAAACTGTGATGGATGTGGATTAAATAAAAACCTGTTTTGACATGGATTCTGATACAGAAATTCGTTATATTTAGGGTACGTTACAATCAAGAGGTGAGAGAATGAGCGACAATAAATTAAAAGTAAATTCTGCGATCACTTTTTTTTATTATAAAGACACAGAGAAAGCCAACCACTTTTATCAGAATGTGATGGGGTTTGAATTGGCTGTTGATCAGGGATGGTCAAAGATCTATCGCATTCGGGATAATGCTTTCATGGGTGTGGTGGACGAATCCAAGGGTGCGCATCGGGCCAATGAGATTAAACCAGTGGAATTGACCCTGATTGTGGATGATCCGGATGCCTGGTACAGCTATTTGATCAGTCAAGGGATTCAGCCTATCAGCGAGCCGCGCACTATAGAAGCAATGAAATTGCGCATGTTCCTGCTGCATGATCCAGAAGGATACCTGATTGAGATCCAGAAGTTCCTGTAGTGCTGATTAAGAGTTTGAGCTAACAATCTCCTTGAAAAGGAGGTTGTTTTTTAAATAAACTTGATGGAAAGAATTAGATTAAATCAGACAGACTGTTATAAATTTATCAGATCTAATATTAAAATTGGATTAAAATAAAACCAATAACGTATACAGTATTTTGTTGACTATGGACTCCGATATCTCTATAATATAATAAATGATGGAATGCGGTTCCACTAAGTGGAACAATATCCTGTTTTTATATGAAGTTCAGATTAATCTCTTCAAGAAAAATGATCAGGCTCCCCTGTCGCATTTCAAAAATTCTGATACTATGACCAAATGTTTTTCTTTGTTCCTTAAAATCCCTTTTTTCAACCGTTCGTAGTGCATGAAATCGTATTATGCAAATTAAATGTATTTAATTTACCTCTTTTTTGATTCTTCTATTTGATTTATGGATCACCATCCATTTAGTACAAATATCCTTTATGAGACGATCACTTATTGGAGGTATGGGATTAATGATTAAAGTATTGGGTAGAACAATAAAGCAAACCGATTCAGCGTACCAAAGACGGGCTATAGCTGCATCCCATCGACAAGGAAAATGCACCGATGTTTCCTTTGATTCCCATGAGCAAAAATCTTTAATTGAAAAGATTAAACAACAAGTACTTACAGAAAATTTATTAAATTCCCTGATTGTTTTCTCCCCTGCCAATTTTTCTTATCTTACTGGGGGAATGATCCTGCCGGATGCATTCCAACACCCATTTTTACAGGCTGCTGTCCTGGTCAGACCAGAGGGCGAGCGTATGATACTCTGCCAATCCGCTTATGTGGAAATGTTACGAGAACAGGGTTGGAAAGAGGACATCCTTTCTTTTGGTTTGGATCAACTTCATCCAGAAATTGGTTTGTTGGATGGGGTGAAGAACATAATTCAAAAAGATTTTTCTGCACACCACAAGATAGGTTGTGATATTTCACAGCTTCCAGTTGCATTTGTACAAGATCTTCAGCTTGATACAAAGTTCCAATGGGTGGATATCAGTCAGCAAATGAATCAACTCCGCATGATTAAGACGCCTAAAGAAATAGAATTAATAGGGGAAGCAGTCCGACAGGCAGATCGGGGATTGGTCAGTGCGCTGAATCATAGCGAAGGAAATTTATTGGATTCCTGGGGGTATAGCATGTGGGAATTCGCTGAACGAATTCGCGTGCATATTGGCGAAATGGGTGGGCATGGTACGGGGCAAATCACTGCAATTCAAGGATCGGCTTCGCAAGCCTTTGCCGACTATCCAGACGGAAATTTAGTTCAAGGAAACTTCCTCAGAACCGAAACGAGCAATCACTTTCGCGGATATTGGTCAGTAGGGGGACGGACGTTACATGTTGGCTGGGCATCCGATGAACACAAATCTGCTTATCAAAAAAACACATTCCTAAAAAATGCTGGTTTGGCTTTATTAAAACCTGGTATGCGTTGTTGTGATGTTTTCACCGCACTTTGTACCCTGGCTGACAAGGAAAAGATTCCAGTTATTTCAGAATTTGGTTTTGGACATGGTCTCGGGCTGACGGAATATGAATCCCCCTATCTTAATTCATTTGATGAAACAGTTCTTCAGGAGGGGATGGTTTTGGTGTTGTCCATTTACAATACAGGGCCAGAAAAAGAGCTGATTTGTTCCAAGGAAATCGTCGCAATCACCCAGGAAGGTGCCGAAGTTCTTAGCTGGTATCGAAATTGGGATGATTTGTATGAAATGACTGGCAATACCGCGCGGCACGGGTAAAGAGGATAACTATGATGAAAACGACTCAGGTGCTTCATAAATTAAATCACGCGTTGACCCAATTAAAAGTGGATGCCATACTGATTGCCGGTCCGGAAGCTGTTCAATATTTGAGCGGTTCATATCACCCCTATATTCTATCTCACCCAAAAACCCCTTTTTGGGTATACATGGAAAAAAATGGCCAACCTGTCGGGATTGTACCTGCTCTATGGAAAAATGACATCAAAAGGGATGGTTGGCTAAAAGAGGTCCATGCTTATCAGGGGAATATTGATACGGGAACGGATTGGTTGACTACACTCGCGAAAGTGCTGGGCACGAAAACGAATATCTTAGGCGTTGATCTTGCCGGTTGGCAGCAAGGGGTGTTCAGCCAATTTTCCTCGGCATATCCCGATATCAGATTTGAGCCAGTTGATGCTTGGATATCTGATTTGCGAATCAAAAAAACCGAAGATGAGATCGCATTGCTTAAGGATGTCGCTTATCGCACAGATCATGGCATCAATGGGGCAATTCACCACATTACAGTAGATCGCCGAATGACTGCTTTGACCCTGGCGGAAGAACTTCGCGTTCACACCCAAGAAAGAGGGATCACTCTCTATGGCTATCATGCTTGCGCAAGGGTGGCAAGCGGTAAATATGTCAACCAGCTTTGGCCATTACCTCCAGTTTTTGGCTTTTCTCATATCATTGATTTTGCTGAAGGAGAACCAATCCGGATGAACGCGCGCACGTTCATGAATGGATATTGGTCCGATGCTACACGGATGATGACGATGGGCGAGCCTTCTGTTGAGCAATCCTACGGGTATCAGGAGTTGGTAAATTTACGAAATTTTGCTATGACACTGTTGCGAACCGGTACAGTTTGTGATGACCTGTTTAAGCAAGTTGAGGCTTTTGCAAAGGAAGAAAATATCCAGTGGCAATCTGAGTATGGTTTAGGCCATGGGATTGGAACAGCGCCAATTGAGAAACCCTACTTGTGCGCTGGAGAAAAAACCACTCTGGAAGTGAATATGGTTTTGGTGTTAACCCCCATTATAAAAACTAAATCGGGCATGCTTCTCCAATCCAATGATACAGTCCTGATAACAAAAGAAGGCTGTGAAGTGATAGGTTGGTATAAAGATTGGCGTGAACCTTACGTCCCAATTTTTAGCATCTGAGGTAAATTATGGGAAGATTCATCTATCTACGAATCATTGGGCTTTTTGTCACACTACTTTTCCTCTCCCTGGCTGTGTTTCTACTAATGCACTCCATTCCTGGCGGACCTTTTGATTTGGAAGGTGGTGATCGGGGCATCCCCATGCCTGAAGCGGTTCGTAAAGAAATTCTGGCACAAGCAGGGTTGGATAAACCGATTCATATTCAGTATCTGAATTATATTTGGCGGGCTATGCAGCTTGATTTTGGACAGTCGTTTGCCCGACCCAATGAGACTGTGATTGAATTGATCGGCCGCACATGGAAGGTATCCATTCAATTAGGGTTGACGACCTTTATTCTAGCCTTGGTATTAGGACTTATCCTGGGGATGTGGGCAGCATTGCATCAGAACACGTGGATTGATTACATTACAACCACTTTGTCGGTTGGCGGTACGGTATTTCCAAACTTTGTGATTGCCGTAGTTCTGGTTGTGATCTTCGGTGTTCTACTAAAATGGCTGCCGACCAGTGGGTGGGAAGGACCAAAATATTGGATTATGCCAGTGATTGCCTACTCTCTCCTGCCGATGAGTCAGGTGGCTCGTTTTACACGATCATCCATGATCGAGGTGCTGGGAGAAGATTATATTCGAACCGCGAGAGCGAAGGGTTTATCTGAAAAAATTGTTGTGGTTCGCCATGCCTTGAAAAATGCATTCATACCAATTGTTACGATTCTGGGACCAATTTTCGCGGATGTGATTACCGGTTCTTTTTATATTGAAACCATCTTCCGTATTCCCGGCCTTGGTTCTTTCTTTACTTCCAGTATTTTTGCACGGGATTACACCATGATTATGGGAACGACTTTGTTGTTAGCAGTGCTTTTTAGCCTGGTAAATTTGGCGACTGATGTTCTGTACACTGCGATAGACCCTCGAATAAAGTACGGAAATTAGGAGAATTTCAATGCAGATGCAAAACAATCTCCGGGAAATGTTAAAAAAAAGAGGTCTCTGGCAGGATGCAATTTATAGGTTTTCCAAGAATAAATTGGCTGTTTTCGGACTATTGGTATCGGTAATCCTGATTTTTATCACACTTTTTGCGCCAATGGTTGCGCCATACCCATTTGACAAGCAGGATTATTCAGTAATTGGTGAAGGTCCTTCCGCGACTCATTGGATGGGCACCGATTTATTAGGACGGGATTTACTGAGTCGAATCATTTATGGAGGCAGGATTTCCATTAGTATTGGGTTGCTGGTGCAAGTGACGGCGCTTTTGATTGGTTTACCACTGGGTGCAATCGCCGGTTATTATGGCGGGGTCATTGATTGGGTGGTGACTCGACTGATTGATTTTTTTATGGCATTTCCAAGTTTACTCCTGGCGATTTTGATCATGGTTGCCCTTGGACCAGGATACTCGAATGTTTTATTTGCCATGGCAGTGGTGACATGGCCGCCAATTTGTAGACTGGTTCGCGGTCAATTTTTAAGTTTGCGTGAGCGCGATTATGTGCTGGCGGCCAGGTCTATTGGGAGTAAAGAAGGCAGGTTGATTTTTAAACATATTCTCCCTAATTCCATTGCCCCAGTGATTGTAGCCATCACCTTTGGAATTCCGGCAGCCATATTTCGTGAGGCGGGGTTAAGTTTTTTGGGAATTGGGATAGTCCCGCCCACGCCCAGCTGGGGACAAATGGTTGGCGAATATTATTTGGCTATTCAGGCATTCTGGCATTTACCTGTGTTTCCAGCATTAACCCTTGGTTTTGCCATTCTGGCTTTTACCTTTGTAGGTGACGGTTTACAGGATGCGTTATCTCCAAAAGGGGCTGATTAAGCATAAATAATGAAATCTACTTGGAGGTGTAAATAAACTTTTTCAACAATCTTATAGTATCTATCGTGTTTAGCCATACCTAAAATTATAGGAGAAGAGAAAACATGAGAAAGAAATTCTATTCAATCTTTGGCTTGGTGATGATCGCAGCCTTGATTATGAGTGCATGTGCACCTGCTCAAGCGGAACCGGAAGTTGTAGAAGTGATCAAAGAAGTTGAAAAAGTTGTGGAAGTAGAAGCCGGCCCTGTAACCAATGTTTGGGGCAGATCTTTACCCGTTGATGCTGCTCCACCTGAAGAGCAGGTATTAACCCTGCCCTGTCAGGAAAACAAACACATGGATATTGCCGCCAGTTTTTATGACACCAGCAAATCCTGTGGAGCAGTCTTCCTCTGGGAACGTCTGGTGATGTTGGATGCTAATAACAAGCCTGTCCCTGGCGTCGCAACGGATTGGAGTCTTTCAGAAGATGGGCTAACCTGGACATTCAATTTGCGGAAAGACGCAAAATGGAGTGATGGTTCTCCGGTTACCGCAGGAGATTTTGAATATTCACTCAAACGCCAATTGGATCCCAAAACCGGTGGTTCGTTCACATGGTTTTATAGCGACATCCTGAATGCTGGTGCTGTCACCAATGGTGAGATGGATCCGGATGAACTCGGTATAACCGCTGTCGATGATTACACACTCGAAATATCTACCACCGCCAAGACCCTGTATCTACCAGAAATCATGGCTTTCCCGACCAGTGCTCCGGTTCCTGCAAAAGTAGTTGAATCAACTGGCGCATTATGGTCAATGAATCCTGAGACGGCTCTGTCTAATGGCCCATGGAAAATGACCGAATATTCACCTGGGGTTCAAATTGTTCTGGAACCCAATGAATTCTATAAGGGTGATCATGTGCCTTATATTCAAAAAATCATCTTCAAACCTGGTGATGGCATCAGTGATTTTCCTGCTTATCAGGCGGGTGAATTGGATGGTCTATTTGCTGATCAGGATGTAACGCCTGTGCCGCCGACTATCTATCGCATGGTTAAAGAAGACCCGATTTTGAGGCATGAATTGTATGCTTACCCATATTTTGCAACCCGGTACATTGTCGTAAATCAGACTGTTGAACCGTGGAATGACTTAAAAGTACGGCAGGCTGTAGCCCATGCGATTGATCGTGAGGCTCTGGTTAATGTGATTTATGACGGATTGGGAGACCCAGCCTATGGTTTATTGCCCATTGGTTTCCCTGCTTATGTGGATGGTGCTCTGAATCAGTATCAGGAATTCAATGTTGAATTAGCCCAATCGTTGTTGGCAGAAGCAGGGTATCCTGGTGGCAAAGGATTCCCGGAAGTTGAACTGGCATACAAGACCTATGAGGAAGCTTTACCAAGAACTGCTGAAATGATCCAGTCCATGTTGAAGGAAAACCTGGGGATCAACATTGCTTTGCGGCCTTTGGAATCCTCAGTTTACAATGTTGAGCAAGGTGAAGGAAAAATCAACTTTGGTATCCAGAACTGGGAATTTGATTATGTAGATCCTTCCAATTTCCTGAATATCTACAATCCTGATCTTGGCCGGCATAAATTCTGGAATAATGCAGAATTCAATGAATTGACCAACAAAGCTGCGGGCTGGGAAAATTTGGATGAACGAGTTGAAATGTATGAACAAGCCAATGCATTGTTATCGGAAGATGTGGGTGGTGTATTCTTATATCATTGGGGCCATGCCCAGATGTGGAAGCCCTACGTAAAAGGGTTCTCTGTAAATAATCTTGGGTATCCTCGTGTTCCTTATTATCATCTTGGCATGCACGATATCTATGTAACCCCTCATTGATCCAATAAACAAAAAGATGGCGACAATAATGTGTCGCCATCTTTTTTGTTTTAAAGAGAAAGAATTAGAAAAATGCCAGAAGTATGTATGCCATTTTACAAGTAGAAATTGACAGCTGGTTTAATTTACGACCAGATAGAAAACTTTAATTCAATCTTAATCTGAGTTTGGTATCATAAACATACGATTTGGGTGATATTGTATATTTTATATTCTTAATATCCAAATCAAGTATTGGTAGAAAGAAAGCAGAGGGGTGTTTGGTTTTGTCATTTTAAGAAGAAATCGGGAGTATAGGGAACATCTGCATGAAAAGGGTTTTCCTGCCAAGTCTCTGGAACTTATCCTTACGAACTGCCAATAGTATCTCTATTGTGCATATTGATGGTTGCTGGTTTAATAAAGAGTATCGCATGCAAGTGGGCGTCTATGATGCGGGCACTTGTTTTTATTTAATTGGCCAATAGAGAAGAGTTAACTTCTTTATCATCAAATGCAAAAGGAGAGAGGGAGTATGGATAAACTTTTTCGAGTATCAGGGATCATTGTCATTTTGGCAATGCTTTTGAGTGCTTGTGTTTCACCCGCTGCTGTACCTGCCACCGATACTGAAACCAAAGCAACTCAACCTGCCGTGCAGACAGGCGAGAAGCGGGTAGTTCTGGTTGGGGTGAATACTGAAAATGTTCCCTGGGAATTCATGCAGGATGGTGAACTTGTTGGTTTTGAAATTGATATGCTTAATGAGATTGCCAAAAGCATGAATGTGGAACTTAAGTTTGTTACCACGCAATGGAGTTCCATGTTCACTGGATTGCTCTCAAATAAGTGGGATATTGCCTCCTCGAGTATTTGGGTTACTGCCGAACGCGAAAAGGAAATGGATTTCGCCGATCCCTATTATGATTCTGATCTGTCTTTGATGACTCTTGCGGATAGCAGCATAAATTCTTTTGAGGACATGAAGGGTGGGGTGTTTGGCACGGATACTGGAGCCATGCCTGATCAATGGCTGCAAGATCACATGAATCAATACGGTCCCTATGAAATCAAGCGATACGACAGCCCAACCGATGCATTCCTTGATTTGCAAGCAGGGCGTTTGGACGGGGTTGCTGCGGACGCACCCACCGCATTGTTTTATGCAGTAGACAAACCTGAACTGGCCGTCCCTTTATTGATGGGAGAAGGTTTTGCCCAGGCCTTTGCATTTCGTAAAGGCGATCCTCTGCGGGATCGATTCAATGCTGCCCAAAATGAATTGAAAGAAAACGGCACGCTGGCTGTGATCTACCAGAAATGGTTCAACCAGGCCCCTCCGGAAGGTAGTTCCGTCCTTCGTGTTTATGAAGAACCTTATGTCCCAGCCTCACCATACGAACTCCCTGATTTGATTAGAGTAGGCGTTAATACGGAAAATGTCCCCTGGGAATTTATGCAGGATGGTGAACTGGTAGGATTTGAAATTGATATGCTCAAGGAAGTCAGCTCACGTCTGGGTGTTGAGTTTGAATTTGTTCCCACTCAGTGGAGTTCGATGTTCACGGGCCTACTTTCCAATAAGTGGGATATTGCCTCCTCCAGCATTTGGATCACGAGGGATCGAATGAAGGACATGGATTTCATGGATCCCTACTATGATTCGGACCTGTCTTTGATGACCCTGGCTAAAAGTGAAATTAAATCTTTTGCTGATTTAGAAGGCGGAAAATTCGGAGCGGATGAGGGTGCCATGCCGGATCAATGGCTTCAGGAGAATATGGAAGCCTATGGTCCGTATGAAATACTACGTTATGACAGCCCAACGGATGCCTTCCTTGATCTCCAAGCGGGTCGTTTGGATGGTGTGGTCGCCGATGCACCCACAGCGCTTTATTATGCTGCTGACAAACCTGAATTGGCCGTTCCTCTGTTGATGAATGAAGGATTTGGTCAAGCGTTCGCCACCCGAAAAGGCGATGAGTTGCGTGATGTTGTCAACGATGTCTTAAATGACATGAAAGCAGACGGCACAATGGCTGCGATTTATCAAAAATGGTTTAAACAAGTGCCACCCGAAGGTAGCTCAACCCTTAAAATTTACAACTCAGCATATGTGCCAGCGAATTAGTCTTTGAACTATTGCCCTCCCCTGGTTGGATGTCCAGTCAGGGGAGGGAGGACTTGGTGAACAGAGATCTGGATCAAAAAAAATCGGAAAGTATAATGTTTTACAATCTGTCCGGATTGGGTTGGTATGGATGAAGTTTTGTTATAGAAAAAAAGGAGATTTACTCCTTTAAGTACAATCTCTTTTTTTTGCTGGTATTTTATTTGACGGTTGGTAGCACTGAAAATCTATTAGTAAACAGGATGAAGGAAAAGTAATGAGTAGAGTAAATACTTCCGATGTGATGATTGAGGTCATTGACCTTCACAAATATTTTAAAGACCTGCACGTATTAAAAGGTATCTCCACGAAAATTCACCGTAATGAAGTAGTCGCTGTCATGGGACCCTCAGGCAGCGGTAAGAGTACATTTATCCGATGTCTCAATCGCCTTGAAGAACCACAATCCGGGCAAATAATTGTCGAAGGTGTGGATATCATGTCCCCGTATGTGGATGTTAATAAAGTCCGCACCGAAATTGGCATGGTGTTCCAAAGTTTTAATTTGTTTCCCCATTTAACTTGTTTAGAAAATATCAAACTAGCTCCGATGAACGTGCGACGAATTTCCGATGAAGAAGCAACCTCCAGAGGAATGGCATTGTTAGATAAAGTTGGCTTGGTTGAAAAGGCAAATGCATTTCCGGATAAACTGTCCGGAGGTCAGCAACAGCGTGTCGCAATTGCGCGTGCCCTGGCCATGCAGCCGCCGATTATGTTTTTTGACGAACCTACCTCTGCGCTTGATCCTGAAATGATTGGTGAAGTACTCGAAGTTATGGCCAACCTGGCGAAAGAAGGCATGACCATGGTGATTGTAAGTCATGAGATGGGATTTATTCGTGAAGCTGCGGATCGTGTTTTATTCCTGGCGGATGGAATGTTGATTGAAGAAGGGTCCCCGGAGCAAATCTTCACTAATCCTCAAGAACAACGAACCAAGGATTTCCTGAGCAAAATTCTGTAAGAATCCACAGGGTCTTTCTTGGCTTTTATTGGTGGTTTAAAATATAGCAGAAATGCAGTATACGGGTAATAATGTATAGATATGCTGACATCAACGATCCTGAATCCTGAACCTGTTTTAAGTAGATAAAACGTCACGCACTGGCTGATGAATAAAAAATGATGAAGATATCGGCTCAGTGTGTGACATTTGTCCATTGCAAATGTATATTGTATACAATACAATTTTATTATCTCTAATATGTGAGGGTAAAAAAGGTGAAAGTTCCTCTTCCCCAATCTAACAAAGGTCGTGGTTTGGCAAGCTGGGTAACCGAAAGCTTGAGAGAAGCTATTTTGACAGGTTATTTTGAACCAGGTGAAAAACTGGATCAGAATCGTTTAGCTTCTGAGTTGAATGTCAGCCGTACTCCGATTCGGGAGGCCCTTAAAGTCCTTGAATCGGAAGGATTCATTGAAATCCATTCCTATCGAGGTGCCTTCATTGCCAAGGTATCCCAACAGGATATTAACAATGTTTACGAAATACGCCGTTTACTGGAAGTCGAAATTGCACGGCAGGTTCCTCTGATTATTCCTGAATCTACCATTGTGGAGCTCGAACGCTTATTAACAGCGGATCAACTTGCTTTTGACAACGGGGATAATGCCAAGCATTTTGAGTATGATTCCATCTTCCATGCAACTTTCATGAAATTTACGCATAATATGCTCGTCCGCGAAGTGTTGGAGAATCTGAATAATCGGGTTGTCCGGGTTCGATATTTCGCTTTGAACCAGCCGGGTGAACATTTGCGCGAATCTCTTAAAGAGCATTGGGAAATCCTGCAGGGTTTGAAACAACGTGACCCGGATTTGACTGCCGAGAAAATGCGCATTCACCTGATCAATTCGGCGGCCCGGATTAAAGAATTAATTTGATCTGATCGGCCTTACACCATGGCATGCTGTTCATAACAGCATGCATCTCTGCCTTATTTGTACAATACTGGTTTATTAAAGGAGATTTTCAAATGAAGGAAATTTGGGAACAAGACGCACAAACTCCGGATGCTTTCAACAGTGTTACCTGTACTCGCGGGCGTGAGTTTATCCTGCGCCTGACAACCGGAGCCGATGCTTTCAAGGCCATTCAGAATTTTGCCAAAGTTAATAAAATCCGTTATGCCAAGATTCACACTTCCTTTATGGGTGGTTTTGCACCTGCCAGGTTTCTGGTTTGGACCCCTGACACCGAGAAACCGGAAAACTGGCACTGTGAGACGGTGATGGAAATCCAGAACCTGAGCATGCTGCTTTCCTGCAGCGGTATTATTCACCCGCGCCCGGCCAAAGATGGCACCGAAGAACCCTTCCCGGCCATCCATTTTGTGATTGGTGGTGCCTGGAATGTGCCCACTATCGGCGGCCATTTATATGAAGGTAGTATCGTGAAGGGCGCCTTCGAAGTCTTCATCACTGAGATCGAAGGGATTGAGGTTCTTTACCCCCAAGGGAAAGCCCCAAACGTTCACGCTCAGGAATTTCCCGAGAACTGGTACAAGGAAGTCAAGTAGTTCCATCCTTGGTTATAGAAGGTTTTCAATCCAAGCTTAATTGATTTCCTTAGCAGATGATTTTATACAATATTCAATTTACAGGAAAGAGCGCCCGCATGGTAGACATCATGGAATATGATTTTCAACCCATAGAACTCTGGAAAGCCCGCCAACGGATTAAGCCTTTTGTTTTGCGTACACCTCTGGTTTATTCCCGAGCGCTGAGTGAAAGAACTGGGTCTGAGATTTATTTGAAAATGGAATGCTGGCAGAAACATGGTTGTTTCAAAGTACGTGGTGCCACCAATTTTTTGGCCTCAATGAGTGATGCTGAGCGTCAAAAGGGGCTGGTCACGGCTTCCAGCGGTAACCATGCCATTGCACTTTCCTATGCCGCCAGTTTGTTTGGGAATCCGCCCACGTACGTTTTTTTACCTGAGACTGCGGACAAAGCCAAGATTGCAAAAATCGAATCCTTCGGGGTTCAGGCTGTTTTATTCGGAAAAAACTTTTTAGAAACATTGGATCGAGCCACCGCCTTTGCTGAAGAAAAAGGGGCTACTTATGTCCATTCGCATGCAGTTCCGCGCATCATAGCCGGACAGGGCACGATTGGTCTGGAGATCCTCGAGGATCTACCTGACCTGGATACGGTGATTGTCCCCGTGGGTGGGGGCGGAATTCTTGCCGGTATCTCTATGGCCATCAAGACCGCCGCGCCGAGTGTAAAAGTCATTGGTGCAGAACCGGCGGCTTCCCCAGGCGCTTTCATGTCCATGCGGGACGGAATCGCTCGAGAACGGATTGAATTAAAACCCTCCCTGGCGGACGGTCTCTCCGGGGGAACCAGCCCATTTCCTTTCAAGCTTTTTCACGACAAAGTTGAAAAAATTATCCTGCTTGAAGAGAATGAGATTGCCTACGCCATGCGCATTTTTCAACAAGATGAGCAGATTATGGTTGAGGGAGCTGCCTGTGTTGGGCTGGCAACCTTATTAAGCGGCAAACTCAGTTTGCCTGGCGAGAAAATCGTCTTGATCCTCACCAGCCGCAATATTAATGCTGAACGGTATAACCGGATTGTTGCCGGCGAACCCGTGGAAGTGAAATGATGAAATCCGTAAACCAGGAAAGCACCTTCAGCATTCAGGATATCTGGGCAGCGCGTGAGCGTCTTCAGCCCTTTATTCATCGAACGCCGCTGATTCATTCAAATTCTATCAGCCAACTTACCGGCTCCGAAGTTTATTTGAAAATGGAATGCTGGCAAAAATGCGGTTGCTTTAAAGTCCGCGGTGCCATTAACAAAGTATCTTCCTTATGCGCAGTAGAACGTGAAATGGGTTTGGTTTCCGCCTCCAGCGGCAATCACGCCATTGGGGTGGCATATGCTTCCCATCTTTTTGGGAATCCACCCACAAAAATTTTCATGCCGGAAAGCACGGATCAAACCCGAATCCATAAAGTGGAAACCTGGGGATCTGAAGTCATTCTGGCGGGTGAGTTTTATCAGGATGCTTATGATGCCGCTCAAGCGCATATCACTGCCCTTGGCGGCACCTACATTCATTCCCATGCAGACCGGGAAGTGATGGCAGGGCAGGGGACCATTGGGCTGGAGATTTTGGAAGACCTGCCGAATGTAGACGCCGTGATCATTCCCATTGGCGGCGGCGGTATGGCCTCCGGGATCGGAACTGCATTGAAAGCAGGATCCAACGCCATTCGCATTATTGGGGTGGAACCCGCTGCAGCCCCAGCTGCTTACCGTTCCTTAAAGGAAGGGGTTTGCTGTGAGCACATTACCCCGCTGCCTTCCCTGGCGGATGGTCTATTGGGCGGGGTGGGAAAGCTCACCTATGAAGTCTTCAAACATTTTGTCGAACAGGTTGTTTTGGTTTCCGAGCCGGAGATCATCAGCGCCATGCGGCATTTTCAGGCGCATGAACAATTAATCATCGAAGCAGCCTCATCCATTGGCTTATCGGCTTTATTACAAAACAAGCTGGATCTGAAAGGAAAGAAAGTTGTATTACTCATTACCAGTCGAAACATTGACGCGGATCGTTACAATCGCATTCTTAAAGAAGGAAAGTAGGAGAAGTCTTATGAGCCAAGCCCCAAAACGTAAAGTGGTGTCTCCGGCACCTGCAGCAAATTTACCATTTTCCACTTGTATCTCTTATGGCGACCTGGTCTTTGTTTCCGGTCTTGTCGGAAGAAACCCGCAAACGGGTGAAATTGCTCAAGGGGATATTGCCGAGCAGACCCGCCAGACCTTGCGAAATATTCAAGTTCATCTTGAGAAGGCTGGCACTTCCTTTAACAAAGCATTGAAATTAACCATCTTTATATTGGATATGAGCAAATTTGGCGAGATGAATCAGGCTTATCGTGAATTTTTCACCGATGAGCCGCCAGCGCGATCCTGTGTGCAGGTTGTTGCCTTACCGGACAAAGAAGCCTTAGTCGAAATCGAAATCATCGCCGGGAGATAAGATGAAAAGTTATCGTGTAATTTATTTGGATGCCTTTACCACCACCCCTTTTTCTGGAAACCCTTGTGCCGTATTGCCGGATGCCCGCGGATTAACCGATGCTCAAATGCAAGAGATTGCCAGAGAAACCAATTTACCGGAAACTGCATTTGTTTTTCCATCCGATAAGGCGGATTTTGCAGTGCGCTATTTTACTCCTCGCTTTGAACTTCCTTTTGCTGGTCACCCCACCATTGCCACATCTTTCATGATGGCGCAGGAGGGCATGATTGACCTGAGCGGAACCCTGAAGACCATTCAATTGGAATTCAAGGTGGGCGTACTGCCGGTGGATATTGAAATTGAGAATGGAGAACCTGTCAAAGCCATCATGACCCAAAAGCTGCCTGTTTTTGGCAATACCTGCACGATTGCAGAAATGGCTCCTTGTTTTGGCTTGGCTCCCAGTGATTTTCGTGAGGATTGTCCGATTCAGGTAGTTTCTACCGGCGTGGAGTTCCTCGTCGTGCCGGTGAAGAATTTATCGGTACTGGAAAAAGTAAAAATGAATAGGGAATTATTGGGTGAGGTTACCAAACGATTAGGCATCAATGCCGCCTTTATGTACTGCCTGGGTGGTTTCGCCGCGGATGCGGATACGCATGAACGGCTATTTGATCCCAACGGTACCATGGAAGATCCTTACACGGGTTCAGCCGCGGGCTGCATGGGCGCTCACATCATTCAATATGGTCTGAAAAGCGGGCCATTCATCAAAGCGGAACAGGGCCATTTTGTGAAACGACCTGGTGAAGGTATTTTGGAAATTCAAGGGAAACCGAATGCAATCACCTCAGTCAAGTTGGGTGGTGCTGCCGTTAAAGTCTTGGATGGTCACGTCTATATTAATGATTAAGCTCAGCCGCATTTAGTTGTTGATTCTTAGCTGAGCATATGAAAGATTAAGGTTGGAATGAACGGTTGGTTCAACACCGAAGACTCATAAAGGGAAGAACCAGAACCGAATGAAATTCAAGATCATTATCGTTATTGTCTTGTACAGAAATAAAATGTTTAGTTACACTATCAAGAGGTGAAAAGAATGAAAAAAATTCTCAGTGGTAATGAAGCAATTGCTCGCGGCGCGTATGAGTATGGTGTCACGATCGCAACTGGTTACCCAGGAACCCCAAGCTCCGAAATCCTGGAAAATGTAGCTCAGTATAAAGAAATTTATAGTGAGTGGTCCATTAATGAAAAGGTAGCTGCTGATGCTGCTGCCGGGGCTTGTTATGCAGGAAAACGCTGTATCACAACCATGAAGCAAGTTGGTATGAATGTGGCCTCAGAAGTTTTCATGTACACCGTCTATACGGGTGTAAAGGGTGGCCTGGTTTTTATTGTGGCTGATGATCCTGGTATGTTCAGCTCCCAAAATGAACAGGACAACCGCAATTACGCTCGTTTAGCCAAAATGCCCATGTTTGAACCTGCCGACAGTCAAGATGCGAAAGACATGGTAGGCGCAGCCCTTGAGTTATCCGAAGAATGGGACGTACCCGTGCTCCTGCGAACCGTGATGCGTGTGGCTCACTCCGCTACCCCGGTTGAATTGGGTGAACGGAATTGGGATGATGAAGCTCCCACGCCTCCTTTGCTGCGTAATCCTCAAAAACTGGTTGCCACCGCAGCCTGGGCAGTGAAACGCCGCCCGATGATTGAACAGCGTGTTAAAGATCTGGTCGCAGTATCCGATGCTTCTCCCTTCAACAAGTTAATGTGGGGCGATCGCAAATTGGGTATCATTGCTTCCGGTCCGGTTTACTTCTATGCCCGTGAAGTCTTTCCCAATGCTTCCTTCCTGAAAATCGGTATGTCCTATCCCTTACCCGAAGGACTGATCCGGGAATTATCCGAAGGTGTGGATGAACTGCTGATCATCGAGGAATTGGATCCCTTTATCGAGGATCGCGTCAAAGCCATGGGCATCAAATGCCGCGGTAAAGAAATCTTCCCTCCTTATGGCGAATTACTGACCTCCGTGATTGAGTCCTGCTGCGCCGAAGTTGGCCTGTATCCGAAAGAGAAAATCCAATCCGGCCGTGAAGTGATTCCTGCGAACATCCCTGGGCGTTCCCCTGTGCTTTGCGCAGGCTGCCCTCACCGCAGTACCTTCTTCAACTTGAGCAAACATAAGAAAACTGTTGTGGCTGGCGATATTGGCTGTTATAACCTGGGTGCTTTGGCCCCGTTCAATGCTACCGACACTATGGGCGCTATGGGTGCCAGTGTGGGTGTGGCTCACGGTTTTGATATTGCCAAAATTCCTGATCCTTTCGTGGCTGTGTTGGGTGATTCTACCTTCTTCCATTCCGGTGTTTCTCCGCTGTTGAATATTGTGCACAACAATGGCAACAGTACCGTGGTTATCCTGGATAACCATTCCACTGCCATGACCGGTCACCAGGACAACCCAGGTTTGAATTATATGCTGGGCGGAGATGTGGCACGTAAAATTGACATTGCCAATTTATGCCGTGCTTGTGGTGTGGAAAATGTTGTAAACGTAGATGCTTTCAATGTGAAAGCTGTTGAAAAAGCCTTTGATGAAGCAATTGCTTTTGATGGCCCCTCTGTTGTGATTGTTGATGGTCCTTGTTTCTTTGTTGGTGAAGGCGCCAAGGGTGTTTACACCGTGGATACCGATACCTGTATTGCTTGTGGTACTTGTTTCCGCTTGGGCTGCCCGGCAATCATTCAGGCTCCTGAGATTAATGCCAAGAATAATCGCCACAAATCAGCAATTGACCCTGTACTTTGTGTTGGTTGTGACATTTGTGCTCAGACATGCCCAGTGAACGCTATTCATAAAGTAGAAGAAGCTTAGGCTGAAGGAGAGATTATAAATGGAAACTTTGAATTTTCTTATTACTGGTGTTGGCGGACAAGGAACTGTTGTCGCAAGTGATATCATGGCTGCGGTAGGTTTTGCCGCCGGGTATGATGTAAAAAAATCCGATATGCTGGGTCTTTCCGTTCGCGGTGGTGGTGTCATTGGTCACGTTCGTTGGGGTGATGAGGTTTTCTCACCCATCGTGCCGGATGGCCGTGGGGATATCCTGGTGGCTTTTGAGGTACTGGAAGGATTACGCTGGTTGAATCAGATGCGTCCTACGGGAACCGCGATTGTCAATCAACAACGTATCTTCCCTGTAACCGTTGCTTCCGGTTTGGCTGAATACCCGACTACTGTAACCGTTGAGAAAGCTTTATTGGATGCCGTTGAAAAATCCTATTCCGTGCCAGCCATTGATATGGCTCTGGAGTTGGGTAATTCCAAAGTATTAAATATTGCCTTATTGGGTGCCACTTCTGCTTTATTGGATGTCAAACCGGAAATCTGGGAAGATGTCATTGTCGAACGCGTACCGGCTAAATACAAAGAACTTAACATCAAGGCTTTCCGCAAGGGCCGTGATTGGATGTTAGCGAATAAAAAATAAGGAACATGCTATGAAAATCTTTGTGATCAATCCTAATGCATCGACAAGTGTAAGAGACCATATCCGCACCGCACTGGAAAAGATTAAGCGGGTGGATACGGAATTGACCGTTGTTTGCCCCGAGCATGGACCGGTATCCATTGAGTCTGCCTATGATGAAACACTGGCTGCCTTTCATATTATGGATCTGGTGCGCCAGGCGAATAAAGAAGGCTATGATGCGATCGTGCTGGCTTGTTTCTCTGATCCCGGATTGGATGCCGCCAAAGAAATTTCTGACATTCCAGTTATTGGCATTGAAGAAGCCACCCTGCATATGGCTGCCATGCTGGGCCATAAATTCTCTATCATGACCGGTATGAAACGGCGCATTCCCACCCGTGAATGGCACGTTTTACTGCACGGGATGACGCATTCCTTCGCCTCTTCCCCATCCCTGGATATGAGCGTTTTGGAAATGGATGAGAATCCGAAGAAATCCAAAAAACGAATCCTGGATTTGGCACGCAAGTGTGTTGAAGAAGATGGTGCAGAAGTAATTGTGCTGGGATGTGCCGGCTTGGCCGGATATGCAGAAGATATTGAACGTGAGCTAGGCGCAGTCGTGCTGGATCCAACCTCGGTTGCCTTTAAGGTTGCTGAAGCTATGGCTGATCTTGGTTTGAAAACAAGTAAGGTGGGTCGCTATTCTTATCCTCCTGCCAAACAGATTCTCTAAGTTTCTTTTAGCGAGGCAAAGTATGACAGATGCATTGATCAACTTAACCCGCGGTGTACCGCCGATGGAAGTCCTGCCTGTAGAGGACATGATTAAAGCCAGTGAAGCGGCCTTCAACAATGACGGCCCCAATTTGCTGCAGTACACTCATGCGCCCGGTTATCCGCCCTTGATTAAACTGCTGGCAGAACGCTATGAAGTGGCTCCCGAGCGAATCTTCACCGGAAACAGCTCTCTGGAGGTGATGGATTTCATCACCCGCATTTTGCTAAAACCTGGCCTGCGAGCATTTGCTGAATCCCCCAGCTATGACCGTGCGAATACCCTGCTGCTGCGCTCGGGTGCCGAAGTTGTGGGCATTCCCATGGAAGCCGATGGGGTCAATTTGGCTGCTTTTGAAGCTGAACTGAAAAAAGGCGCCCCCAAACTGGTCTATATCATCGCCGATTTCCAAAACCCGATGGGCACCACCACCAGCGAAGCCAAACGCCGCCAGATTGCCAAATGGGCAAAAGAATACGATTTCTACATCGCGGAAGATGCTCCGTATCGTATGCTGCGCTACAAAGGCAAGGACGTACCGACCTTTCTTTCCATGGCTCCGGAACGTGTCTTCCATATGGGTTCGCTCTCTAAATTACTGGCTCCCGGTCTGCGCCTGGGCTTCGTTATTGCCCCGGAAGATCAGGTCAAGAAGTTGATCACCTGGGCAACCGATACGTATATCGGACCCGTAGGTCCTTCCCAGGGCATGGTCTACGAATATTTCCGCATGGGCTTGTTCGATGCCAATGTAGAGAAACTTAAGAAAATCTATGCTCCCCGCCTGGAAGCTTTAGAGAAAGCCGTCAAGAAATACATCCCCGGTGCAACTTTCCCAACCCCGGAAGGCGGCTTCTTCATCAGCTTGATTTTGCCGGAAGGGAATACCATGGATAACCTGCTCAAGCGGGCTCCGGAAGTCAACCTGAAAATCACCGATGGCCGCGGGTTCTACCTGAATCCTGCGGATGGGGATCGCTTCCTTCGTATTCCTTTCTGCACGCTATCCCCGGAACAAATTGATGAGGCCATGAAACGCCTCTCAACCATTCTTGTCAATAAATAAATTCATCCCTCCTGTTCAACCCTGATTTTTGTTGCTGGTCAGCCGGATGGCTGACCAGCAACCCTGAATGTGAATAGTTCCTGTCCGCTTTAATTGTTGGACAGTTTACAGAAGACCATTTAATCGTATTGTACAAAAAGGAGTACTGGCATGACAGGTGAAACTTTTCGGGATCTATCCCCCTTATTAAATCCCCAATCGATTGCCATCATCGGAGCCTCTGAACGACCGGGAAGTGCGGGTCGTTTGGTCATTGAAAACCTGATAAACCTGGGTTACCAGGGGAAAATTTATCCTGTCCATCCGAAAAACGCAACAGTTATGGGTTATCCATGTTACCCGGATATCCAATCCATCCCCGGTCCTATCGATATGATGGCTGTTTTAATTGGCGCTGATAAAGTGATTTCCACCCTGCAAAGTGGCGTGGATGTGGGCGCCAAAGCTGCCTGGGTACTGGCCAGTGGATATGCTGAATCCGGACCGGAAGGCAAAGGCCGTCAAGCTGAATTGATTGATTTTGCCAACCGCACCGGTCTGTTGGTTTGCGGCCCGAACTGCGTGGGTGTGGCCAATATTCTGGATCGATCCGCCACCTACAGTGTGGCCCTCAGCCCGCGCATGCGCCCCGGCAGTGTCTCTGCCGTGATGCAGTCCGGCGCCATTTGCATGGGGCTGGCCAATTCTGCACGCTTTGGTTTTCGCTATTTGATCTCCATTGGAAATGCTGCCGTGCTGGACGGCTCGGATTATATTGGCTATCTGGTCAATGATCCCAAAACAAAAGTGATTGTAGCCTTCCTGGAAGGCATCCGCAATCCGAAGAAATTTGAAGCCGCTGCCAAAGCAGCCGCTGATGCCGGAAAACCGTTATTGGTAGTGAAAGCCGGCCGTTCCGAAAAAGCCCAAAAAGCCGTGCAGGCGCATACCGGCAGTCTGGCTGGATCCGATGTGGTGCTGGACGCTGTCTTCCGCCGCTATGGCGTGATTCGTCTGAATGACCTGGATGAATTGGTCGAAGCTGCGGAATTGTTCAGTCACTGCCCGATGCCGAAAAATGACGGCGTGGGCATGTTGAGTTTATCCGGCGGGCAGATCGGCTTGGTGGCCGATGTGGCCCAGGGATTGAAATTAAATTTTCCGACCCTCTCCGAGAAAGCCGTCAAAGGGCTGAAAGCCGTCCTGCCTCCCTATAATTCCATTGAAAATCCATTGGATGCCTGGGGCAGCGGAGATCTGGAAAATACGTATCCGGGTTGTGTGGACGTCATCGCTCAGGAAGACAGCATTGGTTTGATCGCCATGACGCGCGATACCCCTCCTGGGGTTGCCAAACGTGAAGTGGATCAATCCATGCGCATCGCTGAAGCCGCCATCAAGGCCAAGAAAGAAACCGGCAAACCCACCCTGTTGTTCTCCACCGTTTCTTCCGGTTTTGAGCAGGAAGTCGTAGATGTGCTGCGTGCCAATGATATTCCCTATTTACAAGGTACCTCCGAAACCATGCGGGCGATTGAAGCCTTTGAAAAATACGCTGCCTTCCGCAAAAATGCTTCCAATCATGAAGTTGCAGGCTGCAAATCCCCAGCCAGTCTCGCGGATTGGAAGAAGAAGCTGAATAGTCGAAAAGGCCAGTCCCTGGATGAAGTGGAATCCAGGCAGTTATTGGCGGATTACGGCATTCAGGGACCACGCGAGCAGGTTGCAAAAACATCTGCAGAAGCCGTCAAGATGGCCGCAGCGATTGGTTTCCCGGTCGTGTTGAAAATTCTATCTGCTGATATTTTACATAAGACCGAAATTGGCGGTGTGAAAGTCGGCTTGCAGAATGCCGCAGAAGTGGAAGCCGCTTATGCAGAGGTAATGGCATCCGCCAAGCAGCACAAACCGAATGCGGTGATTGATGGCGCCTTGATTCAGGAAATGATCCCTGCCGGAACGCCGGAAGTTATTCTGGGTATCGTCCGCGATCCGGATTATGGCCCCTCCATCGTCTTTGGCTCAGGTGGGGTGCTGGTGGAATTGATCAAGGATTCCGCCCTGCGCATTCCTCCTCTGACTAAAAGCGAAGCTCGCGAGATGATCGCCTCCACCCGCGGTGAAAAACTACTGCTGGGTTTCCGCGGACGCCCGAAGGCAGATATGGATGCCTTGGTGGATACTTTGGTTAAACTTTCTCAACTGGCAGTTGACTTCAAGGATGATATTAATGCGTTGGAAATGAATCCTCTGATGGTTCTACCAGATGGAAAAGGAATTCGCGCAGTGGATTCCTTGATTGAAGTTCGCGCTTAAGAGTACAATAAAACTAATTAATGATCTTCTTTCAACGCCTTTCAATTTATAAAAACAGGAGCCTTTCATGAGTGGAACTTTGGATACAGTAATTAAGAACGGGTTGGTCGTCAATGCTGACGGCATCTCCCGGGTTGATGTTGGCATTCGCCAGGAAAAGATCGTTGAAGTAGCCCCAGAAATTGATGCTTCCCGAGCCAGTAAGGTGATTGATGCGACTGGGAAATACGTTATGCCTGGCATCATTGATCCCCATTCCCATCCCGTTTATGTGGATGATATCGGGGATATGTCCATCTCTGCCGCCTTTGGCGGTGTAACCAGTCAGATCCATTTTGCATACGTCAAACCAGGTATGGAAGTGATTCCTGTTTTGGAACAATTCCGGTCTGATGGCGAGACCAAATCCGTTGGCGATTTTGCTCTGCACCTGGGTTTGTTTGATGTGGAAAATCAGATCAAGGATCTGGAAAAAGCCTTCAAATACGGCGCCACATCCTTTAAAGTTTTCATGACCTATGCCAAATTAAAATGGATGACTGATGATTATTGGCTGACTGCCGTGATGGATGTGGCTGCCAAGAATAAAGGTCTGGTCATGGTTCATGCTGAAAACGGTCTGGCAACGGATTATATAGAAGATAAATTGATCCGCGAAGGCCGTTCTGGGGCTGAAACCTTTACTCAAATGCGACCTGACTTGCTGGAAGCTGAAGCCACCAATCGCGCCATCGCTTTATCCAGGGTGATGGGCTCCGCTTTGTATGTCGTCCATAACAGTGCAGGCGTATGTGTGGAATTGTTCGAGCGTGCCAATCGTGAAGGCTGGCCGATTGTAGGCGAAACTTGCCCTCAATACCTGACCCTGACCGATGAAACCACCAAGAAGAAGAAAGCCCTGGCCAAAATGGGGCCACCCCTGCGCACGAAGAATGACAACGAAATGCTGTGGGATGGTATCGTCAGCGGCGCATTGAATACCATCGGCAGTGATTCAGCCGCCAAAGCAAAAACGATTGATGATGATTTCTTCGATGCCCCCTATGGAACTCCCCAGGTGGAAACCATGCTGCGCATGGTCTACAACAACGGCGTCAATACCGGTAAAATCACTGTTCCCCGATTGGTTCAGATCATGTCCACCAACATTGCCAAAGTCTTTGGCCTTTACCCCCAAAAGGGCGTCATTCAGAAAGGTTCCGATGCTGATATCGTGATCTTCGATCCTGCCAAACGCGAGATCCTGAGCGCTGCAGATCAACATTCCAACGTAGGCTATACCCTGTATGAAGGCACCGAAATTCTGGGTGCACCCATTCTGACCATGGTTCGCGGCGTGGTGGTTGTGGACGGCAAAGAACTGGTTGGTAAACCCGGCCGGGCAAAATTCCTGCAGACGGACACATCCAATGTTTACAAAGGTTTATTTTAGCTTATCCCTGGTTAAATCCAATTGAAACCAGAGAAATGAAGAGATTAAGAGAGGTAAATTAAATGGCTACATCATTGAAAGGTAAAGATATTATCAATACCAAGGACTTGAGTGTTGAGGAAATCAACCTCATTTTGGACACTGCCACACGCTATGAGAAAATCATGGACGAAGGCGGACGTCTGATGAATATGTCCGGGAAAGTACTTTGCACCTTCTTCTACGAAGCATCCACTCGAACACGGCTTTCTTTCGAGACTGCCATGTTGCGCTTGGGCGGTCAGTTGGTCTCCGTGGCAGCCGCCACAACCTCCAGCTCCGCAAAAAAAGGCGAGACTGTCTTTGATACTGGTAAAATGGTTCAGGCTTACTCCGATGTGACGGTTATCCGCCACCCAACCGTGGGCAGTGCCCAGGAATTGGCTGATGGTTCCGATGTTCCCGTCATCAATGGCGGCGATGGTGCCGGACAGCATCCCACCCAATCTTTGTTGGATATGTACACCATCATCAAAGAGAAAGGCAAAGTGGAAGGCTTGACCGTGGCTTTGGCCGGTGATTTAAAAAATGGCCGTACCGTTCATTCTCTTTCCCAATTGCTTTCCCGTTTTGGGGTGAAGTTTTATTTTGTCGCTCCCAAAGCTCTGGCCATGCCGGAAGAAATAACCAAGGAATTACGCGCCAAGGGTGTTGAAATCACCGAGACCGAAGATATCATGGCTGCTGTGCCCAATTGTGACGTACTCTACATGACCCGTATTCAGGCCGAGCGCTTTGAAGATCCTGCTGAATATGAGAAATATCGCAATGCTTATGTTGTTACCATGGAGACTGTCAAGAAAGCCAAAAAAGGCATGATTATTATGCATCCCCTGCCTCGTGTCAATGAAATCGCGGTGGAAGTGGATAATTATGAAGGCGCCGCATACTTCCGACAGGCAGCCAATGGCGTTCCCGTTCGGATGGCTTTGCTGGCTCTGGTTTGCGGTCAGGAATAGTCTTTCTTAATGTGAATTGAAGTTTTCCAACAGCACCTATAGGAGGTTAATCCTTTAGGTGCTGACTTTTCTTATTCTATTGATTCTAGCCTATAAAAATAACCTACGATTATTAGAAGCCTGCTATACTAGCTGTTGAGTTAGAAAGCGTTCCCCACCCATTACGAATGTAGGAGCTTGAAATGCAAGAGTTTGGCAATAAATTTAGTGATTACGGCCTTGAAAACCACGGGCTGACGAAAAATTCCAAGGCTTACTGGAATTTAACTCCCAGTGAATTGTATGAAGAAGCCATTCGACGCAACGAAGGCGCAATTGTTGAAGGGGGCCCTTTGTTGATCCATACCGGCAAACATACCGGCCGTTCTCCAAATGATAAGTTTGTGGTGACTGAATCATCCAGTGAAGCACATGTGGACTGGGGAAAAGTAAACCGACCTTTCACTGAAGAACAGTATGAGAAATTCAGTAAACGGTATTTGGAGTTTATGAATACTCAGGATTTGTTTGTTCTGGATGTGTTTGGCGGCGCTGATCCCAAGAATCGCCTGGCAATTCGCATTATCACCAACAGTGCCTGGCAGAATTTGTTCGCCAAAAATATGTTTATTCAACCCAAACCGGAAGAACAAAAAGGGTTCAAACCCGATTTTGTGTTGATGGGCTGCCCGGATTTCAAAGCTGATCCTGCTATTGACGGAACCAATTCCGAAGTGGCCGTCGTGCTCAATTTTGGCAAGAACTCCGCCTTTGTGGCTGGTTCTTCCTATGGCGGCGAAATTAAAAAAGCCATCTTCACGGTCTTGAACTACTTCCTGCCAAATAAGGGCATCATGTCCATGCACTGCTCCGCCAATATCGGCAAGGCTGGAGATTCCGCTGTGCTGTTCGGATTAAGCGGTACCGGAAAGACCACTCTCTCCGCAGACCCCAATCGCCTGTTGATTGGCGACGACGAGCACGGCTGGAGCGACAACGGCATCTTCAACTTTGAAGGCGGTTGTTACGCGAAAGTGATCAACCTTTCTGCTGAAGCTGAACCGGAAATTTTCTCAACTACTCATAAATTCGGCACCATTCTGGAAAATGTGGTTTATGATGCCAAGACCCGCAAAATTAACCTGGATGACGATTCCCTCACCGAAAACACCCGCGCTTCTTACCCGTTGACCTCCATCGACAACGTGGAAATGAGTGGCATGGGTGCCCATCCCAAGAACATCATCTTCCTAACTGCGGATGCCTTCGGCGTTCTGCCTCCTATCTCCAAGCTGACCCCGGCCCAGGCCATGTTCCACTTCCTCTCCGGATACACGGCTAAAGTTGCCGGTACCGAAAAAGGAATCACCGAACCGGTGGCGACCTTCAGTACTTGTTTTGGCGCGCCTTTCATGGTGCATCGCCCTACCGTCTATGCCAAAATGTTGGGCGAGAAAATTGCCAAGCATCAAGTGAATTGCTGGCTGGTGAACACCGGCTGGAGCGGCGGAGCCTACGGCGTTGGCAAACGGATGAAAATCTCCTACACCCGCGCTATGGTCCAGGCAGCTTTATCTGGTGACCTGGATGGCGTGACCTTCACCGAAGATGCCATTTTTGGCGTCATGGTGCCGGATACCTGCCCCAATGTGCCCAATGAAGTGCTGAAACCCCGCAACACCTGGACGGACAAAGCCGCTTATGATGAGACCGCCAAGAAATTGGCCGGCATGTTCCAGAAGAATTTTGAGCAGTTCAAAGCCGGTGCCACCGACGAGATTATCGCTGCTGGCCCCCGTGCGTAAGAGTTTTTAGTAGTAAATAGAAACCGGCTGCAGGATTGTGTAGTGCACCCCATTTGTTGGACA
>DHVR01000049.1 GCA_002412765.1 Leptolinea sp. UBA5203 | reverse complement strand
ACAATACCATTGGCACCCAGAATGCCTAACTCAAAATCTGCAATGTGCAGAGAACCACCGCGCCCATTACAATACCCTGGGCTACGGGCAGCCAGTTCAGCCATCATATATTTAGGATCTCCGCCCTTGCCGATCAAATGACCGTGCCCGCGATGCGTACTGGTGATCACATCCTCCTGGCTCAATGCCATACAGGCACCGACTGCGGTCGCTTCCTGACCGACACAGGAATGGATAAAACCAGGAATCAACCCCCCACGGCGTTCTTCAATTGCCCGTAATTCGAATTCGCGTACCAATGTCATCCGGCGAAAGAATTCAGCCAGAATGTCACTCGTGTAGCGTTCTTTCATCTCATTTGCTTCAGGTCCAGTTCTCATAATGTTCCTTTTTAAGAAATTAAATCAAGCAACTTTCTGCCATAAACGGGCAGCTGCCTGTTGTGATCGCGCTCGTAATGTTTCAATATCTGCATCCAGAACGATACCATTCGCTTTTTTCACCTTCCCGGCAGCGAATACGGTATCCACATGGGATGCATTGCAATATAACAATAACTGTTCATAAATATTATGGGCACTCAAAGGCGTGGGTAAGGTCGGTTTTACCAACATGAAATCCGCTTTCCAACCCGGTTTTACACAACCCAACTGTTCGATACCCATAGCTTGTGCTCCTCCAACCGTAGCCAGATGCCAGACCAGATTGGCAGGCATGACGCGTGGATCGGTGTGGTTGGCTTTATGGATCAGGAAGGCTCCCCGCATGACTTCGAAGAAGTCAGTGATATAGCCATCCGAACCCAATCCAACCGTCACGCCAGCCGTGGTGAGCTGAGGTAAGGGCGCAATGCCACCACCGACTTCACAATTGGAGAGTGGCATGCTGGTGACGCGTGCACCGCGGTTTGCCAATAATTCGATTTCATGCTCGCTGATCTGGACACATTGCGAGACCAGCATTCCCGGTCCCAGCACGCCCAGCGCATCATAATGCTCGATGGTGCGCAATCCATTGCGTGCCAGCATCGCATTGGGTTCATAATAGCCTTCAGAGCAGTGCATATGCGTCAAGACACCCTGTTCTTTTGCCAGGGCAAATGCTTTGAGAATGAACTCATCCGAGCAGGTAAAGGTGGTATGGAAACACATCAAACCCTGCACCAGACCGCCATCTTGTTTCCCCCAGGCGATCATTTCCAAATTCTCCTGAAGCCCCAACTCGCCGTTTTCTTTGCTGACTCGTTCGGTCGCTTCAAAAGATAGAATGCCACGCAGTCCCCATTTTTTCACCACCTCAGCCTGTTTTGTGAGTACACCAGGCAGGGAATATGGCGCTTCGGTGCAATCATAGAAAGCGGTCACACCGGAACGCAGCATCTGAGCGCAATTCCAATCCGTGGCTGCATTCACCAGATCGGAATCGAGTTGATCTTCCACCAATGGCCACCAGAAGTCCTCCAGAAAGGGCATGAACCCATCCGGTGCTTTGGTCAGTGGAATGCCATGTGCCAGTACCCCGTACAAATGGGTATGCGCATCCACAAATGCAGGCAGTAAAACCTGATCCGGTCGCTCCCAGACTTCATCCTGTGGAAATTGTTCTAACAGCTCAGCTTTGGGGGCTACAGCTGTGATCAGGTCATCCACGACCCGAATACCAAAGCTCTGTTTGGGAGCTTCCATGGCTGCGGTTACCAACCATTGTGGAAAAATGAGTAAGCCATTTTTTGTCATCATTTCCAATCCTTTACCTTTGATTCCTTCCCATTAAGCAGGGATGACGGGAGTTCCACATTTCAGATAATTTCCAGTTGGTTTATCCATTAGAACTTCACCGTTTTCAATCAACTTTCTTCCTTTAATAAAGGTCATCACGGGAAATCCCCTCAGGGCGAAGCCTTCATAGGGTGTGTAATCGACTTTTTCGTGTAAATGCTCGGCGGTCACAGAAAATTCCTTGTTCGGATCAAACAAGACCAGATCGGCATCAGCACCCACCAGCAGACTGCCTTTTTGTGGCCAGATGCCGAAGGCTTTGGCTGGATTGGTGCTGCATAGAGCCACCCACTGTTCCGGGGAGAGCATCCCGGATCGTACACCAAAATGATACAACATTGGGTAACGCAGTTCAATCCCCGGTATACCGCCTGGAATAGTTCGAAAATCACTCAGGGCTGCTTTTTTCTGTGGGTCAATCGTGAAAGCACAATGGTCACTGCCGATGCTCAATACGGTTTTTTGCCGCAAAGCATGCCAGATGGCTTGTTGGTCATTGGGATTTCTTAAAGGAGGAGAACATACAAAACCAGCTGCCACCTCCGGATTCTCATCCTGATAGCGTTCGCGGTTGAGCAGCAAATATTGTGGGCAGGTTTCAGCCACCAGATTCTGGCCATCTCGTAAGGCTTTACCAGCCGCTTTGACCGCCCCAGCGGTGGAAAGGTGCACCAGATATAGATTCGTACCCGAAACGCGCGCCAGGTAAATCATTCTTTGAACAGCTTCCACCTCTGCCAGCGCCGGACGGCTATGCGGGTGCCAGCGTGGTTCCAGCTTGCCTTCATTCACCAGGGTCTGGGTAGCATGCCGGACAACAGCGTCATTTTCAGCGTGCACCATCACAATCCCATGGATTGCTCTGACAGCTTCCAGAACAGCCACGATCTCATAATCGTTTAATTGCATGTCCCCATAGGTTGTATATACTTTAAAGGAAGAAACACCCTCTGCAACGAGGGATTCGATCTGTGGTATAAGCTTTGCATCCGCGATGGTCATGTGCAATCCGTAATCCAGCCAAGCCCGACCATCCGCTTCAGCCTGGCGATCCCGCAGTGCTTCCTGTAATGATTGATCGGGGAG
>DHVR01000043.1 GCA_002412765.1 Leptolinea sp. UBA5203 | reverse complement strand
TTCTATGGATATTTGTGACTGTAACGCTTGTATAGACATATTTGATTTTCATGTCAAAAAACTCTATACTGTACAAAATAACGTGTGCATTTTTTTCGCAGGAGGACATGGATGAAATCATTTCTTGAAGGCATTCCAAAATGCGAGCTTCATCTTCATATTGAGGGCTCGTTGGAGCCTGATTTAATGTTTGAAATTGCGGACCGGAACGGCATTGAACTTCCTTATGCGAATGTGGAAGCGGTGCGGAAAGCTTACCAGTTTACGAATTTGCAGTCGTTTTTGGACATTTACTATGCTGGCGCCAATGTTCTGCAGGATGAACAAGATTTTTATGATCTTACCTGGGAGTATCTGGACCGGGTGTACCGCCAAAACGTCCGCCATGTAGAGATTTTCTTTGACCCGCAAACCCATACCGAACGAGGCATCCCCTTTGAAATGGTGATCACCGGCATTCGACAGGCCTTGCGTGACGCCCGCGATCAATTTGGCATGACTTATAAGATCATCCCCAATTTTCTGCGCCATCTAAGTGCGGAAAGCGCCATGCAGACTTTCGAGCAGGCTTTGCCCTTTAGGAATTGGATTGCCGGATTTGGCTTGGATTCCTCTGAAGTGGGGCATCCGCCATCCAAATTTAAGGATGTCTTTGACCGGGTGCGTGCGGAGGGGTTTCTCACCGTGGCGCATGCCGGTGAGGAAGGCCCGCCGGAATATATCTGGGAGGCGTTGAATCTCCTTAAAGCCAGCCGTATTGATCACGGCGTTCGCAGCCAGGAAGATGCTCAATTAGTGGCTTATTTGAAGGAACATCAGATTGCGTTGACGGTATGTCCGTTATCCAATGTCAAATTAAAAGTGTTTGACCGTATGGAAGACCACAACCTGAAAAAACTGCTTGATCTGGGACTGCGTGTGACGGTCAACTCGGATGATCCGGCTTACTTTGGCGGCTATATGCTGGAGAACTTCATGGCGGTTCAGCAGGCGTTGAACTTGAAGGAAAAGGATATTGTCACCCTGGTCAAGAACAGTTTCCAGGCCTCCTTCCTCAGTGAAGATGACACGGATTGTTACCTGGCAGAGGTGGACGCGTTTGTGGCCAACTGGGAACGCATCAGTGATGCCAAGGGTGTGGTTCAGATTCCCATGGATGATGGGGAATAGGATTGAATTAATGGAAGAAATAAATAGCTGCCCGGATGGGCAGCTATTTTTGTACGTGTGTCAGGTGTCTTATTTCCCACTTAGACGGAGCTCAGGGAATAGAGTCGTTGGCTAAGTCCCCTTGGGGAGAGCCTGTCAAAGCCTGGCGCTGGACAGGCAAACCATTCGGCGAAAAGCTCAAGACATGGGGGCTTACCGTTGGACAAGCATACCTTCTCAGCAATAGTGTCGAGTAGTGATCTGATTTTGTTCACACAAGTTAAGAATCCCCTACCAGCGTTGAGATTGCCACACTCGCTATTTTCCCGTAAAAATAATTGATAAACCTAGAACGCTCGTTCGCAATGACACAATTATACGTAACCCGATACCCGAGCAACTGTCGAAGACTGATGTTGGACTGGCACACCCTTCGGGGGAGCTCAGGAATCGGCAATAGATCATTCGGCGGGATAGTCCATAATCAAATCGAACTTCTGTTGGACCTTGGACAACCGCGAGGGTTGCCCCTACGAATGGGGGATATTCCTTCCCCTTCGACGGAGCTCAGGGTGTGATAATAAAAGAAACTGCTCCGTTTCGGAGCAGTCAGATGCTAATTATTGTAGGCTTGCAGGCCAAATTCTGTGGCTACCTGATTCACCCAGGTGTGGATTCTTTTGGGGGTCAGATTGGCCTGGTTTTCGTTATCCAGGGCCAGACCAAGAAAATGTCCGTTTTCGACGGCTGTTGAATGGAAGAAATCATAGCCGACAGCCGGCCAGAGTCCAACTAATTGAGCGCCGCGGGCTTTGATTTTTTCTGCCATACAGGCCAGGGCATCCTGAAAACTATCCGGATAGGTGATCTGGTCCCCCAGACCGTAAATGGCAATTTTCTTGCCGCTCAGGTTAACTTTATCCAGTTCAAACCATAAGCTGCGCCAGTCTTCCTGCAATTCGCCGTCATCCCAGGTGGAGGTACCTAATATAAGATAGGAAAACTCATCCATCCGGTCAATGGGATCCCGAACGACATTGAACGTTTGTGCCAACCCCTCTTCTAACTGATCAAATTCCTGACGAATAAGAACAGCCGCTCCTTCTGTGTGCCCGGTGGTTGATCCAAAAAACAATCCAACTTTTGCCATTCCAAACTCCGTTACATGTTTTTTTACTGAATTCTCTGTGTTGCTGCAAATTCCGGTGAAAAAAAGAATGGCTGAAGTATACCGTACTTGTTTTTGTTTAGGGACGAAAAAATGGCGATTATGATTAAAGGGGGATTAGACTATGACAAGCAAAAAAGTGTCAAAGAAAAGAGGTGAGTATGCTAAAATCAACAAAGAATGTTAAGAAGTTTTATTAAGAGAGAGTCTGAATGAAGGAAATTGCCATAGTGGGTGCAGGACCGGCGGGGATGATGGCTGCTTTGGAGGCTGTTAAATCCGGCGTCGGCGTGCATTTATTTGATGCCAATCCAAAAGTTGGTAAGAAATTGATGGTCACTGGCAGCGGCAAGTGCAACATTACCAATCTGCAGGCTGGACCCGACTCTTACGATACGGACGAACCCGGCATCCTGGCTTCTATATTGGCTCAACAGCCTCCGGAGCAATTTCGACAAAAATTGGCTGAGATGGGGATTTTTACCAGCGCCACCTCGGACGGCTGGGTTTATCCGCTTTCTCTGGCCGCCGGCAATGTGGTCCAATTATTCGAGGCCAGCCTGTTAAAAGCCGGAGTGACCTTCCATAATGCGGCGCAGATCACGGATATCCATAAGAAAAATGATAATTTTATCTTGACTCACACCCGCCACGATGCGCCCAGTGTTTTCCCATTATTATGTGTGTCCAGCGGCGGGAAAGCCATGCCGGATCTGGGATCGGACGGCAAATTGTTCCCCGTACTTGCCAGAATAGGCCATCACCTCCTGCCCGTTGAACCCGCTCTGGCTCCCGTTACCTTCGAGGATAAGACTCTGCGTTCCCTGGATGGCGTCCGTCTGGATGTGGAAACCAGCCTCTGGCTGGGGGACAAGTGCTTGAAGCGTAACCTGGGCAATGCCATTTTCACCCAATGGGGAATGAACGGCCCGGCGGTGATGAACCTCAGTCATTTACTGCCCACGAAAGTAAACGGGACGATCCAGTTGAAAATTGATTTCCTGCATCAATATACTCCGCAGGCCAAAGCTTACCTTGCTGCAAATCAGGACTCCCAGGAATGTCTGCCCGTGTTATTGGGCGGGTTTTTGTCCCAGAAAATCACGGCAGCCTTGTGTAAAAAAATCGGGATGAATCCGGAAGCTGCGCTGGAGCAGATCAAACCGGACGAAGTCCAGAAACTGCTGAATTTATTATGTAATTATCGAGTTACGCCTACCGGCACTCGCGGGTTTAAATATGCACAGCTTTCTTCCGGGGGAGTCCCCCTGGCTGAAGTTCATGCGGAGACGTTGGAATCGAAGATGCAAAACGGCCTGTACCTGGCCGGAGAAGTGTTAAATGTCATGGGTCCTTGTGGAGGATACAACCTGCAATGGGCTTTTAGCAGCGGATATGCCGCCGGTAGGGCAATGGCGAAACGAGCAGCTTAATCGACTTTTCGGGCGACGAATTCAATCATCAAACCGTAAAGAATACTGACCAGAAAGGCGGTTAAATCATGCATACCGCTGGCTAAATACCAGCCCAGTCCAACCAGCAGCCCCCAGGTGGCAGCGATCAAATAATGATTATGCCAGAACCGCTTTTCATACAAAGGCATGACGCTGCTGCCAATCACCAGGCCCATCAGCAGACGATTGAACCACAAACCGATTAGCATTTGTTCGTTGCCTGCCCATCCGCCGGCACGCTGGCTGGCGCCGAAAATACACAGGACACCTAACAACGCGCCTGTGAGTGCTGCAACCATGACTCTTTTTCTTTTATTCATGTTCCCCCCTTAGTCCTCTTCGTCATCTTCAAATTCATCCTCGTAATCAACGAGGTCATCATTCGGATTTTCGTCTTCATCCGGTAATTCATACATGCCTTGTTCCATTTCCATCAAGACCTGGTGGGCATCATTTTCCTGCTCTTCAGTGACGTAAATGAGCACTTCACCCAAAGGGCCGGCATTTAAACCATAAGTCATACCGACGCTTTCCTGTGAGGTCATTGCCTGAATGCCGTGTGCAGATAGAAAATTGACAATCATCTCAGCTTCCAACATCCCCTGAGCCGTATAAACATGCATGGATTTTGCCATTGAGCCCTCCTTTCCCTTTCTTTATTATACAGACTTCCCGGAGAAATGCTCTTAATGAATCAAAGTGTGCAGTGCATTGACCGCGCGATTCATGTCCTCGACCAGTACCACCAAACTGAGGGACAAATCCGAGGAGCCGTAGGAGATGGAAATGACGTTGATCCGGCTCTCGGCCAGGGTGGTAAAGATTTTACCGGCAATGCCGATGGTGTTGCGCATGCCTGGTCCCACTAATGTGACAATCACCACTTCGCCGGTGGCGGTAACCGCATCAATATCTTTATTGGCAATCTCGGCTGCCATTTCTTTTTCAATCGCTCTAATGGCTTTTTCCGCCAATTGGATGGAGATGGCAAAGCAAATGGATTGTTCCGAGGAGGCTTCAGCGATCAGAGGTACACTGGCTCCCGTGGTGGCGACGGCGGAGAAGATTCGCGCTGCCACACCGGGTACACCCAGCATGCCGCGCCCTTTAATCGTCACCAGTACCAGGCCGCGGATTGTGGCGACGGCTTTGATCTTACCCGTGACATCCATCAGCGCGTCGGAAGTAATTAAGGTGCCCGGGTTTTGCGGATTAAAGGTGTTGCAGACGCGCAAATCAATATCAGCTTCCACAATGGGGTGGATGGTTTTGGGGTGTAAAACCTTGGCACCAAAGTTGGCCATCTCGGCTACTTCGGAATAAGTTAATTCAGGCAGGGTTTGAGCCGTTTTGACAATGCGAGGATCGGCGGACATCACCCCATCTACATCCGTCCAAACCCAGACGGCGTCCGCGTTGAGGGAAATGCCCAGTACTGCGGCCGAATAATCACTGCCGCCGCGTCCAAGGGTAGTGGTGACCCCTTCGGGAGTCGCCCCAATAAATCCAGTAATGACCGGTACAATGCCCTTTTCCAAGATGGGAAAGATTACTTCCTGAGAACGCTTCCTGGTTTCCTGCATATCCGGCCGGGCAGCTTGGAAATGATGGTCAGTGATAATACAGCTAGTGGATTCCACCCCCTGGGCTGGAATCTCAGCAGCTGTTAAAATGGCTTGTAGTAAATGGACATTTATGCGTTCCCCCAGGCTGACCACGGCGTCCATGGCGCGCGGAGTGGCTTCACCCAGTACAGCAATCGCCTGGCAGAAATTAGTGAAGGTGGCAATCAACTGATTGAGTTGTTGTTTGGTTTGTTCTTGAATGGATTGATCCAGGACCATCTCTTCCAGAATTTCACTATGGCGTTTACGCAATTCCAGCGCTGTCTGAACAAAGGTCTGGTCATCCCCCTGGCTGGCCTTGAGCGCACTATCAATGAGCATGTCTGTAATGCCGGACATAGCGGAAATAACCACAATCACACGCTGCCAATCTGTTTTGGCAGTTCTCACAATACCAATAACTTGCTGGAAGGCAGCAACCGAGCCAACGGAAGTACCGCCAAATTTCATGACCAGAGTTTTATTCACTAATTGCACAATACCACCTGCTCTTTATCTTAAGTAATTTGCCATAGGTGTAATTATATGGGCGAACTTGTGAATTCGCCGATCCAATTTTGCAAATCCATGTGATTATTCTTCGTCTTCTTCGTCGAAATTGGAATGGTGAAACGCTTTTGCAAGCCCACCCTGGGAAGTCTCCCGATAAAGCGAGGGCAGGTCATGGCCGGTGGTTTTCATTACCTCAATCACAGCATCCAGGGAGACATGATGGCTGCCGTCGGTCATTAAGGCGTAATTTGCGCAGCTAATGGCTCGTTGAGCCGCGAAGGCATTGCGCTCGATGCAGGGAATTTGTACCAAGCCATCCACTGGATCACAGGTTAACCCCAGGTGATGTTCCAATCCCATTTCGGCCGCGTATTCAATTTGACGATTGGTACCGCCCAATAACTGTGTGGCGGCCGCGGCTGCCATGGTACAGGCTGTTCCAATTTCACCCTGGCATCCTACCACCGCACCGGAGATGGACGCGTTGGTTTTAACCAAGTTTCCAATCAGACCTGCGGTAGCCAAAGCCCTTAAGATGCTGGTTTCGCTGCAATGCGTGGTTTCCTGTAAGAATCGCAGCACTGCCGGCATGACAGCGCTGGAACCGCAAGTCGGAGCGGTGACAATTTCTCCCCCTGCGGCATTTTCTTCCGCAACAGCCAGGGCGTAGGCAAACAGTAAGCTGCTGTTTCCACTACCCTGCCCACTTTGTTGGGTACGGGTATAAATACGCCAGGCGTTGCGGGAGATACGCAGCGTGCCTGGAAGAACCCCCTCAGTATGTAATCCGCGCTCGATGGATTGCTGCATCACAACCCAAACCTGGGCAAGGTATTCCCAAATCCCTTTGCCTTCGGTCAATTCAACATATTCCCAATAATTCAGGCCAAGGTCAGTACAATGCTGCATAATGGCATTCATGTGGGTATGAGGATATAGAATGTCAGTGGATTTGGGATTTTCCCTGCCATCCCAAAGGAGTGCGCCGCCGCCGGTGCTGTATCCGGTCCAACTGGCGATCACCTTATCTTGAGCATCCAAGGCTGTAAAAATCATACCATTGGGATGCCGAGGCAGGATACGATCAGGTTCCCAAATAAAATCGACATCTGCAGGAAAGAGAACTTGTTGGATGCTGATATCCGTTAAATGGCCTTTTCCTGTAGCGGCGAGGCTGCCCAGCAGGGTGATTTTGTAATGGACTTTTTGATCACCGATAAATTGCTTAAACTGTTCAGCAGCTTTCCGGGGCGCCATGGTGTGGCTGCTGGAAGGTCCGTAACCAATGCGATAAATTTTCTGTATGCTTTTCATGTTCATGGGCGGGAATTATAACAACAATTAATTCATTCAACCATCCATAAAAGAAGAAGCCTCCAATTTCTGGAGGCTTCTTTGAGGTTACATCCCTTTCATTGTGTTGCCCAGCACCAGCAGGACAAATCCAACGAAGAGTACCCAGAAGGCATATTGCGACAAGACAGGGATGGTCACAAGGGTCGCCAGCAGTGCTAAAATCCCTAAAATAAGGGAAATCCAAAAAACAATCATTGTAGGCTTTGATAGTTTCATTTTATTCCTCCTATATTTAGATATAAAAAGATTATACATCAAATGAATTTTGTAGATTTATATAATAGAGGACGAATATCTATCTTGTTCATTTATGGAATATTCAACCTTTGAAACTATCCAAAGGGGATCCATTAATACCCATGAAATGCTCAAACACAAAAAAAGAGCCTCCATTTCTGGGGCTCTTTATTGATTAGAATCCTTTCATCGTATTGCCCAGCACCAGCAGGACAAAAGCGACGAGAAGAATCCAAAATGCAAACGGGGATAGTACCGGGATGGCGACCAATTTGGCCAACAGTCCGATGATTCCCAAAACAAATGAGATCCAAAATACAATATTTGTTGGTTTAGAAATTTTCATATAATTCCTCCTTATAACAATTTCATTATATTATACAAGAATTCGTACCGTTTTACTAACCGCTTGGAAAGATATTCAACATTCCCGGATTGTAGTATGATACGATTCAGATCGCGAATCAAAAGTTACAAATGATTTAAGTGTTTTTGATAAGGAAACTATGATGGAAAAACATCAAATGAATAAGAAATTTTTTACCACCCTGATTGTGTGCGTGGTGTTGGCAGGTCTGAGTGTGTCCTGCGGCGGCAAGAATGAAAACTCTCCGGATTATGTGACTGTTTTGACTGTTTCAGCTACAGAAGATATCTCTCCTTATTTCACGCAGGCAGCCGAAACGGTATTTGCGCAAATTACAGAAACTGCCAAAGCTCAGCCTACTGAAACCCCAACCCCAACGGTAACCGCAACCAGTACGCCAAGTACTACCCCGACCGGAACAGCTACCGTGAAACCGGCGGCCATCTATGTTTGGGTACCTTCTGCAACTACTTACACCAGTACACCTATTACTCTGACTCCTTCTACCCCTACGACTGTGGTAACGGCTTCCGGGTATAGTTGTTCAGTTACCTCGCAATCCGTTGCAAACGGCGCTGAATTTGTGAAGGGTTCTGAATTTGACGCCAGTTGGACGTTAAAAAATACCGGCACCTCTGCTTGGGACGCAAATGAAATTGATTATCTATATATTTCTGGTACGGCGATGCATAAAAACGCCGCTGCATATGATTTTCCCTCGTCTGTGGCAGCAGGATCGAGTATTACCATAACAGTGGATATGATAGCTCCATCATCGGCTGCGTCCTATGAAACCTACTGGGGTGTTACGCGATCCTCAGTTAATTTCTGTACCTTGCCGTTGAAAATAAAAGTTATAGATTAAGATCAATGATTTTTCATTTTTCAAAAATGAGCAGCTCTGGTGGACGCCAGAGCTGCTTTGTTATACTTCCATGTAAAAATTAGAGTCATTGATGTCTAATTATGTTTCAGTTTTTCAACACCCTTAAAAATAATACTAATCCCGTAGAGGATTACCATATTCAACGGAACATTATGGTAGTATGATACGTTAACGGGTATGAAGCACCTTAATCACTATAATCGGAAATCCTATAAGAGGGAAATTCTATGAAAAAACAAAACTCCATGATGATAATTCTTTTCAGTGCAATGATCTTTATCTTGCTGCTGAGTTCTTGTACCGCTGCTGGTTCACCGGCATTTACGCCAACACCCTACATCATAGTGATAACCAATACACCTACTGTGGACATGGCTCCTTTTATGACCCAGGCTGCGGAAACGGTTTTTGCCGCTATCACTCAGACAGCGCTGGCCATTCCAACCGATACACCGATGCCAAGTGAAACACCAACCAGCACCCAAACCTATACACCGATAGCATCCAACACTCCAGTTAATACCTCCACGCCTGTGAAATCAAACACACCGGTGAAATCAAACACTCCGAAGGCGAGTGCCACTTCTGAGAACAAGGATTACCGATGCTCAGTAACCTGGCAATTGGTTGAAGATAATCGCGAATTCTCCCCGAATGAAGATTTTGATGGCCGGTGGACAATAAAAAACACCGGCAGTAAAACCTGGCAGGCAATCGATGTGGATTACCGCTATATGTCCGGTACCGGGTTCCATACCAGCAGCGCGATCGTGGATCTGCCTTCAGACGTTGCACCCGATGGCAGCATTACGATTACTGTGGATATGAAAGCGCCAGGCTCGTCCGGTTATTACGAAACCTACTGGGCATTAGCCCGGCATGCGGATGGTTTTTGTACCTTGCCGGTTCGCATCAAAGTCAGATAAATTCCTGAAGTAAATCAAAAAAAAACCTCTGAAATTTTCAGAGGTTTTTTTGATTAAGAGAATTTCTCAGCGCGATATTTGATGCCTTTCAACATCTTTTGTTCCATGATGAAATGGGCAGGCTCGATGATGAACCAGGATAGTGGATGCATGATAAATTCTGGACCATAATCAATCCGTGAGCGGATAATGAGATGGGTGTTGCGGTCTTGTGTCTCCGCCAGATAAAAACTCCAGATTTGACGCATCCAGATTCCGCTGCCGATGTTTTCCTCACTTAGGTTCTTTCCAGTAATGGGATTGATGAGAGCCTGCAAGACCATGGATTCCGCAGGCACCAGATGCATGACTTTAAAATTCAAATAAGGATCCGGAGCAGCTGGTATAGAATCTCCAACCTGGAGATTCTGCAGCTCAGGGATGATACGGGTTGAAGAATGCCCATCCACAAAATCTGCTACACCCACTGCATTTTCCAGGGTGTCGTAACTGTACCAACCGGCTCTTTGAAAGCCAATTTGAATTAACCAAGGCCATACTTTTTCTGGTGGGGCAGAAATTTGAATGGATCGATTGACAATGACCTTTGGTGAGGGGAGGAGTTCATCCCCAGCAAGCGTGATCTCTGATTCAAATCCTTTGGAGCCCCAGCTTTTGTACCAGGGACGGATGATCATGAGATAACCCAGGGTTGCTAATAAGCCTCCAGCAAAGGGGGCAAGACTGTGCGATTTCTTTCGGGACATAAGGTACCTGCCAGTTGATTGGGTTTCTGATGGCTAATTGTACCCTTCTTTACCTGTCTGGCTAGGGATTCTAACTTTTAAGCCGAGTTTACCTTATTGGCGGCGTTGGATAAGGATTTCACATTCAGTCCCAGGGATTAAGCGGGCTGCATACGAAAAACGCTGGTTTAGGATTTCAGTAAATGCGCCGATGAGAATACCACCCCAGGGGCAGGCAGATCCATCAAAGGCATAGAGCCCTACCCGTTTGGGGCAGGTGCGGCACTGGGCAACTTTGACTCGAATTCCGGTTTCTTCGTCCGAAAATTGGATGTCCCCGGCTAATTTATGCCGAATGAGGAAATCCCGGAAATGTGCCAAACTGTCCACCGCTTCGTTGTGGTCTTTGGCGAATTGCAGCATTTCCCGGCCTACATACTCGCCGGCCATGTTGATCACGGCTTGCGTTCCTCCGCGTCCAACAACATCATAGACCCCCATGAGAAGACCAATTATGACGGCATTGAGTAGATCAAAATCAGTATAGACGTCGGTTCGTTTCAACTGCTCCATTGTCTTAACCCTTTTTGAGATTGTAGCATAGGTGGAATGGGAGGGAATAGCATAAAAGAATAGGGAAAATGTGTGTCAGATGATTTGGTTTGAGTATTCCTCATCAATTAATTGTGGAAGGTTCCCTCCTGGTTAAGCCAATTAGTTGAAGAAAGCGTTTGTTCTTGCGTGTTTCTTTGACAAGTTCGGCTTATTTTCTCTACCTTTATTAATCAAAAATACGATAAACTGACCGAAATAGAAATTGTAGAGGTGGTTACCCATGTATCCAAATAAGGTGGAGTTTACAGAACAAATAAGATCAAATTTCCCCGACACATCCATGGCTTTTATGCTGGTGGAAACTCAGGGGAATCTATCCGAAAATCCGATATTGGAAGAAAAAAAGCTTGATCTGGCAGCAGAACTGCATCAGTATTTTCCAGACAAGGAATCCATTCTGAAATCACCCATAATTCAAGCCTATCAAGCCTATTACCAGCGATATAATGCCAATTACCATGTGCGCTTTCAGATTGAATCTGTGGCATTGAAGGGCAAACCGCTCCCGACCCGGTCCGTGTTGGTGGATGCCATGTATATGGCTGAATTATTGTCCGGTTTGCTGATTGCCGGGCATGATATGAATCAGGTTAAATTCCCCTTGACCGTGGATTGCGGGCAGGAAGGGGAATTTTATACCACGCTTTCCGGTGAGTTAAAGAGTGTGAAAGAAAATGATTTGTGTATTCGGGACGCGGATAAAATCCTTTCCACAATTCTGTATGGACCGGAGCAATCCTCTCCCATCACCCTGGCGACTACCCAGGCGCTGTACTGCATTTACGGCCCCAGTGGAATTTTTGCACAACAACTTGCGGATGCGCTGGATCAAATTGCTAATTTCATTCACCTTGCCTTGCCGCAATCGGAAGTTCTCTGGAAGTCTGTGGTTTAAATTGAATTTTTTCAAAAGAGGCTGTCCATATGTAGCGGCANNTGCCGCTACATATGGACAGCCTCTTATTATGTGGGGGTAATAATCTACCCAAGAATCTGATCAGCTCATCGGTTGCCGAATGACGGTTTTCCAATTTTCGGGAGCAGCCTTGCGGATATCGCTCAGGTAGATCTCATGGTGCAGACCGGTGGGTTTGCTGCCGACGGCTTCGATGAACTCATGCACTTTGGCAACCGTGGGGCCTTCCGTGGTGAAGGGGCCAACGTGCATGATCTGGGCTGCTTTGCCTTCTTTATAGGTTTCATAGCGCAATTTGGCAAGCGCAGGATTTTCTTTTTTCTTGATGTTGACATCAATGGCCTGGGTAACCAATTGTTTGTTGATGCAATCCGGCTGCATGATCATCAGGGTCCACAGCCAAGCGGATTTATCATCCACCGAAAACTTGGACATGTCCTCCGCCCACCATAAACCTTCCTGGGGCATCACGCCGTAATCCAGCGCCAGCGGGCCTTGGCGGACCATGAATTTCAGGGTGTAAGCGACTGAAAACAAGGCTTCCGTGGCGCTGGCGAAGTCTGGGGAGGTATTCGGGTCGCCTCTGCCATCGATCTTCAAGAATTTCATCGGCGGTACGCTAACAATAGAAACTTTTTTCGCGGATGGCTGGTAAAGTTCCTTCATTTCTTTTTTGTAGTCTATCTTAAGCATTTTTACCTCCAAAAATCAATCAATTACGCCAAACAAGCTTAAATCGCTCACAGACCAGCGGCATGGATTCATCTAATTCTTTGCCGATCACTTTGCATGTGCGGCTGAAAAAGTGCCAGTGAGCTTTTCGCCAGCTTGCCAGGGTACGGTCATCCTCGCCTTCGTGGTAAGCAAATGCGGCATCGACTTCATTGTAAGGCCGGATGGTGATCTCTGTGGTTTCAATAATACACATCGGATTTTCTTTTCCATCCAGGATGATGCTCAGATCCCCAACCTGTGGGACACGGTCACCCATCACTTCATATTCCCACACCAGGGAGCAGGTAGCCGTTTTGGTACCCGCCACTACCAGGGCACCCAATTCATCGGCCAATTCGCTGCCATCGCCGAAGCCCCAGGCTTCCGGAATTTCGGGATAGGCAGCTGCTTTTTCAGCCGGTAAACTTTGCAGGTAGGATTGCCAATAGGCTTCTATTATTGGTGATTTTGGACTGGTCGTCATGGAAAGCCGCCTTTTATGATCTGAATTTGGGTTGTTATTATTGGTTATATGCGATTAATATGTCAATTTGTGACATATATATAACAAGGTTTAAATTCTCAGCATAATCTTATCGAAAATAGGATGCCTGGATTGGAGCTAGATCGACAGTGGAGTATTGGGCCAGCAGGTTGAAAAAGTCCTCTCCACTCATGATCAATCCCTGCCCGACCTGATAATAAGCTTTCAGGAAAGCCCAAAAAGCTTCTTCTCCCATTTGCTGACGCAGCGCATGAATGAATTGCGCCCCGCGTAGATAGACGGCATTGATATAAGGGCGGTAGCTGCTGTATTCATAAACCGTACTGTTGACCCAGCCGGTGGGATGAAAGGACTCCACCCGGAAGTCCCACCACCAGGATTCGTTGCCCGGGTAATATGTTTCATAAAAGAGGAGTTCGGTATATGTCGCCAGGGATTCATCCAGCCAGGGTTCCATAGCCGCATCGTTGCCCACGGCCGCAAACCACCATTGATGGGCCGCTTCATGCACGGAGATGGCGGTGAGGTAATTCTTTTCGTCCCCGGTATAGCTTTGGAAATACTCCTGCCCGACGAAGAATAAACCGTCATATTCCATCCCGTCCGGAAAATCCCCTTCCACATAACTGAGTGTTTCATGAGGGTATTTGCCAAAAGTAGCGGAGTAGAGGTTCATGGCGGATATGGTAGCGGAGAGCGCTGCCCAGCCGGCATCCACGTCTTCCGGCAAAGCATACAAGCTGATTTCCGGATGATCCGCCTGGGTCAAGATCTGGTACTCGGTGCTGGCCGACCAGACAAACGTGCGTGCATCCGCTAGCTGATAGTTCCAATGCTGTCCGTCCGTTTCACCGGCAGCGCTCGCGGCAATCACCAGGTCTGGGTCCGGCGATTCCAGGGTGATGTTGACCTCGAAATCGGCCATGTCGTAGATCAAATATTCTCCAACAGGGTGATAAGGATTGATTCTCCAGCCAGTGGGCTGCTGATAGGGCGGCATAAAGGCGTACCAATCACAGACATTGATCTGCCGGTCGGTATATCCAAATACCCCGGCGGATGGAGGAAGATAAAGCTGGTAATTCAGATTCAAGATCAGCCCTTCTCCGGGCTGCAAGGGTTCAGGCAGTAAAACTGTAAGGTGCTCTCCCAAAAGGATGATTTCTGGAGCGGTATTTCCTTCAGTCAGGGTCAGGGATTTTAGAACAAACTGACCTTCCTCACGATTCGGCGGCACGACCAACATAATTTCTTCCAGGATTTCCCCAGTTGAATTAAGATACTGAATGATTTCAAGGACATCCAGGGTTTTCTCATTAATATTAAATACGGCATCCAGTTGGTACAGGGTACCCTCCAGATCCGGTATCACCTGTGGAATGGCGTCTGGTGACCTTAATGGCGCCAGGCTGGCGGTTGTCGTGAGGGTTCGCGTCAGGGTTGGTACAAGGGGAGTGGTTGGCGTGGGTGCAATAGTGCCGGTTGTTACACAGCTTGCAAGGAAGAAAACAAGGCAGAAGACGCATGTGATTTTTTGAATTGAATTCATTTCGGCACCCTGTGAAGCCTTTATTCAGTCTTATGGGTTATCAATGGAATGATAAACAAAATACAGGCTAGAAAAAACAAGATACTGCCAATTAACAGCAGCATATCCTGACTTTGCCAACTGGAAATAATAAATAGGACGGCACAAATCACGAATAATATCCATCCAGCGAGTTCAAATCTGTTTTTATTTTTCATTGATGGCTAAAATGTGCCCTTCCCCTTAGGAAGGGCGCTCCTATAAGGTTTCTTGATCATGACAACTATAATATTTATTTTAATTTTATGATATTTATACCTCTTTGTTACGAGTCCTGAACAACTTCTTCATAACCTCTTTTTACAATAAAGAAATCGTTTACAAAAATTCACTATTCAACAATGGAGGTATTCTATGCAAGGTATTTCAGGTGTAGGGCAATCGGGTGGCCGCCCCCCGATTGGTGGTATGCAACCACCAATGGGAGGTTCGCGAAAAAATGAAACGCTTACCGATACACAAAAGACACAATTGGAAGAGATTTTAGCTGAATATGATGCCGAAAATCTCACCGAAGAAGATGCAAAATCTATTTTTGAGCAAATTCGTGAGGCAGGCATTCAACCCAGTAAAGCATTAAAAGAGACGGTTGAAACTGCTGGTTTTGATTTGGAGAAATTCAAACCAACTGATCGACCTTCTGGACCGCCTCCCAGTATGTCCGGAAGCAAATCAGAATCAATGAATTTGTCTTCCCTTCAATCTCTGCAGACAATCTTGAATCAGTTTGACCTGAACAATCTGTCTGCAGAGGATGAGGAGAGCCTTTTCTCCCAAATCCAGGGAGCTGGATTGATGCAGCCTGGAAATTTGTTCAACCTGAGCGCATAATACGGGGTTCAGCCTATTTGTGCAGCAGGAAGATCCTTGAGAGATCAGCCCAGGGGGTTTGTCCAGCAAACAAATCCCCTTTCATTTTATACCACAAAGCAATTGGGTGAACAATTTTTATTTCGGATAAACAGAATTTAGAAAATCTGTTATGCTCAATTGCATTTCATTAAAAATCTCAGTTTTTTCAACGCAGCTCCCCTGATATCAAAAACCATCATCTGGAATATAATGAATGGGATATGATAGAATCTTTTATTCGTTTTATCTTCCGAGTTTTGTTATCTATTGGTTTTCGTCATACAAGCAGGAAATTTATTGTCTAAACTATTTCATAACCCTAATTTACAATCGAATGTTGCCTTTGTTCTGCTGGAAGCGGCTTTTATTGGAATTCTGAATACCATAGACCCGTTTCTTCCGGTATTTTTAACGCGTTTAGGGGCAACCACGTTTCAAGTCAGTATGATTACCTCCATGCCGGCAGTGGCAGGATTGTTTTTGACCATTCCAGCCGGTCAGTTCCTGATGAATAACCCAAAAATATTGGATTGGTACCGCTTTCCTCGCCTGGCATTCGGCGTGGCGTATTTCCTGGTGGCGGTTATCCCTTTTATTTTCCATACCCCAAAAAATAGCGTTCTTGTTATCCTGGCTGTTTTAGGGATTGCCACTTTCCCTACCGTTATCTTCATGATCACGTTTTCTATTGTTATGAATGCCGTGGCCGGGCCACGTGGACGGTATGAATTAATGGCACGCCGATTGACCATTATTGTTCTGACCTCGGCTGTTTGTATGGCCCTTTCAGGATGGTTTCTGGAACAGTTTCCTTTCCCGCTTAACTACCAATATTTGTTTCTCATCTTATCTATAATTGGTGGAAGCGCTGTATTCTATTTTGCCAGCCGGATAAAGCTGCCCGAAACTTCCAAGCCGCAAGCGCGGAAAGTTCCAATCATGGATACTTTGCGTGGTTATCAAAGAATTCTTAAAGAAAACCCTACTTTTTCTTCCTTTGTATGGATTCGTTTTGTGTTCATTCTGGGTTTATCTACGGCAATTCCCTTAATCCCAATTTATTATGTCAGGGAGGCACAAGCATCAGATGCCTGGATTGGCGCTATTAATACCGTTCAATTGATCATTATGGTATTTGGGTATACCTACTGGATGCGGAAAGCCAGAGGGAGCATGCCAAATCATACAATATTATTGTGGACCACCTTAATCCTGGGTCTTTACCCCGCCCTGATCGCAAGTACCCATCAATTATTTTTGATCATTATCTTTGCCGGCTTAGCCTATTTTTTTCAGGCGGGATTGGACCTGGTCTTTTTTGATGAATTAATGCGCCTGGTTCCTCCAGAAGAGAGCATTCAATATGTGTCTCTGGCACAAAGCGTTCAATATATTGGCACAATCGGCGGACCCATTTTGGGTTCCATTGTTGCGGATTGGCTTGGACTGGCTGGTGCATTGTATGTTGCAGCGGGGATTCGTATTTTGGGCTTCTTTTTATTTTTCTTTCGTCCGGAATCCGTGCCGGATGATCGGCGGGATGGCGGTATAGAACAAACCCAACCGGTAGGTTAAACAACAGCCGTTTTTATTTCATCCATGAAAATCCATCGGGTATAATGGAATCATGCTGTGGGGCGGCATGAAATTCACATATCCGGGACAAAAAACCCATGCAGACAGAACACACCGCAATACAGCACCAATTTAATCGATTCAAAGGAACATTGGCTTTAGTGATCTTGTTGGGATTGACCGCTTGCAGTTCACCCACACCCGAAGCGCCGTCCACACCCACGTTAACGTCCACGCCACCTGCTCCCACGGCGACCATTGTCTGGTTTCCGGCAACAGAAACGCCAACCCCGCTACCCACGAAAATCAATATACCCACACCGGAACAGCGTCCAGGGATCGGCGAGATGCTCTTCAGTGATGATTTTACCCAGAAAACTCATTGGCAAACCTCAAAAACCGAACTTGGCAATGTGGTGTTTGGTAAAGGAGATCTTACCCTGGCCGTGGCAGCCGAAAGACGAGGCCTGCAAAGCTTCTTTTATCAGCCCATTCCTGGGGATAGTTATCTGGAAATGACTGCCAATCCCAGTTTATGCCGCGGCAGGGATACCTATGGATTACTCTTAAGGGCGGAATCGGATGCCAGTTTTTATCGATTTGTTATTGCCTGCACGGGAGAAGTTCGGGTAGAACGCTATCGGGGCGGCGAATTAGCCGTCTTACAGGATTGGACCTTGAGCGGTCAGGTGCCTCCTGGCGCGCCCTTATTCCTGCAATTAGGGGTCTGGATGAAAGGGCAAGAACTGCGTTTCTTCATTAATGAAGTCTATCAATTTTCTGTCAGTGACCCGGTATTTAAAGCCGGCCAACTGGGCGTTTTTGCCCGTACAGGGGATAAACCTCCGCTGACGGTTGGATTTTCCAAGTTGAAAGTCTATCGCCTTGAATAAAAACTTTCGGGTCTCCCCCAAAATTCCCTGTTCAATCCGAATATGATTCTGAAAGGAATCGGGTACAATTGTTTCATAATTGAATAACAACCCGGTTAATTTTGCTTTTTTTTGGAGGATTCACATGTATCATAAAATAATTATCGTCGGTAACCTGGGACGAGATCCCGAAATGCGTTTCATCCCCAGTGGGCAGGCAGTGACGAGTTTTTCCGTAGCAGTAACGGACGGTTTTGGGGATCGAAAAAAGACCATCTGGTTCCGCGTTTCCGCCTGGGATAAACAGGCTGAAACATGCAACAATTTCCTCAAAAAAGGCAGCAAGGTATTGGTGGAAGGCCGTATTAATGCGGATGACAGTGGAAATCCACGCACCTGGTCCAGGCAGGATGGCAGCACCAGCGCCTCCTATGAAATTACCGCCCAAACCGTGCGCTTCCTCAGCAGCCGGGGAGATGGTCCTTCCGAGGGTGGAGAGTCATCTTCGTATCCTGATTTGCCCATTGACGAAGACGAGATTCCATTCTAACTCGCTGTCAGATAACCATCTATGGAAGAAAAAAAGAAAACACCGCCTGAATTGCTGCTGCCAGAAAGTCTGGATACTATTTTTTCCAATATGGTTCGTGTAAGCCATACCCCGGCAGAAATTGTATTGGATTTTGCTCAAATGCTGCCCGCGCAAGAAGCCATCAAAGTTCTCTCGCGTGTGGTGATGACACCAATGGGAGCGAAACTTTTTTATGCTGCCTTACGGGATAACTTGATGCGCTATGAAGCTTCCTTTGGAGAGATCAATATTCCTAGTGGTACTTCATTGGCCAGTGATTTATTTCGCTCGGTCCATCCCCCAAAAAATCCCGACAACCCGGATGAAGCCTCCTGAAAGGGAATCGTTCGCAGGAACAAGTAAATGGATAAATTACCCGCAATAGCGGAAAAAATACATCTTAATTTTGAAGCCACTACCCAGGCCAGAGATAAAGCGCTGACCTGTGCCCGGCAGTTAACCCGTGAATCCGCACAGGCTATTCGAGCCATTCATCGTGATGAAGTAGAATTGGCGAATGAGCATTTGGCCAACGGCAAAGAATTAACCACGGCCTTTAACCAAGATTTGCAGGAATACCCCGGTCTGTTTTATGCCGGCTATACCCAGGATGCGATCAAGGAATTTGTTGAAGCCACGGTTACCATTGCCCTGGTTCAAAATCTGCCTTTGCCGGATCCGGATGATCTGGGCGTGGATTACGCCACTTACTTGAAAGGTCTGGCAGAAGTTCCGGGGGAATTGCGCCGGCGCTGTCTGGATTTGCTGCGTCAGGGTTACTCCCCAGAAGTCGAACGCCTGTTGAGCTGTATGGATGAGATTTACGCTGTGCTGGTGACTATGGATTATCCGGATGCGATTACTTTTGGGCTGCGCCGTATGACCGATCTGGTACGCGGTATTTTGGAGCGCACCCGTGGCGATATGACCGTCAGCTTGCGGGAAGAACAATTGACGAAAGAGATGGCCAACCTGCATAAAAAATTGACTGAACTTGAATTGAACCAAAAATAATGCAGCAGTGCTCTTTTACAAGCAGAATCCTGTCACTTGGGTTCTGCTTTTTTTTATTAATTGCTGTGAAGATGTTGGGAACAAGCTATAATAGAGAACAATGAAACGAATGCAGCAACGCATCATGATATCCGCTCACGCAATGCGTGAGGAAGCAGCCAGCCTGGCGAAAGAAATTGCCCAATTTCTTGAAGAGCAGGGTGTTGATGTTCATATCGTCAGTTCCGTATATGACGCCGAGCTGGTCAATGGGGTTTCCAATGGGGCCGTTGATTTATTAATTGCCATCGGCGGGGATGGTACCATGCTGCGTGCCGGTCATATTTGTGCGCCCTATCATGTTCCCATCCTGGGGATCAATGCCGGAAGTTTTGGCTTTTTGATGGAAGTGGATATACCGGAATGGCGTGAAAAACTTGCTGCTTATCTGGCAGGGGATTATCGCCTGGAAGACCGCATGATGCTGGAAGTGGAACATTACCGTGACGACCGCTCGCTGGGCAAATATGATGCTTTAAATGAAGTTGTCGTTTGCCGCGGACGATTTGTGCGCCCCATCCGCTTGAACGCCTTTGTGGACGGTTATTTACTGTCCAGTTATGTGGCCGATGGGTTAATCGCCTCCACCCCGACGGGTTCCACGGCGTATGCCCTGGCTGCTGGCGGACCGGTGATGCCGCCGGAAATGCGCAATATTTTGATTATCCCCATCGCCCCGCACCTCTCCATGGATCGGGCGATTATTCTGCCGCTGGGTTCCTGTGTATCCTTCCAAGTTTCCACAGAACATGAAGCGGTGATGAGCATTGACGGCAAACCGCCGGTTGACCTCGCAGATGGAGATATTATCAAAGTTTCCGTTCAGGAATATGCGGCTACATTTATTCGCTATCAGGATCCAGGTTATTTTTACCGAAATTTGAATAAATACATGGAACAAAATCCATCGAAGGGAAAGAATTTATGAGCGATCCGGCTCCCTTGACTTGCTACAACCATCCCAACCGGGAGACTGTGTTGCGCTGTAATCGCTGCGAACAGCCCATCTGCGTACAATGCGCGGTGAAAACCCCCACCGGATACCGCTGTAAACAGTGTGTCAAGATCCAGCAAAAGGTATTTGTGACGGTCAAATGGCAGGATTATCCCATTGCCATTATCACCGCCGGACTGCTTTCCGCAATAGGTTGTGCGGTGATGATGGCACTCGGGCAGCTTTGTTTGATCATCCCATTTCTCATTGGTCCGACCATTGGGATTGGTATTGCGGAATCTGTTCGCTTCTTAGTGCGCCGCCGGCGTTCGGAATGGCTGTTTCGTGCCACCGCCATTGCCGGGGGATTGGCCGTGCTGCCTTATATCCTTACCCCATTGATTACCGTGATCCTGGCCATGCGAGCCAACGGTACCCAGGGGTCTGGATTGGACTATTTAATGTATGCCTTAACCCCGCTGCTGTACGCAGGAATTTACCTGTTTACGGTTGTGCCTTCGATTTATTATCGGATGAAGGGAATTCGATTAAAATAAACGTCTATGTTGATTGAACTACGCATTGAAAATTTTGCCATTATACAGGAACTCTCCCTTCATTTTCGCGAAGGGTTGATTACCTTTACCGGAGAAACGGGTGCCGGTAAATCCATCATCATTGATGCGATTGAAGCCCTGGTTGGCGGCAGAGCCGATTTGACCCTGATTCGTACCGGCTCGGAGCGCGCGCTGGTGGAGGCGGTTTTTAAAATCGCTGATCCCATTCGCCAGCCGTTGTTTGCTATTTTGGAGCGCGAAGAACTGCTGGAAGATTCGGATGAGATTCAACTCAGCCGTGAATTAAGAAAGGAAGGACGCAGCATTGCCCGCGTCAACGGCCGTTCGGTGAATCTGGCGCTCTTGAAAGAAATTGGCGCCTTATTGATTGATATTCATGGACAATCCGAACACCTTTCCTTGTTTAATGTTAGGCAGCACCTTTCCCTGCTGGACCGCTACGCGACCACAGAAAGCGACCTGGCTTCCTACCAGGTGATCTATCAGAGCATGCGCAAAGTCCGCAAACAACTGGCCGACCTGCGGGCGACGGAATCGGAATCCATGCGCCGGGTGGAGTTCCTCACCTTTCAGATTGATGAGATTACCAACGCGCGTTTACGCATTGGGGAAGAAGAAGAATTAATTCAGGAGCGCGACAGACTGGCCAATGCCGAGCATATCAGCGCCGCCGTTCAGCAGGGCTTGATGTTGCTGGATGAAAATCAACCGGACACGCCGGCCATGCTGGACATGATCGGCGAATTGCAGTCCGCTTTGATCACCCTGCAGCGTTTTGACAGCTCCAGTATCGATCTGGTGCAGCATGTGGATGCCGCCGCCGAGTTGTTGAGTGAAATCGCACATGAGCTGCGCGGATATCAGGACCAGATTGAATTCAATCCCAAGCGCCTGGAAGTGGTGGAGCATCGTCTGGCCTTGCTTTCCGATTTGAAACGGAAATACGGAAAGACTCTGGCGGACGTCCTGGCCTTCCAGGAAAAAGCGGCTGAGGATCTGGATAAGATCACCCATGCCAGTGAACATATTGGTGAATTGGAACAGCAATTGGTTCAGTTGGAAACTCATTTGGCTCAGAGCGGCACAGTCCTGCATCAAAAACGAGCCGCGGCTGCGGTTTTACTCAGCCAGGCAGTGGAAAAAGAACTGAAAGATTTAAGTATGCCGGCGGCCCGCTTCAGCACCGCCGTGGATTATCATCTACAAGCGGAAGGCATACTTTTGGATGACGGTCAGGTGGTGGCTGCGGATGACAGCGGGTTTGACCTGGTGGAGTTCCTGATTGCGCCAAACCCCGGCGAAGGATTCAGCCCGCTGGCGAAAAGCGCCTCCGGTGGTGAAATGGCCCGCATTATGCTGGCTTTGAAAAATGTGCTCACCAGTCAGGATCAGGTGCCAACCTTGATTTTTGATGAAATTGATCAGGGCATTGGCGGCCGTCTGGGCATGGTGGTCGGCGAGAAACTCTGGCAGTTAGGCAGAATCCACCAGGTGTTTTGTGTCACTCACCTGGCGCAGTTGGCGGCTTATAGTGACGTACATTACCGCGTGCAAAAACAACTTCAGGACGGCCGCACCCTCACCACAGTGGAAGTGATGCAGGGCGATGAGCAGTTGAATGAAATGGCACAAATGTTGGGCAGTTTGAATAATGCCAACCGGCAGGCGGCTGCGGCAGCCCTGCAGGAAGCCTACAACCGCCGGATTGCTTTACAAAATCCTTATCAAGTGGTTGAATAAGAATAAATTAGTGCAGATGCGCCCTGCTTGTCAGGCACACTGGATCAGAAAGGTGGAGCCGCTATGGCTATGAAAAGAAAAATTAGTATCGGGACGGGGTTCATTCTCCTGCTGTTAGTCTTCATGGCAGGTCAGGTTTTAGCGGAAGGAACCCAGCCGCAAACCGTCTTTGTAACGCCTACCCCCAATCCTTCCGGAGAAATTCGCTACTTGGTTCAGGAAGGAGAGAACTGCCTGGGTATTTCTTTAAAATTACAGGTAGATATCAATGAGCTGCGCCGCTTGAATGGGCTGGATGAAGCCTGTTCTTTGCAGCCCAACCAGGAATTAATTGTAGGGTTTGCAGCCACGGCCACTGCCATGCCAGCCATTACCCAAACCGCGGAAGTCAGCGGACCCACCCCCACGGTGGCTGTTGGCGCTGGCACCATTTGCGTGTTCTTGTTTGACGACATCAACGGCGATGGCACCCCGGGTAACCAGGAGTATCCCATCGCGGACGGCGCGATCAGCGTCACCGATAAGGCCAATAAAATTTCCGAAAACAAAAACACGGTCTGGGATGCGCCCTCCATTTGTTTTGAAGAACTGCCGGAAGGCGAGTACAACGTCTCGGTGGCCCCGCCCCAGGGGTACAATCCTACATCCAATATGAATTATGCCCTGGTGCTAAAAGGCGGGCAGACGTCTTTGATCAATTTCGGCGCTCAGAAAAGCAGTGAAGCGCCTGTGGAAGTACCGGGCGGCGAAGAAACTCCTAGTAATACGGGCAATATTGTTCTGGGCGTGGTAGGTATTTTGCTGGTCCTGATCGGGATTGGCCTGGGATTCTATTTCTGGTTATTGAAAAGATAAGTTCTGCGTTTTATTTTGAAATTGAAACCGTCCTGTAAGGGGCGGTTTTTTGTTGCTTTGCAAAGGGTGGAATTGTTTACTTGCCTCTTGAGGCAGAGTTTATTTAGGTGAATGGATTAAACCCTTGATAGGGCAATTTGTCGTTTGACACATCCGCACGTTACGAGCACCGTTGGTGAATTCTCAATTATGTCAGGATTTGACATGAATAATAGATAGAATGACAGAAATACGAACCAACGAAAAGGAGTAAAAAAAATGAGCAGACAATTTGTTAAAGACGCACTGGGTTGGGGATTGATTCTTTGGTTTATCGGTTATATCCTTGGAATTATCCTGATCTTTATTCTTTCCCCAGCGCTGATTGGTTGGGTGATTATGCCGGTTGGATTATCAATCACTCTTTGGGTCTTGTTGAAAAAAGTGAAATATGACAACTTTAAGTCATATGGTTTATTAGCATTTGTTTGGACAAGCATTGCTATTGTTTTTGATTATATTTTCATCGTAAAAGCGTTTAATCCATCAGACGGGTATTACAAGCCAGATGTCTATGTGTATTACACATTAACCTTCATCGTCCCGCTAATCATTGGTTGGTGGAAAATAAGGTCGGGTACTAAATCACAACAAAAAGGGACATGTCAACTCAGTTCAACAGAGTGGTTACGCTTTATTACCTGTCTTATCATGAAGAATGGACTCTTATTGCTAAAATGATCAGCTATCAAGCCTCAACAGGACGTCGACCTAACATTTTTTGCATTCCTGCCTTATTACGTTTGCTCTTGCTTTTCTGTACTTGATTAGATTTCATTAACGATAAAATAGGGTATCGGCAATGCAGCCGACCAAACTAATACATGAGATCAGATCATTCGCAACAGGATGGAAAAGATTATTATGAGTGTTGATTCTGCACATAAAAGCAACTGGGCGATTTGGGAAGTCGTTTTTGGAATCCCCTTCCTCTTTGGTATCGTCCTTCACTTCTTAATGCCTTTCTCCACGCTGCAAGGAATTAACATACCGGGTTTCCTTCCCCTCGGAATTGTTTTGATTGTCCTGGGCCTTCGGTTAACCGCTCTGGCTCGGCGTGAGTTTGCGGCATTTCATCAACCCACGGATCCCGGACAGGCTACCAGCAAGATCGTTAAAACCGGGGTGTTCGCGGTATCCAGAAATCCACTCTATTTGGGGGGTATCCTCGTATTGCTGGGTCTGGTGCTGGTATTCAATTTGATCTGGGCACTTATTATGCTTTTACTTTCGATATTAATTTGTCATTTTGTTCTCATCCTTCCTGAGGAGCACTATCTGTCCGCAAAATTTGGTGATGACTATGATCAATACAAGGCTTCGGTTCATCGCTGGTATGGTAGGAAATGAGGATATTTAAGCGTTCTTTAGGTCAGCTTTGCTTGTTATTTTAGTTGGACTTCGTAGATTCTATCGGGTCATATACCCAACGAAAAAGGAATAAATGCTATGGAACGATGCCCTTGGGCGGATTCCAACCCATTGGAAATGACCTATCACGATCAGGAATGGGGCCTGCCGGTGCATGAGGATCGCAAGCTTTTTGAGATGCTAATCCTGGAAGGTGCGCAGGCCGGCTTGAGCTGGGATACGGTGCTGCGCAAACGCGAGTCGTATTCACAGGCGTTTAAAGGGTTTGATCCGCAAAAAGTTGCAGTCATGACGGATGCTGAACTCGAAGAGCAGTTGAAAAATCCGGGCATTATTCGTAATCGTCTCAAAGTTTATTCTGCAAGAAAAAACGCGCTGGTGTTCCTGGCGATTCAGCAAGAATTTGGCAGTTTTGATGCCTACGTCTGGCAGTCTGTTGGGGGGCAGGCGCTGGATGGTCAGCGCAAGACGATGATGGATGTTCCAACTCAAACGGCCGAGAGCGATGCGCTATCCAGGGACCTCAAAAAAAGGGGCATGTCGTTTGTGGGGTCAACCATCCTGTATGCCTACATGCAGGCCGTTGGCCTGGCGAATGATCATTTGGTTTCCTGCTTTCGGTATGACGAGGTCAGGGGCTAAGGCCCATGTAAAGGAAAAATTTCATCTTTAGCGACCAACCCATTTGACGTAGGGGCGAAGCGTCCAGTCAGTTACCCGTAGGGTGGGATCGCTTTTGATCCCACCTTATATATGATAAGGTACATTTTGTGTAGGTGGGATGTAATTACTTGCCTGTAATTTTTGCAGACTTTCTATAATATTTTTAAATAGAAATTATGATTGTCAAAAATGGTGGGATCAAAAGCGATCCCACCCTACATAAAATTTGAATATAATTAAAGTATGCCAGAATATCGCAGAGCAAAATTAGAGGGTGGAACATTCTTCTTCACAGTCATCACCTATCATCGTAAACGAATATTGACTGGGGAAATAGAACGAAATATCCTTCGGACTGTTTGGAAGGATACGAAGGAGCGATTCCCCTTTACTACTCAGGCCATTTGTTTGTTGCCGGATCATTTGCATTGTATTTGGCAACTCCCTGAAAATGATAGCGATTTCTCGGTTAGATGGAAAGAAATTAAACGGTTGTTTACAAAAGCATATTTGCTGGACATTGGGCCGGGAGAAAAACGGAACCCTTCTCATATCAAACAGGGAGAAGCTGCGATATGGCAAAGACGTTTCTGGGAACATACCATCCGGGATGAGTTGGATTTCAACCGGCATGTGGATTACATTCACTACAATCCGGTGAAACATGGGTTGGTAAAATCTGTTAAGGATTGGCCCTGGTCCACGTTTCACCGGTATGTACGGGAAGGATATTATCAGCCAGATTGGGGGTCGACCGAAGAATTGCCAGGTGATTTGATAATTGGCGAATGATGAAGGAACACGTGGGGTTGGAGCGCTTGCCTGAAACATTTGTGGACCTTCCATATTATTTATATAAATTGAAAACAATAATTGTCATAAATGGTGGGATCAAAAGCGATCCCACCCTACCTAAGACTGAATGAGGGGCTTTATGAAAATAAAACTAGTTCAAATTATTTGTTGTTTAGTACTTTCATCTTGTACATTTTTATTTAGAGAAGGGGTTTTTGCACCACAAGGAACTGAGCATATTGAGCAAACAAAATTTCCTGCGCACAGTGAAACCGTTATCCCTATTGAAATTACCCCAACAATTAGAAAACCCTTAGAAATAAAAAATGAAAATAAAAAAACACCAACTAGCGATATTACAGTGTCAAATCAGATAACGCCGATTACCGACTTAGGAGAAATTGAATTTCTACTACAAGATCGATTAAATGATAATGGAAGTTGTGACTTGCCTTGTTTTTTAGGGTTTAATCCTGATGAGGATGAATTCCAAAATATAAAAAGCTTTATGAAAAATCTTGAGCAGATAAACCAAATCGATGAATATAATTCATTGTATATTCCAGAGGATTCAGATGAAACTATTTATATTGGTATGAACTCGAGTCACAATTTTTATGATTTGCAATTTAGTAATACTATAAACAATTCCACCAATTATTTTTACTTCTATGTTGATGCAATTGAACAAACATTTACTGAATATTTTTCATATTATTTAATACAATCGATTGTGGATAAATATGGTTACCCATCAAATGTTTATATTGGGGTATTTCCTAATGCAGGTAGGGATAATACTGATTCATGGGTTCCTTTTGATGTTTTATTAGATTATTCAAAGGATAATTTCGTGATTAGTTATTATCTTCCCAAAAAAACCGAGAATGGAAATCATGTAGGATGTTTTAGTGAAATTAATAATTTAACCCTAATTTCTTGGAATGTCGACAATAAAAAAAATATTGAGAATGTGATTTCAGATTTGTCATCAACATATTGGAATAAAATAAGTAAGTCTAAATTTAGGGAAGTATATCTTCCAATTAGTAATTTTATGTCAGTTGATGAGTTTGGAAAATTGTTTTCTGCATTAGACGGAGAGGATTGTATTGCTGTCCAAGCGAATGCATGGCCCTATGAGTAATTATTCATTTTGCGAAACATATGAGGAATGGTGTAGTAAGTAACTCGTAGGGTGGGATCGCTTTTGATCCCACCCTACCCGGGACTAAAAAATGACGGAGTCTTATGTTAAAGAAATTATGAAATTAAATATAAAAAGAATTCTTTTGGGTGGTCTACTGATAATGGGATTGGTCAGTTGTGCCAATTTGTATTTCACAATTCCGAGTGGAGAAACAAAGCCCCCAGTTGTCACTCAATTTCCAACAACGACAAGTACAGCCAACCCGTCACCAACAATTGATGGTTCCTGTTGGAAAAGTGAAAAGAAGTGCGCGATTGCCAATAGCTTAGGATTTCATGTTGATGCAATTGTTTCGTTCTCTCCAAATTTACAATGGGTTGCCGTCTACAATACTCAGCGGAAGATAGCTGGAAAATTTGTTGGTGGGTTACGATTTATCAAGGCCGATGGAAATTCCGAATGGATATTTTCTTCTACCCAACTGACTCAAGATATTGGAGAATGCGCACTTTTTTGGACAACCGACTTTTGGTCAAGTGATAGCCGTTTCGTTTATTTTTCGCCTGACCCAAGTTACTGTAGTCGTCCAAATAGACATAGTACTTATGGGACTCAGGTTCTATATCGACTTGACGTTCAAACTGGTGAATTTACTGAAGTTTTGCCTATTAAATTTACATCTTTTCAGAATTTAGGGCTGTATACATTTGAATTTTCTTCTGATGGAAAATTTCTAGCTTATTTTCAAACACTTGATTCTCCTGTAATTGTTAAAATTAGGGACCTTGCTATGGGAAAAGAATTAAATTTTCCATTGGAAGATAAATACCATGAGGCAGGTTGTTTGGTTTGGACCACTGATAACCAATCCATTCTTTTCTATGCTGCGAAGAACACTGTACCAGGAACATTAATTACATCATCACTTTTTTCGATTGATTCAAAGGATCAAGTAGTACAAGTTATTTATTCGGATTTGCCTAACATATATTGCCCATTGGGAGATGATATTTATCGGGATCAAATACCAAAAGGAAATTATTTAGTGCCTATTGTAGTAATAGGCACTGATATTGGCATTAACTATTTTAGAGGGATTGACTGGTTTTATCTGAATCCTTATACTCGCGAGAAAGTAATCTGGCCAACATCTACACCCGTGCTTTCCCAAACATCTAGTCCATAGGCTGTATTAGTAACTCGTAGGGTGGGATCGCTTTTGATCCCACCTTATATATGATAAGGTACCATTTGTGTATGAAGGATGGAATTGCTTACCTGTAACTTTTGGGAGCTCTCCATATTATTCCAATATATGGAAAATAATCATTACCAAAAATCGTGGGATCACCCCTGAAGGGGCTGGCAAGCGATCCCACCCTAGCCTTGATTATTTGTGACCCTCTATCAGGCGTGGTAAAATCGAACTATAACCTTGTGAAAATAACAAAACCGTTGGAACAATTTAATGAAAATTGGTGTACTGGCTTTACAGGGTGCTTTTGCTGAGCACCAACAAATTCTTGAAAAAATAGGCGTGGACGTGGTGCAAGTCCGTCTGCCGCAGCAGCTGGAAGAAATACAGGCGCTGATCATTCCGGGTGGGGAATCGACCACCATCGGAAAAGTCGCGGTGACCTATGGTTTATTGGATGCGCTCAAAGCGTTTGGCAAAAACAAACCCATTTGGGGAACCTGTGCCGGGGCTATTTTCCTGGCAAAAAACATTGGTCATGACCAACCCTTGTTGGGCTTGATGGATATCACTGTGGAACGTAACGCTTTTGGCAGGCAGGTGGATAGTTTCGAAATGGATTTAACCATCCCATGCCTTGGATCTTATAATGGAAACAGCGGCGGCTTCCACGCCATTTTTATCCGCGCCCCATTGATTACCGCTGTTGGGGAAGGCGTGGAAATCCTTTCCCGTTTGCCGGATGAGCGCATTGTGGCCGTCCGCCAGGGTCATTTATTGGCTACTTCCTTTCACCCGGAACTGACTGGCGACAGTCGATTCCACCGTTATTTTATGGAGTTGATACCATAAACTTTCGCCCGTTGACATGGATTGATCTCGGAACATTTTACCGAACCCGGCAAAATATTATTCCTTTGAATAATGCCGTCGCTCTGACGCGGGGCAACCCGGCAGGAACGGTGGCCTTGTTTTCCCACTTTTCTCCGGCACAACGAAGCTTCATTGGATTGTTGGAAAACGAAGCTGGATTCCCCGCTTTGATTGGGCAAGTGGAAATTCCTCACGGCAGTCCATCCGCCCGCCTGACCTATTACATTTCCCAAAATGAAAAAGAATCCGAATTGCTGCCTTATTTACTGGAAGGGTTGATAAAACAGGCCGGTTTGATGGGCGCAACCAATGTGACGGCAGAGCTGAATGAAAATCATCCGGCGTTTGAATCCTTTCGGCGCAGCGGATTCTCGGTCTATGCCCGCCAACGTATCTGGCGCATGCCGTCCAACTTTCCAAAAATATCCCAGCAGGTTGAAAACTGGCGCGATATCAATGAGATGGACCGCATCTATATGCAAAGCCTGGTGCAAAACCTGGTGCCGCCCATGGTGCAGCGCGTGGAAGGTCTGCCCCATGCGGAAACCCTGGGCCTGGTGTATCTGGAGCGCGGGGAACGCTACGGATTGGTGGATTGTCAATATGGGCTAAAGGGGATCTTCCTGCAGCCCTTTATTCATCCTGAAGTAGGCGATACGCGGGTGGTGTTTCAACAATTAATGAATGAACTACCCTCTATATTTGATCGTCCGGTTTATATTGCCATTCGCTCGTATCAGGCCTGGTTGGAACGGGATTTGGAAGCCTTAGGGGCTGAAGCCTCCGAGCCAACCGTATTGATGGTGAAGCATATGGGGTTACAATCCCGTGCGGCATTGAAAGAAGCCAGTTGGGCTGCTTTGGAAAAAAACAACCCCCAACCCTCGCCCACCCATTATTTAACCTCCGCAAGAAAAAAGGTCGATTAACAGGTATAATGCATTCCATCAGGAGTTATGGAAATAATTTATGAGTCAATATAGAATTACCGATGATATTCAAGCTTTATTGGATGTGCTGCCGCCAAGAATTGCTGAGTTGGTAAGGGCGGAGGACTCTTTCGATCAATTATTGGAAATTATTCTGGATTTGGGCCGAAAGCCCTTTGCCAGATTTGTGTATGGCGAAAAAATGCTGGGGGATGTAGAGATCTCCCATGAAGATATTGAAATGGTTGTCGATCATATCGGGGATTTTGATACCGACAACCGCGCGGGGTTGGAACGCACCCTGCACCGCATCTCCGGGATTCGCAATCGAAAAGGTGCCATCGTCGGGCTGACCTGCCGGGTTGGCCGGGCAGTCTATGGCACCATTGATATTATTCAAGATCTGATTGAATCCGATAAAAGTATCCTTATTCTGGGTAAACCTGGTGTGGGGAAGACCACCATGCTGCGCGAAGCGGCTCGTATTTTGGCCGAGACCAAACGTGTGGTCATCGTGGATACGTCCAATGAAATTGGCGGGGATGGCGATGTACCGCATCCGGCTGTCGGTAAAGCCCGGCGAATGCAGGTGGCCCGGCCTTCCTTGCAGCATGAAGTGATGATTGAAGCAGTGGAAAACCACAATCCGGAAGTGATTGTGATTGACGAAATTGGCCGCGAGTTGGAAGCCCTGGCCGCCCGTACCATCGCGGAACGCGGTGTGCAGTTGATTGGCACGGCTCACGGACGCAGTATGGAAAATTTACTGATAAATCCTACCCTCTCGGACCTGTTGGGCGGGATTGAATCGGTGACGTTATCGGATGAAGAGGCGCGCCGGCGCGGCACGCAAAAGACGGTCCTCGAGCGCCGTTCTCCCCCAACCTTTGATGTTCTTATTGAAATTCAGGAGCGAGACGTGGTGGCGGTGCATGCGGATGTCTCCCAGGCGGTGGACGCACATGTGCGCGGATATCCCATCTCCCCGGAAATTCGCAGCCGGGAAGAGAACGGCAAAATCCACATAGAGAAGGGAAAATCCGCGGCGGCTTTTCAATCCAGCCTGCCGGCAAACGCAGGTTTTCGCCGCGTGACCAGCACGGCTTCCCGTTCACAATTGAAAGAAATACAAGATGATTATGTGGAGCGGGTATTGGACTCTCGTCATGCTCCTTTGAAAAAAGTGCATGTCTATCCCTTTGGAGTCGCCCGGAACCGTCTAACCCAGGCAGCCAAACGGTTGAATGTACCGATTATCATCGTGCGTACCCTGGAAGAAGCGGATGCCTTGATCACGCTGCGCACCTATTATCGCAATCGACAAGCTGCGATTTTGGAAGCGGAGGAACGCAGCATGCCTATTTATATTTTACGCTCCAATACCGTGTATCAGATGGAGCAGGCTTTTATTGAGATATTTAATTTGCAACCGAAGAGCAGCCTGATCACTGATCCTGAGATGGGTGAAGTTTCACAACAAACGGAAGCGGCTATCGAATCCATTTTACGCGGTTCAAAGTACGTTGACCTCTCCCCAGCCGATCCCCATATCCGTAAATGGCAGCATGAGATGGCGAAACAGGCAAATTTGATTTCCCAATCCTTTGGCAAAGAACCCAATCGTCACGTTCGTTATTTTAAAGATTAATCCAAGGATAAGTAGGGCTTATGTTTATCACACTGGAAGGGCCGGACGGCAGCGGAAAGACATCCCAGGTGGCGCCATTGGCCGCCTTTTTGACGGCTCAGGGGTATGAAGTGGTCACCACTCGTGAGCCGGGGGGGACCTCCATCAGCAACCAGGTGCGGGATATTGTCCTCACTCGCATGGACAATATCGAAATGCATCCGCGAACAGAAATCCTGTTGTTCTGTGCGGCACGCGCCCAATTGGTGGAGGAATTTATCCGTCCACAGTTGGGTGCTGGTAAAATTGTGATTTGTGATCGCTATGCCGATTCTACCCTGGCTTATCAGGGTTTTGGACATGGGGTGGACATTGGGATTTTAAAAAACCTGCTGGCTTTTGCCACTGGTGGGCTATGGCCGGATTTAACCTTGCTGCTGGATGTGGAAGCAGAAATCGGATTGCGCCGGCGGCAAAAAGAAGGCGAAGAATGGAATCGCCTGGATGCTTATGCTGTCCAGTTTCACAGAGATGTGCAACTGGGGTATCGCCGACTGGCTGAAGAAGACCCCGCGCGATGGCGCATGATCGATGCTTCCCGGCCACCTCTTGAAGTTCAAAATCAAATGCAGACGGTTGTGCAGAAAGTCCTGGAAAATGCGAAGCCATAAAATCAAAATCAACCGTATAATTGGATCATTGTCGTCTATAAAAGAAAAAAGGTAAACCAAATGCAAAAACATTTCTTTTCTTTAGCTTTATTACTCGTATTGCTGTTGAGTGCTTGTACGCCCAAAACAGACAATACATCGGAAATTACCCCTATAGCAGAAACAGTTGAGGCATCCGCTGAAACGGGTGCAAACAGCCCGGCCATTGTTGCCAGTGGACCTGCTGAATGTCGAACCGTCTCCATGTTCAGCGATGAAGAACCCACCCCGTTACCTGAAGTAACGGAAGATGACTGGGTCCTCGGGAATATGGATGCCCCCATTACCATCCTCGAGTACAGTGATTTGCAGTGCCCTTATTGTGCTTTGATTGAGCCTTCCCTGGTCGAGTATGTTACTGCGAATCCGGATCAAGTCCGCCTCATTTTCCGTCATTTTCCCCTGGAGATGCACGATAAATCCTTCGTTGGCGCTACGCTGCTTGAAGCTGCCGGCGCTCAAGGGTTGGATAAATTCGAAGCCTTAAAGAATGACCTTTTTGCCAAGCAGGCCGATTGGAGCAGTATGGATCCAGATGCTTTTGTGGAATACGCAAAAGAAGAAGCCAAGGCTTTGGGAATTGATGTCACGAAATTTACTGCAGACCTTGAAAATGGTGATTTGATGAACAAAATCCTGACTCAGTATCAGGGTGGCATTGCCGGCGGCGTGAGTTACACCCCCTTTGTTGTGATGAACGGGATGTACTTCCGCGGGGAAATGACCGCTGATATCATGGCCGGGATTGTCGAAGCCTTTGAAGCACTGGAAAAAGAGAATTCCCCTGAATTCATGGCTGCATTGCCGGCTTTTGTCTTCACCGATGGTGACAACCTTCGTGAGTCGGTAGATTATTACAAAAGCCTGGTAGAAGAAAATGGTCAGGACTATGTAGATAACCTGCCTTATTATGTTTTCGAAGATTCAGTCACTACTCCCCAATATATCCGCATGTATCAAATTTTGAAAGACACCATTTTGGATCGTCAGTTTGATGCCTGCCCGGATCAGGTGATTGACCCGGCAAAATCCTATACCGCCATTTTAAAAACCGACAAGGGTGACGTTACCATCAAGCTCTTCCCCGAAGTAGCTCCAGTCGCGGTCAATAGTTTTGTCTTCCTGGCTAAAGAAGGCTGGTTTGATGATATTACCTTCCATCGTGTCATTCCTGGATTTGTTGCTCAATCCGGTGATCCTTCCGGTTTGGGAATCGGCAGCCCGGGTTATGTTTATGGGAACGAAATTGCCCCGGACTATCTGTTTGATCAGCCCGGCCGTCTGGCCATGGCCAATAGCGGCGAAGGCACAAACGGCAGCCAATTCTTTATCACCTATGCCGCCACACCCGATCTGAATGGTTCCTTTACCATTTTCGGGCAGGTTGAAACGGGTATGGATATTCTGGAGGGCTTAATTGAACGTAATGTTGGTCCATCAGAAGAAGCAAAACCTGGCAGCAAATTGATTTCTGTGGAAATCATTGAAGAATAGTTTAGAAAGAAGGATTAAAATCCCATGCGTATGATTTCGATGGGGGCAACCAGATTATTGCTGATTGGGATCAGTTTGATTTTATGGATGGCAGGGTGTAACCCTGCCATCCTTCATTCCAATTCTGTGACACCCACTGAAGAAGCCCTTTCAGTCCCGGTCTTGCCAACCATTCAATATCCCCTGCCTGCCTGTCAGACGGTGGCTGAAGCGAATGCCACAGCAGAGGAGTTGGATTACGGATATCCCCCCGTCAGTCCGCAAGACTGGGTTGAAGGCTCTGAAACGGCTGCCGTTACTTTTACTTTCTACGGGGACTTCTTATGCCCCTACAGCACGGATTTGGATGCAATATTGGCGCAGTTGGTGGATGATTTTCCGCAAGATTTGCGCGTGGTTTTTCGCCAGCTTCCCATTCAGAAAAGTTACCTGCCAGCTTATGCCATTGAAGCCGCCGGGCTGCAATCCCCATCGTCCGTGAATCCTCTACGGCATTATTTATTTGCCCATCAAGCGGATTGGATATCGCTGACCGGCGAGCAATTTTTAAGCTGGCTGCGCCCAACGATCACCGAGCTGGGCCTGGATGTAATTAAATTTGAAGCAGACATTCTTTCTGATTCGGTGAAGGAGAATATCCTGGCGGACCTACAAAGCGCAGAGACCCTGCAAATCCCCGGTACGCCGTTTGTGCTGGTCAACCAAAAACCCTATCCTGGATTGCAGGACATTGAAAGTCTGCGCAGTATTATTAATCGTTATCAGGCGCTTTCCAAAGTCAGCGAGAGGACTTACACGGCCTGCCCTTCAATGACGATCGATACGAGTAAAGACTTGCAAGCCCGCATCCTTACTACTCAGGGTATTTTGTTGGTGGATTTGTTTGAAGATCAGGTGCCGTTTACGGTGAACAATTTTGTTTTTCTGGCACGGGATGGCTGGTACAAAGACAATCCTTTTTACCGCGTCATTCCGGGTAGAATGCTCCAGACAGGGGACCCAACCGGGACAGGCAGCGGCAATACCGGATATGTGTTCGGCAATGAAATTCGTCCGGATTTACAATTTGATCAACCAGGGATGCTGGCCATGGCCAATTCCGGCACAGCGGACCCTATCTCAAATAGCAGTCAGTTTTTTATCACCTATGACGCCATTCCCTCCTACACGGGTGGGTACACCATTTTTGGTAAGGTGATTGAGGGTTTGGATCTGATCCATCAATTTCCTGCTGCTGACCCGATGAGCGGCGAATATGCACCCCCACAAGACCGCATTCTGTCCATTGAAATTCTGGAGGGAGAGTAATATGTCTGATATGAACGGGAATAAAAATGGATTTTTGGCCGCCAGAAACTTAATTCTCAGCCTTTTGGGCCTGGCAGGCGTCGGATTGATGATTGGTTTGGCTTTGTTATCCGGCCTGCTCAGTTCATTCTCTGCTGATACCGGCACGGCGGGTATCCAGGAAATTTACGGCTTAATCTGGATCTTTGGATTTTTTGCCTTATTACTTCTGCCGTTATTAATCATCGCGATTTATCAAATCCGCGGGAAACCACAACCTGCATGGCTCAAATTTCCGGTCTTGAAACCTGGCATCATGATGATCAGTTTTGTAGTCTGGGCGGTCATTCTGGCTGGGTCTTATTTCCTGGGGCAACAATCTTCTGTTTTCTGGGTGTTGGTTCCTCCCCTAAAAATATTCGCCATTGCTTTGCCGCTGGTGCTGATCCTGCTGTATTTGTTTCAAAAATTTCAATCTTCCGAACCATCCCGTAACTGGGGATTAGTCTCTTTCAGTATGGTATTGACTGAACCCCTGACCATTTTCTTTGAAGGGTTGTTGATCATCTTTTTTTTGGTTGGTCTTGGATTGGCGGTAGATTGGTCCCAGGCGCTGGGCAGCGAAGGTTTTGTATACTTAAACCGCTTAATGTCCGGGATTAATAATCCGGAATTGCTTGGCCGCATCCTTATGCCTTTTCTTTTACAACCCACCATCCTGCTCATTGGTTTTGTGCTCTTTTCTCTGGTCATTCCAGTGACTGAAGAAATTATGAAACCCTTGGCTCTCTGGTTTTTAAACAAGAAAGACCTGCAAGCCAGGGATGGCTTTTATTACGGAGCACTCACGGGTATGGTCTTTGCCTTGATTGAATCCATTTTGGGATTAACCGGTTTCGGAGCCGAAGGCTGGGTGAGCATGTCCGTGGTGCGGGTGGGTACCGGGATTCTGCATATCTTCACTTCGGCCATGATGGGCTGGGCGTTAACCTCAAGCTGGCGGTCCTACCGGCTGGGCAAACTGGGGCTGACCTATCTGGGCTGCATTACCATCCACGGCCTGTGGAATTTCCTGGCAATTTCCATTTCCGTTAATGAACTTCTGCCCCTTACAGTGAATCCACAGCAAGATCTGGTCCGTATTCTTTTCCCAGCAATTTTGGTGCTGCTGGCTCTGGGCATGGCGTTGGCCTTGCTTGGCTTTGGGCGCAAACTGGGCGAAGAACAGGGTAAACTATTATTAAATTAGGTCTTCCGCTGCGTGCGGATTTATTTATTGGAGGGCACATGAAAAGAGAAGCCTTAAAAGCACTTACCCAATTTATTCTGAATGTTATTACCCAAAAAGAATTTCGCGGGCTGGAAAATATCCCCAAAACCGGCGGCGTGATTATTACCACCAATCATATGAGCCGCATGGATATTCCGTTTCTGTTTGTTAACCCTGTACGCGATGATATCACTGCTCTGGTCACTGATAAATATAAAAAGAACTCCTTCTTCGGTCTTTTTACGACGATTGCCGGTGGAATTTGGCTTGACCGCACCAAAGCGGATTTCACCGCCCTTAAGGAAGCCCTGGCCGTATTGAAAGCGGGCCGCGCGTTGGGCATTTCCCCAGAAGGTACACGCAGCAATATCGGTCAATTGTTGGAAGGCAAACCTGGGACGGCCCTCATCGCCACCAAAGCCGGGGTACCGATCGTCCCCGTGGCGCTCTCTGGCACGGAAGAAGCCTTCAAGAATATTGGTCATTTTAAACGAGCCAAGCTGGTGATGCGTTTTGGACCGGCCTATACCCTGCCGCCCATTGACCGGGAGAATCGCGAAGAATCCCAGGCGCGCGCCACGGAAGAGATCATGTGCCGCATCGCCGTGCTGCTGCCGGAGAAATATCACGGATTTTATAAGGATCATCCACGCTTGAAGGAATTACAGAAAGAACAAGGAGAGGCGTCCGATTGAGGACGCCTTTTTTTCTGGATTAATTCGGCGTGGGCGACCACCGGTCGCCTACGAGTATGATTGGAAAACCAAATCCAATATTCGAACCGGCATAATTCAATTCTAATTATGTGAAAATAGTTAAAATGGGAGAGTAGGTCTTTTATTGTGGACAAGTGACACACCTTATAAAATACTAATATTCAGTCATGATACAATTAACTTATGAACAGAAAAATCGCCATGGTGGTAAAGAAAACAAACCTGCATGAACAGGAAAGCGATTTTGCTTATTGGCAAACACAATCCTATCAGGCACGCTTGGACGGGTTGGAAGAAATTCGGCGTGAGTTTCATGCCTGGAATCCATCCACCCAAAAGGATGAGAGCAGTGTTCAATCAGGATTTCAAAGAGTTTATCGAATTATTAAACGATAATAAAATGCATAATCTTATTGTTTCCCTTTTTCTCCGGTAAGAATCAATTCCATAACCAGGTGAACCTGACACCCGTCTCTAAATATCTCATGTCATTGCGAACGAGCGATAGCGAGTGTGGCAATCTCACCGCTGGATGGGAATCAACATGACTTGTGATACCTTGATTGATTGTTTTTCTTTCAAGTTAAAAACCTGCCAGGTTTTCTATTGGACCTGGCAGGTTTTTGTATAAAACCTTATTTTCTATTGGCAATTGAGTTCAGTACGCATTTCATCAACGTCTGTCACCTGACCTGCATCCGGCAGGGATTTCCATAAGCTACACAGCATGGGTTCCATATCAGGGGTTAGGGCCGCGGATTCGCGGGTTAAACCTGCGGCTTGTTCCCAATCCTGCTGATGGGCGGCGGCCAGGATGAATGGGGCGTATTCCGCGCCGTGCTGTGGACTGAGCTGCAGCGCTTGGCTTTGCTGGTAAAGGTCGGTAACGGCGGACCAGTCTTCAAACTGTCTGGCCAGGTCGGCTTTTTCGTAAAAATAACACCAGGATTGCGTTTGGGGTTGACCGAATACCGCCATTGAGAAGGAAAGCTCTTTTGTGGACGGCAGAATCTGCTCCGGATGGGAGAGCGCCGCCAGGGCGGTATTGAGCTCGTGCATCTTGAAATCGTCCATGGGTGGAGCGAGAGTATAAACCTCATCCATCACCCGCAGACAGCCGCGCGAGGGATTGTAAATCAAGCCCACCAGGTCGGCCGCTGCACCTTCGTATTTTAAATTGCGCAGATCATAGGAGAGGGCAGCCTCGGAGCTCATATCCAGGGTGGCATCAATGCCCCACTGACGGCCGGCGTTGAACCACCACACGGGCAGCTTACCCAGCCCATCCCCCACATGAAAGAGGGTATTAATCCCAAAGCCAACGGCGTAATCCCCGACGTAGGAAAATGGCAATCCCGAGCTGGCAAACGCCGTGCCGGTTTTGACCTGCGGGGCGCGCCAGGCCAATTGTTGATAAAAATCCTGTTGGATTTCGGTATTCAGGCGGTATTTATTGGCTGTCTGAATATGCACCGGCAGACTGAGGATTAACAAGCCGGTGAAGACCAGACTCCTTTTTTGTTCGGATTGGACCAGGCCGCTGATCAGGGCGGCCAACGTGAGGCAAACACCCAACATGGGGGCCAGGGTGAAGCGGTCGGACCACAGCCCGACGATGGATTGACGATCCGTGATCCATACCGGCAGGCCGCCGAGCAAAATGGCGAGCATGCCAACCAGCAGCATTTGCCGGGCAGATTTATCAGCCTGGGTTGGAACCGTCTCCGGCTCAAAAATCCATTTACGGGACAGGTAGACGCCCAAAGCAATCAGCAGAGCCAGACCCAGGGAAAATAGCACCACTTTATTGGAAAGTTGGAAAGCATCGGGCTGCAAAACTTTCAGCCAGACCTGCAGAGTCATGGCACTGACGTCCTGAAGGCTCAGCTCGAGTAAATGCAACCCTGCGCTCAGCGGTTGGGAGAGCATTTGGATCAGAACAGAAGGGGCGTTCATCTCTGGGTTCATACTGATGGCCGGATAGATGAGGAATCGATAACCGGCAAAGACGATCAGCGCTCCAGCATAGGGCAGCCAGATTTTGAGGGTCGAAAGCAGCCGGGTTTTGAGCGAAGTCGTGGGCAGCGTCGTACTGAGAAGTAAATAAATTAGCACCGGTCTTAACCCTTCCAGCCCGACAAAGTATTCCATGGTCAGCATGTGCAGTAAGGCACATGCCACAGCCAGCAGGTGCCAGCGCCAGGCATACTGGCTTTGCTGGGCACGAACCATGCCGTATATGGAGAAGGCAAAGAGGGCAAAGGTGGTGAAATGCTGATGATAGGCCACGGCAATATTCTGTTGGGAGAAGCCGGGGTAGAGCGCCAGAAGCAAGCTCATCCATTGGATGGTGCTTTTACGGGACGGCCAGATGCGCCAAAACGCGGCGCACAGCAGCAAGATGCCCAGCCAGCGGTTGAATAGGGTAGCCAACTGCCAGTGCCAGGCCTGTGTGCCCAGCAGGGGCTGAAAGAAGATATAGGTCCAGGCGGAAATGGGGCGGTCGCCAAGAAAATAATTCCAGTAAACCAGCGGGGATTTAAATTGAAACAAATAAACGGCCTGCCAATCATCCCAATAAAAGCCCATGCGAAAGAGGAAGATGGCATAAGCCACAAGCATCACGCCCAGCAGAAGGGCTGGAAAGAGCAGGATAGAGGAATGTTTTTTTAGCGAAGTGAGGAGTTTTTTGAGCATAAAATCGTTCAATCCCTTCTTGAAAGAGAGTTTAAAAAATATCAACCCAAAGGTTTTTATAAATTTATTTGCCTTAGAAAAGGTTCATTTATCGAAAGTGTGTGAGTAAAATTTATACTTTGAAACGCTTAAGGTCTTTTTAGCACACTCTTGATTTTATTTTGAATCAAATGCCTGTACAATAGACAGATCAATGGGTGTATCTTACCATAATCAGAATGACAGGTGTTGGGTGAAGCATGAGGGAAAGCGGATTTTGGATCCTGCTGCTGGCAGTGGGTGTGTTTGGGGGAATTCATTCATGGATGGCCTCCATGGGGTTGAAACAGCGCATTGCCAGGCGCTGCAAAGGTAACTTCGAACGCTTTTATCGCCTCCTTTATAATGCGGTTGCTGCGCTTACCCTGCTGCCTGTGATGGCGTTGGTGGTGATCCTGCCTGACCGTATCCTGTATCAAATCCCTGCCCCCTGGGTGTGGCTGACCGTGATTCTACAGGGATTCGCCCTGTGGGGTATGGCGCGTTCCATGGGACGCTCAGGTACCGGCCGCTTTTTAGGCATAGATCAAGCGCTGGGGATGGAGTCGGCAGAGCTCACCGATGAACTGGTGGTGGATGGACTGTATCATTGGGTGCGCCATCCCATTTATATGTTTAGTTTGATTTTTATCTGGTTGATGCCGCGAATGTCGATGAATATCCTAGGGCTTAATCTGGGGCTGACGCTTTATTTGTTCATTGGTACATGGTTTGAAGAACGGAAACTGGAAGAAGCCTTTGGGGAAACATACAAGCTATACAAAAAAGTGACTCCGATGTTTTTCCCAATATGCTTTCAATGGAGAAAATAGGTTAACCAAGCACACACGGTTTCAGGGGTGATATGCCGTTACTTTGGGTTTCGCTGGTTTTTCTTTTGGGTGTTTTTTTGGCACCAATGCTGGGTGGGCCGCCATGGTTGTGGCTTGCCCTGGCTGGCCTGTTCTTTTTGATTTTCCGCCTGCGCCGCAGACGAAAACAATACCCCTCGCTTAACACCCATTCCGGTTTTACTTTCCCCCTCAGTCCATTGCTGCTCTTGCTGGCTTGTTGTCTGGGAGGATTTCGCTATCTCTCCACCCGTCCGCAGCTGAATGACCATACCCTGGCGACTTACAATGATATCGGCCGCGTGCAGCTCTCGGGGAAAATCGTGCGTCCGGCGGACCCGCTGGATCAGGCCATCCTGCTGGATGTTGCGGTGGATGAGATTTTGCAGATCAATGATGTCAGCATTGTGCTGCCCGTCAAGGGGCGTTGTATGGTACGGGTGCTGCCGGGGACTGACTATCACTATGGGGATCGGGTGGTGTTTAGTGGAAAATTGCAAACTCCGCCCAGTAATGAAGAATTCTCCTACCGCGATTATCTAGCGATCAAGGGCATCGGCTCCTATATGATGTACCCACTGCTGGATGAACTTACCCCAACTAATCAGGTCAGTGCCTACGGACTTCTCTTTGCTTTCCGCGAACAGGCCTATCAAACGATCAATCTATTGCTGCCCCAACCGGAAGCCGGTTTGCTCTCCGGTATTCTGATCGGCATGGAGCGTGACATCCCCGACTCCGTGCAGGAGGATTTTCAAAAGACGGGCACCTCGCACATTGTGGCAATTTCCGGATTTAATATTGCACTCGTGGCGGGTCTTCTAACCTTGCTATTGGATAAACTCATTGGCAAACGCTGGGCGCCGTTGGGCGTGATCGTCGGCATCGGCCTGTATACGGTTTTAGTTGGTGCACAGGCGGCGGTGGTGCGGGCAGCCATCATGGGCAGCATCAGCCTGATCGGCCGGCAGATTGGCCGGCGCAACACCGGCATCAACACCCTGCTGTTCACTGCAGCCTTGATGACCTGGCAGAATCCTTTGATCCTGGGGGATGTGGGCTTTCAACTTTCCTTCTCCGCTACCATGGGGCTGGTGCTGTTTGCCGGACCCTGGCAGGATGCCCTGACCCGCTGGATGGAAAGGACTTTCTCTGAGGGACTGGCAGCCAGGCTGTCTGCGCCGATCAGTGAGTTCTTCTTGTTCACTCTGGCTGCCCAGCTTACCACCCTGCCCGTGATCATCTACCATTTTGGGCAATTCTCCCTGAGCGCTTTTTTGACCAATCCCCTGATCCTGCCGGCCCAGCCGTTGATCATGATTCTGGGCGGGCCGGTGATCCTGATCGGGATGATTGTTTTGCCGTTGGGGCAGGCCTTGATCTGGCTGGTTTGGCCGTTGTTGTACTACACCATTCATGTGGTGCACTGGATGGCGAAAATTCCGGGCGGCGTGCTGCCCATGGATGTAAGTTTCGGGCTGGGAGTGGTTATTTTACTGCTTCTGGTTCTTATCGCTTCCTTACTGAGAAATAAAGTTCCCAAAATTGCCATCTGGCTTCAGCCCGGCCTGTTTGTTTTGGTGTTGGTACTGGCCAATAGTTTTCTGTGGCGGGAATATTTCCGGCAGCCGGATGGAGAGCTGAAGTTAACTTTTTACCCCCAGGCGGATTGCACGTTGGTATTGATCGAATCTCCAACGGGCAGACGGATATTGATGAATGCGGGAAACGAAGGCTCGCTAACCAATGCAATCCTCGGCGAGCAGCTACCTGTGTTGGATCGCTCGCTGGATCTCGTCCTGATACCCCAGGAGAAGACCGCCTGTTACAGCGCTGTGCCGCGCCTGATGGAACGATTTAAGATTGAAGGGATGATCTTTCCGCCACAGATCAGTGCCAGCCGGGTGCTTTCAGAGGTGGATGAGCTAAGTGTATCCGAGAAGATTGAGCGAATCGATTCAACCGCTGACCTTAAGGTGGATCTGATGGATGGGGTTAAGCTCTGGAGTTATCCATCCCAAAATGGTAGTTCCCTGGCTCAGGTGCTGGAAATGAAGGATTTCATGGCCTTGTTTTTGTGGGATGGAAACCTGCCCTGCTCAAAAATTGAGCAGCAGGCCCCAAGTTTCAGCCTGTATTTTGATGCCCGCAAAGAAGCCCGTCCCTTGCAGCAGGAATGCCCTGGCCTTTCGGCGACCATTCAGGCGGTAAGGATGCCTCTGGCGCAGCAAGTATCCGCGGAAGTTAATCTGACGGCTTATAAAAAACTCACCATCCGTTCGGATGGTGAGCGAATTTGGATCGATGGATTTGCCCCGTGAACGACTCAACGGCAAATCAGGATGGGGATTTTTGAGTCGATTAAAATTTTGTCAATGGTGCTGCCGCGCATCACTTCCACCAGGGGGGAGAAGCCGTAACTGCCCATGATTAAGAAATCACAGCCTTTTTGCTCTGCCACCCGCAGAATGCCTTCAGCGTTGGGCCCATCCTCCATGACAAACTCCGCATCCACACGGTGGTTGCGCAGGTAATCTTTAGCAAAATCCTGCGTGGCAGCATTGGTTTGATGGCTGTTAATGCTGATAACAGTCAATTTGATATGCCATTGTCGAGCCAGGTAGGTGGCAACATACAGCGCCTCCTTGGCTTTGGGGCTGCCGTCGTAGGCCAGCAGGCCGTATTTCATCGGAGAGACATCCCCCGGGACCGCCAGCAAAGGTCGTCCATTCCGCCGCAGCAGGGCATGCAGACCGGAGCGTAATTTGGCCAGCATTTGGGCTTCGGGGGCGTGAGTTAGGCGAACCACCACCAGGTCTGTCCAGCGGGCACGTTCAACAATTCTGTCCGAGATGGTACCCGTCTCGATGGCCAAGTTGCCAGTTAGCCCTTCTTGATCGCAGCGCTGGGCGAAGCGTAGTTTGAATTCATTGTTGGTCATGCTGTCACATTCTTCCGCGGATTGGGCTACATGAATCCCAAACATATTGGCGGATTCCTGTTGTCCAATCACAAGGGCTTGTTCCAGGGCCAGCCAACTGTCTTCTTCGCAGTGCACGGAGACCAGAATGTTCTTAAACAGATAGCTGCGGCGTTTATTAATATGGATTAACTTGGACCGCCAATCGCCTGCGGCTGGACCGCTTTCCAATTGCTTGGGAATCAAGCGGCTGATCAAATCTTCCAGGAAAACACGGAAGAACTGTTTGGTGCGTTTGCCGAAGCGTTCCACCAGATTGGCAGCGGCAAAGGTGTGTTCCACCTGCCAACCTAAATCAGTTTCCAGCTCAGAGCGGTATTCATTGATCCAGATGTACATATCCGTTTCCGTACGACCAGGGAAGGAGCGCAGTATACCCTGCCGTTCAATCATCTCACGTACAGGGGCATAAATTTCATCATACCAGTGAGTCACGGCTTCAAAATAATGAATCTCACGATCATAATCAATACCCATAAAGTAACGATGAGTACTGATGTGGTCAAGAAGTTTCTCGTACATACCTGGAGCTGTAACCAGCAATTCCTGCTGGGGGCGCAGCACATCCAGCCGGGTGGTTTTTAGGAACTGAGTATATTCTTCCCGAATAATCAGGTCATCATAATCCGTATCCGCGGTTAAGGGAACACGCACGATGAGTTCAGTCACATAGGCTGGAATAAAGGTGTAACCCATCTGACGGGCAACAGACACTCGATGGTTTCCATCCAGCACAAAGTAGGCTTCCCCAATTTTGTACACCTGGATGGGTAGAATCTCCTGTTGCTTGTTTATAAAATCGTAAACTCGAGCCCAACGCTCTTCATCGGATTGTCGGCGCGGCAAAAAATCGCGGGTGAAATCCGTGTAACGCCCAACACTGCCGATGATGGAATTCAGGGGGATGTCTTGCAATCCTTTATCCGCGTATTGATGGGATTGTAATTTTGTGCGCACATCATCATAGGAAAGCAAATCCAATTTTTTTCCAGTAAAAAATGACATTATTTCTTTAACATCTGCCCGGCGGTGAGCAGCCTGAAAGTCTTCAATTGCGGTTGTAATTTTCATAGAAATCCTGTATCTCGATCCTTTTGCATCGGAAGGAGATTATACCTAACTCTATTCTATCTTGCCAACTGGTATTAAGCATAGATATCCCCCCTGGCTGGTCGGGGAGGATGGAATATAACTCAATAATACATGGAAATAGGGGCAAGTCACCCCATTTCAAGTAATTGATTGATTTGTTGACTGATCCGAGTAAGGTGTTGTGTTAGTTGCGGCAATTGCTGGACGGATTGGGTTACTGTGACTAAATTTTGATGGATTTCCTGCGTGGCAGAAGAGATCTCTTCCATGGCGGCGTTGTTTTGTTCACTTACACTGGCAATGCTTTCGATGGATTGTGTCATGGTGTTGGTATTATCTTTCATGCTGAGGCTGGAGGCAATATTCCTTTCCACGACTTCGGAGACGGCATCCATGGCTGAGACCAGTTGATTGGAGGTAACAAGGTTGGTCTCCGCTGCCCGGACCGTATTACCAGCGTGATCATAAACTGATTCCACAGACTCTAATATTTCAAAGAGCGCCTTGCCGGATAAATTTGCCCGGCTGAATCCGGCTTCCACTTCCTGGCTGCTTTCCTGCATCGAAGTAACGGCATCCGTAATAGTGGTTTGAATGGCGTGGATGATGGTGGAAATTTCCTGAGCGGCCTGGGCAGAACGATCGGCTAGCTTTCGTACTTCATCCGCCACCACAGCAAAGCCCTTTCCATGGATTCCGGCTCGTGCCGCTTCGATGGCAGCATTTAAGGCTAGTAGATTGGTTTGGCTGGCAATGTCGGAAATGGTTTTGAGGATGTCATTAACCCGCTCGGATTGTTTGCCCATACTGGCAACGATCTCAGCGGTTTGATCGGTTTTATGTTTGATGGACTGCATGCTCTGGATGGTTTCTTCCACTGTCAGGGTGCCAGTTTGAGCCGTATTGGCCGCGGCTTTGGCTTCCCCCTGTACATTTTTGGCATTGTTGGCAATGTTCTGGAAGATTTTTACCAATTCGACGGCGATCACAGAAGCATCTTCCACTGCTTTTTGCTGCTCCAGGGTGCCGCTGGATACGGTGTCTACTGCCTGGATGACTTTTTCAACTGCACTGGCGGTACTGGTGATGGAATCCGTTTGCTGGGAAATTCCCAGTGCTACCTGCTGCAAGGTGCCGCTGATATGGGTAAGATCATCGCGAACCTCTACGGCGTTAATATTAATCTCGGATGAAGCCAAATCAAGATGGGATAATTCCTGACATAGATCTTTGACATGGCTACCGATACCCTCAATCATGATTTGGCTTTTTTGGTTATTTCGCTCGGTTATAGAATTCTTTTCTGCCATTTCGCTTAAGCCTTGCAGGAAAAGGCGGTAAAAACGAAGCAAAAGAACAAATAGAAACAGGATTAAAATGAGCGTGATTGTGTTTTGGATCAGCCAATTGGAGAGTGAACCCCAATCGGTATGGCTTCCTAAAAAAGCATCCAACAGGCCGCTAGTTGCCATCCATGGAAAGAATAATAAAATGAAACTGGAAATTCCCAGGAAAACAATTCCACTTTGTACACTGATCAAGATCACTGCTACCAGAGGAGGAATCATTAAATATTCCTGGCCAATGCCGGTTTGTCCACTTCGCAGCAAGGATGCGATGCCAACCAGATAGAGTATGCTGCAAAAAACATTTCCACGAAATTTGGAAGACCATTGTTTATTGAATGCCAAAAGGATTGACCCCAGGAACATCAAGCTGTAAACGCCTAATATGATCTTTGAAGCCAGACCGTCGGTTGCGCGGCTAAAGGAAAGAGCCAACAGAGGGATGGCTAGAATACTGGCAGCGACCAAAATGGACTGGATGGCACGACTGCGCCATTTGGAAAATTCGGCCATATCCTGTTGATCTTGGTGAGCAAGTTCCTGGTAACTTTCCTTTAAGAAAGTGACGATCGATGAAATCATGCTGGTCTCCTGTTTCCGTAAAGGCTTAATACACGCATTAAGCTAGCATCCTACATTTTATATGGGAAACCAAGATCAGGCTATTAAGATGAGCTAAAAAATCAATGGATTACAAATAAAAAGTGAAATATACCATCTTCGTGCAAGGCAATTCACCCCGAACATGGATATATCCACCATGAATTTGATAGTCAGGGTGGAGGGTAAAGGGTAATCGTTAAACTTTGTCCCAACGCAGTTTCTCGCGGGTTGATTTCTTGATACTTTTTAAAATGATTTCGTAGGATTCATCAATCAAGTTCAATACTCTATCGAGGGGAACGCCCTTTTCTAATGGAACGGTAACCCACAACGTCCGGTTGGTGATGGTTCCACATATCATGGAAGGGATATGTTTTTGATATTGCAGTTTATTTTCAACTTTACATTTTAAGGTAAGTTCAATGGGTTTTTTTTGTAGAGCCAGCAAAGCGAAAATTCTTTCATTAACTTTGAAGGCAAGGATATCCGCCCCAAGGGGGTGTTCCTTGATTGCGCCGGGATGTTTTAATAGATATGCACATAATTCTTCATATGTCATATATCACCTCGCGCTGTGGAAATATATTTAAAGAACATCATCAATCGTATCTTAATTAGTATAGTATAAATACTTCTGAAAAACATAATGAATGGAGCCATGGTGATTCAACGTTTTCATACTTTCATTAACGAGTATCCCAAAACTTTCTGGACCCTGGTATTGGCGGTCTTTATCGACCATATGGGTTCAGCTTTGATGTACCCTTTCCTGGCTTTGTATGTCACGCGGCATTTTAATGTAGGCATGACGCAAGCTGGTCAATTGTTTGCCATCTTCGCGGTCACTTCCTTAACCGGCAGCATGATTGGCGGGGCCATTGCGGATAAGTTCGGCCGAAAAAAGATGATCCTGTTTGGAATTCTTGCCAGCGCTTCCGCCAGCCTGGCATTCGGGTTTGTCCAGGACTTGAATCTCTTTTATTTGGTAGCCGGTTTAACAGGAATTCTTGCGAATGCCGGCTCGCCGGCTCAAAATGCAATGGTGTTGGACTTACTGCCGCAAGAAAAACAGGCCTCCGGATTTGGTATTATCCGGGTGGCGTACAATATCTCATTCGCCATTGGACCGGTCATTGGAGGGCTTTTAGCCAACCACAATTTCCTGCTCATCTTTTTACTGGACGCCTTTCTCAGTTTAATCACCGCTGGTTTTGTGTATCTTTTTATCCCCGAAACAAAACCGACTCCCACAGCGCATCAAGCCGGCCAGAGTTTGGCCATGACTTTTCGGGGTTATTTGGGTGTGTTTCAGGATCGGTTGTATTTGCTGCTGATCGGTGCCCTGGTTTTGATTCAAATGGTTTATGAACAGTTGAATACCACCCTGCCGGTGTTTCTGCGCGATACCCATGGCGTTCAGGCTTCTCAATTCGGGCTGCTGCTCAGTTTAAATGCCCTGATGGTGGTCTTTATGCAGCTTTGGATCGCTGGTAAAACGGTGAAATATCCTCCTATGCTGGTGATGGCTTTCAGCGGATTTTTGTATATGATAGGCTTTGGTTTGTTTGGATTTGTCGCACAGATTCCATGGTTCGCCCTGTGTATAATTTTAATTACGATTGGTGAAATGACCATGAGTCCGGTGATGATGGCCATGGTATCCCGGTTTGCCAGTGAAGAGAAACGCGGACGGTATATGGCGGTCTTTGAATTAGGCTGGGTATTACCCAACACCTTTGCGTCGTTATGCGGCGGGATGGTACTGGATAATTTGAATCCACAATGGCTATGGATTGGCTGCGCAGGGATAGGTTTTGTGGTGGTGCTTGTGTATCTCGCACTGCATGGATTGGGTGGGCAGCGATTACGCATCCCTGACCAAGAATTTCGTTTTCTTTACAAAAATTAACAATAATTTTGCGGACAATTCCGGTTAAATATGTTCCAATAGAAGAATATTGCTTGAAGGAGTTGTTGATGGAAAGATTAGAATTTATTACCTATAAGGGAAAAGCGATTCTGGTGGAAGATTTTACAAACATGAAGCCTGGTGAGGAATTCGTGAAAGCTTTGGATGAAGCCGCCAGAATGATTCATTCCAACCCACCAAAATCTGTTTTGGCGGTGTTTGATGCTACTGGAGCGCATTTCAATAATGACATTTTGGAAGCCATGAAGTCCTTTACCAAAGGGAATACCCCATACATCAAAGCTGCAACAGTAGTGGGGATAACCGGATTATTAAAGATTGCCTTAAAAGCAATTAGTACTTTTTCCGGCCGTGATTTTCACGATTTTAACACCCGTGAAGAAGCCATGGAGTGGTTGATTACTCAATAATCCAATTCGGAGTCTATCATATGGAATAATTCGCAACAGCAAGTTACGAAAGCACCCCTTCAGGATAAAGGTCCTTTAGGATCCACATAAATTGGCACTTTTTTCTTTTGGGATTGGACACCGTATCCATTCAGCGTTAGGGCGCGAGCCTCGCACCCCTACCCTGATCCCGTTATTCACTCCCCACTTGAATAAAGGGCGTATTGGGGGATTTGCTCGCAAGAAGAATGGCAATTTACTAATGGTGATTAATTATTCACATCACTTTTAACCCGATGATTTATGATATTCGACATATTGACGCAATGGTTAGGTTGGACTATCCTTTACAATGGCCGTATGATTAATCTAATCATACGGTTTTTTTGTATAATACCCTAGTTATGATCAGGAGGAGGAAGTATGCCATCATTGGATGAGGTTCTAACTGTCATTTTAGGCGGAGGAAGAGGTAGCCGTTTATATCCTCTTACTCAGCAGCGTTCCAAACCTGCTGTTCCAATTGCTGGTCAGTATCGATTAATTGATATTCCGATCAGCAATTGTATTAATTCCGGTGTCTACAAAATTGCTGTTTTAACCCAATTCAATACCGTTTCCCTTCATCGACATATTTCCCGTTCCTATCAATTTGATGCCTTTCACACTGGTTGGGTACAGATCTGGGCTGCTGAACAAACCATGCAGCACACGGATTGGTACCAGGGGACTGCGGACGCAGTCAGAAAACAACTGGGGCAGATTATTTCCACCCAGGCAAAATACGTCCTGATTCTGGCCGGCGATCATCTGTACCGCATGGATTATGCCAAATTAGCTCAGGCTCATTGGGATAACGATGCGGACATTACCGTTGCCGTCCAACCCGTTTTAGCCTCAGAAGCAGATCGATTTGGTATCCTGAAAAAGGATGCTGATAACCGGATAGTAAATTTTGCTGAAAAGCCCACTGATCCGCACTTATTGGAATTAATGAAAAGCCGTGATGATGTGGAGCAACCCTATTTGGGTTCCATGGGCATCTATTTGTTCAAGACAAACGCACTGATTGAATTACTGCAAGAGCAAGAATTTGAAGATTTTGGGGGGCATCTTATTCCACATGCGATAGGTTCCCACCGAGTTTTTGGTTATGATTTTGAGGATTATTGGGTAGATATTGGGACCATTCGTTCTTTTTATGAAACCAACTTGCAACTTACGGAGCAGAACCCCTCTTTTAATTTTTATGATCCAAAACGGCCGATATATACCCGGGCTCGGTTTATTCCCGGTTCAGTTATCTCCAATAGTAAATTGGAAAATGTTCTCCTGGCGGATGGCTGTAGAATTGTTGATTCAAAAATTGAGCACTCCGTGATTGGGCTGCGCAGCCAAATACAAAGCAACTCAGTCATCAAGGACAGCATTCTGATGGGTTCGGATTATTATCAGAATTCTGAAAGTGAAGATGAAATTATTGATGCGGTTCCCCTGGGAATTGGGAAGAATTGCAAAATTGAAGGCGCAATTATTGATAAAAATGTTCATATCGGCGATGGGGTAACCATTAAGCCATTCGCCAGAGGGACTGATTTTAATAGCCAACAATATGTGGTACGGGATGGTATTGTTGTTATTCCAAAAAACACGGTTTTAAATCATGGCACAGAAATTGGTCCCGTTTAATCATTCATGTTTATGGTCGGATTGCTTGGGTCGAATCCCATCCATCCGAATAAAATTCTGAAGGAGACAAAATTGATGACCCTTTCCACTACCGAACAAAATCCAATGGCTGACGGGGAGTTGAAAATCAGCTGGCATGCTCTGCAACCAGATGAGCTTTTAAAAAAACTGGATACCAGACAGCATCATGGATTGAACGCTGAGGAGGTCAAACAGCGCCAATTAAAATTTGGCCCTAACGAACTGCTTGAAAAGCCACGCGCTGGTTTTTTTGCTATGCTGCTTGATCAATTTAAAGATTTTATTGTTATGATGTTGATTATCGCTGCCGTTGTGTCTGCACTATTAGGAGACTATGTAGAAGCTGCAGCCATCATTACTATTGTCTTATTGAACGCAATTTTAGGGGTAGTTCAAGAAAGCCGTGCCGAGCAGGCCCTGGCTGCGCTGAAAAAAATGGCAGCCCCGGAAGCGCAAGTATTGCGTAATGGAGAACGGGTGATGGTTCCGGCACGTGAACTGGTTCCCGGGGATATTGTTTTTCTGGAAGCCGGAAATTTCATCCCCTCTGATCTTCGTCTTCTGGAAGCTGTCAACCTGCGCATCGATGAAGCTGCCCTGACCGGAGAATCTGTGCCGGTTCAAAAAAATGTTGAGATCATCAATGATAAGGAAGCCTCCCTGGGGGATCGCAAGAATACTGCCTTTATGGGAACCACGGTGACTTATGGCCGCGGTACGGGTGTGGTCGTCAGCACCGGTATGTATACCCAGTTGGGGATGATTGCCGGTATGCTGCAAAGCGTGGATGAAGGGGATACTCCCTTACAGCAGCGTCTGGATCAATTGGGACGCACTTTAGGCTATGCCTGCTTGGGCGTCTGCGGCCTGGTTTTTGGGGTGGGTATTTTACAAAACCTTGGACATATTGATGCCACCCTATTGAAAGATCTCTTCATGGTGGCGGTTAGCCTGGCGATTGCTGCCGTTCCGGAAGGCCTGCCTGCCGTAGTGACTATCAGTCTGGCCATGGGTATGGGCGAAATGGTAAAACGCCATGCTTTGATTCGCCGTCTGGCTTCCGTGGAAACCCTTGGTTCAGCCACTGTCATTTGCTCGGATAAAACCGGCACCCTGACCCAAAATAAGATGACCGTCACCCGATTATGGGCGGATGGGGTTTTACTTGAGATCAGCGGCAAAGGCTATGAACCCAAAGGTACCTTCCTGAAAAATGGACAGGTTGTGGATATCAACGCCTATCCGGCTGCCAAAGATACTTTGTGGTCAGCGGCTTTGAATAATGATTCCGATTTGGTTCAGAAAACGGATGAAAATGGAAATCCATCCTATCAGTTGATTGGGGATCCCACCGAAGGCGCGTTATTAGTTGCAGCTGCCAAAGCAGGTGAAATTACCACTTCGCTGCAGGAAAATTATCCTCGAACTTATGAAATTCCGTTTGATTCCACCCGCAAACGTATGGTCACCATGCACGCCATCAAGCATCCCCAGGTGGATGATAAAACAGTGCTGGCTGCCAATGATGGCCGCGAATGGTATGCGGTTGCAGTGAAGGGCGCCCCGGATGTTGTTTTGAATCTGTGTAACCAATATGAGACCAATGAAAACAAAGTTGTGCCTCTTACCGACGAGATCAAAGCAAAGATTCTGACAGCCAATGATGCCATGACCAGCGATGCCCTGCGGGTTTTGGGATTTGCCTATCGTTTGATCCCTGTGTTGCCGGCAGAAATTGAAAATGACGCCCTGGAAAAGGACCTGGTTTTCANNTGATCGATCCTGCTCGCGAAGAAGTGAAACCTGCTCTGCTGCAGGCCCGCGGCGCCGGTATTCGCACCATTATGATCACCGGTGATTATCCAAAAACCGCTCGTGCCATTGCGGAAGATATTGAATTGCTGCAACCGGGTCATCAGGTTTTATCTGGCGCCGAGTTGAATGAAATGGATGACGCCACCCTGGCTGAAGAAGTAAANNATGGGGATGTGGTCGCCATGACCGGCGATGGCGTGAATGATGCTCCGGCTATCAAACTGGCCGATATTGGCGTTGCGATGGGTATTACCGGAACCGACGTGGCAAAAGAAACCGCCGATATGGTTCTAACTGATGATAATTACGCCAGTATTGTGGCTGCCATTGGGCAGGGCCGCATCATCTATTCCAATATCCGAAAATTTGTCTATTATTTAATTTCCTGTAATCTGGCTGAGATTCTAATTATTTTCATCTCCATGTTGATTACCGGTCGTTCTCCACTGACTGCCATCCAATTGCTGTGGTTGAATTTGGTGACGGATGGCGCTCCTGCGCTGGCACTGGCTGCTGAAAAAGGTGATCCGGATATCATGCAGCAACCTCCCCGGCCATCCAAAGAACCGATCATTAATCGCTATATGACCATGGGCATTTCGGTACAAACGATTGCTATTACCGTAACCACCTTGGCGGCTTACTTTATTGGATTATCTGGAAAAGGTGCGAGTATCGAATATGCAGAAACAATGGCCTTTGTTACCCTGAGCGCTTCGGAATTGCTGCGTGCATTCACTTCTCGATCGGAATACTATCCCATTTTGAAAATTGGATTGTTCAAAAACACCTGGATGAACTGGGCTGTGGTCGTTTCCCTGGCTTTGATTATCGCAGTAATTTACATTCCGTTTTTCAACCCGATCTTCAACACCTTGCCCCTTACCTGGGAACAATGGGCTGTCATCTTGCCTTTGTTATTGATCCCATCCATTGCGGCTGAATTAACAAAAGTGATTGGTTCCAAAAAAATGCATTCTAAATAGTAGAAATTTATTATCGATAAAGAGGCCGTCGAAAAACGGCCTCTTTTTATGTTCATAATTTCCTAGACAGCATGTGAGATTGATACAGATTGGTAATTGATTTTTTTCCTTTTTTTAAGGCATAATAGGTAAACATCCAACACTTACTTCTCAGTTATTAATCGAGGCATAAATATGACATACGAGATTACTGTTGATGAAAGCCAGCAATATATTATTTTAACGACCCATGGTGAATTGACTAATGAAAAGGCGATGAAACAGAATCTTGAAGCTCATGCATTAGGCAAAAAGCTGGGCATCGATCGTTTTTTGGTTGATCTAACGGATTCAACTTATAATGGGACGATTATTGGACATTATCAATTTGCCTATGAAGAGATGAAAGCTGAGCCGGTGATTGATGTAACAGCTAAGGTGGCAGCGGTGGTTAGTCCGGAAGATCATTCGCATGATTTCTTTGAGACTGTGGCACGGAATAGCGGAATGGATTTTACTTTGTTTCGTAATCGGGAACAGGCTATCCGTCATCTTTTACGTAAATAACGGCTAATTAGGTGATGGTTCCAAGTGCTATTTATTAACTGATCTTTACGGAGTAAGAAAGTCCATGGCTACAAAACAGAGCACTATTGATTTTTTATTGGATCAAATTTCTCAAGCAGGTGTCGTTTCCGCACGTAAAATGTTTGGTGAATATGGCATCTATTGTGACGGAAAAATGCCTGCCCTGGTCTGTGATGACCAGCTATTTATTAAGCCCACAGAAGCAGGCAAGGCATTTATTGGAGAAGTGGAAGAAGTTCCACCCTACACTGGGGCTAAATCATATTTTCTAATTTCCGGTGAAAAATGGGATGACCAGGAATGGTTGAGCGAACTGGTTGCGATTACTGCCCGGGAAATTCCTTTACCCATCAAGAAGAAAAAAGCCGCTCCAAAATCCAGTCAGACTTGACAGCTTAGAACAAAAATTTTATGATTGAGTTTGAAATTTAATCCAAAATCAGGCAGGTTAGCGGAGGGAAAAATGGTAAAGTCGGCCATGGGGCATATGCAGGTTTTCATTGATGCAAAAAATGTTGAATTTTATAAAAACCTGTTTAAGTTTTTGGAATGGACTGTTTTGTATGAAGATAAGGCTTCTGTCAGTGTAGGAGATAAAAACGGTTTCAGTCTTTGGTTTGATCCCCTTATCAAGGATAAGGAAAATGATTATGATGGGATCGGGATGAACCATCTGGCCCTGGCAGTTTTCTCCCAGAAAGATGTGGATGAGACTGTATTGTGGTTGCGTAACAAAGGAATCCCCACTTTATATAATACACCGTGTCATCGACCTGATTTCGCCGATGGTCCGGATTACACCTACTACCAGGTGATGTTTGAGTCGCCGGATAGGATTCTTTTCGAGGTGGTCTACACCGGTCTTTTTGAAAAGTAATCAGCTTTTGATTAACAAAAATAATAAATGCAGCTCAATTGAAAGGGCTGCATTTTTCTTGTCAATAGGGTAAGGAATAATTTCGTTTTCGGTTCATGCGATAAACACCAAACCCCAACATTGTCAAATCGGCTTTGATTGCTCACATGCGCTGGCAGCGCACGATTCTGTGACTTGACAAAAAAGAACAAAAGTTCTATTATCAATTATAGATCATTTCAATACATGAATTCCCAAAGGATGGAGGAAATATGATTAAATCATGGTTGGGACATCTTCAACTAAACATCGATCCAAAGAATGTTGTTTTCTATAAAGAAATCTTTAAGGTTTTAGGCTGGTCTGTTTTGTATGAAGACGATTCAGTCGTCGGTGTAGGAGATAAAAACAAAACCAGTCTCTGGTTTATGCCAGGTATTAAAACTGGCAAAAATGACTATGACAATCCGGGGATGAATCATCTGGCTCTGGCTGTATCTGCACAAGCGGATGTAGATTCAATGGTCGCCTATTTGGGCGCTCATGGTGTGGATTGTTTATTTGATACCCCGCGCCACCGTCCTGATTTTGCTGAAGATTCGAGCCAAACTTACTATCAGGTCATGTTTGAATCACCTGATCGAATTCTCTTTGAAGTGGTTTATACTGGGCCGGTTGACAAATAGTTGATAGTAGAAAAAACTATATTAAGCTCTCCTCGCGAGAGCTTTTTTATTTACCGATATTCCTATTTACATTTCCCCTAAAAATATACCCAAGAAGATTGGATTAAATAAAATCCAAAGAGTGGAATAGTAATTGTTGACATTCGACAACTTGAACCCTATAATCAAAATATACTTTTTCTCAAGATGATAAAAAGAATTTCTTAACGGCTCTACCTAGTTTTGATCCTTGAGGAGAATCTCTTGCTCGAATCCCTTGGCGCTGATATAAAAAAAATTAGGACCATCAACCGCACAGTTGTAGTGAATACCATCCGTACTGAAGGACCCGTTTCTAAGGCAAAAATTGTACGCCTTACTGGAATCAGTATCCCCACAGTCAATCGGGTTGTGGAAGAATTACTGCGTGAGGATTTGGTCTGTGTAGTCAGCAACCAGCATGAAAGAGGCGGGGGTAGGCCGGGGGAATTGTTTGAATTCAATGGGAAGTGTCACTTTGTGATCGGTATTGATGTGGCATTGCCCAATATGCGCGGGATGGTTGCGGATCTGACGGGAGAAATTTTCACTGAATTGACTGAACCTGTTGAACGTGGAAATGGTCCCGAAAATTATCGTCGTCTGCTTTCCATCATCGAAAGACTTTTGGCTGAGACAGTGGTGGAACCCTCCAAGATCTATGGAATTGGTCTGGGCGTGGGCGGTGTGGTGGATTCGTCGAACGGGGTGGTTTTGCAATCCAAGATAACCGGTTGGGATAATTTTCCAATTGTCCAACAATTAAAGCAGGATACCGGTCTTATCCCCTACCTTGATAGTGATATTAATCTGGCAACCATGGGCGAGCACGGCTTTGGGGTCGGGCAAGGACTGACCAATATTGCCTGTGTTACGTTAGGAACACGCGTGTTATGTGGATTGGTTATCAACGGTGAGCTTTTTCATAGTCTGACCTTTGATAATGGAAGGATCGATCATTTTATCTTTGATCAAGACTTAGATTCTCATTCTGTTTTGGAAGAAGAGGAAGGTCAGGGTGCATTTGAGCGCCTGGTTTCTTCCCCAAATGTTTTGCGAATGGCAAAGAACGCATTGGTTGATCAGCCCAATATACAAGCGCAAATTCAAGATGGCAAACAGGTCTACCTGGCCGCTGAAAAGGGGGAGCCCTGGGCGCTGGAAATTATCCAGTCAATTGTCCCTCCCCTGGCTGTGGCGTTTGCCAATATTTTCTCTTTATTGAATTTGGAGATGATTATTATTTCTGGAAGACTGGCAGAAGAATCCAGAGTGATCCTGCCTTTGATCAAGACATATATCAGTCAAAAAACATCACGGATTCCCTGTATTCATTCGTCTACGCTGGGGTCCCGAGCCACCGTATTAGGGGCAGTGATGTTAGGGTACAAAGGTATTTTACATAACTGGTAGCGAGAAAGGAATTGGAGGAACAATCCCATGGTAAACGAGGCAGCTAGAAACCTCAGCGTTGAAAAAAGTATTGTCTTTATCTATTTTAATGATCTGCCTAAAGCAATGGATTTTTATGAAAATGTGATGGGTTTTAACCTTGAAATTGATCAGGGCTGGTGCAAAATTTACCGCACCTCAGCCAGCGGGTATGTTGGATTGGTGGATGGATCACGGGGATTTCATAAAGCCAGTGAAACAAAACCGATTATTTTATGTTTCCGTGTAGCAGATGTGGAATCCTGGCACAGCCATATCGTGGACAAAGGTATTGATATTCACCACCCCATTAAGAATAGTGAAGAACTAAAAATTCGGGCCTTCTTATTTAATGATCCTGAAGGTCATACAATCGAAATCCAATCTGCTTTATAGGAATTGGAATCCTGCAACCCATTATTAGAAGAGAAAACCAAGGAGAACCAAATGAAAAGAAATCTCAATTTATTGATTGGCTTGATCGTGTTGTTAAGCATGATCCTGGGTGCATGCGCCCCCGCTGCTGCCCCAGCAGTTGAAGCCCCTGCCGCTGAGGCCCCTGCTGCCGAAGCCCCCGCTGCCACTAAAGCCCCCGCTGCTGAAGCTCCCGCAGTTGAAGCTCCTGTTGTAGACACATTGGAAAAACCCATTGTGGTCGCTGGTCCTGCTGATGTGGCAACATTGGATCCCCACAAATTCAACGGCATGTTCACCCGTTCCGTTGGTTTCTGGATCTTTGATGTATTGGTCATGAATGGTGCAGATGGTACGCCGATGCCAGAATTGGCCAAAGAGTGGACCCGGGTTGATCCCAATACCTGGGAATTTAAATTGGTCGACAATGCCACCTTCCATAATGGCGAACCTTTCAATGCTGACGCCGTGATTTTCTCATTTGAACGGATGCAGAGCGAGAATTTTAAGAAATTCAATGCCCTGTTCTACGAAACCCCATTCCAGGAAGTCAAGAAAATTGATGATTACACCATTCAAATCATCACCTCAGAACCATTCAATGATTTGCTCTGGTATCTTGGCCGTACCTTTATTGTTGCTCCTGGATACTATGCAAGTTTAAGTGAAGATGATGCCGCCATTAAACCAGTGGGCACTGGCCCCTTCAAATTCGTTGAATGGGTAAAAGACGATCATCTGACCGTTGAAGCCAATCCGGATTATTTCCAGGGCGCTCCTGCAATCCAAAAAGCCATGGTAAAAGTGATTCCTGAAGCTTCACAGCGCTTGAATGAATTGACTACTGGTAATGTCGACCTGATCACCAATCTTTCCGCCGACCTGGCCGAACAAGCCAATTCCGAAAATTCCCGTCTGGTTCCTTATCAGAGCCTGCGCAAAATGCACCTTTCCTATCAGTTCAAAAATGAATATTTTGCCAACCCGAAAGTTCGTGAAGCATTGCAATATGCCATCGATCGCCAGACCATCATCGACACCCTTTTGGGTGGTGCAACCCAGCCGCTGCAGGCCATCGTTAATCCTCCCAGCAGCAGCCCCGATACCCAGCCCTTTACCTATGATGTAGAAAAAGCCAAAGCCTTATTGGCCGAAGCCGGTTATCCGGATGGGTTCGAATTTACTTTACAGACCACTGCTGGTGGGTTCGGCAATGACAAGGAAGTTGCTCAATTGCTGGCTCAGGATCTGGAAAATATTGGCCTGACCGTGAACTTGGAAGTCATCGAGGAGAATAATCTCTGGGAACTGCTCGAAACCCATGATCATCCTGGTTTGATGTACCTCGGTCTCGGCACCTATCAACTCCCCGTCAAAGAGCTCAACACCTTCTACTCCACCGATATCGACAATGCTGGCAACTATGTTAGTGCCGAATATGACGCCGTTGTTGACGCCATCAAAGTGGAAACTGACGAAGCAAAACGCATGGAATTGATCTACCAGGCCCAGGATATTCTCTGGACCGATATGCCCTGGTTATACCTGTGGCGTCTGCCCGCATTCCAGGGTCAGAGCAACCGGTTTGAACTGGCTCCTTACTATGACGGCTATATTGATATCTGGCAAGCTGTTCTCAAGTAATTGAGTGTGTTTATTCTTTCTGGGGAAGTTGAAAAAACTTCCCCAGATTATTTGAATCTTAGATCAGAAAAGCATTTTCATTCAAAATAAAGAAAGCCAGGCCGAGAACTCATGACGACTTATATCATACGAAGGTTATTTCAATCGATTCTTGTTCTTTTAGGTGCAGTGGCAATTACGTTTATTATTACCCGAGCAACGGGTGATCCTGCCCGTCTAATGCTTTCGGATGGGGCGACGGCTGAGCAACTGGCGGATTTTCGCAAAGAGTTCGGTCTGGATAAACCTGTGCCGATCCAATTCATTAATTATATGGGCCAGGTAGTGCGAGGGGACTTAGGAAAATCAATCCGCCATAGTCAACCTGTGACCAAATTGATTATGGATAAACTGCCCAATACGCTCAAACTTACATTTGCCTCTTTATTTATCAGTCTCCTGCTTTCCTTTCCACTGGGTATTTTTGTGGCTTTGAAGAGGAATAGTATCTGGGATATGTTGGGGACTTCATTTGCTCTGGTGGGTCAGGCTGCACCTTCCTTCTGGACGGGGTTGATGCTGGTACTGGTATTTAGTGTTACTCTGCGGTGGCTGCCGATCTCCGGTTCGGAAACTCCCAAGCACTTGGTGCTTCCAGCCGTTACGCTCGGCTTTTACTTGACAGGCCGCCTTACCCGTTTGATTCGATCCGGCATGTTGGAAGTTCTTGGTAAAGAATATATTCGCACCGCGCGGGCGAAAGGCCTTTTTGAAAATGTTGTCGTCTGGAAACATGCCTTACGCAATGCCGCCATTCCGGTTGTTACCTATATAGGACTAATTTTTGCTGATTTGCTGGGCGGGGCGATGGTGATTGAAACCGTATTCGCATGGCCTGGTGTTGGACGCCTGGTTATTAACGCCGTCTTACAGCGTGATTTCCCCCTAGTTCAAGGCGTGGTCCTTTTTTCTGCTGCCATTTTCGTATTTGTTAACCTGTTGGTTGACATAATATATACCATTCTCGATCCAAGGATTTCATATAAATGAGCACATTGGAACTTGAACCGATCCTCGCTCCCCAAAAACATCCTTTGAAGCATTTTTTTGAACGATTATTTAGCCACCGCTCGGGAACGGTAGGATTCTTAATTATCGTATTGATTGTATTTACTGCAATTTTTGCCGATCTTCTGGCACCTAAACCGTATAACTTCATGGCTCCCCGTGAACGCTTAAAACCAATGTGGTTTATGGAAGGGGGCTCCCCGGAATATCCTCTGGGTACCGATTCCCTGGGCAGGGATATTGCCAGCCGAATAATTCACGGCAGCCGTATATCTCTGATTGTCGGAATCGCCTCGGTAGTTTTAGGGGCAAGTATGGGCGTGGTGTTAGGATTAATGGCCGGCTATTTTGGTGGACGGGTGGATTCACTCATCTCCTGGTTTATGAATGTACAACTCTCGTTTCCGTATATTCTCCTGGCATTGTTTTTGATGGCAGCGTTTAAAGGCGGACTGCCGACGCTGATTTTGGTCTTGGCGATTGGCGGCTGGGTACGCTATGCCCGCATTATTCGTGGGCAGGTTTTTTCGGTAAAAGAAGAGACCTATATCACGGCTGCTCAGGCATGTGGGATCAGTTTAAAACGCATTCTGACCCATCATATTCTGCCGAATGCTTTTGCCCCTATTATTGTAGTAGCCTCATTTACCATGGCGGATACGATTTTATCGGAAGCCAGCTTATCCTTTTTGGGATTGGGTATTGATCCTTCCATTCCCTCCTGGGGCCAGATGCTTGCGGATGGTCGGGATTATTTAGGAACACAATGGTGGATTGCCTTTTTACCGGGCCTGGCAATCTCCATCACGGTGTTGGGCATTAACCTCTTTGGCGATTGGCTGCGGGACTATTTGGATCCGCGCTTGCGCCTGTAAAGCATGGGTGATAACTCCATATGAATACAATGAATAAAAATCCAATTTTACAAATTCGTGACCTTGAAACACGGTTTTATATTCCTGAAGGGGTTGTCCATGCCGTAAATGGTGTTTCCTTTGATTTGCATGAAGGTGAGACCATTGGGGTGGTTGGCGAAAGTGGTTGTGGTAAAAGTGTGACAATGATGTCCGCACTGCGCCTGATCCCCAATCCTCCTGGAAAAGTGGAAAAAGGGGAAGCGCTTTTTAAAGGCAGGGATCTGCTAAAAATTTCCGATCATGAAATTTGTGATATTCGAGGGGCAGAAATTTCTATGATTTTCCAGGATCCAATCACCTGCTTGAATCCGGTCTTTACCATTTATGATCAGGTCTCTGAACCGCTGATCCGCCATCTAAAAATGAATAAACAAGCCGCCGAGCAACGCACGATTGAATTATTGGAAATGGTGGGGATCCCCAAAGCAGCCAGTCGGTTGAAGGATTATCCGCACCAGTTTTCAGGCGGTATGCGCCAGCGGGTGATGATTGCCATGGCCTTGGCTTGTGAACCTCAGGTATTAATTGCCGACGAACCCACCACGGCTCTGGATGTAACCATCCAGGCACAAATTATTGATTTGATTCGGAACTTACGCGACACCCTAGGAATGGCCATCATCTGGATCACCCATGATCTGGGGGTTGTCGCCGGTATTGCCCGCAGGGTTTTGGTCATGTATGGTGGTTTTATCATTGAAGATGTGCTGGTCGATGACCTGTATTCCCGGCCTCTTCATCCATACACCATTGGCTTGCTTTCCAGCTTGCCCAGGTTGGACAGAGCCAGCAGGCAGCAAACCCTGCAAACTATCGCCGGATCTCCTCCACTGTTGTTTCATCAGCCAGTCGCCTGCCCATTTCGTCCGCGCTGTAAGTTTGCTGTGGAACAGTGTGCAAAAAATCCATCGCTGATGGATGTGGATCAGGATCATCGGGTGGCTTGTTGGATTGACCCCGAAACCGGGAGGATGCGCGCATGACTTCATCTCAACCTTTACTCCAGGTAGAAGGCCTGGTTAAACATTTTCCCATTCACCGTGGTTTATTACAGCGTCAAGTGGGCGCTGTGCATGCCGTAGATGGGATCACTTTTGATATTCAAAAAGGGGAGACCTTTGGGCTGGTGGGAGAATCCGGATGCGGAAAATCCACCACCGGGCGGACGATCCTGCGCTTGTATGAACCCAGTGCCGGTTCGATCACCTTTGACGGAATTAAAATTCAGGAACTCTCCAACGAAGAAATGCGGAAATTACGTTCCCGCATGCAGATGATCTTTCAGGACCCATATGCCAGCTTGAATCCACGTATGACCGTAAAAGATATCGTTGCGGAACCGGCAGTGGAACAAGGAATCATTACCTGGAAACAATCCGAGGAATTTGTATCGGAATTGTTGGAAACGGTACAATTGAACCCATCCTTTGTCCGCCGCTTTCCACATGAATTCTCGGGAGGCCAGCGGCAACGGATTGGGATTGCCCGTGCTTTGTCCCTGAATCCGGATTTTATAATCTGCGATGAACCCATCTCTGCCCTGGATGTTTCTGTGCAGGCCCAGGTGGTCAATTTATTGGAAGAATTGCAAAAGAAGTGGAATATCACTTATTTATTTATTGCGCATGATCTGGCCATGGTGCGCCATATCAGCGACCGCGTAGGTGTGATGTACCTGGGTGTCATGGCGGAATTAGCAGAATGTGACGAACTGTATGAAAACCCCATGCATCCCTACACCAAGGCCTTGCTATCCGCCGTCCCGGTTCCGGATGCTGCGGTGGAAAAGAAGCGTCAGCGCATTATCCTGACCGGGGATGTCCCCAGTCCAGTGAATCCACCTTCAGGCTGTCGTTTTCGTACCCGCTGCTCTTTGGCAGCGGAACAATGTGCTCAGGAACGTCCGGAATGGCGTCAAGTTACCCCTGGTCATTATGTTGCCTGTCATTTTGCCTAACATCTAACTCAGCAGGAGATTATCCATGAGAGAAATTGAGAAGGTAATAGTTGCTCAACCTTCAGCCTATTTAAATGATCCCCATATCTGGGTGGATTCCCGAGCGGTTTTATGCATCCGATTTTCCATGTTCGAACCTTTAGTGAAGTATGACAAGCACAATCAATTTGTTCCTGGATTGGCCGTAAGCTGGAAAGTAGAAAAGGATGCCCGTACCTGGACCTTCAACCTGCGGAAGAACGTAAAATTTCATGATGGTTCCCTCTTCACTGCCCAGGATGCAGCGGCATCTATTCGGCGGGCAGTTAGCCCGGAGATGCCAGGGGAATATGGCACGGCTGCTTTATTGGCTGGTTATCTGGAAAAAGCTGAGATTGAGATTCTTGACCCCTACACCCTCAAGATTATTACCCCTGACCCAATGGCTGATTTATTAGACTTATTGGTTTACATTATGATTCTGCCCAGCCATGCCTTGGACCAGGTTACCCCAACCGTGCCTGGTACCGGTCCATATCGTCTTCTGGAAGCCAATCCTGAGGATATTCACCTGACGCGCTTTGAGGACTATTGGGCAGGCCCAGCAGAAGTTAAAGAAGTCGTATACACGGCGATTCACGAAGAAGAAGACCGGGTCAAAGCCTTTTTACGGCACGAAGTCGATGTTATTACCTATGTCTCGCCCGAAAGAGCAACAGGATTGCAGTTGGATCCACAAACTTTCTTTTGGAATCGAGCCACCACGGTATGTGTGATTATGATGTTTAATGCCATCCAGGGTGCCTGCACGGATGTTCGTGTACGTCAGGCATTGAATTACGCAATTAACATGGATGAAGTGATAGAGAAAGTGATGAAGGGGCATGCGGTCCGTCTTAATGGGCCGCTGACCTACGATCATATCGGCTGTGATCCTGATCTGGCGCCGTATCCTTATGATCCGGTTCATGCCAGGGAGCTGTTGAAAGCCGCCGGGTATTCCAACGGACTTACCCTGACCCTGGATCGTCCCACCATTCTGCCCGATGAATCTGCTGAATTGGCTGCCATGTTACGCAAGTATTGGGGGGCCGTTGGGGTAACCCTTGAAGAACGGATTCATGAAGACCGCAAACAGTATTCCCTTACCGTGCGTTCCAGGGAGATTGGGGATTTGTGTGTTTTTGATTCTAGCCCCATGAGCACCTACCGGGTTTTGCGTGAAAAACTGCATTCCAATTTTGCCGGACCCTGGTGGGAAGGGTATGACAGTCCTGTGGTGAATGCTCTGATGGAAAAAGCCTGGGGAACCATTGATTTTACTGAACGCGTAGGATTATACCGTCAGGCCTATCGCCAGATTCAACACGATGCACCCTGGTTATTTTTCTATAACCCGACTGAGTTATTAGTGGTCAATAAATCCATTGTAGAAACGCTGCCAGATTGGTCCATTGGCATTGATGGGCTGGTTGTTTTTGGGCAGGGGTAAGGCACTATCGTTATGCATTTTTCATGTTCAAACGCTAACCGGTTGGTGTTTGAGGACCTGAGGTTATCAGTTACATTAATTTGGGGTAACTTTTCTCGGTAGAACATTATTTCAAAGCATTTGGATTAAGATCAACTATTTTTTAACAGTGGTTAATCGTCCTCCCCTAAAATCCGCTTTTCAGGATTTTGGGGGAGGATAAGATGTGTGGGTGATTCTATTTGAGTTTCTCCCTTGTCATATTTCTAGGTAATCGCTACAAAAAAACCATTCTAAGAGCACTAAGATGAAGAAATTTGTATTGGAAAGTGGATTACCGACAGGTATGGGGGCTACCATAAACTGTTTTCTGGTATTGAATTAAGAAGATGGACTATAAAAAGACCGATAAGGCTTAAAGTCCTCAATATTACCGCGGCTTTGCACCGGCTTCATGTTCGTGAACTGAGGTTTCCTGTTTACTGTACTTATCCAAATACATATTGGTGTCGGCCTGGATCAGAGCTGTGGACAAGGTGCCGGGTTTTTCGGCAGTACTTCCGCCGATGGATAAACTTAATAGATTCTTTTTTTCAGTGGTATTTCCCCGAGTAACTTTTGTGCGAATGCGTTGAATGGCTTTGGCTGTTCCGGATGCATTGATGCCCGGGAGTAGTATGGCGAATTCATCTCCCCCAATTCGCGCTATTACATCCTCAGCACGGAAAACTGAATTAAGCACCGATGCCACCTGTTGCAAAATGGCATCCCCTGCGGCGTGTCCATCCTGATCATTAATTTTCTTAAGTTTGTCCACATCTACCATGATGACACTGACAGGAAAATGCCGTCCGCGTTCCAATCGGCTCATTTCTTCATCGAAGTAAGCGCGATTATAGAGTCCGGTTAAAGCATCATGGCTGCTAATATATAATAGTTTCTTTTCGGTGATGCGTCGTTCGGTAATGTCCTGCATGGAGACAATCACTCTGGATAAGTCGTTCTCAAGCCCAGGCACAACAGACCAATTCAAGCTGACCTCGATAAGTTTTCCATCCAATGTACGATTACTTCCATCCCACGAAAACTCTGTTCGACCTTCGGCAATGTTAATTATTTCTTCCTTGAAATGAACAAACGAATCTTCATGAAAAACGGTTGAGAGATTGTTTAACATTTGTTCTTTCGATTTAGCACCAAAAAGCTCCAGTGTGGCTTTATTAACATCCAGAACGCGAATTTTTGCTGCACAATCGCTTAAAACTTCCGGGTGGGTTGTGAGATAACTTCGGAAATCCGTAATTCCCTGATCACGCAGCTTATCGACAATCTTTTTAACCTCTGAAAAATCCTCTTCCCATAAGGAAGTTGGTGAATCTTCAAACAAGATTCGATATCTCTGATTACTATTCTGTACCTGTTCGGCTGCCCTTTTATGTACAATGGCCAAAGCAATTTGTGTGGAGATAAATTCCATCAGGCTTAAGTTTTCTTTATCAAAATGAATGTCGTCGGAATAACTTTGTACCGCGACTACACCCAGAATCTTATCCTCTACCATCAATGGTATGCCCAGCCACTGAACCGGTTTGGTACCAACGACCTCAATCCCTTCTTCTTCATGCAACTTCTGGAATTCATCCTGCGTGATGAACAGTGGGCGTTTGGTGCGGATTACATACTCCGTTAGGCCATTGTGAAAATCCACGGATTTTGGCGGGAGATCGTATTGATCGACAAAATAGGGGAAACTGAACATATTGGTTTCTGCATCAAATAAAGCGATAAAGAAATTATCAACTGGGATCAATTCCCTCAGAATGTTCCGAATGGAAGGGAACATCTCATCCATGGAATTGGTTGAAACTACGGTCTGGGAAATTCTAAAGATGGCATTCTGAACTTTTTCTGCCCATTGATATTTTTGAATTTCATGCTCCAAACCGCCCAGGGTTTGCTGCAGGCGATTAGTCATATGATTGAAGGCTGTGGATAAGATGCCTAACTCATCCTGACTTAAAACCGGAACTGGTGTGCTTAAATCGCCTTGTGCGACACGCTCAGCGCCTTTAACCAAATCAGCAACCGGTGCAGTAAGAATTCTGGCCAGACGATACCCGATAAATAGGGAAAGAGGAACGGTGACTAAAAAAACGAGCAGGACAATTCGCCTGGCTCTGGCTTCATTGGTAAGGATGGAATCAGCATTAATTTCAATTCCCAGATAACCATCCACCTCACCAAACTGATTCTTAATGGGTGCGAAACCTTTCAAATATGTCCCAGTTTCATCAGTAAAAAAGTTAGCTTCAATTCCAAGATCTTGAATATTCAATGGGGAAAATGATTCGTTATCATTGTATATCTCACCGATTACCCGATGATTTTTCTCATTGGCATCGACGACGTAAACCAATTGTCCATTTTTCAAGGGTCTGATGGTATAGATTTGGTAAATGATTTGACTCATCTTCTGGATGGATTGCAAGCGATCCTTGATCGAACGGTAAAACGGCCCATTTTCATCGGATGGCTGCTTAATCAAGGTGTGATAATCGCCATCCACCAACGGGGAAGAAAAATTTAAAATATCCACTAACCTGTCTCGAAAAGCCTGGCGCTGAGTGTGGACCATCTGGTAATAAACGCCCAATGTCATGGATGCGGATACGATGACAATCAAAAAAGAAAAGGCTATGGTCCATTTGGTACTCAGTTTCCAATTATTCCAGTTTTTTTGCATTTTTATCCATAAGTAGAAAATAAATATTCATTGATGTGAATCAGTTCGCTGACAAAAAATCTCTGATTATGAAGGCGGAGCCAATAACCAGGTTTTGTATAAACGATCCGTGAAACCTGTCTCTTCCATATCGGACAGGATTCGATTGATTTCATTTAATAAATCTTGATTCGAAGGATGGACTGCTATTCCCAAACCGACTTGTGAAAGAAAATTAATGCCTCCTTTGAGGTCTGAAAATATATGCAAATCGGACTTATATTCATTGATATAGATCAGGGTGTTTAAATAATCATTAAAAACCACGTCCACTCTGCCCACTTCAAGGTCCAGGAGCGAATCCAGTGTGTTTTGATATTCCACTAAGTTGAGGGGGATGCCTTGGGCTATGAGTTCTTTTGCGAAGGTTTCGCCTGTTGCTCCAATTTTTACGCCAACGGATCGTCCTGCCAAATCCTGAATGCTTTGAATTTGGTCAGCCGAATCAGCCTGACTTACCATCACCAGCCCTGTTTTGATATACGGACGGGAAAAATCCACCTGAGCTTCTCTTTCTTCGGTGATATACATAGCCGCGATGGTCATATCTACCTTTTGTTCTTCTAGTGCCGGTAGAAGATTCGCAAAAGGCATTTCCACCCATTTAATGCGGACTCCTAGTTGATCTGCAATATGGTTGGCAATTTCCACGTCAAATCCGTTAAGCTCTTTTGTCTCAGGATCGTAATATTCAAACGGCTTGGTGATGGCTGTGCCAACTACCAATAATCCACTGGCTTTTATCCTTTCCAAGTCGGTAAGTGTTTCATCTACCTTCAGGTCAGGAGAGGGGCTTTTATTTCTATTGTCTTCGGGTTGGGAGGGAAGGGATTGGGGGGAGGAACAACTTAGCAGACTGAGCATGCAAACACCGGCTGCAAACAAGGAAAGCAATATTCGCTTGTTAACCATTATTCGGGTGAAATTGTAGTTGCTTCGCATTATTTTGTCCCCATAAATAGAGAACCTGATACTTGACTAATAACTCACTTTGTCTTACCAATAAAAAAACTTATTTGTACTAGCTTACTGCAATCAGAATACAAAAATCAAGATATTTTGCGTAAAAATTGTATAGATATTTATTATTCTAGTGGCGAACATCAGAATCAATTTGCAGGTTGGAGTGAAACCATCCTGAATAACATTTCATTGGTGTACTTAATCACGCTTTCATTTCTGGATGAAGACTAATTCTCTGTTTGCCGGAGATAATTGGTTGTTATAGTCCGGACTTTTTCTTCCAAACTCCTGTCAGAAGTTGAAAAAAACTAATCAGGGCAATCAGGGACAACAGGAAAAGCATATAAAAAGGTAAACGGATGGGCAGGGTCAAGGCCAATAGGCCTCCCAGGACGCTCATGAATAACCCTTTCCCTAGAGATTTCAAATGGCTATGGATCAGATGATCCACTGGGTTTAATGAGAGATCTCCTTTTAGTGTATTGCGGAACAGGAATAGATCCCAGGCTGCAAGCGAAGATATACAACCGCCGGTTAGTAGATAACGGTTCCCACTTTGTTGAAAGGCAAGAATTACCATTACCAAATAAGTGATTAATATCAATGAGGAAACCCAAAACGGATCCTGTTTGCGAGCAAGGATGCCTACTGGGATTAAAATGATGAGGATTAATAAGGATATGCCAGTTATATTTTGTGGATTACCAACCAGTAAAAAAAGGGCAGTCAGAAAACAACTCAGGATGATCCACACTTTCAATTCTCTCATCCTCACTGCCCTCCCAGATTTGAGTATTTATTGGAACGCGTTAAAGCAGTTTGCAGCACAGCATTCAGGGATTGGTCAACCTGCCAGTTGATCACCTGTACCCCGATATGGAACAATTTCTTTAATTGGAGTTGGCGGTCCAGGTGAGCTACCTGGTAAATCGTTTGCTGGTTAGGTTGGTTTGGTTTTGATTTGATCCAAAAATCCACAGGATCAGGACTGAGCAAGAGCATAGGGTATCCATTCGCGCGCAGATGCGTGTATCCTGAAAGATCAGGTTCTGCGTACGGACTGACCATGATTAACTGGGATCGGGCAGGAAAGAGGCGAAAGGGCAAGTATTGAAGTTGATTTAAAGAAAGATAAGGACGCATTTCGGTCAATGTCAAACTACATAGTATTTTATTCAACTGGATTTTGCCATAGCCAGGAAACAGGTGGATGATTCTCTTCCCAAATATCAATAAGCCAACCCGGTTTCCTTCGCGCAAGAAGGATTCGGCCAGGGAAGCCGCTGCCTGGATGGCATACTCCAACAAGGCATCTTCCACGCTGGAGGAATTTCCCAACATGCGTGCATCTACAATGAGACCAATATCCGTGATCTCTTCCTGTTCAAATTCGTTGGTATATAAATGACGAGGATTCCTGGCGATTTTTCGCCAATTCAAACGCTGAAGCTGATCCCCAAGTTGATATTCGCGCACTCCCCAACTATCCGTACCAGAACCTGCCAGCCTTGCAGGAATATTTCCGGTTGTATGCAGGGTCTTCCGTGGTCTAAGCGGCAGATGACGTAATTTGACTGTCTCAGGTTTCACCATGATTTGAGAAAGCGCAGGCAGGATGCGAGCTTCCGTTATCACCTGTAAAGGATCGAAAACGTGAACCAGCAAACTGTTCCAGGAATAAATACCCCGTTTGGCGAGGAATTTCGTAGTCAAGGTAATTTCCTCTCCAGAGGACAGGCACAAACTTTGGCTCAGGTTTCCCTCAAGCAAGGTCATGGTAGGAAATATGACATCCCGGATTTCAAGATGTACATCGCATGCGTCATTATTTTTAACCGTAAGGGTTTGGTTAAATTGGCCATGTCCGCTGGCAGCGTCAGCTACCATCGAGCGGGTAACTTGAATTGCTGTTGAACTTGGTGAGTCCAGGATGCCTTGAAAAAGATAGATCAGGAAAGGCAGGGCCAGGGTGGTAATCTCTCCGCGCTTTAGGATCAACGCTGTAAGAAAAAGTGCCAGGGACACCAGTACCAGGAAAACAGATTTTCGATTCATGCGGAAGTCTTAAGTACGGGAACAGGGACAGTGTTTAATATTTCGTCCATGATTGTCAATTCGGCATTTCTTGATCCCCAAAGGCTGGGTTCGAGAATGATCCGATGACAGAGGATGATGGGCGCGAGGGTTTTTATATCATCGGGGATGACATAGCTCCTGCCATGAATGGCTGCCCAGGCGCGGCTGATTTTTAACAAAGCCAGGGAGCCTCGCGGACTGGCGCCGATGACCACCTGCCGGTGCAGCCTGGTTTGCCCCACCAAATTGACGATATAGCGTTCCAAATCTGGCTCAATAAAGACATTTTCGATAACCTGCTGCATCTGCACAAAGGTATCCGGATGAATTTTGGGTTCCAGGTGAAAGGAATCCTGTTTTCTTTCGCGGCGACGGTGCAGCATTTCCTGTTCTTCGTCCGGACGAGGATACCCAATGGACAGTTTGATCAAAAAACGATCCAATTGGGCTTCAGGCAAGGGGAAGGTACCTTCGCTTTCGATGGGATTTTGAGTGGCAATGACGATAAAAGGAACCGGCAGCCTTTTGGTTTCCCCTTCCAGAGAGACCTGATATTCCTGCATGGCTTCCAATAAAGCTGATTGAGTTTTTGGTGAAGCCCGGTTGATTTCATCCGCCAAGAGGATCTGGGTGAAGATGGGTCCTTTTCGCAGACTAAATTGATTCGTATTGTTATCAAAAACATAGCCGCCGGTGATATCCCCGGGCAACAAATCCGGAGTGAATTGAATTCGTTTGAAGGATAATCCCAGTACGGTAGCGAAGGAATTGGCGATCAAGGTTTTTGCCAGACCCGGATTATCCTCCAGTAAAATATGACCACCGGATGACAATAAAGCAGCCAACATTTTCTTCAGGGTTTCATGCTTGCCAATGACGGCTTTTTCAACTTCGGCAAGAATCTCATTTGCCAAGGGGACAATCTGTTCCAGCGTGATTTCAGGGGTTGGCTGATGGGTCAAAGGGTACCTCCAGGGTTTGCTCCATCCATTGTAAAATGGCGGAAAGCGTATGATGGTATTGTATTTTTTCTCTGTGATTTAAGTTGCGCAACCAGGCTGGCAGGAAATAATGACTTTGCATATTCTTTTTATAAAAGCTCTTTTCATCCTGTTGATCTGGATAAAAAAATGCATAGATAAATTCAGGACATTCTATTTGGTGAGAACTAAGCCTCTTTTTAATTTCCTCTTTGTCCATGCGTTCCTGGTTAGAGAGTCCAAGTATCAATATTTTTTCAAGATCATGACGCAGCAGGGCTCGTTTATCAACGTCGTTAGCTGCGCTGGAGACCATGCTTTGCCAATAGGCCAGGCCTTTGATGGATTTTCCGTTTTCCTTTTCACCATAAGCGGTGCTTCTTTCTTTTTGGGTGGGCAGAAAACGTAAAAAGTAAAAGACGGAGCCCCAGATGAGCAACTGCCAATAAATCTGTTGATCGACACTGAGGATGACTTTCCACCCAGCCCAAAAGAGTAAGGCGATTGGTTCGACCAGATTGCTCCATAAAAACAAGCGGAATCGGATCATCAATAGGGTACCAATCACCAAAAGCCCGAACAAGAGGAGTATTCGTTTTTGTTTATCTGCTGTCATGGTTAGGTTTTCCTCTGGCAGAAATCGAGAATGAGCTGTAAATTGTCCAGGCAGAGTTGTTTGTCCTGTGGGCTGGGTGGTGTATCGCCGTAGCGTACACTTTCAAATAACAAAGAGAGGTGGTGAACTGGTTCGACCGGAATGCCTTGTTTTGTAAGGTAAGTTTCAAACTCGCGCACTGTCATGGCTTGATTCCGTTCAATGCCTTGTTGTTCGTGTAGGGCATCCACCATGCGTTGATAACTATAAAGGATGACGCTCCTAAGATCATCAGCGCTGAGGATGGCCTCGATCGCCTCCTGAGCTGCTGCGGCGATCTTATCGATTTCCGTTGGCTCTTCATTTTTTTTATTGATCCAAAGATAAGCTAAAAGAACCATACATACAAGCATGCCAACGGCCACGACCCATTGCCAGGCAAGCGGCGCTGGTTGAAGCGGACTTGTAGGATCTGAAAAGCCGGTGACTGCCACGGGTATGCCCTGGGAATCTGGTTTTATCTGAATAGGCTGGAGGTCCATTAAGCTAAGGATATACACTAATCCCATCAATCCCATAGCTGCCAAGAGGGTTCTGCCAATTATTTTTAGGCTTGCCCTGCGAATGACCAGTAAGATCAAATAAACCGTGGCTGCTAAGAACAGAAGAGAGAGACTGCCCTGGAAAAATAATAAGGATACCGGTTGTTCTGAAACCGTGTATTGTTCTGGAAGGGATGGCTCAATTCCTGTCTGGAACCCTGGAAAGGGTTGCCCTCCTTTGAACTCAAGTTGGCTTAAGCTGCCGCTTATTAAAAGAATGGCCAGTATACAGCATAAAAGATAAACTGGTAGACTGCGTTTTATGGTGTGGTTCATGGGATGCTGCGCACTCTCCTGTGCTGGCTTGAATGAATAAAAATCCACATGGCATTACCCATGCGGAATTATCAGGTATTGCAACCCTGCATTATTCTAATATAGGTTTCGGATAAATGGGCGCTATCCTCAACCAATGGTGCCCATCAGGATTTGCTTTTTAGTAAATCCCTGATTTCGGTCAATAATGCTTCTTCATTGCTGGGCGCAGGAGTTTCTATTGCTACAATTTGCTCCGCTTTAGTGAATTTGGTTTGCAGGCGGGTGATTCCCCGCACCAGTAGAAAAACCACAAAGGCAATCAAGAGGAAATTAATCACTGCTTGAATAAAATTTCCATAAGTCAGGCTCGCCTCACCTACTTTTATTGCCAGCGCAGTGAAATCGAGTCCATTGAGCAAGATACCAATCAAGGGCATGATGATGTCATTGACCAGTGAATTAACGATGGCAGTGAAGGCCGCGCCGATGATGACCGCGGTTGCCAAATCAAGAACGTTTCCGCGATTAATGAATTTTTGAAATTCATTTAACATTATTTTTTCTCCTCAAATTGAAAAGATGATACCCAGCCAACTAAGTCGATGAAGCCCAAATACTGCTTTGATCATGTCATTTGGAATAGCTGAATATAATTGCGTCCTGATTCTTTTCCCTGGTACAAAGCCTGATCGGCAAAATTCAACAGAATTTCAATATCCAGCGCAGATGGATTGACCTGTTGGGTATGCACTATCCCAAAACTGGCTGTAAGTGAAATTATATTGTCATCTATCGTGGTTCTTAGATCACAAATTGAATTTCGCACTCGCTCGATAATTTCTCTAGCTGTCGCGACGGTTACATCCATCAGAAAAATGCCAAATTCATCTCCCCCCAAGCGTCCGAAGTGATCATAACGCCGCAGGATGGATTGAATGGTAGTGGTGAATTCGATCAACATTTTGTCGCCCACCGCATGGCCGTAGGTATCATTGATCAGTTTGAAAGCGTCCAGATCCACCATGACCACGGCAGCGGAAACCTGATGATTAATTTTGATGCGATCCAACTCCCGATTGCAAACGGTGATGAAATGGCGCCGGTTGAGAATACCGGTCAGACTATCTTGGATGGAAAGGGTATGGACCAAATTGAATTGTTCCACCCTTTCGGTGATGTCATGGGCGGTGATAATTAGTCCAATCTGTAATCCATGGCGATTATGAACAGGAGAGATATTCAAATCATAATAATTCTTGTTTCCAATGGAAATATCCATTCTCATTTGTTGGCTTTCAATCATCTCTTGAATGGATTGTAGACCTTCATTTTCAATTTCTTTAATCGGCAGACCGATGATTTCCTGGTTTAGTTGGAAAAGGTTAACGGCTGCACGGTTATGATAAACAATACGATATTTATGATCCAGGACAAAAATACTGTCTTGTAGATTTTCTATAATTCTTTCTCTGGCCTGGGGCAGTAAATCCAGAAACCGAAATTGGAAGAGTGTCCACAACAAAAGAATGCCAGAAACACTGAAAACAGCAGTCGTGTAATTATAGTATTTGACCGGGGATAAACCGAGTACATAGAGTAAGTCTGTGATACTGGGCAGCAGGATGGCGATAATTAATATTCGCGCTTGCACCTTGTAGATGGGGGCAGCATGGATTAAATATCGAATCATCATCAACAAGCTGAGCAGAATATAAAGATATCCAGTTGGGGCATGAACCGCGTAGAACCAAAATTTGTAATCCATGAATAAAACAGGAAAAGGAACCCCCTGGGTGATGATGGCAGGCTGCCCTATGAACCAGTGATGCAGAGGATTGGTCCATAGAATGAGAGTTGTCAGGCTAGGCATGATGAGGGAAATATTTTTTAAAGTCCTTGCATAAGGGTGGCTGGTAAAATCAATAATTAAAAAAATCCATGCAGCAGGTAGAAAGATAATTCCCAAGAATTCAATATATGCGAGGGATATCTTTAATTGTACAGGTGCCGCTGCTGTTTCAAGACTGAAAGGAAAAACCCACAGAAATGCACAGCCCATTAGAAACAAAAAACTTTTACCAATATCCGATTTTCTATACTTCCAACTGAAAAGAATCAGAATGGCAATGATTAACGAAGCTATGATAAAAAGCCAGAGTCCTGCGGTATAAACGAACATGAGTTTCCTGAAGGAAAATGGGATTGGATGATGGTGATGGTTTGGTTTATAGGATGGCAGTCATCAGGTGTCAACAATATTATTGAATGACTATTATAAAATTATACGGCTTTAGAGGGTATTTATCCATACGTACACCATTCTATTCCATCGTTTGGCATAATTTCCAATAGCAAAGAAACCCTTGAGTATGGATATTTATTTTATGGTGCTTGATATAATGAATTTGAGGAATAAAATATAAATATTAGAAAATTTGGAAATCTGGAGGAGTAAACCCCATGAAATTGGCAAAAATAATTGCAATACTTGGCCTTTTGGCGATGAGTGCAGTCCTCATCTATGGATTTACTGTGGGCGATTTTACTGGTGAAGGAAGTCAATTGATCACCATGCCCTGGGGAATTGTTTCCTTGGTGGATTTGTATGTAGGATTTATCTTGTTTTCTGCCTGGATTGTGTATCGGGAAAAATCCTGGTTGAAAACCGTTATTTGGGTAATCCTGATGATGATATTGGGATTCTGGGCAGGTAGTTTGTATGCCCTCTTGGCTCTGGTTAAAAGTAAAGGAGATTGGAAAATTTTCTGGATGGGAAATCGAGCTTCTTAATCATAGGTTCAAAAATCAATCTCATGTAAAATAAAGGGTATTAGAATCATTAAAAAAATCACCCTTGCGATCATGTATTTTGCGTAAGGGTGAAACTGTGGGTGGTGTAACAGGTGGAGCACCCCTGTTACAAAATTAGGAGAACAATCTATGCACATCTTAATTGGCATGGCAATTGGTTTCGCGGTATGGTTTGTATTACGGTACTTTTTAACCGCTTTTTATACTGTGGACCAGAATGAACGAGCTGTAAAAACAGTTTTTGGTCGGGCAGATCGAATGGGTAGCAATATGACTGCCGATTCTCCACTGGGAGAGACATTGACTGACGAGCATAAAACTCGCTACAACTACCCGGTGGTGAATGTGATTCAGCCGGGCGGGCCTTACATCAAATGGCCGTGGGAAAAAATATACAAAGTATCCATCGCCACCCAGACCATGAATATGGCGGCAGATCCGGAAGACCCAAGCGCAAATCGCGGGGGCACATTCCTGGAAGCTGTCACTAAAGACCAATTGAATACTGGGCTTACCGGGCAGATTCGATATCGCGCAGCAGAAAACAATTTATATGCTTATTTGTTTGGCGTCAAGCATCCCATCTCTCACGTAGCTGGGTATTTTGTTTCTGTACTGCGTGAGCGTATTGCCAGTTTTGAAGCACCTGCTGTGGAAAATGAGCGCGGGGCGGATATGAGTATCGCAACCGGCGTTTCTATTAATGACTTGCGCAAAAACCTGCGTGATCTAAACGAGCATATGGAACGGGAATGTGCTACATCCGCAGCCCGCTATGGCATCGTTTTGGATGCTTCCTTGATTACCGGAATTGATCCTCCTGAAGAAGTTGAATCAGCACTGGCAGCCATTAATACCGCTCACAATCAAGTGTCTTCTGATATCAGCCAGGCCATGGCCGCTGCAGACCAGAAAATTGTGCAGTCCAAACGAGCTGTGGAAATTGAAACCTTGAATGCTCAGGCTGAAGTTGAGCCGTTGATCGCGTTGGCAAATCAATTATCTCAGGTTAAGAAGAACGGGCCGGATGTTTTGGAAGCTTATTTACGGAATGTGCGCTTACGTTTATATGCCCATGCCCAAAATGTGATCCGCGAGGTGAAATCATGACATTATTTTCTGAATTTTTCTTTGCAGCGATTATCACGTTTTTTGCCATGTGGCTGATTATGCCAATTTTCTTGTTGTGTATTCGTTTACTCGGATTGTATGCCGTAGTAAACGAAGGGACTTGCAAGGTTTATATTCTCTTTGGCAAGGTTGTGGGTATTTTAAATGAACCCGGTTTGCAAATCTTACCCTTCAAGATCGGCTTGAGCGCTTTTCTGGTCAATTGGCTGGGCAGCGTGAAAACACTGGACATGCGTCTGGATCAGCAGTATTTGCGCAGTAATCCCGTCAACTCCGAAGAAGGCGCGCCGATGGGTGTGGGTATTTGGTACGAGATGTACATCAGTGAACCCGTTTCCTATCTCTTCAAAAATGCCGATCCGCGGGGATCCCTGGCCGCTAATGTCAGTAATGCTGTGGTCCGATCGCTGAGCAATATGCCGTTAGATGATATGTTGGTGAACCGTCACTTTATGAGCCGCACTGTGCGTGAAGAGGTTTCTCCGCGCTCGAATGAGTGGGGCTATAAATTAGGCTCGATCTATATCCGAAAAGTTCATTTCCGCGATATTGGCATGAACCGACAGATTGAAGCCAAGGTGGTCAATCGGCTGCGCCAAGTGACCTCTGCGATTAAACAGGATGGTGTCAACCAGGTTAACATCATTGCCAGTACAGCAGAACGGCAGGCAGCGATAGAATTTGGTAAGGCCGGCGCGATTCGTCCCAAGATTGTGGGAGATGCGCTCCAGAAGATTTCCCAGGATCCTGTAGTGGAGAATGCCGTATTTGAAATTCTTGAGACCCAAAAAATCCTGGAAGGACAGGGAAAACTAACCCTTGTGCCGCCGAACAGTGATTTCTTGAATCAACTCTTTACAGCCCGCAAGATCGACTAAATTTCTAATCCTCTCGAATAAATTAAAACGCCATCATTTTTTAGGTGGCGTTTTGCTTATCCAGCTTTTGTAGATTCATCGAATTCACCCTTTTGGTAAACCCAAACCAACATGCACTGTTTTTTGCATGCGGCTTTCCTGGGAGATTTTCCACAGAACAGGCTCCTGTTTCCTAATTCAAGCGAGGGGCCAGATCTTGCGCTAAAGACCTGACCCTCTAACCTAAAACCCCTATTGGGTGACATGAATCGCCGGATGGTTGCGATGAATTAAGCGGGGTAAAAACATTCCGGTGGTCTGACGATATACATCATACGCTGGGCCAAATTCCAGACGCATCTGGGCTTCTTCTTTACGGGCAAGGCGGTAATATAAGCCGAAGAGCACGGGCCACATCAGCAGCATGGGCAGGGTGACCCACTCGCACATCATGCCAAAGGTAATCAACAGAAATCCGGTGTATTGAGGGTGGCGAATGAAGCGGTAGATTCCACTGGTAACCAATTGTCCCTCGCCCTGGTTTTTACTCCAGTACTGGCGGTAGATCCGACGCCAGCCGAGGAAAATCAGAATGCCGCCGCTCAGATACATGGGGATGGCCAGCGCCATGCCTTTCAAGCCGATTAATTGGACCAGGGTGTGTCCCCAAAGGATGCCATCCGGGAAGGCTTTGCCGAACACCCAGGTGATGACGTACATACTGAGGGGCACGCCGAACATTTCCAACGCCAGGGCTAGAACGAAAGCGCCATATACACTGGCTGGCTTACGCTGACTCTTCTGGTAAAAAGGCAAAAAGGCGAGAAAGATGATAAAAATTGCGAACCAAAGGACACCAGCCCACCATTGGCCAAAATGATTTTGAACAGGATCGATACTCATTGAAAACTCCATTTTTTGATTTACTGATTCGTATTAAATTTCATTTCAGGGGGAGCCACCTGCAAGGTAATCAGGGGGCATCCCAGATCGCGTAGGCGATCCAATGCGCCAAACAGGGCAGCTTGATCAACCAGAGAGAATTTGAGCAACGTAGTTCCATTGGGGAGAAGGAAAATTTGCATGTTCTCCACCCACGGAAGGATACGGGGATTCAAGTGACCTAAAATTACAATTTCACAGTGATGCGATACAGTTGTTAAGGTGCGATTATTCATGAGACGAATCAGGTAGATTACTGGAAAGAAGCCAGAAACCCATCCACAAGGGGTTGATTCCATCGCTCGACGGTTGCGCTAAGATTGACCAAAGCAAGACCATTTTTCCCTTGGAAAACGGCCGTGTTTTGCCTGTACGGCTGGTTCTCAGAATTAACGCCTTCACTGACCATTAAGGAGACATCCTGCCCGCAAATGGAGACAGTTTTCCGTTCCACCATGGTCGTCTCATTGGCATTAATCTCCTGGCGGCCGACCATCACCCCGATGGGTTGATCCAGATCGTCTAGATTAATTTCCACACCCTCTGGAAGCTGCACCAGATAGATGTGATCGGATGCTTCCGGTCCGTTCATACTGATCATAGGGTTGCCGTCCAATTCAACTACAAATTGCAATTCGTAACCCTCGGGAATATCAAAGGAGCAAATTTTTTCCAGATTGTTATTGGGATTTATTAAAATGGATGGGGTGGAACAACCTGCCAGGCAAAATAGGCTTAGGATCGAAAAGAAAAAGATGATTTTAGAAGAAAAATTTGTGTTCATGAAATAACCTCCGTTTGATTCATTTCATTGTGTCCTACGACATGAAATATATCCTGAGGAGGTTAGGCTTGAGACCTGTCTTAAGTTAGGTTTAATCAGAATCAGATGGGGTTAAAAAAGTCCGTATTCCCTGGCTTTAACGATGGCATCGGTTCTACGGGTGGCTCCCAATTTGGCGTATATATGATTCAGATGCCATTTTGTCGTGCCAACCGTGATGAATAGGCGATCTGCAATTTCCGAATTACTCAAACCTGCTGACACCAGACGAAGAATTTCCATCTCGCGCTCGCTGGGCGGGTTGATGAGGATCTGCTGGTTCTTCTTTTCCGGGATTGGTGTAGGATTCATTTGCAGCATCCAGGAAGGGAGTGCGTTTGGATAAGAATGGATCAACGGGGAAATGGATTTTCTTTCCTGCAATAAAGCCTGGTGATACTGCATGGAATCCGCTTTTTCAAGAGCGGTTTTAAAGGCTCCTTGTGCTTCTTTTGGCTTACCAACCTGTTGTAAAAGAATGGCCTGGTTCAATTTAACCTGGATCCAATCCATCGTGCGGTTCGCCTGAAAAGTTACTTTTTCCATCTTGTTGAGGAGCTGTAATCCCTGATCCCCCTCCCCGTTATCTCCCAGTGATCGTGCATGCAATAATACTTCAAACAACTTGCCTGCTTCCTTGGCATCCTTTAGATTTAGAGGATGTTTCTCGATCCAGTGGAGTACAACGGCTTGATTCCCTTGACGATAACTAATCCATGCGTGCATTAAATCGGAAAATGCAGCCGCAGCAGCCATCCCCGCCTTGAGTGCTTGTTGACGAGTTTCCTGATTCAGGGCCAGGGCTTCATCAAAGCGGGCTTGATCACAATATAGAAACTGCAATATTTGCGTCGCCGGCGAACTCAGAATTTCTGTCAATCCCAACCGGCGCACCAGATGAATGCTTTTTGTTAAGAACATTTCACTTAAAGGCAGGTCCCCGTTTTGATAAAGCAAACAACCATAAGCGATCATGGGAATTCCGGCTAATAATCCTGGTGAACCTTCAGCATCGCTGTGACGTGAAATACCTTCTTCACAGATCTGGAGGGCTGCCTGCCGTTCCCCGATCCCGTTTAACAAAAACGCTAGATTATTCCGTAGAATTAGATTTGTAACCGGGTTTATCGCTTTTTCAGTCAGGGCAACACCCTGCTCAAAACTGTGTCGGGCTTCATCAACCTGATTGGATTCCTTTTGAGCCTGTCCCAAGGCCAGAAGCATTAAAGGAGAAAAAAAAGCATACTCCTTCCCCATCATGCTATAGGCAAGCTGAAGATTCTCCAAATCCATCTTGTGTCCGAAAATGGTCTGGCTCCAGGCTTTGATGCCGAGCAACATCCCTTGCATCGGCAAATCCAGCGGAATAGTTCTGTCTTTGGATGAGGTTTCCAGTTCTTGCATGGCCTGGAAGGCATGTTGGAAACGCCCATTATAAATTAGGAGCCAAACACGAATGACTGCCAAATCAGGATTTTGTGTCAATACGTCCGGTGGGAGCCGATCCAACCAATGCAAGGCTGTGCTTAGTCTGCCGCTTTCCGCCATCTGGATGACGGATTTTCGGATGAACTGGCAGGCCAGATCCAGGGATTGGCTATCAAAAGCCAATTGAATGGCTTCGATGGGATTGTTCTGTTCATCAAACCATAGAGCGGCACGCTGTTTGATCCGTTGAATCTCATCCGTATGAATTTCGGCTTGAAAGAGGGTGGAAATCAAATGATGATACCTGTACCACTCACGGTTTTCATCCAAAGGGATCATGAACAGGTTCAAGGATTCCACCTGTGAGAGCAACTCGCGACCATCCTCTATTGAGAAAACATTCTCCAATAACGGGACGGAGAAACGATTCAGTACAGCAGATTGACACACAAAGGCACGCAATTCGCCTGACAGGGTGGATAGTATTTCACTGGTCAGATAATCGATCACAAAGCGGTGCGATCCACTGAATTGGGTGATGAAGGTGGATGGATCTTTATGCTCTTTTAAAGAGACGGCAGCTAAATGTAGGCCTACCGCCCACCCCTCGGTTCGATGGGCTAATTCCTTGAGTTGATCTTCCTCTAGGGGAAGGTGCAGAACATCCAGTAGTAAGTGCCGGCTTTCATCTTCGCTGAAACTTAATTCATTTTGACGGATTTCAACCATTTGCCGGCGGGCCCGCATGCGCGCCAGATTGAATGGCGGATCAGACCGGGTGAGGATAGTAATTTGTAATTGAGGCGGCTGATGTTCCAGCAGGAATTGAACCAGGGCATGAATTTTTGAATTTTGGATAACATGGTAATCATCCAAAACCAATAAGAGCTGCTCCTGAAGCTGGATTAAATGATTAATAATTTCCGCGAATAGAATTTCTTCATGAACCTGTTGCGGCCCATTGAGAATGACCAGGATGGATTCAATGCAGGGTAGATGTTGTTTAATCGACAGAATGAGTACCTGGAGGAAAGATTCGAACTCGTTATCATTCTCATCCAGCGAAACCCAGGCTGTCGGGATGGCGTTATCTCGAATCCAATCCGCCAACAAGGTAGATTTTCCGTACCCTGGAGGGGCTGAAATCAGAAGGAAGGGAATACGGTTTTGCCAGGCATCCAGTAGGCGGGCTGCCAGGGAGCGGCGTGGAATGTTATTGGTTGTTCGAAAGGGCAGGAAAATTTTCGTCGTGATAACCATGGGCTCACTTTGATCGGTCCATTGCTTCAAGTTTGATTCACCAGAGGTACGTTTTATTGTAATGGAGAACGCAATTTTTGGGGATTTGTCGAAGCTGATATAATTCGAATTATGTCTCAGAACCCCTATATAACCCTCCTGATTGTCGGGATTACTTTTGTTGGGATCGCCATTGGCAGATATCCCATTATTCGAAGCAATCGCACCACCATTGCCTTAATGGGGGTGGCTTTGCTTGTTGTTACCCAACAAATTCAATTTGATCAGCTCTCCGCTTATCTTGATTTCAACACGTTGATTTTATTGTTCAGTATGATGATTCTCAATGCGAATTTGAAATTTTCCGGATTTTTCACCCTGGCCAGCAAAACCTTGATTCGTTTTTCCAAAACGCCGCGCGTTTTTCTGGCGGTGGAAATTGTGCTGGTGGGTTTCCTATCGGCTCTCTTTTTAAATGACACCATTTGTCTGATGTTTACGCCCTTAATCCTGAGTCTCATGGATCGGTTAAAACGCAACCCAATACCCTATCTTATCGCCCTAGCTACGGCTTCCAATGTGGGGTCTGTCGCCACCCTGACCGGCAATCCGCAAAACATGATCGTGGGTGTAGCCTCCGGTTTATCCTATCTGGAATTTGCCATGGCGCTCACCCCAATTGCTATGTTGGGTTTGGGGGTGATCTGGTTGGTTTTGATAAAAACCTATTCTTTTGAATTCAAACAACCTTTCGAACTGATAAGCGGAATGGAAGCCGAAACAGCACCGTCGAAACCCACGCTAATTAAAACCTCACTTATCATCCTGGGTATGCTGATTGCCATGCTTCTGGGCGCGCCAGTTGCCCTGGCTGCTTTCCTGGCTGCCAATGCGTTATTGATTACCCGGCGCTATCAACCGCATCTGGTTTTTGCTGAATTTGATTGGAGTTTGCTGGTTTTCTTTGCTGCTTTATTTGTGGTCAGTGGTTCATTGGAAACAAGCGGGGCGATGAATTTATTGTTTGACCCAAAAGTTTGGGTGGATCGCATCCAGGTATGGAATTTGAGCTTGATATCGGGGGTGCTGAGCAATTTGGTCTCCAATGTGCCGGCAGTTTTATTACTAAAACCGATTGTCTTGGTGATGACCGATGCCCGCTTGGGATGGTTGACGTTGGCCGCCTCCTCAACTTTGGCTGGAAACCTGACTTTATTGGGATCTGTAGCCAATCTGATTGTGGCGGAATCCGCGGCACGCTGGCGGGTGAACCTCAGCTTTTGGGAGTATACCAAATCAGGTATGTTGATTACTTTGATAACTTTGGTTATTTCCATCGCCTGGTTGACCTGGGTGGTGTAGATAGGATTATTTTGCAATTAACTTAAACCACCTCCTTAAATCATTTATGAAATTTAAAATTCCCTGCCTCAAAATCGAATGCAATCACGGATTGAGGCTGGTATACTGCATCTATGGTTACGCTCCCGCCGGATTCTGTTTTATATGAAGCCTTCATGAATCGCGATTCCGATTTTGAAGGGTTATTTTATGTGGCAGTAAAAACCACCGGCATCTTCTGCAGGCCGACATGTACTGCCCGTAAACCGAAACGTGAGAATATCCGATTTTTCAGCAACACGGCTGAAGCCATTCAAGCGGGTTTCCGTGCCTGTAAACGCTGCCATCCTTTGGATTGGATTCAATCCAAACCGGATTTGGTGGAGAAACTCACCCAAAGGATTGAACAGACGCCTTCTTTAAAAATTAGCAATCAGGACTTAAAAGAGATGAACATCGACCCTTCAACTGCCCGCCGTCAATTTCAACGGGTATACGGCATGACTTTTCAAACTTATCAGCGTGCCCAAAGAATGGGGTCCGCTTTACATGAAATCCAGCGTGGGTCTTCCGTGCTTTCCGCTCAAGTGGATCACGGATTTGCTTCTGCCAGTGGATTTTGGGAGGCGTTTAAACAATTCTTTGGCGCTTCTCCAAATCAGGCGGGCTCGATCCGCAAGTTAATGGTACGTTGGATCGATACCCCTCTGGGAGGAATGGTGGCTATGGCGGATGATGAAGGCCTGCATTTGCTGGAATTCGTAAATCGGCGTGGCTTGGAAGCTGAAATGGGCTTGGTGCGCCAGCAATTAATGTGCAGTATGGTCCCTGGGAATCATCCTATCCTGGAACAAATTGAAAAAGAGTTACGAGCTTATTTTCTGGGGGACTCTTTTAAGTTTTCTGTGCCCCTGGTGGAATTTGGCACGCCATTTGAATGTTCTGTCTGGAATATTTTGAAAAAGATTCCGCCTGGAGAGACCTGGTCCTATGCGCAATTGGCCGCTGCTTTGGGGAATCCGGCAGCCTCACGGGCAGTTGGGCACGCAAACGGAAAAAACCGGTTGGCGATTGTTGTTCCCTGCCACCGGGTGATTCGATCCGATGGTGACTTGTGCGGGTATGCAGGCGGAGTGTGGCGCAAGCAGTGGCTGCTGGACCATGAGAAAACAGGGTCCGGCATGCAATATCAGCCGCCTTTGTTTTGAATCCCATTTCAATTTGATGCCGATAAATCCCAAATAAAAATCAGATTTGATTTTTAGCTATGCTTATGCTCATTTTGCAATATAATTATTTTATATAAGATTATCAGGAGGAGTAATATGGCAGCAAAATTTGAATTAAAGAAAGCCGCTGGCGATCAATTTATGTTTAACCTCAAAGCAGGCAACGGACAAATTATCTTAACCAGTGAAACTTATAAAGCCAAAGCCAGTGCACTAAATGGTATTGAATCGGTAAAGAAAAATTCTGTGATTGAAGATCGTTTCGAACGAAAAGAAACCAGCAAGGGCCAGCCCTTTTTTGTGCTTAAAGCCGGAAATGGTGAAATCATTGGGAAGAGCGAAACCTATTCTTCACCGGCTGCTATGGAGAATGGTATATCTTCCGTGATGGAAAATGCCGCCAAAGCCGAGATTGATGACCAGACGTTATAGTTTTCATCAATTCTGCGCATAAACACCCTGTGTTTATTAATTCCCTCATCATTGGATGGGGGAATTTCTTTTCTAGTGAAATATTCCTTGAGTAAATACACCCCTATCCGCCTTGATTTCCTCGTATAATCATTAATGATTTGCAAGGATATTGTGTGGATTGCAAAAATGAAATTAAAATCGAGGATAAAAATGACCAGCAGAAAACGCGCAACTAAATCCAATCGTCATCATCAAAAAAAAGATCATAAAAAGCTGTATCGTATCCTCAGTATTGCGGCTATCATCGTGGCAGTTGCCGTAATTATCGGGCTGATTGTTTCTTCACAAGCTGCAAGAAAAACTGAGGCTGCGGTGCAGACGCCTATCCCAGTCAAACCTGAAAATTCTGCTGCAACCGATATACCAGCTGCTGTTGAATCCCCAGTCAAAGAAGCCAAGCAATATAGTAAGGCCCCGGATATGCAAATTGATGTTACCAAGACCTATCTGGCGACATTTAAGATGGCCAAAGGCGGTGAGTTTGTCATTCAATTGCATGCAGATAAAGCACCCATCACGGTGAATAGTTTCGTATTTTTAGCCCGCGAAGGATATTTTGACGGCCTAACCTTTCATCGCGTATTGGAAGGATTTATGGCTCAGGGTGGCGACCCAACCGGAACCGGCGGCGGTGGACCAGGTTATCAGTTTTTCAATGAAGACAGCGACCTGACCTTTGACAAGGCTGGTGTTGTTGCCATGGCCAATGCCGGAAGGGATACCAACGGAAGCCAATTCTTCATTACCTTTGCCCCTGCCGAGTTTCTGAATGGCGGTTACACCATTTTTGGACAGGTGACAGAGGGGATGGATGTAGTCAATGGAATCACCCGCCGCGATCCAGATCAAAATCCTAATTTCAGTGGGGATGTTATTGAATCCGTTGTGATTACGGAAAAATAACAAACCAAAGAAATTAGCTTTAATATGCATGCAATGTGGAGATCATCCTTCTTTGATGATCTCCACCTGAGAAAATAATCGGAAAATTGGTATGCCGTCCACAACTCAAACCATTGAAGCCCATTTCAGTCATTTTCAGCGCTTATTGGCGCTGGAAGCTGAAGCAGAGAAAGAAATTGCCATTCGCGAAGCTCAGCGGAATGTTTCCTCCGAGGCTGAAGCATCCGGCACTCTTTTGCATACCCTCGTGATCCGCGAAGAGGATTCCGGTTTTGGTGGACGGTCGATTTTAACCCTGGGTAAACGAAATCAAAATTTATCGCTGCCGTGGACGCGCCTGAATGTCGGCACGCCTATATTAATGTATGAGGAACGCTCCAATTCTAAAAAAGAGGACCTGCAAAGCTGGCGGGGGATTGTAACTCGTTTACACCGGGATACCATTCAAATTGCCATTGACACCTGGCTGGACAGCGAAAGCGAGGCGCCTACTTTCCGATTAGAAAAGGCTGGGGATGAAATTTCCCGGCAGCGCATGCGCCAGGCGATGGAAGTTGCCAGTGCCGCGCGAAATTCTCGTCTGGCTGATCTGCGTGACATTCTTTTGGGTTTGTCACCTGCTTGTTATCAAACCACCTCCTATTTTGCGCCCTTTAATAATGGACTAAACCCATCCCAGGTGGAAGCTGTGCGGTTTGCTTTAAGCGCTGAAGACCTGGCGATTTTGCATGGCCCGCCGGGGACGGGAAAAACCACCACCCTGGTGGAACTCATCCGGCAATTGGTGCATCGCGGACAGCGCGTATTGGCGGTGGCGCCCAGCCATATGGGCGTGGATAATTTATTGGAGCAACTCCTGGCATCTGGGGAAAAAGCCTTGCGTCTGGGCCATCCGGCCAGAGTTCTGCCGGGGAACCGCAGTGTTTCCCTCGATGAGCAGGTGGAAAACCACCCTGAAATGAAACTGGTACAGAAATTAATGCGTGAAGCCCGTCAATTATATGGGCAGGCAGATCGCTATACTCGGGCCAAACCGGAACCGGGCAGCCGAAAAGAACTGCGCATGGAAGCCAAACAATTAAATGCCGAAGCCAGAAAGATCGAACGCCAGATCACGAAACGAATTCTGGATAATGCCCAAATCGTGTGTGCCACGGCTACCGGTCTGGATGATACCATGATCCGGGAGTTACATTTTGATTGGTGTGTTTTCGATGAAGCCAGTCAGGGAATCGAACCGGCGGTTTGGATTCCGTTGCAATATGCAGATCGCTTGGTGCTGGCCGGAGATCCTTATCAATTACCGCCCACCGTGGTATCCCGACCCGCGGCGGCCCAGGGTTTGCAAATGAGTATGATGGAACGCTTGATTGGCACACTGGAACACCACACCTCCCGTTTACTGACCGTGCAATATCGCATGCATCAGGACATCATGGCTTTTTCCGGCAACGAATTTTATGGTGGCCGTCTGACAGCGGATGGCAGCGTTGCCCAACATTTGTTGCGTGATTTGCCTGGTTTATGCGAGGAAATTATTACCGAGACTGTATTGGAATTTGTGGACACCGCAGGCGCCAGTTATGATGAAAAAGTGGATCCCAACGGCGAGAGCCGTTTCAATGAACAGGAAGCGCAGCTGGTGGTACGTAAAGTAAATGCCTTGTTGGATACCGGCTTATCCTCCTCGCAACTGGCAGTTATCTCTCCCTATGGGGCACAGGTTCGTTTATTGCGTTCGCTGCTGCCGGATCCATTGCTGGAAATTGACAGCGTGGACGGCTTTCAGGGGCGGGAGAAAGAGGCCGTGATTGTGTCTCTGGTTCGCTCCAACCCGGAAAATGAAATTGGCTTTTTGGAAGACATCCGCCGTATGAATGTGGCGATGACACGGGCACGGCGCAAGCTGATTGTTATCGGGGACAGTGCCACGATTACCATTCATCCGTTTTACCAGCGCATGGTGACATATTTTGAAGCTGCGGGCGCCTATCGTTCCGTATGGGAAGAATATTAATTTTTGCTGGTCACTCTATTTCCCTCGAAAAGAGCAATACAAATTAGATATAATGGTTCTAAATTCCTATGTTGATGAGGTGGAATGATGGTATCCAGTTCGGCTGCTACGGTTCAAGAATATCTGAACGATCTCTCCCCGGAAGCCCGGGAGATTATTACAACGCTGCGGAACCTCATTTTGGAGAATTTGCCGGAGGGTTATATAGAGACGATGAATTGGGGCATGATCTGTTACGAGGTTCCGTTGTCTATTTACCCAAACACCTATAACAAAAAGCCGCTCATGTTTGCGGGGCTTGCTGCCCAAAAGAACCATTATTCCCTTTACTTATCAGGTGTTTATCAGAATCCTCAACAGGCGGCCATGTTTCAGGAAGGGTTTGCTGCTGCCGGAAAAAAGTTGGATATGGGCAAGTCCTGCATTCGATTTCGCCGACTGGATCAACTGGCGTTACCGGTGATAGCTCAGACTATCGCTGCGAGTCCGATGGAAGATTTCGTTCTTCAATATAAACTGGTCAGAGATAAAAAAATTTAGAGGAACTACAAACAAATACTCATCATTAACCTGAATAGTCCCCTTGTTTGTTCCAAGGTTATTTTTTTTTGATATAGTTAAGGGTGCATTAGTGAATAAACGTCCAAAATATATTACACCACCATCCAGTATACAAGGAGAAAATGAAATGACATTCCCAGTGGTAAATATGATTTCAAAAAATCCCTATTATATGCAAGTATTTGAACTTGAATCTCCAATGATTGGAGATAAATTTGTAATTCGGGTTTCTGTTCCGGCAAGTTACGAAATGGTTCCTGACCGAAAGTATCCTGTTTTGTATGTTCTGGATGGAGATGCTGCAATGGGTGTGGCTGCCACGACCATGGAGTATATCAATTTAGGCAGTAACTTTGGCATGGGAAAAAATGTGCCGGATATGATTGTGGTGGGTATTGGCTATGAACGTGGAGCAATCCCCTGGTTATTAACCCGTGTGCGGGATTTCAGCCCAACGGTGGATGCAAGTTTTAATTACAATAATCCGAATTTTCAAATCCCTGCCAGTGGTGGAGCTGATAAATTCTATCAATTCCTGACTGATATGTTGATGCCTGTCATTTCTGATAATTTCCGTGTGGATCCATCACTGGCTGTTTTAGCAGGACATTCAATGGGTGGCTTGTTTGCCCTCTATGCCATGCTGCAACCCAATCCGGTATTTCATAAATACTTATTGGCCAGTCCATTTGTGGGATGGGATAATCGTGTCATTTTCAAAACGGAAGAGGCTTTTGCTGGAAAGAATAAAAAACTGGCTGCAGATGTGTTTATCTCTTATTGTGCTGAAGAACCTACACCGTTTTATCGGGACGAAGTAAAAGATATTTATACCATCATAAGGGAACGTGGGTATACGGATTTCCGGTGTGTGTTAAAGGAATACCCGGAAGAAAACCATTTTTCAGTGATTTCTAAGGTGTTTTGTGAAGGACTTTATTCCCTTTTCGCAGCTTGATGCCCAAATAATTTTTGGGAATTTATATTGAGGGAAAGCGCACAATAAAAACAAATCCCTTCTTTTCCCTGTGCACATTGTGATCCCGCAATGTGCATTTTTCTTGGAACAATGGGCTTGCCTGAGGACACAGAATCATGTACGCTATCCATAATTGTGATTTCTAAGTCAAAATTAAAAAGGTTTTTTGAGTTATGACGACTGAGATTTATTATTTTTCCGGCAGCGGAAACTCCCTGGTAGCTGCCCGTGATGTAGCTCGGATTTGTTCTGGTCATTTAATCCCTATCCCGGTGATGCTTAAGCGGGAGCGAATATTTACCAACGCAGAAGCCATTGGCTTCGTTTTTCCCGTTTATCACGCTACATTTGGTGAAAGCGGGTTGCCGCATCTGGTGGAACGATTTATCCAAAAACTGGGTAACCTTTCCGAAAAATATTTATTTGCAGTATGTACCCACAACGGCTTTCCGGGGATGACGCTGGAGAATCTGAAGGACCAACTTGCAGCTCGCGGTGGGGAGCTTTCTGCGGGTTTTGCGGTTCAGCTTACGGTTCCCTATGAGACCAAAGAAAAGCTGAGGCATGCCTTTTTACATCAAGAGCTTAAATTTGACCATGAGAAGGATGCGCAGCAGCGGGAAAAGAATCTGGCTTCCTGGCGGCAGAAATTGATTGTAATTGAGCAAATCATCAAACAGCGCCAAACCACACACCTGGAAAGCCCGGCAAAGCTGGAGAGAATCTTGTTACGGCCTTATCTGGCTATGCAGAAAGGCATGGCGAAATCTCATTATCAGCAGTTGGCCGATTCAACCAGCAAGGATTTTGTTACGTTGACTTTTCAGGCAGACCACAGTTTTTGGGTTAACCAGGCCTGTTTTGGCTGTGGTATTTGCGCAAAACTTTGCCCGGTGCAAAACATTCTGATGGTTAATGAACGGCCACAGTGGCAGCAGCATTGCGAAAACTGTATGGCTTGTTATCATTGGTGTCCACAGAATGCCATTCGCGGTGAGATCGTAGAGTATGAGAAAAGAATTCAGGCAAAGGGAGTAAGCCTGGCGGATATGCTGACGCTTTCCGGAGCAACAACCCTAAGAAATAATGGATTGACTGACTTTTAGCGAAGACATTGGAAAGGGCAGATCATTGGAGCTCTGCTTGATTCATGAATGGCATGCTAATTATTAGAACCTGACTTGCTCATTTTAGTGTCCTGAAAACAACCTATTAAGTCATTTCATTGTAGCCCATCCTCTACTCTTCTTAGTGCCCCGAAAATTCGCTTATATCGACTGAAATTGCCAAAAAAACGTAAAAGTGGGCAAATTAGGTCTTCTATTCTTGTCTTTCGTGGTTAACCAATCACTCCAAATATCCCCAAAACTCAAACACGCAATAGACCACGAATACACGAAAAACTTATGGTTACGGAAAACCTATAAAACGATCCGTTGTAGCTTGTTCTCAATCCCGCTTAGTGTCCCGAAAACTCATTTTTATCGAAAGGAATTACCTGAAATTCGTAAATGTGAGCAAGTCAGGTATTATGTATTTACAATAATACGTTATTGTATTATATTTACGTATATAGTAAATAATACGAATAACGTACATAAGTTAATAAAAGGAAAATTGATTCATGACTAGTAATGAGAAATTATTAAAGCTGGTCGAAACGGCCAAGTTCTTGTTCTTCAAGCATGGTGTGAAACGGGTTACGGTTGAAGAAATTTGCCGAATGGCGAATGTCAGCAAAGTGACCTTCTACAAACACTTTGAGAACAAGGATGCCGTGGTGCGGCACATACGCGATGCTTTGATGACTACGGGCTTCTCAAAGTATGACGAAATTGTCGGTCAGGATATCCCATTTCCCGAAAAAATAGACTTGATGACAAAGTGGCGGGTCGAATTTTACTCACAAATGCAAAGCGAATTCATCGAAGATATTATTTCCTTTGAAGAGACCAAAGAACAGATGAAGACCCGCTATATGAAAAACATCCTGGTGGCGCAGGAGAAGGGCGAGGTCCGCAAAGATCTGTCCCCGGGGCTTATCTGGTTGGCTGCCGAAAAACTGAACGAAATCGCCGTTGATGGCAGTTGGAAAAGTGCAGTTCCAGATTTTAATGAGCTGCACAGGCAACTTAGGAACTTGTATTTTCACGGCTTACTGGCAAAATAGCGGCATTCCCATACTTGTATTAACCTATGTCTACTAAATACCGCGGAACGCGGAAGGAGAATAGCTTGGAAAAGTACATTGAATCAGTCAATCTGGTCTATCATTACGGTGATACCCTGGCTGTCAACGATATTAGTTTCAACGTATTACAGGGAGAGATTCTTGGCTTTCTCGGTCCGAATGGAGCCGGGAAATCCACCACGATCCAAATACTAACCGGGCAATTGACTCCCAAATCAGGCAATGCAAAAATACTGGGGATTGATGTGCGCAAATCTCCGAAGGATGTAAAGCGACGCTTCGGTGTGTGTTTCGAACAGCCCAACCTATATGACCAACTGACTGCAAAAGAGAACCTGGTGTTTTTTGCGAAGCTATACCAGATCAACGGGTTTAAGCCGGAACATATCCTTGAAAAAGTTGGTTTGGGCGACCGTATGAACGAAAAAGTTGCCAAATACTCAAAGGGCCTGAAGCAGCGCCTAATGTTGGCGCGTGCGTTGATCAACACACCCGACGTTCTATTTCTGGATGAGCCGGCCAGCGGACTTGACCCGGTATCTGCCGAGGCGCTACGCAACATCATTCTCGAGGAAAAGAAACGCGGAGCGGCAATACTGCTGACAACGCACGATATGGCCGATGCTGATAAACTTTCTGACAGGGTTGCTTTTATCAATGGCGGAAAAATCGCCGCATTGGATACACCATATAATCTGAAGCTCCAATTCGGCAAGAAATTACTTTTTGTGGATGTGTCGAACGGGAACGGCGGCAAGGAAACGCTCCAACTGCCGATGGATCAGCCCTCCTCCGGGGAGAAGCTCCGTGATCTGTTTGCGACCCGCCAGGTACTTACCGTTCATAGCAAGGAAGCCACGCTGGAAGATATATTCATTAAGATCACCGGAAGGGGGCTAGCCGGATGAACGCAAGAACAATCCTCATTCTTTTAGATAAGGAATATAGGCTTTTGTTGCGCAACAAAATTTTTCTGATTTTCAGTTTAGCGCCGCTTGCTGCATTAATCGCCCTGTACTATGTGTTGCCAGCCGAAATCTCCCAGGAAGAGCCATCGGTCGCAGTCTATTCCGAGCCGGATACGTCCGCCTTCTTCAGGGCATGGGATGAAGGCGCTGAAGCGGTCCGGTACGAGCGTATGCCATCAGTCCAAGGGCTGATGAATGCGGTAAAAAGCGGTGAGCATTCCGCGGGGATTATCATCACCGAAAAAATATTGAAGGATATTGAAAACGGTAAAACGGCAGATGTGACTCTGTACACCGCGCCTGGTTTGGCCGACGAGTATGTTCGTTCCTTATCATTCATAATAGAGATCGTGTTTAGTGAGATGACCTACCGCATGCAGGATTCTACACTTATCATTGCAACAAAGGAGGTCTTTGTCGGAGAAAATATATTGGAAAATGCGGTACCATTCAAAAAACAGATGATACCGCTGATGGTTAGTGTGCTTCTAGTCATGGAGGTCTTTTCACTGGGGATTTCACTGGTTGAAGAAAAAGAGAGTAGAAGCATCAAGGCTATTCTGGTGGCTCCGGTTGGCATGGGGGAATTTCTTCTGGCAAAAAGCCTGGCGGGGATATCCATCATATTCATACAGATATTGATATATCTTACCGCGACTGGCGCACTGGTTGAGCAGGTCCCGCTTGTCCTGTGGGTCGTTTTTAGCGGCGCGGTGCTGACGACGGGCGTTTCTGCCCTACTTGCCGCATTTTCCATCGATATGATGTCCCTAGTATCCAAGGGTGTTTTCGCAATGATTATCATGATGGTGCCGCTGTTGGGCATACTGTTTCCGGGTATGCTGTCCCCTTGGATGCGTATTATTCCGACCTATATGCTCGCCGACAGTATGAGCCACTTAATTAACCGCGGGGCGATCTGGCATGAAATCGTCGCTCAGATTACTGTGCTAAGCATCATCGCGGCCGCTTTTTTGACCGCCGGGATTCTCTGTATTCGGAGGAAAATACAGTGTCAATAAGAAATATTTTCACATTGTTGGTTCACGATCTAAAGATGTGCTTAAAAAGTTTTCTTATCTTCCAACTGTTTTTAGCGCCGTTGAGCTTATGGTTGATTATATACCTTGTCTTTGGCCAGATGTCCATAGGGGATCCAAAAATCGGACTGCTCGAAAGCGAAAATTCCAGGCTGGTGCAGCCCTTTGTGCAAAACGCGCAGGTCAGCCGTTATGAAGCCCAGGATGATATGCTTGGTAAGCTGGAAGCTGGAAAGCTGGATATGGCAATCATACTGTCGCCCGGCTTTGATGAACTGGTCAACTCTTCCATAGAGGCGGAAATGAAAATTTTCATTGGCGGCTCATCCCCGCTTCAGCGGCGTGTGCAGGCATTCATATTGTTGCAAAAGGGCGTAATGGCCCTACAGAACAGGGAACCAATCATAGAAATCACGACTGAGCCACTCGGTGAAGCGGACATCAAACCCTGGTACTATCGCCTGCTTCCGTTGGTCGTGCTGATCGCCGTTATGATGGGTGGCATTTTCATACCCGCCACATCTCTGGTTGATGATAAACAGCGAAAGACCCTGCAGGCACTTCTTGCCGCACCAGTAAATATTAATGAAGTTCTATGGGTAAAAATGCTACTAGGGGGTATCGTCAGCTTTCTGATGGGGCTGATGATTCTGGCACTCAACCGAAGCCTCTCCATCAATACGGCACCCCTGCTTTTTGTACTTGCCATCATCGCTATGTCTGCTTCGTGCTTCGGCTGCATCATCGGATTTGTCTCGAGGGATATGAAATCAGTCACTACACTTGCGCAGAGCCTGATGCTGCTGATGTACGCCCCGGCCATACTCAATCTGTTCCCTATGGTACCGGGCTGGATTCAGAAGCTTTTCCCGACGTATTACTTTTTTTCTCCACTGCTCAAGCTTTCCGATGGCAGCTTCAAATCTGTCGATGCCTGGGAAATTGCAGCTTTGCTTGGCATATTCGTACTATTTCAGACAATTCTGCTTGTGGTCATAAACAAAAGGGTCGCTTTGTATCTCGTTCCACGCACGCTGCGCAGATGAGCTAAGACCAATACAGGAAACAGCGGCTTGCAGAATTTTCTGCAAGCCGCTTTGGTACAAATGAGCGGATTCGAAATTTTTTATCCTTGAAATAGGCTGCCTCCTTATTTTTAGTAGAATATGTTAAGGTAGTTGCATAGTTTTGTCTGGTAAGCTGAGTTTACTGACATAGTAAAGAGATACTATCCTTGATAATGGGTCAGATTTTAACGACAGTTAGCATGTAAGAAAATCGAAAATATATCGGTGGACATAAATCCAGTGGATGGATTGTCTGATTTTCTTGGCTCACGTTCTGTCCACGTCGAGCTTTGCAAGTTGTCCAGTCCTATCGACACGATAATCTGAAACAGATGACAAATTGGGATCCAAAACAAATTGGTGATGGGTTTGGATTTGATTGTATTTTTGGCTCGCAGGGAACACGAAAATGGAGAGTTGAAGAATGTACGTGTGATTTCTCATCGATAAGATTAGCAGAAGTTGCAAGGAAGAAAAAAAATGTAGCATGAATCATTAAAGCTCACAGATATACATCCGTGTTCCTAAGCCATCAGAACAAGCTTACTTACCAACAAAGGATATCGCGAAAGCGGTAAATTGTTAGCTGACAAAATTTGTTTTTGTTATTCAGAGGGAATTTCATTGAAGGATACGAAAGTACACCTTTGAATATAGATATGATGAAATTGTTAATGATAGTAGAATATTTGTCTATATTTGTAGTCATCTGTTTGTAGCCCTGTTGGATGAGCTTGTTGGTTAAATAGTTGCGTGGCATAATAACCCAGCAAAAGTTTTATTTTAGGTGAAGGAACCTGTTTTGCAATCGATCAGGATCCATTGGCTGCATTAGTGAACCCTGGGTAGAAAGGTGGATGAAGGATGACAAAAACAACTTTAATTGAAAATGGTACCCTTTACAGCCCATCCGGTATGCAGCCGGATGGATGGCTGTTGATTCGGGATGGAAAAATTGTTGATAAAGGGTTTGGCGGAGCAAAACCCGGCAAAGTGGAACGGGTTCTGGATGCACAAGGTCAATGGGTGTTGCCTGGTCTGGTTGATTTACACATCCATGGCGCGGGAGGCTTTGATGCCAGCGGGAAAAACCTGGCTGGTATGCAGAAGGTATTGCCGCTGCATGGCATTACTTCTTTTCTGGCCACAAGTTATGTGACACCCCGAGAGGTCCTTGAACAAACCATTCGCGAGATGGCTGATGTAATCCATCAGCAGGCTTTCGGGGCGCAGATCATCGGTATTCATATGGAAGGCCCCTGGCTGGCTGCCAAGCAGCACGGCGCGGCTGACCCGGCCTTGTGTTATGCCTTAACCCAGGCGGATATTGAGCACTATCAACAATTGGCCGGCGGGCACATTCGGCGCATAACCTTTGCGCCGGAGGAAGGCAATACCATGCAGGTGATTCCCTGGCTGAGAGACCATAACATCCTCCCTTCTATCGGCCATACCGATGCGACTTATGAAGTAACTAGACAAGCGATTATGCTGGGCGTAAACCATGCCACACACGTATATAATGCCATGCGCGGGCTGCATCATCGGGAGCCTGGTACGGTAGGCGCAATTCTGGATAGTGATGCCATTATGGCGGAAATCATTGCGGATGGGCATCACGTTCATCCGGCTATGATGCGCTTGCTTATTCAGGCCAAATCGCCCGAACGGGTTTGCCTGGTGAGTGACGCCGTTTTGGCGGCCGGCATGCCGGATGGCGAATATCCCTGGGGAAATTTGAATTTGATTGTTCGCGATGGTACTTGTCGTCTGGCTGACGGCACCCTGGCTGGATCGATTATGTTGATTAATAAGATGATGCAAGTCCTGGTCGAAAAAGTGGGTGTTTCCATTCAGGATGCGATCCATATGGCATCCACCTCACCCGCGCGGCAGCTGGGTCTGAATAAAGGCGTGCTGGATGTGGGTTATGATGCCGACGTGGTGGTGATGGAAGAAAGTTATCAACCCCAAATGACGATGATTCAAGGAAATGTGGTTTACGAAAGTTAGAATATATTTGTTAATGGAAATTGATGCAAGCTGATGATAAGATTGAATTCATCAGCTTGTTTTTGTTTTGGAGGAAACTATGATAGGAGCCCTGGTTGGGGATATCGTTGGTTCGGTCTATGAATGGCATAATATCAAAACAAAGGATTTCCCCTTGTTTTCCGGGAAATGCTTTTTTACGGATGACAGCATATTAACCATCGCTCTGGCGGATTCCCTGTTAACCGGAGTGCCGTATGCACAAAATCTAAAATCTTATTACCGTCGCTATCCCAAAGGGGGGTATGGAGGACGGTTTCATCAATGGGCACAAAGTGAAAATTCCCAAGCCTATGAAAGTTGGGGCAATGGCGCAGCCATGCGCATCAGTCCGGTTGGTTATGCTTTTAATGATTTGGATATGGTTTTGATCATGGCAAAAGAATTTACTGAAGTGACTCACAATCATCCGGAAGGCATTAAAGGTGGACAGGCCACAGCCGCGGCGATTTTTCTGGCCCGCTCTGGTAAATCAAAGGATGAGATTCGGGCGTATACTGAATCCCATTTTGGTTATGATCTCAGCCGACATGTGGATGAAATTCGTCCCACGTATGAATTTAATGAATCCTGTCAGGAGACGGTGCCGCAGGCTATCCGTGCTTTTTTGGATAGTACGGATTTTGAAGACGCCATCCGTACGGCCATCTCCCTGGGCGGCGACAGTGACACCCTGGCCTGCATTACGGGCGGCATCGCCCAGGCTTTTTACGGCGGTGTGCCAGCCTGGATTGAAGAAAAGGTGTATGAGATTTTAGATGAGCCTTTGGGGAAGGTAACGCGAGCGTTTATGGAAAAGGTTGGCGGATAGTCAGTATAAAAAAAAGCATTAAAACCCTTCCGGTTGCGAATCTGTCAACTGGAAGGGTTTTTTAGTTAAACGGGCTAGTATTTTTTGGAAAAATAGATTGACAATCCCAGGCTGAGCGTAATTTGCACACAGTAGAGGGCGAAAATCGCGAGGGAAAGATCCTTATGTCCTAATAATCCTAATATAACAATAGCCAGACATTCAACATAGATCATGACTATGGCCGTAGTATAGCCGGATTTCATGCGAATAAATTGCATCCGCTCTTCATTTTGCTGTACATCCACTTCTTTGGCTTTTTTGGGATTGCGCATTAGGTACAAACTATAAATGATGCCTACTATACCCACCAGGACAAATCCACCAGTAAGGCCATAGATGAGACCTTGTTGATAATTGTCGCGGGGCAGGAACAGAATCGCGTACAGAAATCCTGCTATGCCAATAAGGGTCATTACAATGAAAGTGCCGAGACTTTTTTTGAATGTTTTCATGATGATTACTCTTCTCCAAAAATGAATACTTCTTCAATTGAACGATGAAAAACTTTAGCGATACTGTGGGCTAAAAGGATTGAGGGGTTATATTTCCCGCTTTCCAGGGAGATGATGGTTTGACGAGTGACACCACACAGGTCCGCCAGTTCTTCTTGAGTCATTTTAAGTTGTTTCCGCAGGTCCTGTATTTTGTTTTCCATGCAGGTGCCTCCTGTAATGTTAAGCGCGCTTTACATTATTAGTATAGTTAGCTTTACATATATTGTCAAGGGTGCTTTACAATTCAGGTTTGTCTTTGAGAAGAAAGTATCAGTGAAACCAAAAAGGTTTAATGTGACATTGCTTGAAAATCCACAACTCAAATGAACTTAGTTCTAAAGGAACATGGATCGATGTGAGAAAGAGCCTGTTTCACCCTTGATTATCAGTAGTGGGATATGGCGGTCTGTATTCACAAGCAAACAATCTTCCGAAGAAGAAATGTATCATAAAGGACTAGATGAATTTAGTTCAATCGTCAAATCTTGGCGTAGGTTTCTCACCAAAAAAAAGGTACCATCCAGGTTAGGTTTCTGGATGGTACCTTTTTTGTATCTCTCAATCCAACAGAAGAATTAGACTCAGATCGTTTGACATCCGGGGCAGAAATAGATGCTGCCGCCCATATAGGCTTGTTTCTCAATTACACTGCCACATTGCGGACAGGGTTTCCCAACCGTGTTTTTACTCATCATCGTACTATATCCACCTGGATTCCCAAAGATATCCTTCTCCGTATCCCGACCGCCTTTAAAAGTCATCTCGTTCAGTGTGGTTTTGATTGATTGAAAGAGCGTATCTTTTTCAGGCTTGGACAGGCTTCCAACCTTGCGCTTGGGGTGCAGCCTGGCTCGAAAGAGGATATCCTGCAGAACGCCGTTGCCCAATCCAGGGATGCGCTGTTCCGTGGCCAAAAAGGCTTTCATAGAAAGTTTGTCCATTTCCGGCAAAAAGAGGCTGAAAAAATACCCGGCATCAAAGGCATCTGTCAGAGGGGAGGGTTTTTGTATGGCAACTAGATAATATGGATTGTCATATTCCCTGGGAAGAATGCAGGAGATTCCGCCATACATGGCGACCGTGGCGCTGACGGCGCTGTGGTCTTCAAATTCCATTAAGAATTGATGCTTCATGGGTTGGTCTTCGGATTTTTGATGATAGCGCAAATTGATACCGTCGCTAAAAAGAAGGAATTTATCCTCGGTTTGGATTTCAACCAGCCCGCCCAGACTTTGGGAGGTCCCAATGCTGCGACCAGTGAGTGCCTGGACAAAACTATCCGGCTCACCGGAGTACCAGGCGAAGCCGTGCGGATTTTGCGCAACCACCACCTTTTGGATTGTTTTACCGGTAATGGTCTTATTTAATTGATCGGCCATGACGGCCGCTTCCGGAATTTCAAGCATGGGATAAACCCTCCTGTTTGGTAAAAATCCATTCAATGGATTAATTAGGAATAAATAGGTATCTTTCTACCGATATTATATCCGTCCCAGGAGGAAATAATAAAGCACGAGGTGCGATAGAATTGGGTTAAATCCGGGGGAAATTATTGACATGCGAAAGGATGCGGTACAAGCCTTTAGGGTATGGTAACCTTGGCATCCTACTTCGAATGGGCATAGGTGTCTACTGTTGGGTTTCGCCGAGGTTGGTTTATAGGGGGGCTTGTTGAAATATCCCCGGCTCAACGCCAACCTACGCCGGTGCCGATTATTTCACAAAAACAAAGAAGCGTAGGGCGATGGTCGATAGACCCCGCCATCTTAATTCAAATGCGTATGAGTGTCTGTTGGGTTGTGCCGGGGTTGGTTTTTGGCTGGAGTGTTTTATTAACCCGGCTCAACGCCAACCTACGCCTGTGCCGAATATTTCACAAATATATTCCAAGGGTTGGTACGTGTGCCCGATATAGAAAAAACGCCATATCTATAATTTGAAACCTATCTCAACTGGCTTCATTTCCGAATCGGCAGCGAGAAAGAAACCATGGTTCCCTGGCCTTCCTCACTTTCGGCCCAGATTTTTCCACCGTGAGCTTCCACCAGGCTTTTTGCGATCGGTAATCCCAGCCCGCTGCCGCTGGAATCGCGATCTTTATAAAAGCGCTCGAAGATGTGCGGTAGATCCTGTGTGGGGATGCCTGTGCCGTTATCCTGTACCGAGAAAATTAGATGAGATTCTGGATGGCTTACAGGCTTGACTTGTAAATTGATCTCGCCGCCAGGAGGGCAATAGCGCAGTGAATTGGTGATGAGGTTGGAGAGCACTTCGCGAATGCGGGTCGGATCCAATTCGATATCTGACAGATCGTTCGGGATCAATGCGTTGAATTTTACCTGCTTGCTTTCGGTAAGGTTTTGATACATGGGAATAAATTCTTCCAAAAATTCCGCTGGCTTAAGGGTTTCAAGCTGTAATTTCAGGCTTCCGCTTTCCACCACGGAGAGCGTGCGTAAATCCTCGATAATGCGTGCCAGGGTCTGGGTTTCCTCCAGCAGCCCTTGCAGCCTGCCGGGATCGGCGGTGTAGATACCATCCAACAGCCCCTCCAGATTGCCCTGGATAATAGTCAACGGCGTTCGTAATTCATGGGAGATATCTGCCAGCAGCATGCGGCGCTGTTCTTCATTGGTTTGCAGCTGAGAGGCCATGTCATTAAAGGCTCTGGCTAAAGCACCCATTTCGTCTGATCCTTTCTCCGGAACTCTCGCTGAATAATCGCCATCGGCAACTTTTCCGGCCGCCTCCAGCATATCCGCAATGGGGACTGCGGCTTTACGAAAGAGACTGCCAACGAAAATCAGTCCAAGAATCACGCCGCTGAAGAGAATCCAACTGATAATACGAATCACAATGGGAATGTTCTGGGGGATGGGGCGCATAGGGAAGGGCATGCGGTGCTGCATCATCCCTTGAGCCATGACAAGCCCGATGATCACCATAGCGATCAGGAGAATGCCAAAAACGCATCCCATACGGCGCAAGAAACGCTGGCGCACAATATGCCACTGTTTTAGATTGTGACTTTTTTGTGGGGGCCAGGGTTCTTCATCCGGCCACCAGGGAGGGGGTGTGTGATGAAATGTTCTGTTACGCATCGGCTAATTTGTCATTAAATTTATATCCCATACCGTAAACACTGAGGATGTAACGTGGTTCACGGGGATTGGGTTCAATTTTTCGGCGAATGTTTTTGATATGTGCATCAATGGCGCGTTCGTAGGAATCAATGGCCACCCCGTGGACTGCTTCCAGCAATTGCCCGCGGGTGAAAATACGTCCGGGTTGTTTAACCAGCACGGCCAAAAACTGAAATTCTGTCGCGGTAAGTTCAATTTCTGAGCCAGCCAGGTTGGTGCGCATGCGGGGGATATCCAGGGTCAGATCGCCAACATGCAAGAGTTGGGTTTCGGGCTGTAAATTTTCCATGCGGCGCAGCACGCTGCGTACACGGGCGACCAGTTCCTTGGGGCTGAAGGGTTTGGTGATGTAATCATCTGCGCCCAATTCCAGGCCAATCAGTTTATCGCTTTCATCGCTGCGGGCAGTTAACATGATGATGGGTACCGTGGAAGTTTTGCGCAATTCGCGGGTGACATCCAATCCGTCCAGAGAAGGCAAGCCTAAATCAAGGATGATTAAATCCGGCTGCTGAGAACGAAAAATCGATAAAGCGCTCTGACCATCTCTGGCCTGGAGGACTTCGTATCCGGCGTGCGTCAAATAATCATTTGCGATTTGGATAATTTTCGGTTCATCATCGACAACCAGAATCTTTTTCATATGACCTTAGTATAGCATTGAAAAAATCAGCAAATAAATCTGATTCAACCAAAATGGTGCCGGATTTTTTCTCCGGCACCAAGTAGAAAGGATTGAGATTATTTCTCAGTAGGTGTTTCTGTTTCGTGCATTTTCTTATGCCATTCTTCCACCATCGGAGGAATTCCATCTTCATTGGCATAGTGCCCCATGCCACATCGATGGAAGCCGTGGTGATGTCCCCGGCCAACCCAACCGCCAAAGAAAATGGCGCGGAAAAGGGCAAGAATAACGAAGAAGAAAATTAAACCACCGAGAAAGTGGAAGGGTGAAAAGAAGGAGTGCATGCCATAACCTATCATGCCCTGGCGATAACCGCCCATCATACCCTGACGATAAGCGCCCATCATGCCTGCATAGGGGAGGTCCGTTCGACCGCCAACAGTTGGCAGTTCGCCATTTGCGGCTGCTCCTTGTACCACGCCCATGTTATAAACCCAGGCACCGGCGGCAACCAGGGCAACAACCAAAATGACGGATAATAAGATCTTAAACCAAACTTTGTTATTCATTCCATTTTCCTTTTGCTTGATGCGGCAAGCAATCCGTGTGTTTTCAATTTTTATTTTGCCAAAACATTGTGAAGCAATTGTGAAGGAAAATAGGAAGGATTATGGAGAATTCAATCTTTTTCTCCCCCTTGTTCAAAAAAACCCCCGTCTTTTGGCGAGTAGGATTCACGCCAGGAATTTGGTATAGTTAGCTCTCTGAAAGGTAGAAAAGACTAGAACCTCGGGATTAGGGGAAAATGACTCGTGGAAAATGGTGAAGTTGCTGGATGCTTCCCGAATTTTGTGAATGGTAAGAAAGGATGGTCAGGTTGAATCGGTTAAAAAATATCTATCATGAATTTCCTCAGAAATTCTGGCTGGTTGTTGGGGTATCTTTTATTGACAGGGTAGGCGGAACGTTGCTTTTCCCCTTCTTCTCACTCTACATTACCCAAAAATTTGATGTGGGTATGACCCAGGCGGGCATTGTGCTGGGTATCTTTTCGATTTTTGGACTGGTTGGAGGATTCATTGGTGGAGCCTTAACCGATAAATTCGGCCGGCGCAATTTGATCATCATTGGGCTGGTTTTTTCTGCACTCAGTACGCTAACCCTGGGGTTGGTTAATGATTACTACATGCTGATCCCTCTTGCCGTTTTAATCGGCTTACTCTCAGACGTTGCCGGCCCCGCACATAATGCCATGATTGCGGATATCCTGCCGGAAAAACAACGCCAGGAAGGCTTTGGCATCTTACGGGTTGTGGCCAACATGGCCTGGATCATTGGACCCATCATTGGGGGGTTTGTCGCCAATCGTTCTTTTCTGGCTCTTTTTATCACGGATGCGATTGTCAGTTGTGTGGTGGCGATGTTATTCTATTTCCTGATCTCAGAAACCAAACCAGAATCCAGTTTGGAAACAAAACATGAGAGCCTTCTTCAGACTTTTATGGGCTATGGTGTGGTACTGAAGGATAAAGCCTATATGGCTTTCATGATCGCTGGTATGTTAATGGGTTTGGTGTATCAACAAATGTATAATTCCCTTTCGGTTTATCTAAGGGATGTGCATGGGTTTCAGCCTCAGGGTTATGGATTTCTCTTGACCAGCAGCGCCATCACTGTGATTTTGTTTCAGTTCTGGGTAACCCGTGTGATTAAGAAACAGGCACCTTTCCGTATGATGGCGTTGGGGACCCTGTTTTATATGGTCGGATTTACCATGTTTGGGATGGTAAGCTGGTATGGTCTCTTTGTTGCTGCCGTGGTGATTATCACCATGGGCGAAATGATCATCATGCCCACGTCACAAGCCTTGGCCGCCAATTTTGCACCGGTTGAAATGCGCGGGCGCTATATGGCCGCCTACGGCATCACCTGGATGATTCCAGCAACCTTTGGCCCGGCGTTAGCCGGAGTTATCCTGGATCATTACAACCCGAATTTATTGTGGTACCTGGGTGGGGTGCTTTGTTTTGTTTCTGTGTTATCGTTTTACACGCTGCATTTGCGCTTGGGAAAGCAACAAAGATTTTCTCCAGCCAGGGATGAAGAACCATCAAAAGAAGGTGTTGCGCTATCTATGCAAGAAGTGCAATAATCTGAACAAGTTCCTTGGGATGAGAGATTTGATGGTAACTGCATTGCTGAGATCCTAGTGAATTTGATCATAAGATTTGATCCATGGTGGAATTAGAATGGTTGATAAAAAAATGGCGCGAGAACGGAGAGGGCAATCTTCAACTGCTTTTGAGGCGTCCTATAGAGACTTGTCTGATGATCGGTTGATTGAATTGCTGGAAGGCGGAATGAGTATGGAAAGAACGGCTGCTGCTCGCATTTTAGGGCAGCGAAAATGTTCTACAGCTCTCCTTCCCCTTTGCCATGCACTGGAGACCGAAACAGCTTTATATTGTAGAATCAGCATATCTTGTATACAGCAACATGGGTAACAGG
>DHVR01000029.1 GCA_002412765.1 Leptolinea sp. UBA5203 | reverse complement strand
CCCAAATCCATGGAGAAGAAGCTGGCCGCCACCCCGAATAAAATAAATACCTGCAGCACCACCATTACCCCAAAGGCGAGCATTTTGCCGGCCACAATTTCTCCGCGCCGCATCGGCCCCGCCATCAAACGCCGGTAGGTGCCATCATCCTTCTCGCGGAAGATCGATTCTCCCACCACCCCCACCAGGAAGAAGGAGAACATGACGGTGAAGCCCGGAATCAGCAGATTAAAGAAGTTGATCGGTGAATTGGGGTCACGCGCAGTCGAGACCAGATTAACCGGAATGAGTGAAGTGGACAGCATAGAGCCCAGGCGGGTCATGACCACACCCAGGGTTTGCGCTTCCGAAGCAGCTGCCATCTCAGGTGTCAGTTTCTCGGTGATGCCACCAGCCTCCATGACGGAGCGAATTCCATAACGAATCTCCCCCTCGACCACCACCGGCGCCAACGCGGCATCCAGGATATTCTTAAGAATCTGACCAAAATCCGATTTCTGTGGGTCTACCAGCAGGCTGATCTCCGCGCCTGAGTAGTCCGCAATCCCACTGCTGAAATCGGCCGGGATGATCACTGCCGCGGTGTATTCTCCATTCAATAGCATTTTGTTAACGGCTTCCAGCGACTCTGTTTTGGATAGGCTGGTGATTTTCAGAACGTCGATCTGGTCCAAGATGTCCAGCACGGTCTGGCTATAGTTGCCCTCATCCTTGTTCAAAATGGCAATCGGTATTTCAATCGAGCTGGCATTTTGCTGGTTACCGCTATAGGCGGAACTCATGATCAGACCGAACAACATCGGCATACCAATGATGACAGCCAGCATACCACGATCGCGGATGATGATTTGAAAGTCTTTCCAGGCTAAATTTAAAATTTGTTTGATTGTTTTCATCATTCCCTCCACCGGCTAATTGAAATCGAAACGCCATAAGCCGATCAGGAAGAAGATCAGGCTGAAACCCAGCAGAATGCCCAGGGCTGGCAGCACCGCATTCAGATCCGCCCCCTGGATGAGTACATCCTTATAGGCGTTGACCGCGTAACTGTGCGGGATGAAGCGCGCAATACCGTTCAGCATCGGGCTGTTGAGGATATCCAGCGGCACCATGGTACCACCCAGGAAGCCCATCAACCACAGGAACAGAGCACTCACCCCGCCAATTTGCGCTTCGGTACGGGCGATGGCTGCGATCAGAATGCCCAGGCTGGTGGAGCACAACGCTACACACAAGGAAATCGCCAGCAATGCACCGGGATGCTCGCCCAGCGACAACCTACCCACTCCAGTTAACGGTAACAGAATGATACTGGTCAGGAAAATCACCAGAATCTGAAAGAGAACAATGAATAGATTAGGTAATAACTTACCACTTAATAATGCGAACTTGCTCAGCGGAGCCGCCAGCAGACGCCTGAAACTGCCGGTCTTTTTCTCATCATAGATCGACCGAGCACTGGACTGTGCCACCAGAAATGCGAACAACACCGTGAAACCCGGTACACTGAACTGCACCATGCTGAAATCATCTTCTGGCGCTACTGTAGCTGCCTGAGGAAATTCAAGCTTAACCGCCACCAACGGACGCTCTTCGGATGCGATAAATTGGGATTGAGCCTGCCGGGTAAGCACATCAATATCGTAAATCTGGAACTCCGGAGGCGCTGAGGATTGCATCTCGCTGAAAAGGGTCAGGCTGTCCAGGATATTGCGTTCCAGCTGCATCCCATTGGCAACCCCTTCAATGATCATCTTCATCGATTGAATCGTGAGGGACATGGAATCCAGGGCTTTGAAAGTCACTTCGGCTGGTTGCCCGGCAGTGACCTTTTCGGTGAAATCCTCCGGTATTAACAGGTAACGCGTGATGCGTGTGTCTTTATAATCGGTTTCGGCTTCTTCCAGAGTGGCTGGCAGGATCTGCAGGGTGCCGGTATCTTCCAGCTTGCGTACGAATTCCTGCGCCAGGGCACCATCCGGATCCTGGTTGACCACCACCAGGCGGATTTTCTGTGAAGTTGTTGAGGTACTGGGGCCGACCGACGCGGCAAACAGGGTGGTAAAAAGCTGGATAAAGACCAGCGGCAGCACCACCAGGTAGATCAGATACCCAGGTTCTTTAAAAAATATGCGGATGTCTTTCCAGACAATGCTGAGGATTTTCATGGCTCACTCCCGCAGTTGTTTGCCGGTCAGGTGCAGGAAGACGCTTTCCAGGTTGTTCTCGAGAATATCCAGCGAGAGCAGGGTGATATTCTGCTCTTCCAGATAATTGATCACCTGAATGAGAGCCTGTTGGCTGTTCTTGGTCTCCACTTTAACTGTCACCGGTTGCGCTACCTGGATGGTGGCTTCCTTCTGCTCGGGTGGGGTCTGCGTCACGGTCTGCAGGAGGCTGGCATTTTTTACAGCCGGAAGATCCGACAGGGCATCCAGCAAAATTGCATCCGCCTGTTTCAAGCCAATCCGCAGCACACCACCACCCAGCATCCCAACCAGGTTTTTGATCGTATCCAGCGCAATCAACTTGCCCTGGTCTACAATTGCCACGCGATTGCACAGCAATTCCACTTCTTCCATATAATGGCTGGTGTAGATGATGGTCATGCCGCGCTCTCTGTTCAGGCGCTGAACGCTCTCAAAGATATAATTACGACTCTGCGGATCCACCCCCACCGTCGGCTCATCCAGGAAGAGCAGACGCGGCTGGTGCACCAATCCCGCCGCAATGTTGACGCGCCGTTTCATCCCGCCCGAATACTTCTCAATCGCCTGGTCAGCTCGATCTGTTAGCGAGACCACCCGCAGAATGTCCTCGACATTCTCCTTCAACTTCTTTCCGGAAAGGCCATACACCCTGCCAAAGAACTCCAGGTTGGCACGTGCACTCAGGGTGGGATAGAGCGCTAGATCCTGCGGGACCAGCCCACACATCTGCTTGGCTTGCAACGGATCTTTCTGAATATCATACCCATTGATCACGGCTGTCCCACTGGTAGGAGGGAACAGCCCGGTTAACATCGAGATGGTGGTGGTTTTTCCAGCGCCATTCGGACCCAGCAGACCAAACACCTCTCCTTCCTCCACGACGAAACTGATGCCCTTGACTGCATCAAAATCGCCAAACTTCTTCACTAGATTTTGCGCCTCTACAATCGCCATTATTCAATTCTCCTTGCATGGAATAAAAAAACCTGTTAAACCATAGCATAAATTGGAGGGCGAATCAATAAGCATTTGGCGAGATTTGAGCTGGGCTTAAGGGGAGTAAGAGAAGCTGCCTACCTAAATCTTTATGAATCATTCTCTCTGAAATTCATAACCGAACAACGAGACACAATGATACTAATCCCATACACCCAAACTCTGAAACCTGAATTCCTGTATAATTTAACCATTATGTTAATCACGACCCAAGTCCAGTGGGATCATTCTATCCAAGCATTCACTTTCCAAACGAGATAACTATGCCATGTCACACATAACACGAATCACAGGACATTCACTTCTATCTCGAAGCTGATAAACCTTTCCTAGGATAGATCCATCTCTTGAACTCAATTAATATTTTCAGGAAGTCATTCTGGCTGGTTTAAAAATCACCGTAAACGCATCGGCATCTTAAGCAACTGCCCCATAACCATAATGGATTTCAACTTAGCAGGTAGAAAATTATGCCTAATAAAATGAATGTCTTAGCAATTGAAATCAATCGTCTCTCGGTTAATGACGAGGATTATATTTGTATCACAGACGTTGCTAAAGCCAAAACAACAGGAACTTCTGACGACATAATAAAAAATTGGCTCAGAAACAGAAATACGATCGAGTTTCTCGGTATTTGGGAACAACTCAACAATCCTCATTTTAAACCCGTCGAATTCGACGGGTTTAAAAAACAAGCCGGTTTAAATAGTTTTACGTTGACCCCAAAACAATGGATAGAAACTACAAATGCAATTGGATTGATTTCAAAATCCGGGCGTTATGGGGGCACCTATGCCCATAAAGATATTGCCTTTGAGTTTGCATCCTGGATTTCGGTTGAATTTAAATTGTATTTGATCAAAGAATTCGAAAGACTAAAAGAGCTTGAGTACAAACAACTCGGTTGGGATATCCGCCGTAACCTGGCAAAGATCAATTACTGCATCCACACCGATGCCATCAA
>DHVR01000002.1:11124-187252 GCA_002412765.1 Leptolinea sp. UBA5203 | reverse complement strand
CCCAAACCTCGGCCAGAAACTGGACGAAAGTAAATTGGTGGAGCGCCAATCGATGAGGCACCAAGCATATCCTTTTTCTTTGGCATCCCATAAGGCATGCTGGGTTAATGCGCTGGCAATCCCTATCCCGCGTGCCTGCGGTTGGGTGGAACCCACCTTCAATTCAATGGCGTTATCCGGCACCAGCGGATTCTCAATTCCAGGCGATACGGGAAAATACGCCTGCATACCCACCGCTTGATCACCCTCAAACGCCAGCCAGGTGATGGCTTCTTTGTCAGTGGCCAACTCGGCGTAGCCTTGCCGTAGTTCCTCCAGTTCCCCGGCAGCCATGGGCGCCCAAACCGGCGCGCCGGTTTGATAGACGGCAATAGTACCTGAGAAGCCCGCCAGGATTTCCTCATCCCCAGGACCAGCCTGTCGGATGGTTAGATCCTGCCAGACTGTGTTCTTATTTTGGCTATACGCTGTTAATTCCAGGCTGGCATGCACCTGCTGCTGGCCGAATCCCAATCCAAACCAGGTCCATAAGGCGGCTTCATCCACGGCTGGGATCTGGATATAATGGTTAAAATACCCTCTCGTTACCCACTCAGCACCTGCGGAAGTATATAGCTGTCGGTAAACTTTCGAGGCAACACCCTCTGCCAGAGCATGCCAGGCCAGCCGCACCCACATCGTACGCCCCATGGCCGGTTCCTTCTGACCTGAACCCAGCAGAAATCCGGTCATTCTACCCTTCTCCACAGCCACAGACCCGCTCGAAACCGCCTAGGCGTAAAGATGCGCAATCGCTTTATCGCAAGTCTCACGATGAGTGAATGCTTCCGGCAAGGACGGGATATGCAAACGATTGGGGTGAAATCACGCAGCCAGCAATTCAGCCGCCAATAAAAAATATGATGGGTCAAAGGGTCTGATTTCCATAAAAAGTATTTCCTATCTTATGGACTCTTATCATGAATAAGTAGTAATTTTAATTGTTTTCACATTTAGATTCGCTTCCCTATCTTTCTCCACCTAAAAGTGCGGTTTACTATATGTTCAAGCACGATGCACCGATACCTTAACAACCCCAGAAGGGGTTTTCTTATTCTTTTACACTAATTTTTCGATCATCTGATCATGACTTTCTTGTTCTCGCACATATTTTGATATTGTCGCTTTGTTCAATTCCACTGTACTTACATAATTTCTTCGCGACAAAATATCTGTTAACAGATTATTGACTACATGTTATGAACTCATTATTTATCCAATTTTTCTTTATAAATGATGTATTTTGAATTTGAATACGCCGGAATCCAAGTATCTTGAGCTGTAAACGAATTTGCTAATTGATCCAAACTTGAAACCATAAATATATATTCAGGTTTTGATGTTTGATATGAAATAAAGTTTTCAAGACAATCCAGATTTTGTGATCCAACACATTCAACTAATTCTGAAGAGATTTCATTCTGACGATGGAAATTACCAACCCATTCATTTCCCCACAAAGATAAAACTGGTTCTCTCTGTGTAAAATAGGGTAACCATTCATCTGCTTGTGAATCATCGGCAATGATAGATAGATAGGATGCCGTTGTTTGAGAGTCATTTTTCAAAAAATCGGACGCGTCCATCATCTCCTGTGTGATCAGCGGTTTTTGAGCATCAAGAGTTTTAATTGATTGGAAAAAGAAAGAAATTATTAAAAAGATAACAAGTATATTTAGACCTAACACCCCAACAGGCTTCCTTAAAATAAAACCCTCTATTGTAAATAAACGATATAACCAGTCTGCTGCAACCCCAATAATAATATAACTGACGGTTAGAACAAAACGATCCCCTTGATTAACGATAAAAAGGACCAAAATAAATAATATTGGCAAAGTTAATTTCTTTTTTGATAATAAAACAACAAAACCAACAATAAATAAACTTAGAAACCAGAGATTTTCATAGATTACTCGTAAATTAAACTTCAAATTAGCAATAAAACTGTTCGGATCATTTATTATGGATAAAAACTGATTTGCGCCGTGAGATCCAAATGCATTGAGAAATACTGTAATATTATGTCGTAGTACAATGACAACAAACCAAGGTAGGAAAATAAGGATACTACTTAGTCCTACTAGAAATAACCCTCTACAATTAGTCTTCTTTGGATGGGTAATCACCCAGGCAATGATCCAAAAGACAAAATAATAGGCATACCCAAGATGGGTCAAACCTGTTAAACCTAAAAGCACTCCAGATATTAAAGCATATTCCCAATGAAAAGAAACAAACATCCGGTCAAAATAATAAATTGCCAGTAATCCTAAAGCAAAAGCTAATCCTCTAACAACACCCCCAGACTCTACCTGCATAAAATACAGATGAAAAGATCCTGCAGTCATTAATACTGTAACCATAGCCCCGAAAGATGATTTTGAAATTCGTTTTGTTAGGAGAAACAAAGGAATCATGGCCAATAAACAAAATATAGGCGGGGCAAAACGCAAATATATCCATTTCGAAATTCCTATTTTTAGAAATCCAGCCATTAGGTAAAGACCCAAGGGAGGATAAGCAAAAGGCATTCCACCTGGCAGATAATATGGCACAGCCATTGGCAAAATAAAATTAGCATTCATAATTTCTTCTGCCATGAGCGTATATAATCCCGCAAAACCAAGTGGAAATTGATTCTGCATCGCATTGATAAATAATAATGGAAAACTAGAAAGGAGGATCAGGTATAATAATCTATGTTTTTGATCTAACCAGTTAAACAATGTGTCGAAATAATGCTGGGCCTTATCAAAATGAAAGATCTGATAGGAAAGTATTTGAATACCTATGATGAAAAAATAAGACAAAATTGGTGCCAATCGTGTCAGGATCGCTGGTTTATAGCTGAATCCTTTAAATACAATGAAAGAACCTGTAACTAGACCCAGAAAAAAAATAAATGCCCATTTTGATTGTAAAAAACCAAAGAGTGATTCTTTATATTTGGATTTTTCTTTATTAATAATTAAGAACACAAAACCAAACATGATTAGCATCACACCTGAAATTAATATTAATCGTGAGATAGAATAGCCAAGAAAAATACTGTGTTTTGCATCCGCAGGGATTGACATTAAAAGAATCAATACAATCAAACCCTCAAAGAAACATAGAATCAAGAGCAATAGGAATCCATCCTGTGGAATCGCTTTCTTCATAGTTCTCCAAAATACAATAACCTCAATGGATGAGGTTATTCTATAACTCAGGTAATAGCGGTTGTGAAAAAACGTATTTTCCGTAAAGTTATATACAATTTGATTTGAAACCTAGGAAACTTTCTAATTGAAAAAATTGCTAAAAGTCAACCATTCCATCAAATTTTCTGAATCCAAATAAATTATGTATGATTTTACCAAAAAACGCTTGCTTAATTTGCAAGCGTTTTTTTTATTTCCTAAAGATTATTCCACTGTTACAGATTTCGCCAGATTTCTCGGCTGATCCACATCCAGTCCGCGACTGGTGGCAATATGATAAGCCAGCAATTGCAGCGGAATGACACTGGCGATTGGGGAAAGCAGCCAGGGGATTTCCGGTACCCACAGGACGTGATCGGCCAGCGCCGCCACGCGTTCGTCGCCGTCCGTGGCCACGGCAATCACTTTGCCGCCGCGCGCCTTGACCTGCTCAATCTGACTGATCATCTTCTCATACCACGGATCGCGCAAGGTAATGGCAACCACCGGCATGTTCTCGTCAATCAGGGCAATGGGGCCATGCTTCATCTCGCCAGCCGGGTAGGCTTCGGCATGAATGTAGGTGATTTCCTTCAGTTTCAATGCCCCTTCATAGGCAATGGGCATATTGATCCCGCGCCCCAGATACAGGGCATTATCGATGTCTTTCAGGGCTTCCGCGACCTTTTTGACGTCGTCTTCGCGGTTCAGCAGGCGGCTGACTACATCCGGCAGCAAGCGCAAATCCTGAATGGCCTTGAAGGCGTCCTCTTGTTTTAGATTCCCATTCAATTGACCCAACAGAATTGCCAGAATATATTGATCCACAATCGGCGCGGTAAAAGCTTTGGTGGATGCCACGCCAATTTCCGGTCCGGATTGCATGGAGATGGTGCCGTCCGCCAGACGCATAGCCTGAGTGCCGATGGCATTAACGATCGACCACAAGATACCGCCGCGCTGCCTGGCTTCTTCCATGGCAGCCAGGGTGTCGGCGGTTTCGCCGGACTGGCTGATGGCCATCACTGCGGTGTATTGATCCACAATCGGGTTGCGGTAACGGAACTCGGAAGCTACGTCCACTTCCACCGGGATGCGTGCAAAATGTTCAATGTAAAGCTCGCCGATCATACCGGCATAGGAAGCCGTACCACAGGCGGTGATGTAAATGCGTTTCAGGGATTTGACCAATTCAGGGGTTAAGTTCATCTGATCCAGGCGAATGATGCCTTTCTCAAAATCCACCCGACCGGCCAGGGTGTCATTCAAGGAGCGCACCTGTTCATGAATTTCTTTCTGCATGAAATGGCGAAACTCGCCTTTCTCTGCCGACACCGGGTCCCAGGAGATGGTCTGCTCCTGCACCTTGCAGGCAGTGCCATCCAGTTCCTTGACCTGATAGCCCTCTTTTTTGATAATGGCATACTGCCCGGATTCCAGAAAAACCACCTTGCGGGTATGTTCCAGAATGGCGGGGATATCCGAGGCTACGAACATTTCGTCGGTACCGATGCCCAAGACCACGCCACCGGCATTCCCCAGCCGCGCGCAAATGATTTTATCAGGTTCGTTATTGCTTAAAACTACAATGCCGTGGGCTCCGCGGATGCGGCGCAGGGTAGCAATGACCGCATCTTCCAGGGTGATGCCGCTTTCCAATTCGTGCTCAATCAAGTGCACGATGGTTTCGGTGTCCGTATCGGAATTAAATTTGCAGCCCTTGGCTTCAAGGTATTCTTTTAATTCCAGAAAATTTTCCACAATGCCGTTGTGCACAATCACCACGTCACCAGTCATGCCGATATGAGGATGAGCATTCCTGGTAATGGGTTCGCCGTGGGTTGCCCAGCGGGTGTGTCCAATGCCCACCGTACCAGCAATCGGATCTTCCAACAGCACCCGTTCCAGCTCGGCAATTTTTCCGGATTTCCGGCGCATTTTAATTTTGTCATTCTGAATCACGGCCAGTCCGGCGGAATCATATCCACGATACTCCAGCCGTCTTAAGCCATTTAAGATAATGGGAGTTGCATTCTGATCCCCAATGTACGCGACAATACCACACATGTTTCCTCCAACAAGGATTAACGCATTCCAAAACTCGTCGTTTCGGAAGTCTGATTGTTTTATCAAGCATAGTGGAAAGAAATCGGAATGGTGTTCCGGAGGGCATCCGCTGATCTTTCGATTTTCCCGGACAGATGGGGGGTATCCCTTTCTTGTCCAGTTAACCCTGCTTCGCAGCAGGGAACCCTCTCCTCGTCAACCTGATTCATCCCCTGTTCAGGTCCATGCGCTGTTTCTTTCATGACGGCAATTTATTTCTTCTGCTTCACCTCCAGGTCCTTTTTTGTATTATACTCATTTTGCAGGAAAACCTGCCATACCAGAAGGATAAAACGGAAACCAGGTTTCCGTCAAGGGATTCTTCCGGATTTTAACCAATATTTCACCCTTATTGTGAGATGCAGAATGACATTTTCTGACCAACTTGACCAATATATCCGCTCCCGAGCCACGCTGATTCACCTGATCACGCGCGAGGAACCGCGCGCGCTGGGTGAGCTGAAGCGCTATTGCGAGAAAAACAAACGCAACGCCATCTCCTGGGACGTCGCTGACGGCTTTATCTGGATCACGACGTCCAAGAATCCTCTGGTGACCGCGGTGGACCCCATCACGGCCCTGGAGACCATTGAAACCGTGCGCAAAGAAGAACATACCCTTTTCATTTTGCGGGATTTCCATGAACTTTGGGGCAATGCCCAGGTAAAAAGGAAGTTGCGCAGCGTAGCAGAAAAATTGAAACAGACCCGCAGTTCGATGGTGATCATCAGCCCCGCGGCACAGGTCCCCGATGAACTGCAAAACAGCCTGGTCAGTCTTGAATTGGAACTGCCCAGCTTTGCGGATATTGAAGCCGTGTTGAATCATCTCCTGGAAACCCCCGGCGTTTCCAGCGAGTTATCCCCCCTGGGGAAAGAAAAAATGATCCAGGCAGCCCTGGGCTTGACCGCCGATCAGGCTCAGCGCGTCTTCGCGCGAGCCATCATCCGCGACGGGAAACTGACCCACAAAGACATTGAATTAGTGACTGCCGAAAAGAAGCAGATCATTCGTGAAAGCGAAGCCCTTGAATTCTACTCTGCCCTGGAAACTGCGGATAATATCGGCGGATTGGATAATCTCAAGAATTGGCTGAAATTACGCGAAAAAGCCTTTTCCAATGAAGCCAAAAGTTACGGTCTGCCTTCCCCCAAAGGCATTGCCTTGATCGGTATCCCCGGTACAGGCAAGAGTTTGACCGCCAAAATGATCGCCGGTCTGTGGCAGTTACCCTTACTGCGCCTGGATATGGGCGCTTTGTTTGGCAGTCTTGTGGGTGAATCCGAAGAGCGCACACGCCGGGCGATCAAATTAGCCGAAACCATTGCCCCGTGTATCCTCTGGATTGACGAGATGGAAAAAGGCTTGTCGCAGGACGGCGGCGATTCCGGCACCAGTTCCCGTGTTTTTGGTTCCATCCTGACCTGGATGCAGGAAAAAACTGCCCCGGTTTTTATGGTCGCCACCGCCAATGACATCTCGCGCATGCCAGCGGAATTGATGCGTAAAGGGCGTTTTGATGAAATTTTCTTTCTGGATTTACCCACCCTGGAAGAGCGCAAGGAAATTGTCACCGTCCATTTGAACAAACGCAATCGTCTGCCGGTGGAGTATGATATTCAAACCCTGGCTGAAGCCAGCGAAGGCTATGTAGGCTCTGAAATTGAACAGGCCATCATTGACGCTATGTATATTGGGTTTAACGACGGCATGCGCAATTTCACCACCGATGACATTCTGAAAAGCATTAAAACTCAGGTGCCACTCTCCATCTCCCAGAAAGAGACCATTCACTATTTACGCAGCTGGCTGCATGAGGGCCGTGCGCTCTCCGCTTCCTACCCGGAGAAAGAAACCGCCGAAACCCTGTCTGTCAAATTGAATCCGTAGGCCGGAGAAGATGCTGGAATTCTTCGGGTTGGACTTTGGGACCGCGAATACGGTTGTTTATCGATGCACCTCGGAAAATTCCGAACCGGTTCCAGTTGATTTTCCCGGCCTAAGCAAGTCCTATGGGGATGTTCCGGTGCTGCCATCCATCCTGTCTTATGACACTCCTGCTATCTTTCACATGGGGGCGCAGGCTAAACCCGTCTCACACTCCTTCCGCTGGATGAAGCATTATCAGCTTCACCGCAATCCCTATACCCTTCAAATACAAGGCAGTCCGATCACCTCCACTCAGGCAGCAGAAACTTACCTACAAGTTATCTTGGAAAAGATTTCCGCCAACAAACCCGGCCTCGGCATCAGTGTGCCGGTGGATGCCTATGAACCCTATCAAAACTGGCTGACAGCCGTCTGCGAGCGCTTTCCCTTTGCTTCCATTCACTTGATTGATGAAGCCTCCGCTGCCGCCATCGGGGTTGGCATTCAACGACTGCCGGATCAGCTCTTGTGTTTGATTGATTTTGGTGCGGGAACCCTGGATGTCTCAATTGTCAAATTTGATGCCCTATCCGATCAGGATCCTTCGCACCAACAGCACTGCACTGTCCTTGCCAAAAACGGCTTTTCTTTGGGCGGATTGCATCTGGATCAATGGATATACGAAGAATTGATCAGGCAAAGCGGCATCAAAAAACAAGATCCCCTCATAAAATCCATCAGCGCCGCTTTACTCCAGCTGTGCGAGACCCTGAAAATTCAACTTTCCGGGGGTAATGACGGGACTATCGAGTTTTCCCTACCTGAGGAAGACTCCCCACGCTGCTTTTCGATGACCTGCGCCGATTTCGAAGCTCTACTGCTGAAGAACCAATTCCAAAGCCGCATCGAGCATTGTATTTCCGGTGCGATTGCCACTTTGAGTTTAAAAGCCTTCACCAGAGAGGCCATCAGCCAGGTGATTTGTGTCGGCGGCGGCAGTCAATTGCCGGTATTTGTAGAGCATGTCCGTCAGTTATTTCCAAACACCCCGGTCACCTGCCAACACGCCATGGACGCGGTCAGCCGCGGTGCGGCTTTGTTTGCCAGCGGTGAACCCTTTTTCAATCATATCCAGCACGATTATGCCCTGCGTTTTTACAATCAAGAGCAGGATAGCTACCAATATCATCCGTTGGTTAAAAAAGGCACCCCTTATCCCAGTATGAAACCCATCGCTGAACTCCAAATCAAGGCCACCTATGAGAATCAACAGCGCTTCGGTATTCCGATTTATGAGCTCAATCCACTCGGGCCCTTGCAAAGTGCGGAGTTTGAACTCTTTTTTGATCCCTCCGGCGCAGTCCAGCTCCTGCCCCTTACCCAGGTGGACAGCCAGGAAAGGTCCTCCACCTGGTTGAATGAAAACAATCCCACGTTTCTTTTCAGCGCCGTTCCGGCTGCCAAAGGAGAAGTTCGTTTCCAGCTTTCTTTCTCACTGGATGAGAACAAACGTCTGCTGGTATCTTCTTATGATATGATAGAGAAAAAATGGGTTCTTCAAGATCATCCGGTTGTGCGGCTGAATTGAAGCCAGGTAAATAAACATGTCACACTTTTCGAAAATCAAAACTCACCTCACCGATAAAGACCTGCTGCTTCAGGCGGTCCGGGAGCTTGGCTATACCGTTAATACCGGCAAAACCAGCATTAAGGGTTTTCGCGGAGAGGAGACGCCAGCCGATCTTTGTATCTCCATTCCCGGAGAGCAATACGAGATTGGCTTTGTGCTTAAGGGCAGCCAATATCAAATTATCGCGGATTGGTGGGGACTGGGTCGACTTGACGAAAAGACCTTCCTTAATCAATTAACCCAAAAATATGCCTATCTGGCCACCAAACAATCCTTGACCCAGCAGGGTTTTGTCATCGCCCGCGAAGAAACTGCCGCCAATGGCGAGATAAAACTGATCCTGCGCCGCATGGTTGAATAGGAGACCAAGAACCTGATGGATGTTCAAGAAATTCAAGTTGTCATTGATGAAAAAGGCAAGGTTTCTGTATCTCTGCAGGGAGTGAAAGGCGATGCCTGTCTGGTGATTACCAAAGAGCTGGAACACCTGCTCGGAGATGAGATCCTAGATCGTAAAATGAATCATGAGTATTATGATCCGCCGACTCCTTTGATTAATAAACTATCCAACAAAACTAAGAAGTAAGTTCCTTATGAAACCTTCCCGACTGAAAGTTCATGCCATGGAGGAAGAAAGCCGCGCCAACGGGCCGGGGATTCGTTATACCCTCTGGCTGCAAGGCTGCAGTATTCAATGCCCTGGCTGCTTTAACCCAGCGACGCATGATCCCAGTGCCGGCGTGTGGATGTCCATTCCAAGTATTGTCCGCCACATTCAATCCTCCCAGGCAGCTATTGATGGCATCACCATTTCCGGCGGTGAACCACTGGATCAGGCTTTAGAGCTGGCTGATTTGCTTGAGGCAATGAAGCAAGAAATCTCCCTCCCCATTCTGCTCTTTACCGGCTATACCCTGGATGAAATTTCTGATGATCCTGATAAAGAAACCATACTGAACCTTGTTGATGCAGTCATTTTCGGTCCGTATCAAAGAAATAATCCCTCACCATCAGGCTTTCCGGGCTCTACCAACAAGCAGATTCTCTTAATCACTAATGCCTATACGCAAAAAGACTTCGCCCTTGTCCCTGCGGCTGAAATCACCATTACTCCCAGCGGAGAGCTGATCCTCTCTGGTACTGATCCCTATAAACCATGAAAATTCCGCCAGACTCCCTTGAAAAATACGCACAATTTATCCGCGGCGCAGATACCAAAGCCCTATTTTCCGAAACCGAGCAATTGGAGTTAATCTCCCAGGGCATCTTAAAACTCGCAGCCGACGAAGGCTCCGAATCTTCTGTGGCTTTGCTTAGCCTGTTTATTCTGCACTCCACAGATTCAACTTTGATTCAAGATAGCTTCGCACTGCTTTCGGACCTTGCCAGCCGCGGCAATCCACTGGCCAGTGAAGAGTTATTTGATCTCTTCCTGACCTATCATCTATCCCAGGCAGGAGACATTATTCAAAAACTGCATATACGTTCCCGTCAAAATGCCAGAAATGCGATGACTTACCTCACCACGGGTCAATTAACGAACCTGTATGCCTTAAAGCGCGCGCTATATCACCTGCAAAGCTATTATCGGCAAATATCTCCAATGGAACAAAAGAGAGTTTTGGGAATGGCCCAAAAAGTTTCTTTGTTGGATTGGAGCAGCACAGTTGAATTTCTTGAGGCCTTGCAACCCAACACCTTTGAAGAAGGCCAGAAAATTTATTTAAGCCTGACTCAATCCAGCAAACGCTTCTTTCTTGGGCAACTGATCCATGGCGTGATTAAGAAACAAGTCCATGCCCTCGAGTTTGTCTTGTTCCTTTATATTAAAACCTCAGAGCCTATTCTAAAACACTTATTGAACCATATTGCCCCTGATCAGTTTCTAGCAGATCTGTACGCCTTATTCTTGCTGATGGATGAACAGTGGCTCAACTATCTTGCCTATGATCCGGGGTCAAAATATTTGCACCAGCTTTATGATCAAGTGGATGGCGAAACCCAGGCAAAAATTATTCAAAAAACCAGAGCTGCCGGTATTGATTTCCTCATATCGAGCACAAATCATCACAAGCCGGTGGGCATCTCGGAATTGTCCTATGGTGATTGGGAGGTGATCTTCCAATCCCTTGGCAAAGCTGGAGATGCAGCTCGAATTTGGAAACTCCTTCAGGTTGCACCACCCTTTTGGAGCGCGTTGCTGCTTCAACAATTGATGGACCTGGATTGGAAGCCTGAACAAAGCGACGAACTTGCTTTTTATTCCACACTGATCAACGCCAAACCAGAGATTCCACACCCTGTACAAATCAGTTTGCTGATCCCGGATTCCTCCATCCAACTTGAGCCAACCTCTACAATTCTCGCCATGCAAAACGCCAGTTTGGCTTGTTATTCGGAATCTAAACAAGCCATATCAATTTATAATGATTTTCCAGCATCCCAACAGAACCAATCCGTTATCTATCCTCCCCGACCTTTAACTACTGCCTCTGCTTTTTCACCGGATGGACGCTATCTGTGCTGGGCGGATATCGACCAACAGATCAATCTCTATGACAGGCAACAGGATAAAATCGTCAAACGCTTCCCGGCCCATTCAAATAGTATTCGCAGCCTCCTCGTTTCCAATGACCAGTACCATCTCTACAGTGCAGGCTTTGATGGCCTGCTCCAATCCTGGCGCTTTCCAGATGGCAGCTTTGAAAAAAAAATCTATGAGAGTCAGAACGAAATCTATGCCATGGTGTTCTCATCTACGGATGAACTTCTGATCACTGCAGATATTGCAGGCAATATTCATGTCTTTTCAATCAACCACAGTACCTATCTGCATACCATGAAGGCAAATTCATCCCCAATTCTACATTTATCCAATCCTCTCCAGGGGATAATTGCCGCTGCGACGGCCGAGAACATCATTTTTATCTGGAATTATCACAGCGGAAAATTGCTGACTCAGATTCAAACCGATAAGTTTCATAATAAAATCAGCGGCATGCAATTGACCAGCTCAGCTCAATTTTTATTGGTTACCACATCATCAGGAGAGGTATCCATCATCGATCCACTTTCTGGTACACTGTATGAATGCACTGCTTTTGAAAATAGTCCTGTCCTGAAAATAGCCTTGAAGGATGATGAAATATGGTTATTCCATCGGAGTGGCAAAGCAAACTTGATGAAAAATTCTGTATGGCAGCAGTTGATGAGTCCATTGAAATCCACTGAAAACCAGCGTCTAATGCGCATCACGGAGATTCAATCCAAACCAGCCATAACCACAGAACAAAACAAGTGGCTTGAATTTACCAAATCCCTGCTCCTTTGGCAAAAAAGATACGATATTGATATAGAATTTGCACCCACATCCATCGAACTTGATGATTTTTTGATCACGCTATAGGCTCCACCCATTATATTTTTAAGGAGTATTTTATATGTTCAAAGTTATCCATTCTCCAAAAGCCACCCGTAAGGAAAGAATATCCTGGTATTTTTATGATTTCGGGAATTCAGCGTACGCGGCTGTCGTTTTATTGGCTGTTTATTCAGCCTACTTTCAGGGTACTGTGGTTGGTGGTGCCGAAGGTTCCCGGCTCTGGGGTATTGCACTGGGAATCGCCATGTTGTTTGTGGCTATCACCTCCCCCATCCTCGGAACAATCGCAGACTTTTCCAAACTCAAGAAGCGGGTATTATTCATTTATACGATTGTATGTTGTATTGCGACGGCAGGTTTATTTTTTGTGCAGGCCGGTGATATATTCCTTGGCATGCTGCTGTTTATCATTGCGGAATTTGCCTACCGTGGCTCCCAGGTTTTCTATAATGCCTTGTTAACCGATATTGCCACCCCGGAAGAGATGGGGCATGTATCCGGTAATGGTTGGGCGATTGGCTCGGCAGGTGGCGTGGTTTGTTTGTTGATCGTGCTGGTCTTAATTCAGACCATCGGCGGCGCATTTATCGTGCGCACCTCATTCATCATCACTGCGATCTTTTTTTTCCTTTCAACCCTGCCGCTCTTTTTCTGGCTGAAGGAAAAAGGCGAAGGCAGCCCCTTGCCAGAAGGAGAGACAATACTCAGCATTGCCTTCAAACGTTTATGGGCCACTTTTAAAGAAGTTCGTAATTATAAGCAATATTTAAAATTCATTATTGCCTACCTGATCTATAACGATGGGATCATCATGACTATGAATTTTGCCGCTATTCTGGGAGCTGTTTTATACGGCATGGAGCAGCAGCAATTAATCATCTTCATGATTCTAGTCCAAATTACCAGCGTCATCGGCGCTTTCCTGTTCGGGAATCTCTCCGATCATTTCGGTGGAAAGTTATCCTTAATTATCTCCCTGGTTCTGATGATTGGCACAATCGGATGGATGATGGTGAACTATTCCCTGACCGCCTTTTATGTCATTGGCGGACTGGCTGGATTTGCTCTCACCGGTGTACAGTCCGTCAGCCGGACCATGGTCGGTCAGCTAGCACCCGAAGAGAAAAGTGCGGAGTTTTACGGCTTCTTTGCCATGGCTGGGCGTTCTTCTTCCTTCATTGGGCCTACTCTCTACGGCATTATCGCGGCAGAATCTGCTTTGTACTTCGAGAGAAATGGCCTGACCAAACTGTTGGCCGAACAATCAGGTCAACGCATCGCTCTTGTAACCATTATAGGCTTTCTCATTGTGGGGTTGATTATTCTCATTTCGGTCAATCTGAAAAAGAGTGCCCAGGAAACACAAACGCTCCAGACGAAATAATTATGTCGCAGAATTTCGCATAAGATTTTTTACTGGAATTATTGCCCTCTAAAATAAAAGCGATTACAATCAAGGATGGATCCAATGATCCATCCTTTTTGAATACAAGTGAGAGCCCGGATCCACCGGCACCGAAGGGGCAAGTTTGAGCATCTAGCCGACTCAAACGAAACTCTCAGGTAAATGGAACTTGGAATTTCTTAACCTCTGGAAGATCTCGACTGACCTGATGGGAGTCTCCCTGTTGGAATAACTCTCAAGGTATGACAGAGTTTACTGGCTAAATCGTACTATTCAGACCTATGATTTTTCTTGGAGGAATAAAAATGAGCATACCAACCAATTACAAATTTGCAAAAACCGATGAATGGGTGAAAGTCGATGGAAACATTGCCACCATCGGGATCTCTGATTATGCCCAGGAACAATTATCCGATATCGTTTATTTGGACGTAGAAGTCTCTGTTGATGATGATATTAAAAAAGACTCTCAGTTCGCCACCGTTGAATCCGTCAAAGCCGCTGGAGACATCAATTCTCCTGTTTCCGGCAAAGTTATCGAAATCAATGAAGGCCTGCCTGACAATCCCGAGTTAATTAACACCAATCCGTTCGACAAAGCCTGGTTGATCAAAGTTGAACTCTCGGATCCCTCTGAATTGAATAGCCTCCTGGATGCAGCCGCCTACGAAAAGTACTGCTCAGAACGGAGCTAATCACATGTTTACCCCACATACCGATGCCGAAAAGAAAGAAATGCTCAAGGCCATCGGCGTGGAAAAAATTGAAGACCTATTCAATGATGTTCCTGCATCTTGCAGATTTCCAGTCTTAAATATTCCGTCAGCCATGACGGAAATGGAAATTTCTGCTCAATTGCAGGAACTCGCTGCTGCGAATGCATCCACCAAAGAGTTAGTTTCTTTCTTAGGTGCCGGTGCTTATCAACATTACATTCCAGCAGCCGTGGATGCCTTGCTTCAACGCGGTGAATTTTTCACCGCCTACACGCCGTATCAACCTGAAATTGCCCAGGGGACCCTGCAGGCAATCTTCGAATATCAATCCCTGATCGCAGGCCTAACCGGAATGGAAGTGAGCAATGCCTCACATTATGATGGTGCTACAGCTACCGCAGAAGCCGTCATCATGGCCCTGCATCATTTCCGCGAAAAAAGAAACACCATTCTTATTTCTCCCTCTGTTCATCCCCAATACAGAGAAACTATCCGCTCCTATATGGCTGGTACCAAAGATCTCAAGATCACAGGCGATGAAGCTAAAGTTGATCCTTTCATCACGCCCGATGACCTCATCAAGGGTATTAATGAGGATACCGCTCTGGTGATCGTCCAATACCCGGATTTCTTTGGCCGCGTTTATGATTTAACCAACCTGGTTCAAAAAGCCCATGAACATGATGCCCTGGTATGTGTGGTCGTCAATCCAACCGCATTAGGCTTACTAAAACCCCCAGGCGAATTTGACGCCGATATAGTGGTTGGGGAAGGACAACCGCTGGGTATTCCGCTTTCTTTTGGTGGACCCTACCTGGGATTATTCACTACCAAAGAGAAATATTTGCGCAAAATGGCCGGCCGCATCGTGGGTGAAACCGTTGATTTGGACGGCAAACGCGGATATGTATTGACCCTCACCGCCCGTGAGCAGCACATCCGTCGTGAAAAAGCGACCTCCAACATCTGTTCCAATCAGGGTTTGATTGCCCTCGCTTCCACGATTTATATGAGCCTGCTGGGTAAGCAAGGTTTCCGTAAAGTAGCTGAACTCTGCTATCAAAAAGCCCATTATGCTGCGGATGAAATCAACGCCACTCCAGGCTATAAAGTCTGCTCGGATGCCCCTTTCTTCCATGAATTTGTGGTTTGCTGTGACAAACCCGTTGCGGAGATCAATGAGCATCTGCTGGATCACAGTATTTTAGGCGGCTATGATTTAAGTCAGGATTATCCCAGCTTAAAGAATCACATGCTCATCGCAGTGACCGAAGTCGTATCCCGCCAGGAAATTGACATGCTGCGCGATGTTCTAAAGGAGATAGCCGATGACTGAGAAAACCATCTTTGAATTGTCATCGCCAGGACGTGTGGGGGTAAGATTCCCGGATTTTGATGTACCCGAGTCTCCCCTGCCGAAAGCTTTGCTGCGCAAGAACCTACCCCTGCCGGAACTGTCGGAATTTGATGTTATTCGTCATTTCACCAATATCTCCAAATTAAATTATTGCATTGACCAGGGATTTTATCCATTGGGTTCCTGCACTATGAAATACAATCCCCGAATCAATGAGAGCATGGCCCGCTTACCTGGTTTTGCCTACACTCATCCCTTGCAGCCAATTGAAACTGTGCAGGGTAATCTGGTCTTGATGTATGAGCTGCAGGAACTTCTGGGTGAAATTGGCGGCTTTTCAGCAGTTACGTTGCAGCCCGCCGCGGGCGCACAAGGTGAGTTGGTTGGCATCATGATTATCCGCGCTTACCACGAGGCTAATCATCAACCCAAACGTACCAAAATTTTGATCCCCGATTCAGCTCATGGCACCAATCCGGCCACCTCGGCCATGGCTGGCTTCTCTGTCGTTGCCATTCCTAGTGATGTAAATGGCAATATTGATTTGGATGCCCTGAAAACAGCCTGCACCGATGAAGTTGCCGGTCTGATGTTCACCAATCCCAATACCCTTGGATTATTTGATCAACATGTGCTGGAAGTAATCAAAATCGTCCACAAGGCTGGCGGTCTGGTCTATGGCGACGGTGCCAATATGAATGCCCTGCTGGGTATCACCCGCCCCGGAGATCTGGGTATTGATGTTATGCACTATAACCTTCACAAAACCTTCTCCACACCGCACGGCGGGGGTGGCCCTGGTTCAGGTCCGGTTTTGGTATGTGAAAAATTGAAGGACTTCCTGCCTGGTCCAGTTGTTGGTATCATTGACCCAGGCGACAGCGAAACCCCGCCTCTGTACGGTTTACTTGAGCCTGAGCAATCCATTGGCAGATTTAAAGCCTTTCATGGCCACTTTGGCATGCTGGTTCGCGCTTATACCTACATCCTAATGCATGGAGCTGAAGGACTGCGCGAAATTGCTGAAGACGCCGTTCTGAATGCCAATTATCTCAAGGTGTTGGTGGATGACGTTTATCATGTGCCTTTTGATCGAATCTGCATGCATGAATTTGTTGCTGAAGGCCATTTTGAGGACGCCCCGGATGTGCATGCCCTGGATATTGCTAAACGATTAATTGACTATGGGATTCACCCCCCAACCAATTATTTCCCGTTGATCGTGAAGGAAGCTCTGATGATTGAACCCACTGAAACAGAGAGTAAACAAACGATCGATGAATTTGCCAGGATTCTATGCACCATTGCTGTGGAAGCCAGAGAAACTCCGCAATTGCTGCATGATGCACCGGTCCATGCGCCTTTACGCCGCATGGATGAAATCAAAGCCGCCAAGGACCTGATTCTAGTCGACAAAAGCATGATTCGTTAGACCAACAAATAAATCAAAAACCAGTAGTTTCATTCTGAGACTGCTGGTTTTTGATTTAATATGGGAATCGCTTAGATTATCACTGATTTTTCTATTTTTTTCTGAATTATTATCTGATTTTACACATATTTAATAAGAAGATTTGTTATTATATAAGTATGATTTTTGGAGGATTTATTCATTATGGATAGCCGTCGATTTTCCCAAGCGCAAGGATTCGTTGAGTACGCGATGGTCCTAATCATTGTGGCGGTTCTCATTGTCGTGCTAGTGTACGTCCTTGGGGGCTCCATCGGGAACTTGTACAGCAATATCATCCTTGCAGTATAAAAAAAGAGGTCAGGAATTTATATCTCTGACCTCTTTCAATTTATGCCAATTCTTTAAAAAACTGATACGTCATCGCAATAGCTGTCGGCAACCCTTCCGGTTTCTTCCCACCGGCTTGAGCCAGTGTGGGCTTTCCTCCACCGCTGCCTTCAATTTGCCCTGCAATGGCTTTGATAATATTGCCAGCATGAATTCCCTTCCCAACCAGAGATTCCCCAACCGCCGCAATCAGGACCGGCTTGTCGTCTTTGACGGTCCCCAGGACGACAACCCCTGCAGGATATTTTTCACGGAATTGATCGGTTAAGTTGCGCAAAGTGTCGATATCCGCATTCGGAATTTCCACCGCCAGGACGGTGTATCCTTTGATGGTTTGAACATCATTCAAATGTTTCTTGAAGGTTTCATTTGCCAGATGTTGGGTCAATTTTTGGTTCTCTTTCTTCAACTGGCTAATTGAATCATGCAACATCTCCACTTTCGCCGGGATCTGTTCAAAGGTACTGTCCACCAGAGCCGCAGTGGATTTCAAGATATTCATGCGCTCTTGATAAAGGTGATACGCCCGCTGACCTGTGACCGCCTCAATACGGCGAATACCTGCAGCAGCACTGCCTTCACTTAGGATGATAAACAGGCCAATATCAGCGGTATTCTCCACATGGGTTCCGCCGCATAATTCATACGAAAATGGTTTATCGCCGCCAATAGCAACCGAACGAACCACCTCGCCATATTTTTCGCCAAACAATGCCGTGGCACCGGAACCAATTGCCTCGTTCAAACTTTGAGTTTTCTTATTCAGCGGATAGGCTCCTAATACGGCTTCATTAACATAGGATTCCACTTTGCTGATTTCATCAGCGGACATGCCGGTAGAATGGGTAAAGTCAAAGCGTAATTTATCGGGGGCAACCATGGAACCTGCCTGACGGGCGTGATCCCCCAGGGTGGCTTTCAAAGCGGCATGCAGCAGATGGGTAGCGGTATGATTGCGCATAATGTCTTGACGGCGATCAATCTTAATTGCTGCAAAACAGGCTGAGCCAACTTTTATACTGCCCTTGATGACTTTACCATGATGCACAATAATTCCGGCAGCCGGTTTGCGAATGCCGTCAATTTCGATCAACCATTCTTTTTGGCTTGCATCGGCAATCGTCCCAGTGTCATTCACCTGACCGCCGGACTCTATATAAAAATGCGTTTCAGGTAAAACAATTTCCACGACATCGCCGACACCAACATCTTCCACGGATTTGCCATCTTTAAGGATTTCCAGAAGCGTGGATTTCCATTCTATTTTTTCATAGGGATCATAGACCACGCCAGAGGCGGATAATTTTCCGGTGGCAGTTAATTTCTCAAAGACAGAGCGATATATATCCACATCCTCGCCGCCCTGGGAGCCAAAGGTCTTCCCTGCGCCGGATGCGGTGCGATGTTCTTCCATGGCCTCATAATAGCCCTTCTCGTCCACTTCCAGACCTTCTTCGCGGGTGATATCGCGAGTTAATTCCATGGGGAACCCATGTGTCGCATACAATTCAAAGGCAGAAGCACCATTAACCAGGATGCTCTTTGCCTTGCGGGTTTCTTCCATCAGATCGCTCAACACTTTCATGCCGGAATCCAATGTTTTATGGAAGCGAATTTCTTCCTGGGTTAAGTTATCCAGAATGGTTTCGCGGTTTTTTACCATTTCAGGGTATGCCTGGCCGTAGCCAGTGATGAAACTCTCCGCTACTTTTGCCATAAAAGGTTGGTTCAATCCCAATTTCCGTCCGAAACGCGAGGCGCGGCGAATAATCATGCGGCAAATGTAGTTGCGCCCCATGTTTCCCGGAACCACACCGTCCGCGATCAAAAAGGCGGTTGCACGCACATGATCCGCAATCACCCGATAAGGAGTGAAATTCGCCAGAACGGCTTCGTCGGAATCGCCGGTCATGGCTTGAACGGCTTGAATTGCCGGGTACAGCAAATCGGTCAGGTAATTGGAGCGTTTGCTTTGTAAAATGGAAACAATTCGTTCGAATCCCATACCGGTATCCACATGTTTTTTCGGCAGCGGATTGAGGGTCTTAGCATCCATGCGATTGTATTGAATAAACACCAGGTTCCAAATTTCCAAGTAGCGGGAGCAATCCCCATTGACGGAGCAGATATGCCCGGCCACACCCTTTTTATTACAGGCATCCGCACCCAAATCATAATGGATTTCACTGCATGGGCCGCAGGGACCGACTTCCGCCATTTCCCAAAAATTTTCTTTGCGTCCAAACGGCAGTATCTGTCCCTTCACCATGCCAGGCTGCTTGGCCCAAATTTCAGCGGCTTCTGCATCCATCTCAATTTGACCCTGCTCGTCTTTGAAATATGTCGTCCACAGGCGAGATTTATCCAACTCCCACACTTCGGTTAAGAGTTCCCAAGCCCAGGAGATGGCTTCTTGTTTGTAATAATCCCCAAAGGACCAGTTACCCAGCATTTCAAAGAAAGTATGATGGGAATCATCCCGGCCCACTTCATCTAAATCATTATGCTTACCAGCTACACGCATGCATTTTTGGGAGTTGGCAGCCCGCACATAGGGTCTTTCATCCGTTCCCAGAAAAACATCCTTAAACTGCACCATTCCGGCGTTGGTGAATAATAATGTTGCATCCCCACCAGGAACCAGGGAAGCTGAAGGAACATATTTATGTCCTTTGCTTTCAAAAAACTTTATAAACATGCCGCGTATTTCTGAGCCGGAATAAGATTTCATCACTAATCTCCTGAGATAAGATTCAATAATTTCATTAGCCTGAATTTTACCATTGTTAGTCTATTCCATGAAATTAAAAAGACGCCGGTGCAATTCCGGCGCCTTTTTACATTTTGGTATTTTAGCGGGAGATGGCCAACTTGACCAGTTTTCCTTCTTCGGAGATGGTGGCTCTAGCGTAATGATTATGGATGTATTTGGCTGATTTAACCGATTTAGTGAATGTCACTAAAGTCCTACCCGCCACACGTTTTGACTTCACGTTATCGCCTAATTGAGCCGTGGGACAGGTATGGGAACTGCCGTCACAACTACGGTGCTCCTGATTGATGGATATTCTGGCATCATCCAATCCGGGTAAATATTGCTCCACAATCGCCCGGACTTCTCGAATAACTGCTTTGGAGATGGTGACTTTCTCGTCATTGTTCCCATGTCGATCGCAAATGGTCTTGACCACCGGATGAATCCGCAGACGATCGATCTGCTTCTGAGATTTATTCGGTCCCTCAATACAGATCAGTGGATCGCCGTAAAGGATAAACGACAAGAGCGTTTTTTGATCCTCACCATCCAGGAAACCCTGGCGGCGATTCATCTCTCTCACTAAATCAAATTTCGCTTTCAGGAAAGATTCTCCAACGCTCAGCCCTTCTTTGATAAATTTCCAGAATAAATAACCCAATAAATCTGCCCCAATCAAGGGCGAGGCAACTGACCCATAAGCAACAACGGAGGAAGCCACAACAGCTTGTGCGCCAATCGAGAGGAATTTTAAGGTCAGGGATTCATCTTCGGTTTTATCATCAATATAGCCGCCATAACAGGCTTCAGTGAAGATCAATTTTGGGGCTTGTTCCTGACGTTTCAGATCTTTCGGACTTAACGCCACGGGGTAATCAGGGCCGGGAGAATTTTCCGAAAAATCTTTTTGTCCATACCATTCAGCAGAATCGAGTAATCCGTGTAGGTTAAAATAAGCCATCTTGGACTGTTGAATACGCTGCTGATCAAATCCACCGGAATAGGCAGGTGGAGAGACCAGAAGTGCACTGCCATCCCCAATCGGACGAAATGCCGCGATAGAGGAACGGCGCCAAACGGAAGCGGTATAGCCAAAATTCTTTTCCAATTTATTAGTCACGGAACTCTGGAATAAATTCCGTAAGGTTTCCAAGAATTTAAAATCAAAGCTCAATCCGGGCAGACCCTTGGAGGATTTTTTGTATTTCGCATGGTATTGATTGATGCGCCGAATCTGATCCAGCAGCAATCCGGCATCGGAACTGCTTTCCCCAGGCAAACGGCCAACCGGCCATTCCGGCACAAAGTAATTCGCATCCAGCGTACTATATGGATTATCGGAAGGCACATTTATGTCGCTGTCATCGGTTGGATTGGGCAAATCATGGAAAGGCACCACATCCGGGCCGCCGACGATCAATAAAGCGCCGATGCGCTGACCCTTTTTAGCCAGGGCTTCATCCAGATCCACCAGGGAAAGTTTTAACTCCCATGGATCCATGCCGTTTACTTTTGGCACTTCGTAATTCTTAATGCTGTTCAAATCATCCGGATAATAGGTGATGGCATTCCATTCTGCGCGTTTGCGCACTTGTTCCGTCACCATATGGAGTTCCTGATCAATCAGATTGGCTGTTTCGATGCCATACTTTTTGGTCAAGCCTTCCCAACTGGAGAACACCACATAGACCGGGAAACGTCCGTCACTCTTGGGAATGGAAGTCTTTTTTAATTTTTTGGCCAATTCTGCAAAAGCGTCTTCCACGGATTTGAAGGCGGCATTATGTTGAATTTCCTCATGCTGAATGGGCAGCTTTCTGCCGGTTGAAGAATCATAACGCTCCGGCTGGGGCATTTTTATCGTGGGTGTTTCAACGGGGATTGATTCAACTTCAGAATCATAACCACTTTCAGCAGCTAAATGGTTCCAGCCCAACCGGCTGGCAATATCACCGGGGATGGCGTAGGGAAACTGAATCTGAAGGTCATCCGGCCAGATCGGTGTGTAGCGATGCTGAGGTCCCCAAATTCGGTTGGCTACCTGTCCAGATACGTCCTTCGACGCACATTCGCGCAGCAGATTCATTCCATCAATAGATTCTCCAAGCTCAATCTTAGCCGAGGCCAGGAATAATTTAAATTGCAAGGTATCGTTCCATCGATTGGCATAGATGGAGGCTAAATTCTTTACGGTTGCCGCATCCCGGCAGGATTCTGTTATGCGGAGATGCAAAATCGCAGGCAAGGGATTAGTGTTCGATTCACCAATGACCAGGAATAATTCACGTTCGGCTTCAGTAGTATTTCCACTGTCGAAGGCCTTGCGCGCATTAACATAAGCTTCAGTCCAATGAATATCAGGGACAATCTGGCAATCCTTGATCATGCCAGGTAAAACCTTGGCTGCTGCAGCGGATTGAATTCCATCTTTTCCGCTATCCAGTTCAGCCATCATTTCATGGGCTTCCAAATATTCCGGATCGCGCTGCAGGATGCTTTTCAATTCCAGAACTGCGTCTGCTTTTTTCCCATCCAATAAGAGGCTTTTTGCATTCAGCAAATTAACGGTAAGATCAAATGGAAATTCATCCAGCCATTTTTTTACCAATTGACGGGTAAATTGTTTGGCTTCCACCGCCAGCGCTTGATTGGCAATCAGCAAGAACTTGCGCCTTGTAAGTGTGCTTTCATCAGTATTCTTAGTCTTTCTATAATTGTCCATAGAGCTGAGTTGCCTCCTATTGTTTGTGTACAAGGTTTAGTGCAATAATCGCGCCAAGTTGCCGCTGGATATTCAAATCATCCGGACGCAGGGCTGCGGCTTTACGCAGCATGGCTTCCGCTTCCGCATAATCTTTGCTGTCTTTAAATATTTTGGCTGCATCCATCATCAGACTTAATTCGTCGGGATTTGCTTCGATGCCCTGCAGAATAATCTTTGCAGCATCATCAAACTCCCTGCGGCGTAAATACGTGTCACCCAGGGCTTTATAGGCATCCACACGAGCCGAATTTTGCTGGATAGTCACGGCAAAGGAATGTACAGCCAAATCCAAGTTTCCATTCTCCAAAGCTAACAGACCATTCAAATAATTCATCTGCTCGTGGCTTCCATCCAGTTTCAAACCCTTTTCAATGTATTTGGCAGCATCCAGTAAATCACCACATTGATAATGCATGTCACTGATCAGTCCATAGCCTTCCACACTCTCAGGATATTGATGGATCACTTCTTCCACATAAACAATAGCCGTACGCTCCCCTTGCATATCCCGGATGATCTTTGCCCGTTCCAGCAGCAGGGAATCGTCTTTCGCCGGTTGCTTGGCCAGATAGGCATCCAACAACTTCATGGCTTTTTCGGGTTTGCCCAACTGATGCAGGGCCACACTGCGCAGGTATAAAATATCTTCCTTCAAATCAGGGACTTCCTGAATATCGGCTACCAGGTTGTACACTTCGGAATAAGATTTTGTCTTCAGGTACAGTTTTGCCAATTGGATTTTGGCCTTTGGATTGCCATCGGATTTTTCCACGGCAATTTCCATTTCTTCCAAGGCATGATCCAACTCACCAGCCTGTTCGAGAATCTGAGCCATCAACCCATTCAACGTCCAATCTTTGGGATGGGTTTTAATGGCCTTCTCAATGATCTCATAGGCGTCCTGAACTTGATGATCTGCCAACAAGGTGGAAACATAGCGATGGGTGATCAGGGGTTCATTGGAATCCAGTTCATAGGCCTTGGCATAATGGGCTTTGCCGTTGTTTTGCGGTGCCTTTTCAGACAGTTCGGCCGCTCGCAGGTGCCACAGGGATTCATCCGGCCAGATGGCAATCGCTTTCTCAAGACTTTGATATGCTTCTGCAGGGTTTCCAGCCAAAGCATAACAATTACCCAAAATATATAGGCTTACTGGATCATTGGGTTTGATTCGCAAAGCTGCCTGAATGGCTCCTAAAGACTCTTCACGCTGTTCTTTCAAGGCACACAGACTGATATTAATCAATGCATCCACATCTTCGCCGGCTTTTTCGGCCAACTGCTGCACACCCTGGCAATTTTCCAAGCGGCGGACTGCCGGGATTAAGAATCGCAAATCTTCATAATCCGGAATCAATTGCACCGTATCGCGGATGGTTTGCAAGGAAGGCCGGTGAACCAATTGAATTCGGTTTGCCAGACGAATATGCAGGGAAGCAGAAATCCATGGCTTGATGTCCACCAGATTTGCCATACACTGGCTGTATTCGGCTTCCTGTACCACCGCTTCAGCCGGCGCATGAGTGGTAATCTGCAATTCAGCAGCCAGTCGCTGGAACTCCACTGTGACCAGATTGGTAATAATCAAGGTCAGATTTATCACCGGGAGAGCCATTACAGAGGATTGAAGATCCTTACGAAGTTGGTCAGCTTCGGACCACTTGCGTAATTCCACTGCAGCCTTCAGCAAAGACAATTGCTGTAAAATTCGCTCTTCGACTGGTTGATACATGCCACTTTTTTGCGTTACTTTCGCATTCTTCCCTTTGCCGGATACCAGGCGCCCTGAGAATAAACTGGCAAAAAGTTCTTCTGCCCGATTCCATTCGCCATTTTGCAGCAGCAACCTGGCTTGAATCGAAGTCACCCACCAATTGGTTTCGCCATTTTCCAGGAAGGGATGAATAAACTTGCCCGCCAAAATCGGGTCGTTACTGTCCAAGGCAATCTCAGCGGCAATAGATGCAACTTTGGCATCACTCAGGTTGCCGGATTCAATGCTCTCGGATAGCAGGTCTTTGACCCGTTCCAGAATCTGCTCATTTTGAATCAAATAAGCGCCCAAGATAAGTTGATAAAGGGATAAATCATTGAGCAGTTCTTTTTTGTCCAGAATGGATGAAAAACGATTTCCTGCATCAACAAATTTCTGATCTTTTAATTCCAGTGTGCTTAATCTCAAGGAAATAGCGGAACTCAGATAGAGGGAGTCAATCCAGGCTTTAGAAGCGATTGGTTTCATGGAAGCAGAGAGCGTAGCAAAGAGGGTTTCTTGCGGCTCGTCCATTTCCAGTAATTTACAGGCATGGTCGTAACTGGCGGCAGCAGCTTTGTCTTTTTCCTGGCAAGCCAACACATCCCCGAAGAAGGTGTGTAATCCAGCGTCCCAATCCCGATTTTCCAGCAAATGCTGCACAATAATGGTGGCATCGGCATAGTTGCCAAGATGATTGGAGAGCAAGGCCAGTGTCAGCAGATAGCTTGGGCTAACGCCGACAGATTCAAGCCGCTGGGTTCCATCCAGTAAAAACGCCTCTGCATTGTTGATTTCATTCAGATCAAGGAAAAGATCAGCTACTTTCAGGAACTGTGCTTCGTTTAACGTCGAGAAGTTCTTGATTTGCTGCATCACCGCTTCAAAAGGTTCCCAATCTTCCAGTTTTGCCAGGATGACGGCGTATGCAATCCAGTATTCAATATCATCCGGGGCTAATTCCGTGGCAACTTCCAGAGCTTCCTTGGCATCGGCTGTGGCATTCATGGAAATGGCAAATTCAGCAAACCAGGCTAGATTGGCAATGACCGTTGGTCCAGCGGATAAGGCCGCTTTAGCAGCCTGCATGGCCTCTTCCTGAAAATTAAGATCTTGATAGGATTCCGCCATGCGTTGATAAATAAAGACTGCATGGTCGGTATCGCGGCTGGCCTCTTTTAAAGCCGCCACGGCGATTTCATTTTCACCAACAGCATGGGCACAGGTGCCCAAACCGGTTTGGAAGCGAATGGCTAACTCTGTTTCCAGACCATCCAGCACATCCTTCATTTGTTGATAATGGGAAAAGGCTTGTTCAACCTGGCCTAACTCCAGGTACAATTCACCTTGTAATAAACTGGACCGAATGGGAAACGTACTGCCATTTTCGCTGGCTGATTCCAATAATTGCAGTGCTTTTACAGTATTGGCAACCGGGATGGATTTCAAGGGCTCAAATATCTCTCTGCCATCATCCACCAGCGCGGAGGCATAATCCAGCATCCAGCGGGGATCCAGTTCCTGCCCCTGCATGGCCTGTTCGTAGGCTTGCAAAGATTCCGCTTTTTTCCCTAAAGCCTGACAGGCCGTGGCCATCAGATGAGCCATCTTGCCGCCATCATGCCAGCGGTTTTGATGGGTAGTTACATAATCATAGATCAGTTGATTTTCGTTTAACGCAGCAAGATTGGTAACCAAATCCACAGCCGTTTGAACTTCAATATCGGCATATGCGGCAGCCTGTTTCATGATTTTGCGGGCTGTGGCATCCTCTTTCTTTGCTAGATACAAATTTGCCAGGGATATGAGTAATTCAACATTTTCGGGCGCATGCACAGCGGCCGTTTTTAAGGTTTCCACACTTTTATCCGTTTGTCCAAGCGCTTGATAAAGCTGGGCTAAAGCCAGCCAGTTATTTCCATGAGTTGGATCCTGGAGGGTTCCATCCAGGAATGCCTTTTCGGCTTTCTTTTTATCTCCCATCTTCAAATGGGCTTTTCCGCGATAATAAGAAATTCCAGCATGATTCATCGAATTAGTCTCGATGCTATCACTACTGGCCAGAGCTTTTTCAGGAGCACCGGCTTCGATCGCGGTCATCATGAAATGTTCCACGCTGTGCAGATCCGCACCTTTGGAGGTATTCATGATTTCCTGCCAGGATTCATTGGCTTGAACCCAATTGCCGGATTTTTCATAAACATTGGCCAGCACGGATAATTTAGGCATATCCTTGGGATTGCGCAAATGCAGCATCTTGGCATGGATTTCTGCATCATTCCACTTTTGGGTCATCTGATTGGATTCAACCAGTTGCTCCATGAGCGCTGCGTCATTGGGCCGGGATTGTAGGATGGTATTGCCCAATTTGGCTGCATCCTGCGGTAGTTGGACCTGGTTTAAAACCTCAACCAATTCAGCCGGATTCCACTGGGACAAACCTTCCGGGAGGAAGGTTTGATAATTCATTTGATGTTGTTTCAATATCCGCATGGCATTGAGGGCGATTTGACGTGCCTCTTCAGGATTGGTTTCCACAATCAATCCGGCCAAGCGAATGGATGTCAACGGATTTTCGCGGACTGCGGGAAGCATTTCCTCGAAGGTTTCTGCATCCATATTTTTCGACTGTAAAGCATAGGCCACTTGTGCAACAGGCGAAAAATTCTGCCAAACCATCGATTTCTGTCCAACAGCAGAGGAATGGTCATTCTGTTGGACTGCCTGGAATAATTTGATTCTTTCCCCTTCATCTCTCAAACGATCCCCAGCACGCTGCAAGGCATGTTCGGCATCGAAAACCATGAGGGCGGTCTGGTATAGTTGTGCCAGTGCTGTAAATTCTTCTGAGGAGTAGGTACTGCTATTTGCTTCGATGCTGTGTTTTTGATCTGCCAACCAGGTCTGGGAAACTTTTTCAGCCATCTCGTCATAAGACAGGCTTTCCAGATAGTTAACCCATTTCTCGGTCTCTTTCAACTCCTTGGTTGAGAGAAACTCATTAAATCTTTGTTGGATGGCTGATTCGGACAATTCATTTTGCAAAATTGCCCGGGTGGTCAATTGAATTCCCAGATTCTGCGGTAAAGCAGCAAGCATGGCATCCAGATAGGCGTTTGGACTAAACTGTAAGCCGTATCCATAGACCAACCCATCCAAAAGGGATTCTTGTGAATCATCGGTTTGGTTCAATAAATAGGTTTTGATGCCGTTCTTTTCAGACGCAGGCTCACTGGTTATGGTGCGTAATTGAATGGCCTTTTTGCCTGCCAGAGCCAATAGATGGATTTCACTGGCCGGTTTCCCATTTTGCTGATCGTCCCCATAATACATTGCAGCAAACCCAGCCAGGCTGCTTGCGGTCCAGATTTTTGCATCCTCCTGAGTGACTTCCAGATAACGGGAGAGGAAGTCTTCATTCTCCAGAGCTTGTTTTATCACAGGATCAAGCAGGACGGCCTGGAGAATGGAAGTGATTTTTTCTGGTTTGTACTTTTTTTCCAGGGTATTCAGCAAATTCTTCATGGGATTCTGTCTCCGCGAGGCAATTCAGGATTAGAGGATTTGGCGGATCATGTAATAAGCACCCAGCAGTAAAACAATCCCAATCATGATCAGGAAAATGCCAATGCCGGTCGTGGTACGGATTAAATTATTCAATGCATCAATCAGAGCGGAAGCATTACCTACCAGCCCAGCGATATCATCCGTGATCCCCTTTTGAGCCAGCTTGGTGGTTTGTTGGGTGATCTCGCGAATATCGTCGCCTGCGGTTTTGGTAATGAGGATAAAGACACCCGCACCAACGGAAATGATACCCATCAGAAAAAGGGATACTGCCATAGTAGTGAAGATCTCGTGAATAGTCATTTTAAAACATAGCCTCCTGAAAAATTGTTTCAGGAGGATTTATTGCAAGTTTTGTGCCAATACGGGGATTTAGAAAATCCCGGCAATATCTGCCGGCAGATGCTGAATATCTATGGTGTCCTCATCACAGAATAAAGTGGCCCGTTCGATGGCGTTGCTCAATTCGCGGATGTTTCCCGGCCAGGAATAATCCACCAGGGATTGCATGGCCCGCTGGCTGACTTCCCGGATATTCATACCCAATTTGGCATTCATTTTGCGAACAAAGTAACCAATCAATTCCGGAATATCTTCTTTTCTTTCTCTTAAGGCAGGCAGGTGCAAGTCCACCACTTTCAGACGATAATACAAATCTTCACGGAATTTCTCTTCTTTGATGATCTGGCTCATCGGTCGATTGGAGGCTGCAATGATCTGAACATCCACATTGATCATGTTGTTACCACCCACCCGCCGAAAGCCCCGTTCCTCCAAAGCACGTAACAACTTCGCCTGAATATCCAACGGCATGGAAGAAATCTCATCCAGAAACAAGATACCGCCATCCGCAACTTCCATCAGGCCGACTTTCTTGCGATCCGCTCCGGTAAAGGAGCCGGCCTCATGGCCAAACAATTCCGATTCCAGCATGGTGGTTTGTATGGCTGCGCAGTTTATGGCAATAAAGGGTTTAGTCGCTCGCGGACCACTGGTATGGACAAAGCGCGCCAAAACTTCCTTACCCGTTCCCGTCTCTCCAGTGATTAAAACAGAGACAGAAGCCATGGAAGCCCGGTGGGCATAACTGACCAAGGTTTGAATTTCCTTGCTGTTTCCCACTACAAACTCAGCACTCCGGCGTTGGGATTGGCGGTAATGTTCCAATTCCCGCCGCATGCTGACCATTTCCGTAGCCCGTTGGATGGATTTTTCGAGCTGCTCAAATTCCACCGGTTTGGTTAAGAAATCATGGGCACCATTCTTCATGGCTTCAACGGCCATTTCAATATCCCCATAGGCGGTGAACAGAATGATAGGCGGACGATCCGGCATGGCGGCAAACTCAACCAATAAATTAGGGCCGTATCCATCCGGCAATTGCACATCCAATAAAATAATGTCGCCTTCACCTTTTTGAATAAATTCACGGCCCGCTGCGATCGTAGCAGCTTCCAGAATACTATATCCTTTCGTTCCTAAAAATTCACCAATATTTTTCCGTGCGTTTTCTTCGTCATCGATAATCAGAATAGTGAGTGCCATGTGTTATTCTCCGTTTGCAATGGGCAATAACACTTTGAAGACCGTTCCACCTGGAAAAGTGTCCAAAGTAATGCTTCCCCGATTGGCCGTTACAATTCGTTTGGTAATCGCTAACCCAAGGCCGTTGCCCCGGGGATTGGTCGTCACAAAAGGTTCAAATATTCTATCACGGACTTCATCCGGGATTCCTGGTCCTGTATCCGAGACGGTGATCTCAAGCTGCGGACGGGTTGGTACACTCATATCAGTTTTGATCTTGATGGCCAGGGTTCCGCCTGTTTCGCTCATCGCTTCCACGGCGTTACTGATTAAGTTGGTAAATACCTGTTCAATCGAGCGCTGATCCACATAAGCGTCAGGGATGTTCCCTTCCGGCTCAAAATATGGTTTTACTTTCACACGAGCCATGCGGGGATGCCAGCGATCCAATAGGCGTTGGATTAAAATAGGCAAGTTACAGGGATGCATCCTTTGTTCTGCCGGCCTGGAAAACGCCAAGACCGATTCCATCAGATGGTTCAGACGGGTGCAATCTGTCAGCATGCGTTGAATATTATCCTGGTTGGGATCTTCCGCATCCAATTTTTGAGAGAGTAATTGCAAACCGGTGGAAATGTTATTGATCGGATTGCGCACTTCATGGGCAAAGACCGCCGTTATTTCCCCCAGAACGGCGCGATGTTCCAATTGCTGGGTACGCAGCCGGATTTGCTCGTTTTCGCTGATATCGTTGATAAACACCAGGATGTCTTCAACACTCTCCCCGCGGTTCACAGGGATGACCTGAATCTGGCAGGGGAAAGCGATGCCATTGCGGCGGTGCAGGGAACATTTACCCAAATTATGCGTCGCCATCCCATTCTGGGCGGATTGCAGGGCAACAATGAACCCTTCCGCGCCAATCAGCACGTTTTCTACCGGTTGTCCGCTGACTTCCTTGTCTGCATAGCCCAATAGAATTTCAGCCACCTGGTTGATTCGTCCGATCACCAGCTCTTTGTTGAGCAGAACAATCCCTTCGTGGATATTGTCAAAGAGCAGCGAATGAATATCCAGCATGCCCTTTTGGGCCTGTATTTGTTGATTGAGATTATTCACCAGAATGGATTGCTGCAGGGTTGCAGTCACAATTCTGGCAATAAAACTGAGATGGATTTTAATATTCTTGATTGGTTCATGCGTTGAGGAGCCCACCACAATTAATCCAAAGGCAGCTTCTTCCTCCCCCAGGCTGGCATTCGCCAGATAAGAGAGCTGGTTTTCGCGGGCCTTTTTGTGGATCTCCGCCAGGATGGGTTTGCCAGGGAACCATAAACCCACGGTTTCCAATTGACTGAATTCTGAGGAGGAGAGAGTTTCCGGCAGGTTTTTTTTGTTGGCTTGCGGAACGATATTTTTCAGAATTGGAAAATCTTCCACTGCTTGATAAATGGCAACCTGATCCGCGTTGAAAATCAGCCCCAACAGGCTAATGACTTCATTAAGATAGAAATAGGGATCCGAGATAGTGGATAGATTTAGTAACTTCCCTAGGTTTTCTTCCAAGAATTCAAATTCTTCATAACGCTGCTGGCGGAATTGGGTGATGGGGAGAATGGTTAGCACGATGTAAGGTTTGCCGTTTACCAAGCGGATGGCTCTTACCATCACCGGGATAGCATCCCGTTTGCGACGCATCAATTCACAGGTTTCGGGTGCAGTAAAGGGTAATTCTTTGCCTTCACCGGCACCAATCAATTTGTGCCAGGATAAATTGGAGAGTTCTTCCTGCGTGAATGCCGTTGATTTTAACAGGGCAACATTGCCGTATAGAATTTTGTCTTCTTCTTCATGAATTAATACAACAGCAGATTCAAATTGATCCATGATCAATTGAATCTGTATGGGTTCCAATTCGGTTGGTGTGCTGTTGTTATTTTTCGCTGCTAGTTCCATTGATCACACATTGGGTTGACGGAGATGCGCGGGCAAAACACCCTCCATGGCTCGATACTTGGCTATGGTCCTTCGTGCGACTTGATACCCTTCTGCCTCTAAATGTTTCATTAATTGGGCATCGCTTAAAGGTTTCTTTTCTTTTTCAATGATTTCTTTCAAAACAGAGCGAACATTCAGGCTGCGGTCAAAAAAGCCAGCCAGGGGAATAATCTTTCGATTGGGTAATTGTACCGTTTTATTAGCAACTGCACGGGAAATGGTGGATTCATGAACGCTGATTTCATCCGCCAGGGAAGCCCGGGTGATGGGTTTCATGTATTTATCGCCATGCAGGATAAATTCTTTCTGATAAAGGACAACTTTTTGCATTAAGCGTTGAATGGTATGGAAGCGCTGTTGAATGCATTTGACAAATAAGGAAGCTTTATCCAGGTCTTTCTTCCACTCGCCCACTCGTTCTTCGTTGGCTTCTTTGATCGAAGTCTTGAATAATGGGTTGACTTGCAATGTGCCATAGATGGGCAGAATAATTTCCACGGATAATGGGTTTTCCGGATTATCATTGAGATAGCTGATAATAATATCGGGCTGACGGTACACCTGAACGGCTTCCGGAGCCGGTTGGCGAACATTGCCCCAGAAGGAACGGGCAGGAAATGGATTTAGGTTCTCGCCAATAAATTTTACAATATCATGAATCTGTTTTACCGGCAGGTTATATTTCTTTGCAATATCCGGATAGTGTCGTTTACTGGCCAGGTGGTCCCCATTGGTGATGATCTCAACGGCAAAATCGGGTATGGCTTTATGCTCGGCTAATACTTCCAATTGGATTAATAAGGCATCCTGAGTGGAATTGGAGCCAACCCCAACGGGGTCTGCTTTTTGAATTACGCGTTGGATTTCCTGGATATTGGAAATCATCACATGGAAATATTGCGCGGCTTCGATCAAGGGGATGGTCAATAAACCATCTTCATCCAGATGGGTGAGTAAATAAGCGGCAATTAACCGGTCTTTTTCTTTTAATTCAGGGGCGATTTGACGTAAAACATAGGTGGGTAATTCTTCTGCCATGGCAGAAAATTGATCTTCAGGAATATCTTCATGGGTTGCCCCGGAGGATTGGTAAAAATCTTCGCGCGGGGAGAGAAAAACAATCGGTTCATCAGGATTTTCATTGGAAGGTTTGGAGCATACTGGACATTTCCCTTGTGGAGGCAGTTTACGCTGACAGGTCGGGCAGCGTCGTTCCTCAATGATTTCCAATGCAGGGTTCTTGGCAAGCTGCGCTTCAATTTCCTGTTGTAACTCATCGATGGATAAACTTAATAACGCCATCGTCTGCGCGAGGTGTGCAGTAGTAAGAGGTTTGATATCCGTGTATTGATATTGAAACATAGCCAGCACCTTCTGATAGAATTAGTATATCCTGATGGCTCTTATAGTGCAAGTTCTATGCCACTTGGAATCTATTAATTTTGAACACTGGAGACTTTATGACTCTTACCGTTATAGGTGGTGGACTTTCCGGAAGCGAAGCAGCCTGGCAGGCTGCAGAAGCTGGAATCCAGGTTAAACTATTCGAGATGCGCCCTATACACGCCAGCCCAGCCCATGAGACGGATTTTCTGGGGGAATTAATCTGCTCCAACTCACTGGGTTCGGTTTTACCGGAACGAGCTTCCGGAATGTTGAAGGAAGAATTACGGATTTTAAATTCCAACCTGCTTCGAATTGCCGAAGCCTGTGCCCTGCCTGCCGGGAGCGCCCTGGCCGTAGACCGGAATGCCTTTGCCGAGCAACTTACCGCATCCATCGAATCCCATCCCAACATTGAAGTCATTCGTCAGGAGGTGATAGACCTTCCTGAAGGTCCAACCATCATCTGCACCGGGCCGTTAACCTCCCCTGCTTTTTCAAAATCCCTGGCTGCTTTTACTGGCAGTGAGCATTTATTTTTTTATGATGCCATAGCTCCCATTGTTCAAGAGGAGAGTATCGATTTCAGTATCGCTTTCCGCGCTTCCCGTTACGATAAAGGCACGGAAGAAGAAGGCGATTATATCAACTGTCCGATGAGTAAAGATCAATATCATGCCTTTGTCGGTGAATTAGCCCAGGCAGAACGGATTGTGTTGAAATCCTTTGAACAGGATATCAACACAGGGGTGAAAGCCGGAGCCGGTACCTATTTTGAAGGCTGCCTGCCAGTTGAAGTGATGGCCGCACGAGGAGCAGAAACCCTGGCTTTCGGCCCCATGACCCCGAAAGGGTTGATGGAACACACGCCCGAAAAACCCTATGCCGTAGTTCAATTGCGCCAGGACAATCAAGCCGGATCGCTGTATAATTTGGTGGGATTCCAAACCAACCTTACCTTTGGTGAGCAAAAAAGGGTCTTCCGTATGATTCCAGGGTTACAAAATGCGGAGTTTTATCGCTATGGTCAGATGCACCGCAATACATTCCTCTATGCCCCAGCTTTATTATTCCCCTCCCTGCAATCCAAAACTCGAGCGGATTTATTTATCGCCGGGCAACTAACCGGTGTGGAAGGCTACATGGGCAACATTGCCACTGGCCTTTTGGCCGGGATCAACGCGGTCAGAACTTTGAAGCAGCAAACCCCATGGATCTTTCCCAAAACCACCATGCTGGGTTCTTTAGTATCCTATATTACCGAAGCCGATCAAAAAAACTTCCAACCCATGAAAGCTAATTTCGGCATTTTGCCTCCTCTACCCAAAAAGATTCAGGATAAAAAGAAACGCTTTATGGCGTATACCGCCCGCGGGTTGGAAGAACTATCCGCTTATCTTGCAGAAAATAGGTGATTCATGAAAAATCGCACCCTCTTTATTATCCAAACGATCCTGATTCTAAGTCTGCTTTTCGTTTCCTGTGCACAAGCAGCGCCTTCCTTTGATGAGAATCGTGCTTATCAGGATGTACAAACCCAGCTGTCCTTCGGGTTTCGCTATCCGGGTTCCATTGGACATGCTCAAACTCAGGATTGGATTGTCTCCGAATTGGAAAAGAATAACTGGCAGGTGCAGTTGTATGAATACCCGTACTATGATTTGACCATCAGCAATATCGTCGCCCATCGGGATGGCACCGCCCCGCATGTTTTGTTTGGTGCCCATTATGATACCCGTCTGCTGGCAGATCAGGATCTTAATTATCCGCAGGAACCCGTCCTGGGTGCGAATGACGGCGCTTCCGGTGTGGCCGTCCTCTTGGAACTTGCCAGAGTCATCCCGGAAACTGTGCCCAATGAGATTACCCTGGCCTTTTTTGACTTTGAAGATCAAGGCGGTATCGGACAATATCAGTGGATCGCCGGATCAACAGCCCTGGCCAGTGACCCGACATTCAAACTCCCGGACCAGGTCATCATCGTGGATATGATTGGGGACAAAGACTTGAACGTCTATATCGATCGTAATTCTGATCCTGCCTTGACCGTCGAAATCTGGCAGGCTGCTCAGGAGCTTGGCTACGAGCACTATCTCATCCCCGAAGCCAAGTATTCCATGCTGGATGATCATGTGCCGTTTAAGAACCAGAATATCCCAGCCATAGACATCATCGATTTTGATTATCCCGCCTGGCATACGACGATGGATAATGAAAGCAATATCTCAGCCAAAAGTCTTGGTATTATCGGCAAAACCTTGCTATACTGGTTATCAAAATCCAATCCATAAAAACCGTGAAGAGCTGCCATGAATGAAAAAGAACTTAAAAAACTAGAATCGTTATACCCTCAGTGGTTGTCAGAAACCATTCAACGCATCTCGCCTCTTTCAACCCTGGATGGAAATTTACAGGATCAACTTAAACCTTTTTTCCAGTTAATGCTGCATGAGCCAGTCAACCGCATGGATGAATCGGTTCGAAAATTGCTTATCAGCTGGAACGATTTGATCCACAGCGAACATCAAGAAGCCTTCTCCGATGGCATCCTGGTGAAATTAATCAAGGAAATTTTTGGCAGTACTGCCTTTATCTGTAAAACTCTGATCAAAGAAAAAGAGGCTTTTGTCTATTTTGATTTAGTGATGCCTTTTCTCCTGCGCTGCACAGAATTAGCCCATGAGATTGAAATTAACACCGCAGTATCCTCCAGAAAATCAGTATCCAGACCCAATGAGGATAGTTTAGCCAAACTTAATCTCATGCAGAGTGAGTTCTTCCAATTGACCAGTGAGACTTTGATCACCCCAATCACCTTGATTGAGGGGTACGCGACCATGATTGATTCTCAAATCGAATCTTTACCCGAACGTAATACTGAATTGATCATGTTGTCCAAAGGGATGAAAAATGGTATTCAACGACTGACCAGCCTGATGGATGAAATGTCATATCTTGCCCTGATTGATCAGAAACGGCTAATTGTCTCCAAACAACCCATCTCCATCAATCAATTTCTTCAGAAACTGGACCGGGATTTCAAGGCCATCCTTGCGCAGCGTGATTTAAAGCTGACCTTTCAGATCAATAACACGGATCAGGTCATCTACATAGATGTTGATAAGTTATTGTATGCACTAAAGATTCTCATCCATTATTCCATCTCCACCACCCAGGATAACGGCGCATTGGAAATTATCACCGATACCATCCAGGATAAACTCCAAATTCAAATTATAGACAATGGCTCCGGCTTATCCACCCAGCAAAAAGGTGAATTATTTAATAAATTAAAGAAATCCGAGCCCGGTACCCAGGCAGTTCGGAAATTTTCCAATATTTCCGGCAATGGGCTGTATATTGTAAAAGGCATCATTCAAACGCATCTTGGATCTTTGTGGGTGGACTCGCCGATTTACGAGAACCTGGATCAGGCAGGCAAACGATTCAACATTCTTGTACCGATCAAGTAATTAACTAAATTTCGTGATGCTTTTATGATTAATCCTTCAACTAAGATTTCAGGCATAAAGCCGTATTACTTTTTAAATCTACAAAAGAGAATTGACGAGCTGCAATCAACTGGCAGAGAGATTATCCGTCTGGATATCGGCTCGCCTGATCTTCCACCGCCGCCAGAAGTGATCGATAGCTTGACAGAGTCCATCCGAAAACCGGACACCCATGGCTACACTTCAACCCGGGGCCCTGCCTACTTTCGGGAAGCTGTTGCAGTCTATTATCAGAATCGGTTTAATGTTACCTTGAACCCTGAAGAAGAGGTTTCGCCTTTACTGGGATCCAAGGAAGCCATCATTAATCTTCATCAGGTCCTGCTCAATGCAGGGGATGATGTTCTGGTACCCAATCCGGGTTACCCCACCTATGCCTTTGGTGCGGAATATGCCGGTGCAAATGTTATTCCTTATGCTCTGAATTCTGACAATGCTTTTTCACTGGAGAATCAGCAAATTGAAAACACCTTGACAGCCAATACCAAATTGGTCTGGATAAATTATCCCAATAATCCAACCGGAAGCGTAGTACAATCAGATACACTGGAAAACCTGGTCCAATTGGCCAAAGAAAGACATTTCATCCTGATCCATGATGCCCCATATTCCGACATCTACTATGAAGACCCAAAGCCACCTTCTTTACTTTCCATAGCCGGTGCCAGGGATGTTGCTGTGGAAATCAATTCACTCTCCAAAACCTATCATATGGCGGGTTGGCGGATTGGCATGATTTGTGGAAATCGAGAAATCATCTCAGCTTTACAGACCTTAAAATCAAAAGTGGACAACAGCACCTCCATCCCTATCTTCCGTGCCGCAAGTACAGCCCTTTTGATGGATCGATCTTGGATTCTGGCAAGAAACCAGGAGATGAAGAATCGCCGGGATTTGTTTATTGATTATTTAACCAGGATTTCACCATGTTTTATCAAACCAAAAGCAGGGTTTTACTTATGGGCACAAATTCCCGCTTCATTTTCTTCGGATATTGATTTTTGTAATGAAGCATTGGACAATGCCGGTGTCAGTATGACACCGGGAAGCATCTATGGATCGAATGGAAAGAACTATTTTCGAATTTCCTTTTGTCAACCACAAGATGTATTACAAAGAGCGATTAACAAATTACAGGCTTGGTACTTATGACAGAAAAACCTTCTCGTCCTACTCAGGGTGAAACCGAAAAAGCATTTTTAGTGGGTATTGATATTGCGTCCTCCATCTCGTTGCTCTCCATGGAGGATTCCCTCGAAGAATTAAACCTGTTGGCTACCACAGCCGGGTTGGTTGTGGTGGGAGAAGCCACACAGAAAATTTCCAGACCCAATCCGATGACCATGATCGGTAGTGGCAAAGTGGAAGAGATTCGTATTCTTCTTGAGGACACGGAAGCCACCGTTGTTATTTTCGATGCGGAACTATCTCCCAGACATCTGCGTGAATTGGAGAAAATATTCGGTGAAACCGTAAAAGTCATTGACCGAACCGCCTTAATTTTAGATATTTTTGCCCAGCATGCCCAAACCGCTGAAGGAAAACTTCAGGTTGAGTTGGCGCAGTACGAATACCGCCTGCCCAGGCTTACCCGAGCCTGGACGCATCTTGCCCGTCAGGCCGGCGGTGGCGGTGGACGTTCCGGCGGCGTGGGCGGCGTGGGTTTGCGCGGCCCAGGTGAAACCCAACTGGAAGTAGACCGGCGGGAGATCAGTCGCAAAATCAGCAAATTGAAAGTGGAGTTGGAGAAAGTACGCGCCCATCGCATGCGCTACCGTTCCCAGCGCTCGAAATCGCAAACTGCGGTCATCTCCCTGGTCGGGTATACCAACTCAGGGAAATCAACCTTACTAAATGCCATTTCCGCATCCGACGTCTATGTGGCTGACAAATTATTTGCAACCCTCGATCCGACGACCCGAAAAGTCCAATTACCGAATAATAATCAAGTCCTCTTTACGGACACGGTTGGATTTATTCAAAAAATTCCTACACAATTGGTTGCGGCATTTCGGGCAACTCTGGAAGAAATTTGTGAGGCGAATTGCCTTTTACATGTTTTGGATTGCAGTCACCCCCTGGTACACGCCCAATGGCAATCGGTTCAAAACACATTGAAAGAAATCAAAGCCGATCACATCCCGGTCATCACGGTTCTAAATAAAACAGATAAAATAAATAGTGAAGAGGAATTACAAGCAATCCTGGCACTATTCCCGGAAGCGATTCCAATTTCAGCATTAAAAAAGAGTGGTTTGGATGTGTTACTCACGAAAATTGAAAAGGAATTGTTTGAAGCCTTTGAGCCGATCGAAGTATTTCTTCCTTATAACCAGGGAGCTTTAACTTCCCAATTTCATCAAACCGGACAAATTGAATTTATAGAACATGGGCGTAAAGAAGTTCACATTATCGGCAAGCTGCCAGTGCGTTATCTGTCACTCTATTCAAATTTTCTCACATCCCACATAAAGGAATCAGATGAGCATGAATCTTAAACTATCTAAAATCATTGACAGACTTTCCAATTATCTGGCGGACAGAAAAGGGCTCCTCCCCCTGGTGGGTGTCCTACTGATCCTGATTAACCTCTTTTTTCAGATGGTTCCCCTCGGCTGGCTGACAACATCCAATTTATTTCTTCACTTGGGCGTCATTGTTTCCATTATTGGATTGATGTTCTATTGGGTACTTTAATAAAAAAAATGGGCTGAGCCCATTTTTTTTATTATCCTTTTTGAACTTTGATAACTTCCCGGCCTTTGTAATATCCGCAGCTCGGGCAAACTTTATGCATCAAGCGCATCTCATTACAATTGCTGCATTGAACCAAGGTATTCGGCACCAACGCATCGTGAGAGCGGCGGCGATCCCTTCGTCCACTGGAAATTTTCCGTTTTGGTTGTGGACCCATTGTTTATTCTCCTATCAAACCTACTCTATAATCTATAATACCAAAGACCAATTATAATGAATCACCATTCACCTTGTCAAGGAACTTGCCATTGACTGGTGAATTATCATCATCCATGTCAAGAATAATTGATGGTTATTGCCACCTGTTTTCGTCGGGTGTTGTAGGGCGGGTCAAAAAAGGATACCCGAATTGCTATTCATCCAGCCATATGCACCAATTATTGTAACTATTCCCTTCAAAAAAGCTCAATCCGAACGGGAGTGTAACCATGTCTAATGAAAACTGAGCAATTTCTAGTCTGACGCAAAGATCATACAAACTGATCCATTACAGAGTAGTTCATTTGTAGGGTGCTGTTAGGCGGCTCATTAAGATACCCGGATTTTTCAACCATCCAGTCCAACGCACCAATTGCCGATGGCCCTATAAACCATGAAAATTCATTTTGAGTATTTCCCGTGTTGGTTCTAAAGTAAATACGAAATGTTTCAACATATAACGGTATATGGACAACGTACTCTGCCCGATGATTTTTCACAAGGTGTTTTAGATAATTGCTTGTTTGAAATCGCAAAAATAGTATTAAAATCAGAATATGGAAATTGAAGTTGCCATCTCAAAAATCAGCAAGCTGGGAAACGCTGAAAGCGGCGATACCATTGAGATAGTAGAAAGACCCAATGGCGGTCTTTCCATTGTCATGGCAGAAGTCGTATCCCAGGTACTCGACAAAAAAGCCATATCTTCGGCTATCGTCCGAAAAGTGATTGCATGGATTGGTGAAGGCATCCGTGACGGTGCCGCAGCCAGGGCAGCATCCGATTTCTTGTTCACTGAACATAAAGGACAGCTCAGTGCCTGCCTGAATATCATTTCCTTTGATCGACAAACAGATACAATCGTCGTTACACGCAATAACCCCACACCCGTTTTTATCTATCAAGAAGACGATTTGAATTGCCTATCGGGGCAGAGTCAATGTATTGGTACTTCAATGAATATTCGGCCCGTCATTTCAGAAATTCCACTTATTCCGAACACGCTTTTAGTTTTATACTCTACCGGAATCGAACATTCTGAAAAGAATATGGAAAAGGATTTTGACATTTGCATGTTAATCCGCTCACTGTTGGAAGATCAGGAACCAACGGCAGATGAAATCGCGAATACTTTGCTTACAGATTCCATTCGGATGCATCAGAATAGTCCAAAAGAAGATATGTCCGTTGTTGCTGCGCTTATTACACACAAAGAGGAGTCAAGAATTCGGAAAATGAGTGTAAATTACCCGCTTCCTCAAAAATACGACGACTCTTCCCTGTGAAACTCCCAATCTTATAGCAAACACGAATCAAATCTGCACATAGATTCTAGACTGGGGTATAATCGTCCAATATCCAGCCTTTGGCTGGTATTTGTATGAATTGGAGGCCAAGCTCGAATGAATCAACGCTATCTTAATATCATTTTGATCGTTCTATTAGTTGCAGTTGTCGTATGGATTGATTTACCCAGCAATCCTGGCATTAAAATCGGAGAATTTTCCCGCACACTCGATACATCCCTTGGACTCGACTTACGGGGTGGTATGCAGGTTCTTTTGGAAGCTGACTTACCCGCTGATACTGCAATCGCAGCAGAAGATCTTGAAACAGCCAAACAAATTCTTGAGAATCGTACCAATGGTTTGGGTGTCAGTGAAGTTATGTTCCAAATCGCTGGAGACCGTCGTATTGTCGGCGAATTCCCCGGTATCACCAACACCGACGAAGTGATCGCCACTCTCAAAGAAACCGGTCAATTAGAATTTGTTGATTTCGGCGATACAATTCTACCTCCCGGTACTGAAATTCTGACGGACTCAGGCACCACAACCACGGGAGTCAGTGCTGCCGATACCAGTGCCATGACTGAAGAGGAACTTCTCAGTAACGTCTGGCATACCGTCTTGACAGGTGATCAAATTGAAACCGTAAATGTTGATCTGCAAAACGGGGTTTATTCAGTGGTTTTCAAACTCAAAACGGATGGTGCGAAAACATTTGCAAATTACACAACTGCAAATGTTGGTAAAATACTGGCTATTGTTTTGGATAAACGCATTGTCTCCACCCCATCCATCAATACCCCCATTACCGAGGGAAATGGTTCCATTTCCGGCAACTTCACTTATGAAACAGCCAATACTTTAGCCATCCAGCTTCGCTATGGTTCCCTGCCAATTCCTTTGAAAGTTGTTGAAAGTCGAATTGTTGGCCCTACCCTTGGACAGGAATCTTTGCAGAAGAGTATTCTGGCTGCGATTTTGGGTTTGATCATTGTGACTTTGTTCATGACCATTTATTATCGTGTCCCCGGCGCCATTGCCATGCTTTCCATTGCAAGCTATGCAGCCATCACCCTGGCTTTGTTCAAATTAATTCCAGTCACCCTAACATTGCCGGGTATTGCCGGTTTGTTGCTCAGTACCGGTGGCGGCTTGGATGCCAATATCCTCATGTTTGAACGACTCAAAGAAGAATTACGCAGCGGTAGAAAACTCAAAGATGCAGTTTATCTTTCCTGGACGCGTGCATGGCCTTCTATCCGGGATTCGAACTTTGCGACATTAATTACCAGTGGAATTCTCTTCTGGTTTGGTTCTGCGTACGGTGCCAGTTTGGTGAAAGGCTTTGCCTTGACCCTTGCCATTGGTGTTTTTGTCAGTTTATTCTGCGCCAGTGTCATTACTCGTGCCCTGCTCGACCTGTTTTCCAATTTTCTTAAAAACGCAGACCAGAAAAAATGGTTTGGGATCTAGAGGAGAAAATTATGTTAGATATTTTAGGAAAACGATATCTCTTCTTCGGAATTTCAATTTTAGTAATCGTCACCGGTATGGTCATGCTTATTATTGGCGGTGGATTACCTTTCTCAATTGATTTCACCGGTGGAAGTATGCTGGAATTAAAACTTTCGCAGGGTACCCTTCCTGCCAGTGATGCGATCATCTCCTTCTTCCAGGAACACGGCGTGACTGACATGACGCTCAAGACTTCTGGCACGGATACGATCATCATCCAATCACAATATATTGAAGAAGACGCTCGCGCAGTCATCATTGAAGACTTTGAAACACAGTTCTCAGTCGTGACTGAAATCATCAGCGCAGATAATGTGGGCCCATCGATTGGCAAGGAAGTAACCGCACGTGCTGCTCAGGCAGTCGCCGTTGCCGCTTTAGGTGTAATTCTCTATATCACCTTTGCCTTCCGTGGTATCGCTCATGCAACCCGTTATGGTATTTGTGCCATTGTTGCCATGCTGCACGATGTTCTTGTTGTGATCAGTGTCACCGCCATTGGTGGAACAATTTTCGGCTGGCAGTTTGACTCGCTGACGCTAACAGCTTTGCTTACCGTCATCGGCTTCTCCGTTCAGGATAAGATTGTGGTTTTCGATAGAATCCGCGAAAACAATCGCATTTTCCGTAAAATTTCCTTTGAACAATTAGCCAATCATTCCATCGTTCAAACCCTGGGACGCTCCATCAACACCCAATTAATGACCTCCGAATTCATGCTGCTCGCGCTGGCCCTGGTGGGCGGTGTCACCCTGCGCGAATTTGCCATCATTCTTCTGGTGGGTTTGTTCAGCGGTACCTACTCTTCCATTTTTATTGCAGCCCCAATTCTTGTGATCTGGGAAAATCAGGAATGGAAAACTTGGTTCAAAAAAGGGCAAGCAACAGCCTAATTTAAAGAAGTTGAAGGTTTGGCTAACCGCCAAACCTTCTTTTTTTTTAAACTCTTGCTAAAATAGTACATAGAGCAACCTACTCCACTGCAATAAGGAAATCATCCATGAGAAAACAGGTCGTTTTAATTACCGGTGTTAACGGTGAGATTGGACATAGTCTGGTCAAACACCTTTCCGAAAATGATGGCTGTGATATTGTTGGCCTTGATGTAATGCCTATGGACGAAGCTATCAAACCCTTTGTTTCCAAATTCATTCAAGGGGATATTCTCGATCAAATGCTGCTTGGCCGGCTTGTTTCCGAATATGAGATTCGCAGCATTATTCACCTCGCCTCGATCTTGTCCACCAAAGCCGAATACAATCCTGAAACAGCCCATCGGGTGAATGTGGAAGGAACCTTGAATTTACTACGCCTTGCCGTGGAACAAGCTGCCTGGCAGGGACAATCGGTAAAATTCATTTATCCCAGTTCCATTGCTGCTTATGGTATCCCCTCGCTTGCGATAAAAAACCAGCTTGGCGCGATTCGAGAAGATGACTGGAATCAACCAACCACCATGTATGGTTGTAATAAACTTTATTGTGAGCATTTAGGTCGATATTACGGCCGACATTACAAACAGCTAGCTGCCGACAAAATCAGCCATACGATTGATTTTCGCTGCCTGCGTTTTCCTGGCTTGATCAGTGCCGTCACCATCCCAACGGGCGGTACCAGTGATTATGGTCCTGAAATGCTGCATCATGCAGCCCAAAACATCCCTTACAATTGTTTCGTACGCCCGGATTCCGTTCTTCCATTCATGGCAATGCCCGATGCTGTCAAATCCATTATCATGTTGGAAAAAGCCGAGAAAGAAAATCTGTCACAAGTGGTTTACAATGTGACCAGTTATTCCCCATCGGCGGAACAAATATTGCAAATTACACAAAAAGCTTTTCCCAACGCGGATATTCGATTCAAGGTGGACGAAAAACGTCAGAACATCGTAGATTCCTGGCCAGCGGAGATAGATGATTCTGCAGCTCGTCGAGATTGGAACTGGAAACCGGATTATAATATGGATCGGTCATTTTCAGAGTATGTGATCCCTGGCATTAAGAACCACTATCACTAAATTACCAGGAAGGAGGATAGAGAGTCGATGACAGACCAGCCAGTGTATACGTACAAACTTCAGGATGATGAAAAAAGCGGCACCATCATCATTTATCTTAAGCAAGGTCTCGTGATTGGAGATGTGATTATTAAAAGTCACATTCGCATCAGTACCTGGTTAAGAACGAACGCGGCCCCCGAAACCATGTGTTTACATCATGCGAAGATGATCTACGTTTCAGCGGATGCAAAGCCAAAATCCATGACGTTTACAGAATTTTATGTGGCCACATCGGATGTCATTGCTTATCATTTGTTACCTCCCGCTCAGGACCCCATGGATTATGATCCAGGCGAACCCAATCGTCATATGGTTCCAATTACGGCTTTGCTAGATAAATTTCGTATTGATGGAAAAGTTCGAATCTCGCAACAAGTGGATCTAAAAAAATCACTGGAGATCTCCCGTGAAGAATATAAATCCCTCTATGATGCCAGTATCTACTGCCCTATCATGCCAGCTTTAGGCATCGTCAATGTACCTTTGGTCTTAATCAGACAATCCGTAGCAATTATTGCAGTTTAAAATATCCAACACACACTAAAAACACGGATTAACCAATCTCTTTAATCCGTGTTTTTTTTAGAAAATGAGAGGTCACACAATGAGTAAATCTACTTCCACCCAAAAAACATATCATTACAAAGCAGAAACCCAACAATTATTAAACATCCTTATTCATTCTTTATATTCAGATCGTGATGTATTTCTCCGTGAAATCATCTCGAATGCTGCGGATGCCCTGACCAAATTCCATTTCAAATCCCTGACAACTTCGGAATTTAGATCACCAGAGGCAGAACTTGGGATCTGGATTAAAACCATACCGGATCAAAACCTATTGATTATCCGAGATACCGGGATTGGCATGAATCGCGATGAGATCATCGAAAATTTGGGCACTATTGCCCATTCCGGTGCCGCGAGTTTTTTGGAACAAATCAAGGATAAATCCCCCAGCGAAGCACAATCCATTATTGGTCAATTTGGAGTCGGCTTCTATGCCGCCTTTATGGTTGCAGAATATATTGAAGTCATCTCTTCTTCCTGGAATCCAGAAGAATCTGCTTCCACCTGGCTTTCACACGGTGAAACATCCTTCCAGGTGACTGATTCCCAGAAGCAGGAGCGCGGAACGGAAGTCATTATCCATCTCAAGGAAGATGCGAAAGAATACACCGACATCATGCGTCTGAAACGGATCATCAAGAAACATTCCAACTTCATTCCCTACCCTATTTACCTTGGTGACGAGACAGAACCCGTCAATGAACAAACGGCCATCTGGCGGCAGACTCCCTCCACTGTTGAACGAGAAAAAGTGGATGACTTCTACAAACAATACACGCTGGATTTCAATTCACCGATGAATTATTTACATCTGTCCATTGATGCCCCCATCCAGTTGTTTGCCCTGTTGTTCGTTCCATCGACATCCTACAACCCATCCTTCTCCTTGCGCAAACAAGATGGACTTCAACTTTATTGCCGCAACATCCTATTGCAGGAATTCAGCCGGGATTTACTCCCGGATTACCTGCGTTTCATGCAGGGTGTGGTCGATTCCGAAGACATTCCCATCAACGTCTCCCGGGAGACTATTCAATCCAGCCGGGTAGTAACTCAAATTCGCAAAATTCTAACTGGTAAAGTTCTGGACAAACTGGCAGATTTGGCGAAGACCTCCCCGGAGGAATACATCACCTTCTGGAAAACCTACGGCGATTTCCTTAAAGAAGGCATCACCACAAACCCGGAAGATCAGGAAAAGTTGGTGAAATTAGTTCGTTTTTCAACCCACAAACACCCGGATGAATTGATTTCCTTTGAAACTTATCTCGCCGAAAAACCTGAGAAGCAGAACAAAATTTATTACTTCCTAGATACAGATGCTAATCAGATGGCAGCCAGTCCGCATATGGATTTGTTTAAGAAATATGACCTGGACGTCATACATTTTAAGACCATGATCGACCCATTCATGGTCCTGCGCATTCCCAAAGTTGGGGAGATTGAATTAGTCAATGTCGCCAATCCACAGAATGTGGAAGAGATTGATGCCATCAAATCCACAAGTGAGACACCGGAAAAAGAACCTGATATTCCAGTGGAAAATGAAGATTCCATTCTGGCGTTATTCCGAAACGAATTAAAAGACAAAGTCAATGAAATTCGAGCCTCCAAAGTGCTTGTTGATTCACCCGTAAGGATTACACTGCAAGATGGTTCCCTGCCCCAGGAATTGCAGTCTGCTTATCGCATGATGAATCAGGAAATTCCGGAATCGGAAAAGGTGTTGGAAGTGAATCTCACCCACCCAGTCATCCAACAAATTCCTGCAATGACTGACCCCTCCTTACAAGGAGAAATCATTGAATATCTATACGAAACCGGGCTGCTGCTGGATGGAACAGTCATCAATCAAGCCACCCACTCCAAACGATATTTGGATATTCTAAGTAAGTTATTGGAGAACAATTCCAAACCATGAGTAAACCAACCGTTTTTGTCACCCGGCTGATTCATCCCGAAGCGCTCGATAAATTGCGTGAGTTCGCTGAACCAGAAATCTGGACCCAGGAAACACCGCCTCCACATTCTGCTTTAGTGGAAGCTTCCTCCCGTTCGGCAGCCATCCTTTCCATGCTGACCGATCCAATCGACAGGGATGTCATTCAGGCTGGTTCCGGTCACTTGAAAATCATCAGTCAGATGGCAGTTGGCGTGGATAATATTGATATCATCTACGCTACTGAACAAAAGATTCCCGTGGGAAACACACCCAATGTGTTGACAGAATCCTGTGCCGATTTCACCTGGGCTTTGATGACCTCTATCGCCCGCCGAGTGACAGAATCCAACCAGGAGGTTATGCAGGGAATTTGGCGCCCATGGGGACCGGACGTATTATTGGGCGCTGATCTATATCAATCCACCCTGGGAATCATCGGTCTTGGCCAGATCGGTCAGGCGGTAGCCCGGCGCGCGGTTGGCTTTAACATGAAGATTTTGTATTACAGTCAGACACGTAAGCCAGAACTGGAAGAGAAATATGGCTATCGCTATGCGCAGTTAGGTGAATTAATGCAGCAATCGGATTTCGTATCCATCCATACCAACTTAAATGCTCATACTGAAAATCTGATCAATGCAGAGAAAATTGCCCTAATGAAAACTTCTGCTTACTTGATCAACATAGCCCGCGGAAAAATTGTTAATTCCGATGCGCTCACGGATGCCATTTTGGATCATAAAATTGCTGGCGCTGCCCTGGACGTTTTTGACCCGGAGCCTATTCCTGCAAATCACCCGCTGGTAAAATGTAAGAATGTTCTCCTTACACCCCACATCGCCAGTGCCAGTGCACCAATTCGCAAGAGAATGTCCATGATGTGTGTTGAGAATATTCAGGCTGCCCTTAAGGATGACCCTATCCCTTATTGTTATAACCCGCAAGTCTACCAAGGCTTGAATTAATATATTCATCGGGAGGAAGACGAATGGCTCAAAAATCACAAGGTTTCATTCATCTATTTTGGAATTGTCCTCAATGCAAATCCAAAAACATTGGGTCAGCTAAAGTATGTGCCCAATGTGGTTCTCCACAACCCGCTAATGTGGATTTTTACCAACAAGATGCCGCTGAATTAATTAAAGACGAAGCGGAGGTTAAGAAAGCAGTCCTAGGCCCCGATATTAACTGCCCTTATTGCACAACGCGAAATTCAGCCGATGCCCAAATTTGCGTTCAATGCGGCGGTGATATCTCTGAAGGTGCTCGCCGAAAAACGGGTCAAATACTAGGTGCCTTCAAACCTGGTCAAAAAACAACTGTGAATTGTGCTTCCTGCGGCGCTGAGAATGCAATTACCCTTACCACCTGCCATCAATGCGGGACTGGTTTGGGAACCCAGGCCAAAGCAGCGGCTCCAGTACAATCCTCAACAGATAAAAAGAAAATGAACCCAATCCTATTGGTTCTCTTAATTTTGGGTGCTATAGCTATCTGTTGTTTGGTAGTTTCAGGAATATCGGGACTATTCTCCAAAGAAGAATTACGCGGGACGGTTAAATCTGTCTCCTGGACTTATAGTGTAAACATCGAACGCTATGGCCCCATGCAAGCGGAAGACTGGCAGGCGGATATTCCTGCAGATGCCACCAACCTTTCTTGTAAACCCAGATATCACCATGACGAAACAGAATATGTATCAGGTGCAGAGGAAGTTTGTGGGACTCCATATACCAAGGATCTGGGTAATGGATATGCAGAGGTTGTCCAGGATTGTGTTTACCAGGTATCGGAACCCTATTGTTCTTACGAGATCATGGGCTGGCAAAATGAGGATCAAGTAACCTCCAGCGGTTCGGATATGAACCCATACTGGCCAAACTATTCCCTTAGTTCAGATCAACGGGCTGCTGATCAAACAGAGTCCTACACCGTCCTTTTCTCTGCTGACTCAAAACAGTATGAGTATTCTCCTTCGACCTATGAAGAATTTTCTGCATGCGAACCAGGTTCAGAATGGAACTTAACCGTTAATGGATTTAATAGCGTCCTCTCCATCAGCCCAGTAAACTAAAGCCTATTCTTGAGACAAACAATAGCCTGCCAATTTCTTCTTGGCAGGCTATTTATTTAATCATTCCTCAGGATTAATCTCGTACAATCAGGAAACAAACATCGTTTACATTGGTTCCGGTTGAACCTGTGCGGATTAATTGACTTAGTTTTTCAAAAAAGGTATATGAGTCATTCCGAGCTAAATAAACCTCTGGGTTAAGTCCCAACTTCTTGGCTGTTTCATAGGTATCCTGATCCACCCAGGCACCCGCAGCATCAGTGGGACCATCTTCTCCATCGGTTGCGAAAGAACAAAAATAGGCACACTTCATTTCACTTAACGGCTTAACCACTGCCAAAGCCAGTTCCAGATTCCTGCCCCCTTTTCCATTTCCCTGTATAGTGACCGTTGTTTCACCGCCAGCTAAAAAACAAATATCACCCAGAACCTTTGTAGATACGTTCAGATAGGCTTTGGCCTGGTTTACCATCCATTCCCCAGCAACCCTTGCTTCTCCAATTAGATGATCCGATAGAATGACTGGTTTTAAGCCTGACAAGGCCGCAGCCTCGGACGCAGCAATCAGGGAATTCCGATTGCCGCCTATTATCTGTGCAGGCCAAATTCTTTGGTTTTGTAGGGCTTGCTTGGGTGTTTCACGATGAAGTCCAGCCATACCTTGTTGTATAAATCGAATAACACTTTTGGGCATTCTTTGCTGAAGCGTATACCTTTCAATCGTGTCCCATGCGTCCTGATAAGTGCTAGGATCAAAAACCGTTGGCCCGGAAGCAATCACATCCAGAGGATCGCCAAGCACATCCGACAGGATCAGGGTACTAAAACCCGCCGGATAAGTTTTCTGGATTAATTTACCACCTTTGATTTGATCAAGATGTTTTCGGATGCCATTAATTTCGTCAATCGTTGCGCCGCTATCCAATAAAAGCTGATTTACTGCTTGCATATCATTCAAGCTAATGCCGGGCTCGGGTACCGTCACCAGAGATGATCCCCCCCCAGAAATTAAGTAAAAAACAAAATCATTGGGCGTCAAGTTGGAAAGATAAGAAAATATTGCCTTACCTGCCGCTATGCTGCGTTCATTGGGTACCGGATGAGCAGAGGGGAGAATTGTAAAACGCTGCTGCCAGGTTTCAATTTCCATCTCATAACTTGCTTTGGGGACAATGACCCCGCCTGTGATTTTCTCACCAAATTTCTTAAGGAGACCTTCAGCCATCGGGATCGCTGCTTTGCCAATACTGATCAGATGCAATCTTTGATAGCCCAATTCTCTTAGCTGATCGATCCCCGGAATTTTATGATTCAGTGGCTGAAATGCAGTTAGAATCGCTTTTTTGGGATCTGCAGCGTTTAGCACAGCTTGAATTAATTTATCTTTCCATAACTCATTTTTCATCACCATAATCACCCCATTGCATCTTTTTATAAAACAATTCTACTTTATATTTCTATTTATCACCTGAATAGAACAAAAATATATGATCAAAGTCCAAGAAAGCAAGTACATTTTTACTCTCTTTAAGAACATATGTGATGGTATACTTGTTAATTGTGAGTAGTTCATTTCACCATAATAATATATATAACTCTTTGGAGGATTCAAGTGGATAGTGATAATCTTAACGGCCTCTTCCGACCAAAATCGGTTGCTGTTGTAGGTGCATCGTCTCAAGCGGGGAAAATTGGACATACCGTTGTTGATAATCTCATCAAAAGCAAATATGAGGGAAAAATTTATCCCATCAACCCTAAAGCAACTGAAATTTTAGGCTTAAAGGTTTATGCTTCAGTTAATGATGTGCCAGGCCCTATTGATGCAGCCGTAATTACTGTGCCAGCCAGCATGGTTAAAGAAGCAGCAGAAGAATGTGGTAAAAAAGGTGTCAAAGGCCTGATCATCATCTCATCAGGTTTTAGTGAAGTTGGTGAAAAAGCGCTGGAAGAAGAAATTGTGGCTATTGCTCATTCGTATGGCATGCGCGTATTAGGCCCGAACATTGTGGGTACGCTTTCCAATTCAGATAAACTGAACGCGTCTTTTGCTCCATTCCTGCCCTTACCTGGTAAATCATCCCTGGTTTCTCAGAGTGGTGCTTTATTAATCGCCATGGATGCATCCACCTACACCCGTAGAATTGGATTTGATAAACTGATCTCTATTGGAAATATGTCGGATGTCAGTTTTGCCGATGTTGTTGAATGGCTTGACACCGATGAAAACACCAGCTGCATCTCCCTCTATGTTGAAGGCTTGAAAGACGGCCGTAAATTCATGGATGTCAGCAAAAAAGCTACCAAACCCATCATTGCCCTCAAATCTGGAACATCAGAACATGGCGCCGCTGCTGCCGCTTCCCACACGGGATCCCTGGCCGGTGCTGCGAAAGTCTATGGCGCAGCCTTTCATCAGGCCGGTGTGGTAGAAGCATCCGATCTGGACAATTTATTTGATCGTGCTCTTGCTCTCTCCCTCCAGCCACCTTTGAAGGGAGAGAATTTATTAATTATCACAAATGGCGGTGGTGTTGGTGTTTTGGCAACGGATGCTGCTGAAAAGTACGGCATTCCCCTGCGCTTCGCACCCCCAGAACTTCAAACTGAATTAAAGAAACACATGCCCTCCTTTGGCTCAGCCAAAAACCCGGTAGATATCACCGGCATGGCCAGCACCGATTGGTATGTGGATTCTTTCAAAGCTTCCATCATTCACCCCTGGGTGGATGGTGTAGTCATTCTGTTCTGTGAAACCGCTTCCTCTGATCCCATGGGTATTGCCCAGGGCATCCAGAAGGCATTGCTGGAATCTGGAATCAAAGACAAACCGGTCACTGTATCTTATGTCGGTGGCGAACGCTCTGAAACTGCCATGCGCTGGCTTTCAGAAAACGGTGTGCCTGCTTATGGCGCTCCTGATGTAGCCATGAATGCGATGGCTGCTTTGCGTCAATTGTTCCAGATGAAAGAATACTCCTCTGAAACCATTGTTCCCGCAAAAAACATCGACGCTAAAAAAGCCAAACAGATCATTGACGCTGCACGTGCCAATGGGCGTGATGTTTTAACCGAAGTCGAAGCAAAATCCATCTTTGAAGCGTATGGTCTGCCTGTTACCAATCATAAATTGGCTACTAGTGAAGAAGAAGCTGTACAATTTGCAAACAAAATCGGTTACCCGATCGTCATGAAAATCGTCTCTCCTGACATTCTTCATAAATCCGATGCGGGCGGTGTCAAAGTCAATATCAAAGATGCTGACGGAATCCGCGAATCTTACAAAACCATCATCGAAAATGCAAAAGCTTACAAAGCAGATGCAAGTATTCATGGTGTTTTGATTCAGGAAATGGCACCCTGGGGAACGGAGGTTATCATCGGCTCTGTCAACGATGCAACCTTTGGCCCTACCGTCATGTTCGGTCTGGGTGGTATTTTTGTGGAAGTTCTCAAAGACGTTACATTCCGTGTGGCTCCAATTTCCGTTGGTGAGTCTCGTCGGATGATGAACGAAATCAAGGGCGCTCCCATTTTGGCTGGTGTCCGCGGTGAATCTCCAAGAGACCGGGAAAAATTGGCTGAAATCCTTTCCCTGTACTCTCAAATGGTATACGATCTGCGCAATGAAATCAGCGAAACAGATGCCAATCCTGTTCTTGTCTACGAAGAAGGTACCGGTCTGAAAGTTGTTGACGCTCGTATCATCCTCAAAAAGATTTAGTCAATACCCTTTTTTCAAATCAAGCGGGTTCCCTCAAAGAACCCGCTTTTCTTTTTTTTTATCACCCCCTTTGGTGGTAAAATCGGTTTAGGTTTAACCAGTCAGATAGGAGCACAGCAATTCATTCATGAAAGCTTTCCTGAAAAAACATTCCCCCGCTCTATTACTTTTATTATTTAGCTTATTGGCCTATGGTATCCTGATTCCCTGGCTGGGATTCTACTGGGATGATTGGCCGATGGCTTGGTTCGCAAAAACTCTTGGCCCGTCAGGTTTCAAAGAAGTATTGTCTTCCGACCGTCCATTCCTCATGGGCATCTATATGTTTACTACCAGTATCGTGCCGATGAAACCCATTTATTGGCAGGCTTTTGCGTTATTATCCCGTTGGCTGTGCGGCTTGTCAGTCTATTGGGCATTAACAAAAATCTGGCCGGATTTAAAGAAACAAATGTTATGGGTTAGTATTTTATTTACCATCTTCCCAGGCTTTAAACAGCAGCCGATTGCCATCATTTATTCCAATGGGTTCATCCTTTTAACTTCTTTATTTTTATCCCTGGGCGTGATGATCCTCGCCATGGAAACCAGAGGGCGCAAGAAAGTTTTCCTGGTTATCGCCAGTGTATTTTTACAATTATTCACCATCTTTTCAACTGAATATTATGCCGGCCTCGAATTCCTCCGCATCTTGATCATCTGGAATAAATATTCGCTGGATTTTCGGAAATTCAAAATCTGGTTCCTTACCATGTTTCGCGAGTATCTTCCTTACGGGGTTGGTCTATTAACCTTCTTTATCTGGCGTGTTTATATTTTTAAATTTCCAACCTATCATCCCGTTACCCTGAGCAAACTTTCGGGTGGAGAATATCATCCCATCATTGTTTTTTTAAACCGAATCGTACAGGATGTCTACCTTACGATATGGCAGTCATGGACCGAAGTCTTCCAATTTCCAAATTTAACCATGATTAAAGGTTCATCCCAATTCTTTTATTGGGCACTTGTCTTACTCCTAATCCCATTAGCTTATCTCCTGCTTAAAAACACATTCCCAGTAGCTACGATTAACAAGAAGCAAAATTCACTTTTTGTGAAATATGAAAATCAGATTTTAATCTTTGCCATCACAGCGATACTTTTTGGCGCCTTTCCTTTTTGGGCGACGAATCTTCCCATTCAACTAACCTACCCTTATGATAGATTTTTTCTTTCCCTGATGTTTGGGAGTTCTCTATTCCTGGTGTATCTTATTGAAAAATTATTTTTTAGCAACACAGTAAAGCTGGCATGCCTTTCGTTACTGATCAGTTTTTCAATCGGGGCTCATTTTACCAATGCCAATGTCTTTCGACGAGAATGGAATATTCATAATCAGTTTTTCTGGCAGCTAACCTGGCGCGTGCCTGACTTGCAGGAGAATACCCTTTTGCTTTCAGAAACCTTTCCTTTAACATTTTCTTCGGATAATTCCCTCACCGCACCCCTGAATTGGATTTACGATACCTCTAATGACCATGACCCCTTAAAGTACATGATGATGTTTACCGATATTCGTCTGGGCAGCACGTTACCGGATTTAAATCCAGGCACACAGATCATAAAAAATTACCGTAGTACTGAATTTATCGGAACCACGGATCAAATCGTCGGATTCTTTTACACGACAGATGCTTGTTTACGAATCCTGGATCCAGAACAAAGCCATAATGATCCACTAATTCCTGAATCAATGGATGATATCATTGACCTGTCTGATCCCTATCGCATTCGTTCCGAAGATCCAGCAACGCCATTAGGCATGGATGAGACAATATTCGGGAAAGAGCCTGCTCACGGCTGGTGTTATTTTTACCAAAAAGCAGACCTTGCCAGGCAATATAAAGATTGGGCTGTCATCCTGGATATCGAAAAACAAGTCGCCGATCAACAACTCAAAGCCAAAGCGGGGTCAGAATATTTGCCGTTCAGTGAAGCCTATGCTGCGACTGGGGATTGGGAAAAAGCCGTGAAGTATATTCAAAAAGCCTACACCATGGATAAACAATTGGAAAAACGGCTTTGCAAAGAATTAAGCCGATACCAATTAGAATTCTCGGATCCCGATGCGGGAAATCCAATCCTTGAAAGTGAAATGGATCTTTTAGACTGTCCCTAAATTGATCCGATGTTATAATATTTTCGTGTTGCATCATTCTACTAAGAAAACTGGAATCACATGGAACCTATAAAATCTATCACCGTGGTCATACCGGTCTATAACGGAAGAGACACTCTGCCTTTGCTAGTGAATCAATTAATGGAAGTATTGCCAGCCGTCGTGAATGATTTTGAAATTCTACTGATCAACGATGGAAGTCCGGATGATTCCTGGAATGTCATCCAAGAACTATCAGCCCGTAACACAACGATACGCGGTATCAATATGATGCGAAATTACGGACAGCACAATGCGTTGTTGTGTGGTATCCGGGCAGCAAAAATGGATGCGATCATCACCATGGATGACGATTTACAGCATCCTCCACGTGAAATTCCAAAGCTAATTGCCAAGTTGCAGGAAGGTTTTGACGTCGTTTATGGGTGTCCTGATAAGATGCCTCATTCACTCTGGCGTAATATCTCCTCCCGCTTAACCAAAAAACTGCTCGCAACGGTGATGGGGATCAAGACCGTCAGAGAGCTTTCTGCTTTTCGTGGCCTTCGCACCAATATCCGTGATGCTTTTGAAAACTACAACAACCCTGGTGTGATCATTGATGCCCTGCTTTCCTGGGGCACAACTCGTTTCGCTTCCATTCCCGTGCACGAGGAACCGCGTACTATTGGCCAATCGAATTACAATTTTATGAAATTAGCATCTCAGGCCTTTTTAATCCTTACAGGATTCAGTACCATTCCTTTACGTTTTGCCAGTTGGCTCGGTTTCTTCCTGACCCTGGTCGGCATTTTCATTTTTATCTATGTATTTATCATCTACTGGACCGTCGGCAGTATTCCGGGTTTCCCATTTTTATCCTCCATCGTCTCCATCTTCAGCGGGGCTCAATTATTTGCGCTAGGTATTTTTGGCGAGTATCTGGCCAGAATTTTTGATGCTTCCATGAAACGTCCGGCTTATATTGTCCATCAAGAAATCCCTCAATCCATGCCGTCTAATCCTAACGAAGGATAATAATCCCAAACATGAAATGTGTTATTTTACAGCCTTCGTATATTCCCTGGCGTGGATATTTTGATCAAATCCGCCAGGCGGATACCTTCATCTTCTATGACGACGTCAAATATGACAAGAACGGCTGGCGTAACCGCAATCGAATCAAAACCCGGGATGGCTCCCAATGGTTAACCATTCCAGTATTAACCAAGGGTATTGAAGAAAATCACACTCCAATCCATGATGTTCAAATCAATTGGGCGCAAAATTGGAATCGCAAGCATTGGAATGCCCTTCAGCTTTCCTATAGCAAAGCCCCTTATTTTCAACGCTATCAGGATGTCCTCGCCCCGTTTTATGAGCGGTATGACACTCATCTCGCGGAGTTTACCATCGACCTGACCATCGCCATCAGCGGATTGCTGGGTATTCAAAATACTACTTTTCTGCGATCTTCGGAAATTCAGGGAATCACCGGCACCAAGACCGACCGTCTCATGCAGATTTTAGCCAAAGTGGGTGCGACATCCTATTTATCCGGACCATCTGCACGGGATTATCTGGAGCCTGAACTCTTCACCTCTGCTGGGATTGAATTATCCTTCATAATCTATGACTACCCGGAGTATGATCAGCTCTATCCACCTTTCGAATCACAAGTCAGTATCCTCGATTTATTATTCATGAAAGGTCCACAAGCGTTGGACTATTTCTAGGGAGAAGGTGAAATCAAATGGAATTAAAAAAAGTTCTTGAGAATGTAAATCAATATTTTGATGAAAAATTAAAAATCCATGGCACTGAAGCCAAAGGCGTGGATTGGAACTCAAATCAAGCTCGGGAAATACGCTTCGATCAGTTGGTCAAGATCATCGAACCGGATACCTCTTTCTCCATACTGGATTACGGCGCAGGCTATGGTGCCTTTTACGATTATTTGATTCTGAAAGAAAAAAAAGTCCGCCTGTATTATGGCTATGATTTGTTGGAATCGATGGTGCTGGAAGGTCGCAAACTTCACGAAGACGATCCCAATTGCATCTTCACGTCAGATTTATCCGAATGCCCTCCAGTGGATTACGTCAGCGCTTGCGGTGTCTTTAACATGAAACTTAATGCGGATTATGACCAATGGACGAAATATGTGGTCAAATGCATGCATGAAATTAATGATCTTGCTGAGAAGGGATTTTCCATCAATTTCCTCACCAAATACTCGGATGTTGATCGCATGCGGGATGACTTATATTATGCAGACCCATGTTACCTGTTTGATTACTGTAAACTTAATTTTTCGCGCAATGTCGCCTTACTTCATGACTATGAAGTTTATGATTTCACTCTATTAATCCGGAAATAAGAAACATGATTGACTTTAATAAAGTAGCCATTCTCGGCAATGAACTGGAATATGTGCGTCAAACCTTTGAAAATAATCATCTCTCCGGAGATGGGTTTTTTACCAAAAAGTGCCATAGTTACTTTGAAGAGACACTGGGGGTCGGAAAAGCCCTGCTGACCACTTCCTGCACCCATGCATTGGAAATGGCAGCCATTTTAATGGACCTGGAGGAAGGGGATGAAATTCTTGCGCCTTCTTTTACCTTTGTTTCCACCGTAAATGCTTTCCTCTTGCATGGCATCAAACCCGTGATTGTAGACGTCCGTCCGGATACTTTGAATCTGGATGAAACCCTCCTGGAAGAGCATATTACCGAGCGCACCAGAGCCATCGTTCCGGTGCATTACGCCGGTGTCTCCTGTGAGATGGATACCATTCAACGAATCGCGGACAAACACAATCTCATAATCGTCGAAGATAACGCCCACGGCCTGTTCAGCAAATATAAAGGCAAGAATCTCGGCACTTTGGGAACCTTTGCAGCGCAGAGTTTTCATGAGACCAAAAACATCACCAGCGGCGAAGGCGGTGCTTTGTTTATCAATAATCCGGCTTACATCGAGCGCGCTGAAATCATTCGCGAGAAAGGCACCGATCGCAGCCGCTTCTTCCGCGGCATGATTGACAAATATACCTGGGTGGATGTCGGCTCCAGCTATATTCCTTCTGAAATTCTGGCAGCCGTTTTATTCGCCCAACTTGAAAAAGCTTCCCTGATTCAGCAGCGCAGGAAAATGATTTGGGACCAATACAATCAGCATCTTGGCAATTGGGCCCTGAAGAACGGTTTCCGTCTGCCCATCATTCCGGACGAGTGTGAACAGTCCTATCATATGTTTTATTTACTCGCCCCGAATTTGGAAGTCCGTACGCGCTTTATTAAAACCCTGCGGGATCAAGATATTTATAGTGTTTTCCATTACCTGCCCCTGCATCTTTCCGTCATGGGTGAAAAACTGGGCGGCAATCCTGGGGATTGTCCGGTAACTGAAAAGATCAGTGATCAGCTCGTGCGCTTGCCTCTTAACAACAGCATGACTCTGAACGAAGTTGAGCAGGTCATGGATGTCATTATGGAGTTCAGTTCATAATCAAATCCATTAATCTGGTTTTACCCCATCAGCAAGGATGGATCCATGAAACTTCTCATCTTTAATTGTGGTTCTTCTTCTCTATCGTTTAAACTTTTTTCTGTCGACTCTTCTTTAACCCCGAAAATCCTGCTGCACGGGAAAGCCCATCGAGTAGGTGTGAAAGGCACAGAAGAGTCCTTTATTGAGCTAAATCAGGATGGGCAGCATACCGTTGTCCCCATGCAGCTTGACAGCCATGCCCAGGCCGCCGGACAAATCATCCAAATGCTGCAAAAGCTGGATATCCAGTTTGATGCTATCGGCCATCGTTTTGTGCATGGCGGTTCTTTGTTTACTAGCTCCACTCTGATCACTCCCCTAACTACTCCCGCGCTGGAACGATGTCTGCCTTTGGCTCCCATTCATAACCCCAATTCTTACAGTGTAATTCGTGCCTGCCAGCAGTCCTACCCCGGCTTGCCCGAATATGTCACCTTCGATACCACCTTTTACAGCCAGATGCCGGATATTGCCGCCTTAGAGACCCTGCCCAATGCATTTACAAAACAGCATGACATCCGCCATTACGGCTTTCACGGCCTCTCATACACTTATATCTTTCAACACATCAGCCAAACGCTGAATTTGGATCTAGCCCCGCTGAAGATCATTGCCTGCCATCTGGGCACCGGTGGCTCCAGCATCACTGCCATCAAGAATGGTAAACCAGTGGATACTTCCATGGGTTATACACCTCTGCAAGGTCTGGTGATGAGCACCCGCTGCGGGGACCTGGATCCATTTATCCCCCTCTACCTGATGCAGGTGCATAACCATACCGCCAGCGAGCTAAATCAAATCTTTAATAAAAATAGCGGTTTGCTGGGTCTATCCGGTTTTTCCAGTGATATCCGCGATATCCTCAAATCAGCGGATGAACAGCATAATCCAGAAGCACAGGCTGCCATTGACCTGTTGATTCACCGCCTGAAAAAATATATCGGCGCCTACGCAGCCATTCTGGGGGGGCTGGATATCCTGGTCTTTACCGATGATATTGGACTTCAAAACCCCGCCATTCGTCACTTAACCTGTGCCAAGATGGATTGGCTGGGGCTTGAACTGGATGAACAAAAAAACCGGACTGCCCCGCTGGATTGTCTTTCAGAAATTCAAACCGCCAAATCAGCGGTACGCGTAATGGTTCTGCCAACAGACGAAGAAAGCATCATCGCCCGGGATGGTTTCAATTTACTCCAGGAGGTGAAGCATGCTGATCTTTAAAACCACGCCTTACCACATGGATTGGGCAGAACTGAATGATCAGGACTACTTGATCCGCTGCGGGAAACTTTTACCAGAGCAGCCCTTTCCTGCCGAGCTGATGGATGCTGTGGAAGAAGCCGAAGAAGCCGTCTATTTACTTGAAAATGGCGGACCTGAGTTCAACGAAGCCGTTACAGAATTGACCCCGGGCATGCTAAGTCTTTTACAGGACATGCAGAAGTTTGCCCCTTTTGAAAACACCTTGCTAATGAATACCGTCTTTCAGATGGTTACCATGCGGCCAGAGCTGCGCCATATCCTGCTTTGCAACACAGCTTTTTTCCAGCATATGCCGCAAACCGCCCATGGCTATGCGCTCCCAAAGGAACTTCGCTATCCTGAGATTCAACGCTACGGGTCGGATGGAATCTATCATCAATACGGCTCTCGGCTCATCAGAGCAGCTTATCCTGATCAGAGTGATCGCTTGATCACGGTCTTCCTGGATGAGTTTTCCGCATCCGTAGCCGTCATCCAGCGCGGAATTGCTGTGGAGTGCTCCAGCGGATTCTCCAAATTGGAGGGCATCCCTGGCCTGACTAGCGTAGGCAGCATCGATCCATCCCTGTCTTTATTGCTGTGCGAGGACGGCATGAGTGTGGATCAAGCCCTGCAGGTGCTGACCCTGCAAAGCGGTTTTCAGGCGCTGGATCCCCAACTGATGCGGCTGGACACATTGATTCAAAACACTATGCCGAAAGAACATCAGATAAGCCGGGAAAGGCTGCAAAACCATCTGCTCAAGCAAATCGGCAGCGGCATGGCCGGGCTCAATGGCGCCCAACAGCTCCTTTTTCTAACTACTTCTTTAGAGCCCAGCCATCACTTTCTATTGGACCTGGCAAAACGCCTCACTTCACTGGGTGCCGACTGTATGGAAACTCCACTTCTGCTTGACAATGGATTGCTGCAAATCACCACCTCCAATTCCAAAATTAAAATCCATGCACTGGAAATCTACCCATGGGTTGTGCTGGCTCAAACGGCAAGGGCTTAGAAGTAGTTTGTTATTCTGAAAATGATTAAGCCTATCTGGAAAAGAATTTTCTTACCCCTGCTGCCGATCTCATAGAAATCAATTATTCATTGCAAATAGCATGGTCACAATTCCCATCACCAGCCCGATGACCAGGCCATAGGGAATGGTCTTGCGCAGAACTTCTCCATCCCGACCCTGGGCTGCCACTGTGCTGCAGCCCACAATCACTTTGGCTGGGGCTATCATGCTGCCTAATGCACCGCCCGTCGTTTGGGCAGCCACAATCACCGCAGGCGAGATTTTCAGAAGGATCGCGATCCCCTCTTGCAGGGGAGCAAACAAAACATTGGAATTATTATTACTTCCGGTAGCAAAGGCGCCCAACATGCCGATGTAAGGTGAAACTAACGGGAAGGCTGCATTAAAAAAACTACTTAACAATTCAGCCAGTTGAACCGTCATACCACTGTGATCCATGAGAAACGAAAGCCCCACCATGGAGAGAATTCCAATCGCTGGCGGCAAAGCTGCTTTCACAGTGATGGAAACAATATGCATGAGATTCGTTGACGAATAAAGTTTCGCCCGTTTATTCAGAAAATAACTGATCAAAGCAATCAACAAGATGGATGTCCCCGGATGCAGTAAAGGATAATAGTGTTGATTAATCACCGCCGCCGTAGTAAAGCCACGCAAGGTGGTCACTTCGGGGTAGGCCACAACCCAGGATATTTTTCCCAAAGCCTGATGAAGAGGCGGGACAATAGCAATCAGACTCATCAGAACGGTCAGGGAGCCATAACTCAAGAGGGCCATTTTCAAGGACGGCGTCCATTCCATGGGGGCGCTTTTTTCATTTTTAGATTTCATAATGATGTGATTGATCAGTATTGCAGCACTTACACCCGCCAACCCGGCACAAAAACTCGCCAGGGCAGCAATGTTCAGCATCACAAAAGCATACTGCACGAAGGCCATGACCAGAGCAAGGACCAGCACAATGGGCCATTTGTTCAAGCGCTTTAATATGTGCGCCACCGACAATCCACAAGCCAGACAGGAAATCCCCAGGAAGATGGCCGCAAATACGGATAATTGCGCCGGAGCAACCTTTACCACTGAGATGAGCGTTTGGTAAATCACGCCCATATCGCCAAAGGTAACCGACCAGGCGTGCCCAATGGCAACAGCCGCAACGGCCAGAATGGGATTCAATCCCAATTCAACCAACATTGGGGAAACCATGGCCACGGGTAGCCCAAAACCCGCCAGACCTTCCAACATCCCGCTGAAAGCCCAGGCAATGACAATCAGCAAGATGCCTCGATCCTGAATCCTGTTTTCCAGAGCCAGAGCAATGGATTGAATACCCCTGGCTTGATTAACAATGTTATATAGAAATAAAGCCGGCAAAAAAACTGCCAGAACAAACAAAAAAAGCAGCAGCCCTTTTACCTGGGAAATAATCAAGATATTGCTGGTCAGGCCAAAAGCTTGAAATGCAACCAGCAATCCGCTGAGCAGGCCAATCAGACCGGCAACCTGTCCGCCAACATGAAAGACAATCATCACCACGAGGACGATCAGAATAGGCGCCGCAGCCAGAATGGTGCGAATAAAGGCAATGCTGTTCTGCGTTACCTGGTTGACAACAAGCAGGCTCAACAATGGAAGGAATACAAACACAAATATTTTTAAGGGTTTTGCGGACATGCAGCTCCTCCAAAAAGTTCTTTTCTATCATAACGGATAATCCCAATTAAAAACTAAGAAAAATAGTGCGAAAAAACAAAAAATAACCAGCTACTTTTCAAAACCAGACGAAATACCCCGTCCTGAAGAAGATTGTATTTCCTATTGACACAAGAACATTTGTTCTATATAATTTAAGTACCCTTTCCCCTGGTGATAAAGATGAGAGATCTGGCTGCAATGACCCAAACTATTTTTAATATCCAACCTGACATGCCCCTTGAATTGGATCCGGAACTGCATGAAACCCTGATCAGCCTGGCAAGTCAGGAAAATTGTTCCCCCAGTGAACTGGCAGCGCGGCTGCTGCGCTTTGCCATTGAAGAACGCAGGAAAATCCAATACAACAGTATCCACTGGCAGGACCTCTCCGTACGGGAGCAGCAGGTTGCCATTTGGGTTTGTAAGGGCTGCAGTAATCAGGAGATCGCCCTCAAGCTGGGGATTGCGACAGAGACCGTCAAGACCCACGTACGCAATATCCTCGGCAAATTTGGACTGTGTAAAAAACAGGCCCTAATCATGGAGCTGGCCGGATGGGATTTCAGTGCCTGGCAATATTAACCGGACAAAAAAGGGGTAATCCTTTTTAACCGCTTTTATCCCCCACGCGGGGGATAGCCGCCCTGGCACAGAAGCAGATAGGATAAGCCTATGAATGAAATTCAATACCCTTCCTTATCCGAGAAAAGACTACTGCTGCTCAATGCGCCCAGAAGCTATTTGCACAACCTCATGCCGCAGTTGATCGCCAGATTAGCCCTGAAAGGTGAACTCTTTATTATCGACGCCGGCAATGCCTTTCGTCCCTACACCATCGCCCGGGAAATCCGTCGCCTCACGGAAGAAGTGAATCCCCTGCTGGAAAACATCAAACTTTCGCGGGTCTTCACCTGCTACCAGGTCCTCACCCGCCTGGAAACACTGGATAATCCGCGCATGCCCATCCTGGTGCTGGACTTGCTGGATATGTTTTACGACGAGCACACATCCAGCAAAGAGCGCGAACGGCTGCTGAGGAAATCTCTGGATTGCCTGAAGCACCTCAGTCAGGATGTGCCGGTGGCCATTAGCTGCGGGGTATCCAAAAACGAGAACTATGCGGGCTGGATCGCCGCCGTGCGTCAATACACGGATGAAGTATTTCAATTGGAACAGGCCCCGGTGCCTGAAAATTATCGTTTCTTTTAAAGGTACAGGATGAAAACCCATGGGACGCACATTACCTTCCATTACTCAACAATTTTTACACGAGCAGAGTTCTTTCTCCAAATTCCGGCGCGCGCTGCGCAAAAGTGATCAACTGATTTTGGATGATCTATTTGCCGAAGCACAAAAGCACCTCGCCGCCGCCGCTTATGCCACCCACGCACTGCCCTTCGAAATCTTCCTACTGGCCATGCTGCTGGAAGAACACAAAAAAGTCTGCCAGCTTCAGGATGCCCTAAGCGAAGTTCTCGATGAGTAGGCGCAACGGCTGGCTGATGGACTTATACCCCGACCCGGAAAAACCGGGCATTACGCTGTGGTTTTTGGACCAGGATGGGGAACGTCTGCGCCTGTTTCAGCCCTTCCCGATCACCTTCTATGCCGCCGGGGATACCCGCCAATTGCGCGAAGCCTGGAAGATGCTGAAAGCCATGCCCTATGAACTGAAGCTATACCGCACGGAGAGACAGGACATTTTCCAGCCCCAGCCCATCGCCGTGCTGGCCGTGGAGGTGCGTTCCCCCGCCCAGCAGCCGCAGGTCTTCAAGGCGCTTTCCGCCAAATTTCCGGATCTGGACTATTTTGACGCGGATGTGACCCTCTCCCTGCGCCACGCCAGTCTGCATAACACCTTTCCCCTTTGCTATTGCAGCATCGAACATGACGAGCTGAATACTTTGCAGCAGATCAGCGTGCTGGAAACGCCCTGGGAACTCTCAGTCACCCGGCCGCCCATCAAAATCCTCTCCATGGAGCCCGATCAGTCCCCGCGCCATCAAACACCGCTCAGTCTGATCCTGCATCAAAACGGCATTCAACGAAAAGTCAAACTCAATCCAGTCCGCGTCATGCTGATCACCCTGTGCAGTCTGCTGCAGCAATACGACCCGGATTTGATTCTGACCGCCTGGGGAGACGGCTGGCTGATGCCGCACCTGATGGAACAAAGCCGCATCCATAATATTTTCCTGCCCCTGAACCGCGACACGCGTCAAACCGTTTTACGCAAAAATGATCTGGTGTATTTCTCCTACGGACAAACCATCTACCGCGATCAACAGATCCACCTCTTTGGACGCTGGCACATCGACATTCACAACGCCACCCTCTTTCATGATTACCAGGTGGATGGCATCCTGGAATTGGCACGCGTCACCGGCTTGCCCATTCAGACCGTCGCCAGAGTCTCCCCAGGCAGCGGCATCTCTGCCATGCAAATGACCACCGCCCTCCGACAGGGTGTTCTGGTCCCCTGGCACAAACAGCAGGCGGAAAACACCAAAACCGCCTTGGATTTGATCCATACCGATCTGGGCGGATTGGTCTATCAGCCCACGGTAGGCGTGCACGAAAACGTGGCCGGGATTGATTTTATTTCGATGTATCCCAGCATCATGGTGCACGAAAACATCTCCCCGGAAACCTTCAGCAGCACCCCGGGCAGCAAAGACTTTGTTGAAGATCAACATCAGAAACCCCAGGGATTGATCCCCAACACCCTGGCGCCCCTGCTGCAAAAACGGGTGCGAATTAAGCAAACCCTGGCAACCCTGGAAAAATGGGACCCGGCCTACGAGGTTTACAAAGCCCAGTCCTCAGCCCATAAATGGCTGCTGGTGACCTGTTTTGGCTATCTTGGGTACAAGAATGCCCGTTTCGGCCGTATCGAGGCTCACGAGGCCGTTACGGCCTATGGACGCGAGTCTTTGATGCGTGCCAAAGAGACCGCAGAAGAAATGGGCTACTCCATCCTGCATATGTACGTCGACGGTTTGTGGATTAAATCGCCGACCCTCATCACCCTGGAAACCCTTCAACCGCTGCTTGAAGCCATTCAACAGCGGACCGGACTGCCCATCGCCGCAGACGGCATTTTCCGCTGGATTGTTTTCCTGCCCTCCAAAGGCAATGATCAAATTCCGGTGGCCAACCGCTATTTTGGCGTCTTTGAAGACGGTAGTTTGAAATTGCGCGGCATTGAATTGCGCCGCCGGGATACCCCGCTCTGGATTGCCGAAATTCAACAAACTCTGCTGGAGCAGATTGCTGCCCTGCCCAGCCTGGAGGAGTTCCCATCCTTGCAGCCGAAAATTATTCAATACTTGCAGCAGGAAGTACAAAAATTAAAAAGAGGCCGGATTTCGCTGGAAAAACTGCTGGTCACGCAAAAAATCAGCCGCGAACTGGACGACTACCATTCCCCCTCTCCGGCAGCCAAAGCCGCCGCACAGATGGTGGCAGCCGGTAAAACCATCCGTCCCGGGCAGACGATAAAATTTCTCTTCATGCAGCATCCCCCGCGCATTCAGGCCTGGGATATGCCCCTATCCCACACGCCTTCCCTGCCGGATCAGCAGATTTATCTTAAATTGCTGCTGCGTGCCGTCTCGACCATTCTCACTTCCTTTGGCATGGATGAAGAGATGCTGCTGCGTCTGGTGATAAAAAAAATCGCTGCCGCAGAACAACCTGCCAGGCAGCGAACTCTTTTTAAACGCTATTCCGTGATGCAAAATGACAAACCAATCAGGAAAATTTTTCTATCGGTAGAGGATAAAGAAAAGCCAGGTTCTGTCCCTCAAATTGATGGATAAACTCCTTCAAGGTACCTTTCCCGTCAGGATGAGGGTACTCCGGGATTAATTCCGCCATGGGAATAGCAATAAAGGCTTTCTTCCATAAGGCAGGTTCCAGCAGAGTCTGATCGTAAATAACAATGTCCAGATCAATGGTGCGGGGTGCATTTTTATCCGTGGTACGGATTCTGCCCAACTGTTTTTCCAGGTCAGCAATGATCGTAGTTTTGATTTCTTCTGCGTTAAGCGGGGTTTCAATCCATAAAGCCGTGTTTAGGAAATTAGGGCCATCACTTCCCACTGCGACGGTTTCCCAAGTAGATGATACCTTTACAAGGTTGCACACCCTGTATAAAAACCGAATTGCCTGCAATGTATTCTTTTCCGGTTCAATGTTGCTGCCGAGAATCAAATACACGGAATGATTCATCCACTCACCTTTTTGCGGATAATTTCCACACCCACGGATTCAGAAAAACGCACCGCGCCTGGTTTCTCTATGCGCACTTTTACTTTTTGTACGGCGTCATGCGCCAGGCAAATTGCAGCGATATCCGCTGCCAGGGCTTCAACGGTAAACCTTCCGCGGGTTTCCACATGCTTGATGATCTCTTTGGAAACCGTGCGATAATTGACACAATCCTCAATATTGTCACTTTCGCCGGCTACCTGTAAATCTGCGCTCATGTCCACATTGACGACAATATCCTGTCGTTCCCGCCGCTCGTGATCCGAAATGCCAATCACGCCCCGCACCATTAAGTTCTTAATAATTACATGATCCATGAGTTCTCCACAATTTTCTAATAGTTTACAATAAATGCCGGCCACCATCCAAGGGAATGATCTCGCCGGTGATATAAGCTGGTCCGGTTAACAAGAAAAGCACAGTCTGTCCGACTTCTTCCAGGGTTGCCCAGCGTTTTGCAGGAACGGTTTCCAGAATTTTTTGTGTGTCGCCGCCATCAGATGGTGGCAGAATGGCTCCGAAAGCAATGCCATTGACTTGAATCTGCGGCGCCAGAGCCAGGGCCAGGGATTGGGTGACGCTCGCGAGAGCCGCTTTGCTGATGGTATAGGGAAAATGGTCCGCGCCTGGACGCAAAGCCCGCCAATCCAGCAGATGAATGATCCTGCCGGATTCTCCTTTCTCCAATTGAACTGCAAAAGCCTGATTGAGAAAAACCGGTGTGGTCAAATTGACCTGCAAGTGGCGCTGCCAGTCGGTCTGGCTCATCGTCTCAAACCGGATATCCTCAAACAGGGAAGCATTATGAATCAGATATCGTACTCGAATCCCGTTTTGTTGAAGATTCTCAAAGATCTGAGTGGCCGCCTGAGGATCGGACAAATCTGCCTGCAGCAGATGGCATTTGCCTCCGGCAGCTTCAATGGCTTGCTTGACCAGTTCGGCATCACTATGCGAAGTTCCGTAGTGTAGTACGATCTCAAAACCTTCTTTTGCCAGGAACTCGGCCAGAAAACGGCCTATGCGTTTGGCAGCCCCTGTGATCAGTACAGAATCAGTCATTCACGCCACCTTCATCCATAAACAGGATGCGTTTTCTGATAAGCAAAATACCTGTAATCAAACCAAATAGTCCAATCCAATGATACAAATTAACTGACAGAAAGGATAGGGGAACATCTGCTCGAAACGTCTGTACGATGATCAAACTAAGCGAAACAATCATCAAAAAAAGCCCAAATTCTGCACCCGGTAATAATTGCTTTCTTTCAATGCCAAAAACTATTTTTCGTGTTGGCCAGAATAGAAACACCATTCCCCCTGCAAGTAAAAGATGATAAATCTGTACCGGATGTCTAAAGCTGCCATAAATCTGTATTCCCCAGGGCAACGTGGTCTCTGACCCAATAGCGCTTAATGTCGCCAGAGAGGCTACTGCCAGGGCAACATTGAGAACGAGCAGAAAAGGGATGATGCTGTCCAAAAAAGCCCAGACAGGGATATTTTTCTTTTGGGTGTAAATCAAAAAAGTCAGTACCCCAATCAAAATGGCGGTGGACCAATCCATGCTGTAAAAATTCAGCGATAACATATCCCACACATGATTTTTATAACTTTCCAAATGAATGACAGCGTACCCAACCCTTGCACCCAGCAGACTGGCAGCGAAAACAAGAAATAGAACTGTATAGATCAAATCAGGATGTATGCCATGTTTTGATGCATTTTTTTCTGCCCAGGAAAGCCCAATCCAAACACCCAGCAGGATGATCAAACCGGCAGACTGGATGGCAAGCGGCCCAATGTTAAGTACTGGGAACATAATTAATTCTCCTGCAGGAGTTCATTGAATATACTGCGCACAGTTCCCGCAGATAATGGACCACCTACGATGACATCCGTGATTTTACCCTGGGAATCAATGAAATAAGTCATGGGTAATCCACGCAGCCGATACAGATCCGCTACTTCACCCTGAGTATCCATCAAAACAGGAAAACTCAGTCTGTTCTCTTCAACAAAGGCTTTTACGTTTGCCGGATCATCCTGGGATGTCACATTCACCCCTAGTACCAACACATTTTCAGGCCCCAATTCCTGGTAGACCTGATTGAAAGTCGGCATCTCTGCTTTGCACGGAGAACACCAACTGGCCCAAAGAGTGAGTAAAATGGGCTTCCCGATATGATCTGATAAGGTAAAGGAAGGTCCATCCAACTTATCCAGCGTGAAATTGGGTGCATAAAATCCTTTCGCAGGTGCAAAGACTTCGTCTTGTTCCGAAGGTTTAAGAAGGACAGCACTCATACTCAGCCAACTCAAAGCAAAAGCCAGGCAGCTAGATACTATTATTTTCCAACGAGTTTTTGTCATAACATTACTTTCTATTTATACGATTTTTTTCTATTATAACAGTCAAAATGTTCTGTGATACAATCTAGAAATATAAGGGTGTTGAAGAAGACCCTAAGGATATTATTAAAAACACCTAGGATCTGGATAATTCCATTTTTCTCGATACACTCAAAATTCAACCTTTACGAGGTAGTTATGAAAATTGCTGTCGCAAATGATCATGGCGGATTCCCCTTAAAACAAACTGTCATTGCAGCCATACAATCCTTAAACCATGAAGTTCTGGACTTTGGTACAGATAGTGAGTTCTCCGTTGATTTCCCGGATTTTGTCAAGAAAGCCTGCTTGGCCGTGCAAACAAAGCAAGCCGACCGCGCCATTTTGATGTGCGGATCCGGTGTGGGCGTCTGCATCTCGGCCAATAAAATTAAAGGGATTTATGCATCCACCTGTCACGATACCTATTCCGCCCATCAGGGTGTGGAACATGACAAAATGAACACCTTATGCCTGGGCGGGCGGGTCATTGGAACCGAGCTGGCAAAAGAGCTAGTGCTTACCTTTTTAAATGCAGATGCCTTTTCAGGTGAAAAATATCAGCGCCGGTTTAATAAAATCGTCGCACTGGAAGATGATTTGTAATCTTTTTTCCCTTGAATTTTTGGAAGAGGTAGGAACTAAGGTACTCCCCCATTTATCAACGTGTTTGGGTCTGTCTAATCTGTAATGGCAATTCATGAATTGCCGCTACAGATTAGACAGACCCTTGTTTGTTATCTATTCTTAGAAAACAATCCCTTATTTTTTTGCCTTCAATCCATTTTCCGCCAGGATTAAACCACCTATGGCCCCGGCGATATTGCCGCATTGCGGTAAAACAATGGTGGAACGTATTTCTGTCCGATACGCCGCCGGTTGGCAGTAAGCATTCATATTGGCGTGCACAAAATCCTGTACTTTGTCAATAAGGCCTGCGTGATTCATCACACCACCGCCCAGGACGATAATTTCAGGGGAAAGAGTGTAAATTAGATTAATCACAGCTTGTCCCAAATAGGCAGCCTCATAATCCCAGCCCGGATGATCCATGGGTAACTGATCTGCCGGGATGCCCCACCGTTTCAACATGGCAGGACCACTGGCCATCCCCTCCAGACAATCATCATGAAAAGGGCATCCGCCTCGATAGGCATCATCCGGGATGCGGGGTACTTTCATATGTCCATATTCAGCGTGATGAATCCCGTAAATGTTTTTTCCGTAATGTATATAAGCTCCGCCAATTCCGGTTCCGATTGTCAGGTAAATCAGAGAGTTTTTTTCTTTTCCAGCACCGAGCGTGTATTCAGCCAAAGCAGCTCCGCCCACATCCGTATCCAGATAAACCGGCACACCCATTTCCCGTTGAATAAACCCCACTAGATCAGTACCTGCCCAACCCGGTTTGGGCGTTTGTTGGATGAAGCCGTAAGTTTTGGAAGTGAGTGTAAGATCAATCGGGCCGAAAGAGGCAATCCCGATGGACTGTAACTGCCATTCCGGGTGTTGCAGCAACATACCCTTGAAATAAGCTACGGTCGCATTCAGGGTCATCTCTGGCATTTCGGTTTGAATCACCCATTGATCCAGGATTTTGGTGGAACTTTTCGCAATTAAGCAGACTATCTTCGTGCCACCTGCTTCAATACTTCCATAAACTTTCATCCTATCCTCCTCCACAAGCATCCATTATAATTTGCTTGAAACTCATGCTAAATCATGTCATCTTTCACTGTACAAACCAGGATTGCGGATTTCGCTTTCCCTTTCAGCCAGAACGCCAGCCCTTAACCATATGCCCGCGTTGCGGATCTGATCATTTTTCGATTGAACCCAATTACGAATCCGTAAAAGTCAATAAGTCAGCTCCTGTCCCCGAACAACAAGTCATCGAGGTTGTCCTGGAGAATATCCGCTCCGCTTTTAATGTCGGTTCAATCTTCCGAACCAGCGACAGTGCAGGGATTACCGCTTTGCATATATGCGGGATGACCCCAACGCCGGAAAATCCGAAAGTCTCAAAAACAGCTCTGGGTTCTGAGTTTAGTCTGCCCTGGCAATTCCATCCGAATTCTCTGGAACTTATCCAACAACGACATGACCAGGGTTACCAAATCCTCGCTCTTGAAGGCGGTGACGAGGCAATCCCCTTGCAGGATGTCATCTTTACCCTTTCACCCGAACCTATTCTATTAATCGTTGGCAGCGAAGTCTCGGGGTTGGATCCTAAAATCTTATCCCTATGCAACAGCATTGTTTCCATTCCCATGTTGGGTTTTAAGGATTCATTGAATGTTGCCGTCGCTTATGGCATTGCAGCCTACTTCCTGCGATACTTTCCGCGAGCCAAATCAAATTAAAAAGAAAAAACACCGTCCTTAAGAATGCTCAATAAATACTCACCGTATTGGTTCTGCTGTAATTTTGAGGCCAATTCGATTAATTGTTCCCGATTGATAAAGCCCATACGATAGGCAATTTCTTCCGGACAGGCGATCATCAAACCCTGCCGGTCCTGAACAGCTTGCACAAATTCAGAAGCCTGCAGCAAGGATTCATGTGTGCCCGCGTCCAGCCAGGCAATGCCCCGGCCCAATACTTCCACGTTCAATTTGTCTAATTTCAGATAGGCCTTGTTCAAATCCGTGATTTCCAACTCTCCCCTGGGTGAAGGAGCTACTTGCTTGGTTAGTTCACAAACATGACCATCATAAAAATATATCCCGGGAACAGCATAATTGGACCTAGGCTGCTCCGGTTTTTCTTCCAGGGAAAGCACATGATGGGAATAATCAAATTCCACTACACCATAGCGCTGTGGATCTCGTACCGCATAAGCAAATACGGTCGCCCCATCCTGCAATAAGGCTGCCTTTTGTAATATCGTAGATAATCCGGTTCCGAAGAAGATATTATCGCCCAATATCAAACATACCGGCTCACCGGCGATAAATTCCTCCCCAACCAGAAAGGCTTCAGCCAGACCACCAGGGTTTTCTTGAATAGCATAAGAAAACTGCATTCCCCATTGCTCGCCATTTTTGAGTAATTGTTGATAAGAGGATTGATCTTCCGGTGTGGTGATGATTAATACTTCCCGAATTCCCGCCAGCATTAACATGGAGATGGGATAATAAATCATGGGTTTGTCATAAACCGGCAATAATTGTTTGCTGATGGTTAAGGTAAGCGGATAGAGCCGGGTTCCTTTGCCACCAGCCAGGATAATTCCTTTCATCCCTTATCCTCCCCGCGTTGTTCGTAATTCTTTTCTAACCACAATTGATAATCCCGCCGCGAATACATATCACTGACCCATTCTGGATTCTCAAGATACCAGGCAATCGTCTTCTGTATTCCCTCAGCAAAACTAGTCTTCGGCTGCCAGCCAAGGGTCTGTGCTAATTTGGTGCAATCAATGGCGTATCGGCGATCATGCCCTGGACGATCATTGACAAATTTAATCAGTTTTTCATGAGGGAAGTTCTCAGAATCCGGCTGTAATGTATCTAAAATATTACAGATCGTTTTTATCACTTCTAAATTGCTTAGCTGTGTATTTCCACCAACATTGTAGGTTTCCCCTAGAATCCCGTGCAGTAGAATCTGATAGATGGCATCACAATGATCTTCCACATACAGCCAGTCTCGAATCTGCTTTCCATCCCCATACACGGGCAGTTCCCCGCCATTAAGTCCATTGAGAACCATCAGGGGAATTAATTTTTCAGGATATTGATATGGCCCATAATTATTGGAACAATTAGAAATGGTAATCGGAAGTTGATAGGTATGGGCGTAGGCACGCACCAGATGGTCACTGGCGGCTTTTGATGCGGAATAGGGGGAATTGGGTGTATAGGGGGTTGTTTCAACGAATGCGGGGTCCTCTAACGCCAGGGAACCATACACTTCATCGGTGGAGATATGGTGAAAGCGATAGTCTGCCAGATTTCCATCCCCTTGAGCCAGCCATACTTTTTTTACCGCTTCCAACAAGCGAAATGTACCAACAATGTTTGTATGAATGAATGCTTCAGGACCATAAATGGAGCGATCTACATGGGTTTCGGCGGCAAAATGGACCACGGTATCAATCGTACTTTCAATCAAAATCCGTTCAACCAAATCTGAATCACAGATATCTCCGTGGATAAAAACATAATTAGCTAAACCTTTTAATTCTTTTAAGTTATTTTGATTTCCAGCATAGGTCAGGGAATCAATATTATAAATATGTAAGGCCGGATTGAGATGATGCAGGTAGCGGATAAAATTTGAACCAATAAATCCACATCCACCTGTTACGAGTATGTTTTTCATTATGTCCTACTTATTCTCCTGGTCACCAGTGCTTTTGATTCAAAGGTTATTGTACATTAATTCCCAATGATTTGGAGGTATATGCAGGTATACAATTCTTCCGAATTTCAGCTAAAATAGTCGCAAGACCTTATTCGGGAGAAACACAGTGGAAAAATATGTTGCAGCTCTGGACCAGGGTACTACCAGTACCCGATGTATACTGTTCAATCACGATGGCGAGATCGTCACTTTTTCCCAACGAGAGCATCGGCAAATTTACCCACAACCTGGTTGGGTGGAACACGATCCCATGGAGATTCTTGAATCATCCATTGCTGTCATCCGCGAAGCTGTTCAAAAAGCCGGGATTAAGTCCTATCAACTTAGCGCCATTGGCATTACCAATCAACGCGAAACCTGCCTGCTTTGGAATAAAAAAACAGGGCTGCCTTATGGAAACGCACTGGTATGGCAGGACATTCGTACCGATCGAATATGTAATGAGCTTGTTCAAGTTCATGGGGAAGAATTCTTTCGCAAAAAAACCGGCCTGCCGGTTGCAACCTATTTTTCTGCGCCAAAAATTCAATGGTTGTTTAGCCATAATCCCCAGATTCTTAACGACGCCGCCAGGAGTGAGGTCCTATTTGGTACGATGGATACCTGGCTCATCTGGAATCTGACCGGCGGTGTAAACGGCGGGCTGCACATTACGGATATCACCAATGCATCCCGCACCATGCTATACAATATTTTCACCCAGCTATGGGACGATGAACTCTTCAAACTCTTCGGAATCCCTTACGATATGATGCCAGAAGTCCGGCCTTCTTCGCAGTATTACGGAGACATGGTCGGGGTATTGGATGGTCCGGTCGCTATCAGTGGCGCTCTGGGAGATCAGCAGGCAGCCCTATTTGGCCAGACTGCCTTTAATCCCGGCCAGGCTAAAAACACTTATGGAACTGGATGTTTTTTACTGCTCAATACAGGCGAGAATCCTGTCATCAGTAACCATGGTTTATTAACCACCATCGGTTATCAAATTGAAGACGAGCCTGTGATCTACTGTCTGGAAGGTTCGGTTGCCATCGCCGGTGCATTGGTCCAATGGCTGAGAGACAATTTGCACTTTATAAAAACCGCAGCGGATATTGAGACCCTGGCAGCCAGTGTTCCGGATAATGGCGGGGTCTATTTCGTTCCAGCTTTTTCCGGTTTATTTGCCCCCTATTGGCGCAATGATGCGCGCGGTATTGTTGCTGGCTTGACACGTTTTGCAACCTCAGCCCACATTGCAAGAGCCGCCTTGGAAGCAACCGCTTTTCAAACACGGGATGTATTGGATGCCATGTTTGCAGATTCAAAAGTCAAACTGCACTCCCTGGCTGTGGACGGCGGGATGGTGCGCAATAATCTCCTCATGCAGTTTCAGTCTGATATCCTTAACATCCCCATTATCCGTCCGATTATTACCGAGACAACGGCTCTGGGAGCCGCCTATGCGGCCGGACTTGCCATGGGTTATTGGGAGAGCATGTTAGAATTAAGCGAAAAGTGGAAAAAAGATGTCGAATGGACTCCACTGATGGAAGATTCCACCCGAGACATGTTGTATAAGAACTGGAAAAAAGCCATTGATCATTCGATGAATTGGGAGGCATAATTATAAAATCTGCTAATTGTTCTAAACTAAAAAGAAATCCTTATTTGTAAAGAAGGAGAAAAAATATGTATGCAGTTATATTTGTCCTGCATGATCCAAATAAACTTGATAAGGTCCTTGAAGCATGGCAAGGAGTCGGTATTTCCGGTGTAACCATCATAGAAAGCACTGGTATCCACCGTCGAACGATGCAAAAAAAACATATCCCCATGCGTTTTCAATTTCAACCTCTTGCAGTTGGAATCGAAGAAGGGAACATCACTTTAATGACCATCCTTCCTTCAAAAGATATGTTGAAAAATTGTGTTTCTACAGTTGAATCTATCGTAGGCGATCTCAATGATCCAGATACTGGAATATTGTTTTCATGGCCTTTAGAGTATGTAAAAGGTGTTCCACATGATATTAATTTGGCTTAAATTTCTTGGCAGTTCTTTAATCTTGGTCATTGCGGCAATAAAACTCGCGGAATACGGGGACGTTATCGCTGTTCGTACCAAAATTGGCGGTATGTTTATTGGTCTCATTCTATTGGCTGGCGCAACCTCTTTGCCAGAACTCCTGACCACAATAAATTCCATCTCAATCGGTGAACCAGATCTGGCTGCCGGGAACATGTTTGGCAGCAATATGGTCAATATGCTTCTCCTTGGGCTAATTGATTTGATGTCACGAAACACGCGAATTCTGAGAAAAGCCGCTCATCGTCATGCGCTCACCGGCGCTATGGCTGTATTTTTAATTGCAATATCCACTTTTTTCATCATGGCAAATATCGATCTGCGTATCGGATGGGTAGGTGTTGACAGCTTGATCATCATTGCTGTATATATTTTCGGGATTCGGATAATTCAACAAAGCGCAAATCCTGCGCAAAAGGCAGAAGAATTGCCCATCGATCCATCTTTTCCAACCTTGAAGAAAGGGATATTTGGTTTTTTACTCGCCACGGGTGCTTTAATTTTAATTATGCCGCATCTAGTTACTAGCAGCCAGGAAATTGCCATCATAACTGGATTGGGTACTGGCTTTATCGGTACTGCATTATTGGCTGTTATAACATCTCTGCCAGAATTGGTAACCACTATCACAGCCATCAAGATGGGGGTGTATGATATGGCCATCGGAAATCTATTTGGCAGTAATATGTTTAACATTTTTTCTCTGGCTTTATCAGATTTTTTCATGACAGATGGCAGATTTCTCGCATCCATCGACACCGATTTCGTCATGGTTGGATTGATTGGGCTAATTATGACTGGTCTTGCCTTAATTGGAAATTTGGCAAAACTTGAACGAAGATTATTTTTTATTGAAATTGATGCATTTCTGCTTATTCTGCTTTATTTTCTCGGTATGTATTTTGTGTATTTTCGTGGATTTGGTGGATAACTGAGCGGAACAAAGTTTACCTTGACTGAGATCGCCATTCAGAATAAAATTACTTGTTTGATAATCGAATCAACAGGGCGAAGGTAACCATTCGGTGAGAGGCGCTCGAAGGAAAACTAATGAGTCAAGAAATTGTATTGAAAGCATCAAAACGTGAATTGACCGGCAAAAAAGTAAAATCAGTTCGCCGGGACGGTAAGTTGCCTTGTGTGGTTTATGGCAAACATTTGGAATCCATGCCGATTCTTCTTGATTTGCGCGATGCCACCAAGTCGCTAAACAATATCACCCCATCCACTATTGTTGACCTGGATATTGATGGCAAAACCATCATGACCCTTGTCCGCGAAATCCAACGCGACTTTATTCTCGGTACCTATCGCCACGTAGATTTCCAGGCTATCTCCGAAAATGAACTGGTTAAGGCTAACGTTCAGGTTGTTATCACGGGTATTGCCCCTGCAGTCAAGAATTACAACGGGGTTCTGGTTCAAAGTCTGACAACCATTGCGGTCGAAGCCTTCCCCAGAGATTTACCTGACAAATTCATTGTTGATATTGCTGTCTTGAAAAATCTCGGCGATTCTTTTGGCGTTGCTGATCTGAAAGTCACGCAAGGTGTAAAAGTCTTGACAGATTCTCGTGCTTCCATCGTCTTGGTATCTGGTAAAGCTGGCGCTCTCGGTGTTGTTGTCGGTGGCGGTGGTGAAATGGAAGAACCCGAATCCGGTATGGCTGAACCAGAAGTCATTGCTCACGGAAAGAAAGAAGAAGAAGAAGAATAGTTCTTCCCCTCTTAATAATCAACAAAAATGGCACTCTTTCGGGTGCCATTTTATTTTTCCAGCATGCTGATAAATTTCTTTGTCATGCTTGCAGTGATTCCCCACAAAACTTCCCCCTCGTAGGGTTGAAAGAAAACCACATTCTGATGCCCGTTATATTCTTTCTCGATACTGTGTTCGGGCTCCATTAGCCAATGCAGGGGAATCAGGATAATTTTGCTCACTTCTTCCGTGCTAAGAATCAAAGGAACAGGCCAATCTACTATACCGACAAATGGATAAATGATCAGGTTGGTAAAAGTTTGTACCTGTTCCAACCGGCCAACTAATTTTATTGATGCCGCAGGAATCCCTAACTCTTCTTCCGTTTCGCGCAAGGCAGTCCTGCAAGGATCAATGTCTTGTACTTCCGCCATGCCTCCGGGAAAGGAGATTTGCCCCTTATGCGATAGAACCGTCTCCGTGCGTTTCGTATATATAACATGATATTCTTCCTCAATAGAAACCAAAGGTAGTAAAACAGCCGCAACTTTTGCATCTTGCGAATGGATCCTTTCCGGGAAATCCACATCTACTGAGTAAAGGCGTTGTGAAAAAAAAGCGGTTTCAATCGGGGCTGGCATAGTTTTCATCATTGTTCCAAGTAGCGAATCAGGATCCTCATCAAATGAATAGCATCCATTATTTTTCATTCTTTTTTTGAAATGGGTTTTGACTTCCCAGCCAGAAGCTGATAAACAAAAAGAGGACACTGCCTAAAACATTAAAACCGAATTGCAGTGCGCCAACAGGTAAAAATTCCCACTGTAAAAGAACAGCAAGCAATTGCCCAAGCCAAAATCCAGCCATACTGACTACCAGGTATTGGATCAATTTCGATAAACCGCCGCCTTTCCAAAGGTGAAAACCGGATCCCATTAATAAAGCCATAATAAACCCAAAAAATACAGTGGGTAAGGTCATAGTGTTGAAATCCTCCTGAGAATTTCGCCGGCTCCGATCACTTCCCGCCCCTGATAAAGTACTGCAAATTGTCCGGGAGTGATCCCATGGACGGGTTTATGAAAAATAATTTCAACCAGCTCTTTATCACCAATTGTTATTGTGGCCGGGATGGCCATTGATTGATAGCGAATTTTTACTTGGGCTTCGAATTGCATGCCTGGTGATTCATCCAAAATCCAATGCATTGCATGTGCTAATAATCCCACCTGTTCCCCTTCCTGTATAGAACCTACAATCAGTCTATTTTCTGCGACATCTTTATCCAATACATAGATTGGGGTAGGTGAAGAAACGCGAATACCTTTTCTTTGTCCGTAGGTGTAATTTTCCAAGCCTTGATGAACACCCAATACATCTCCCTGAAGATTCTCAATAGAACCCTGTCGTCCACTGACCTCGCCCATCATTTGTTTGACAAAAGCTTTGTGTTCATCGTTGCGGATAAAACACATATCCTGGCTGTCCGAGCGTTCTGCATTCTGCAGTCCAAAAGACGCAGCTAATTCGCGAACCTCTGATTTTTTATACTGCCCCAGCGGTAATAATGCTCTTTGTAAAACGCTTTGGTCCAGACAACTAAGTACATAGGATTGATCTTTTGTATCATCCACCGCCTGAAACAATCTAGTTTTCCCGGATTCATTCCTTTCAAGAATGGCATAATGTCCGCTGGCAATCCATTGACATCCAATAGCATCCGCATGCTTGACGAATTCATGCCACTTGAAAATTTTATTACACATATAACATGGGTTGGGTGTCTTCCCGGCACGATATCCTTCGACAAAATATCCAATCACCCGTTGAAGGAATTCATCCTGCAAGAAGAGCGGCTCAAGTGAAATCCCCAGCCGTTCAGCGGCTTCTCTGCCGGATTGAAACGCCTTTTGTGCATCTTCGCCACCTGAAAATCCCAGCGAGGAAGCATGCCATGGGAATAGATACACCCCACTAACCTCATACCCTTCTTGAATTAACAAGGCTGCGGTTACCGAACTATCCACCCCACCACTCATGGCTACCAATACTTTTTGTTTTTCAGACATGCTTACCCTTTTTATGACTACCAACTAATCCATACAAAAGTATTATAAATTGGATGGTCTTTATTCTCCATCCTTTTCAGAATATTAATAAATCGCAAATTGTTGTCATAATTGATTCCTTGATATAATACCTCTATGTATTAAAAATATTTTACGATTTCAGGCGGAGGAACTATGGTTATGAAAATAAAATTTGGAACCGATGGATGGCGTGCTGCCATTGCGGATTCCTATACGTTTGAAAATGTCCGCCGTTGCGCCCAGGGATTTGCATCCTATTTATTGGACAATGGAAATAAAGGGAATTGGGTCGTGGTGGGTTATGATAAACGGTTTTTATCAGAAAAATTTGCCGAAGCCGTTGCTGAAACCTTAATAGCCAATGGGTTAAAAGTATACCTGACGGATAAAGCCACCCCAACCCCTGTCATTTCTTTTTCTGTGGTCAATAAAAAAGCATGTGGTGCGGTTAACATCACCGCTTCCCATAACCCTGCCGCCGATAACGGCTTTAAAGTTCGCGATCGGAATGGCGGTGCCATTGATCCTGAAGGTTTGATAAAAATCGAGAAGCTTATTCCCGATACATTGAGCATCCCGCCCGCCTCTCTTGAAAAGGCGCAGGCTTCAGGCGATCTGATTATTTTTGATCCCGATATTGCTTATATTGAACAAATAAAATCTTTACTCGATCTGGAACCCATCAGAAAAGCTGGCTTACGCATTGTGGTTGACCCCATGTGGGGCAATGGCATCGGCTGGTACAAACGGCTTTTGGGCGGCGATAAAACTGAAATTATTGAAATTCATGACGTCCGCAATCCCATTTATCCAGAGATGAATCGTCCCGAACCCATTCCCCCAAACATCAATGTGGGACTGAAAAAAACGCAAGATGAAAAAGCTGATGTCCTGGTAATCCTGGACGGCGATGCAGATCGTGTGGGTATTGGCGATGAAAATGGCGTATTTGTCAATCAGCTCCAGGTCTATGCCTTATTGGCTTACTATTTCCTTGAAATTCGCCAAATGCGCGGACCCATTGTAAAAACCTTATCCACAACCAGTATGCTGGATAAGTTGGGCAAACTATATAATGTCCAAGTTGCCGAGACGGGTGTTGGTTTTAAATATGTCGCGCCGAAAATGATGGAATTGGATGCCCTAATCGGTGGCGAAGAATCCGGTGGGTATGCTTTCCGAGGTCACGTCCCTGAACGGGACGGCATCCTGGCAGGTCTGTTCATGCTGGATATGATGGTCAAAACCGGGCAGAAGCCTTCTGAATTGGTGCAAACGTTATTCAAGAAAGTTGGCGCCCATTATTATGACCGGATCGATCGTCCTTTCAGTGGAAATCGAAGTGAAAAAGAAAACCTGGTGCGCAGTGCCAATCCGCAGACCATTGGCGGGTTGAAAGTCACCGGATTAAATGATCTGGATGGATTCAAATTCTTGCTGGAGGACGGCGGCTGGGCTTTGATTCGTTTCTCTGGTACAGAACCCATTATCCGCGCTTATTGCGAAACGACCCATCCGGAGTGTGTCCAGGGAATTTTGGCCGATTGCTTAAAAATTGTTGGCCTTAAAGCATGACCTTCTTTTGTGACACGCACTGCCATCTTACCTTGGATGCGTATCAAGAAGATTTGGAATTAGTGATTGAAGAAGCCCGGAATCATGAGGTCAAAAAGATTCTGGTTCCGGGAATTGATCTCGAGAGCAGTCGTGCTGCCATTAAATTAGCGGATCAATATGAATTTATCTACGCAGCCATCGGGGTTCATCCGCATGATGCTCAAACTTGGAAACCTTATTGGTGTAACGAATTGAAAGACATGGCATCTAATCCAAAGGTTGTCGCAATCGGCGAGATTGGATTGGATTTTTACAGGAATTTTTCACCACCCGCGATTCAAAAACATGTATTTCAAGTGCAGCTTGAAATTGCCCTTGAAGCTGAACTGCCTGTTATTCTGCATGAACGGAATTCAGCAGATGAGATGTGGCCAATGATATTGAGCGTAGCAGATCAATTTTCAACGATCTTCCAATATGCCTGGGGGGTTCTTCATTCCTTCAGTGGTACTTTGGCCTACGCCCAGGAAGCGATTCGGCATGGATTATTGGTAGGCATCAGCGGCCCGGTTACCTATACAAAAGCCATCGAAAAACAACAAATGACCATGGAATTACCCCTGGATCGAATCCTTCTCGAAACCGATGGACCTTACCTGCCGCCTCACCCATACCGTGGAAAAAAAAATCTTCCGCAGTACATTCCAATCATTGCAGAAAAGATTGCGCAATTGAAACAGTGTCCTGTTGAACAGGTTCGTGATGTGACTACCAGTAGTGCGAATTCTTTATTTTTCTGGAGATCCGAACATTGAAACAAAAACCATCCTTTTATCGAATAGTACAAAAAGATATCCAGTCTGTTGAGCAATTAATTATTGAGTCAATTCAAATGGACCGTCCAGATGTCAATATCTTATTGAAGCAATTATTTACATCCGGTGGAAAACGAATCCGTCCCAATATCGCCCTATTATTAGGAAAAATGCTTGGCGCGGAGAATCGCAGAATTATCACGCTCTCGTCAGCTATTGAGATGCTGCATACAGCTACCCTGGTGCATGACGATCTGATTGATAATTCCCTGTTTCGCCGGGGTAATACCACTCTGAATGCCATTTGGACACCCGCTGCAACCGTTCTTGCCGGGGATTATTTATTTGCTAAAGCCGCTGAACATGCTGCAAATACCGATTCACTAGTTGTGATGAAATTATTCTCACAAACATTGAGTATCATTGTGCGCGGAGAAATCACCCAGTTCCTTGAAAAAAACAATTCGTTGGAACTGCAAGACTACTATGATCGCATCTATGCAAAAACGGCTTCTCTGTTTCAGACAACGTCAATCTCAACGGGTATCCTGGCTGGAACAGCACCAGCCGAAGTAGAAGAATTAAAGTTATTTGGTCATGATATTGGCATGGCATTTCAAATTATTGATGATGTCCTCGACTTTACCGGTGAGCAGCAAACCTTAGGGAAACCGATCGGCAGTGATTTGCGCAATAATATTCTTACCCTGCCCTCCTTGCTTTATTTTCAGGACCACAAGAAAGAATACAAGCAATTTATCAAGGATACCAAATCCAATGGACAAGGGATTCGCGACGTATTAATTCAAAATATCTTGGCTGGTTCCGTGATTGAAAAATCAATTGACCAGGCGAAAACCTTTATTCACCAAGGGTTAAATCATTTGGATGCCTTTCCATCCAGTGAGTTCAAAACCGAATTAAAAGCTCTAACTTTAGATTCATTAACACGGGTTCAATAACGGATAGACGATGAATAGGCTGGAGAATTTGATTTTTGAGGAAAAAAATAAAAACAGCTGATAATTCAGCTGTTTTTGTGTGCGCTAGGGGGGACTTGAACCCCCACGCCTTACGGCACATGGCCCTCAACCATGCCTGTCTGCCAATTCCAGCACTAGCGCCTGGGACGTGATTATTATAACCGTCCCTGCTGTGATGTCAAGGATAGTCAACTTATCATTAATGATCGATGGAGGAAGGATGACAATCGTATTAGATGCCATGGGAAGTGATGATTGCCCATTACCTGAAGTTCTTGGCGCCATACAAGCTGCCAGGGAATTTAAGGAAAGGATCATTTTAGTAGGGGACAAAACTCAGCTTACCGCTTTGATTAGCGAACATCACGGTGATGGTCTACCCATCGAAATTGTGCATGCCCCTGAAGCCATCACCATGGAAGACAAAGCGGTGGAAAGTGTCAAACTTAAACCCAATAGCTCCATGGCTGTTGGATTAGCGCTGGTCAAAGAGGGTCAGGGTGACGTATTTGTAACCGCCGGCAATACAGGCGCCGCCATGTTTACCGCCCTGAGAAAATTGGGCCGCATGAAAAATGTGCTTCGTCCTGGTTTGACCACCCTTTTCCCCACCCTGACAGGTAAATGCGTGGTTCTGGATATTGGCGCTAATGTGGAATGCCGCCCGGAATTTTTACTTCAGTTTGCCATCATGGGTAGTGAATTTGCTAAATCAGCCTTAAAAATAAGCTCTCCGCGTATCGGATTGCTTTCCAATGGGGAAGAAGACACCAAAGGAAATCCATTGGTCAAGGATGCCTTCAAATTATTGAAACAAAGTTCCTTGAATTTTATTGGCAATATTGAAGCAAAAGAGATATTCGATGGTAAAGTTGATGTGGTGGTAACGGATGGATTTACCGGCAATGTGATGCTGAAAACCAGCGAATCCGTGGCGGGGATGATGATGAAAGTTCTGAAAAGGGAGTTTCTATCCTCCTTTCGCACGAAACTTGGTGCATTACTCGCCAAACCTGCATTTAAAGTATTAAAATCCATGATGGATCCTGCCGAAATCGGCGCAGCTCCCCTGCTGGGTGTGGACGGACTGGTATTTATTGGCCACGGTCGTTCAGACGCGCATGCGATTTATGGTGCCATCCGCAGTGCGCAGCAGATTGCTAAAAGTGATTTATTGAATAATCTTGAAAGTTCCATTGCTACCCAAATTCAATTAACTGAGGAAAACTAAAAACGAATGAAAATCATAACCAACGATAAACTGGTCAAACGATACCGTACTTTCGGTAATATATCCCTCATTGTCTCCCTGGTAGTCATCGGCGTAGGTTTCTATTTTCTTGTAAAAGAAAACTCCTTGCTCTGGGGTGCTGTGACCATGTCCGTCAGTTTTATTCTCTCCCAAGTCGGTATCTTCTTTGGAAACCGCTTTGGTGTTCATCCTCAGTTGCATGAACAAGTCTCCCAGGAGCTCAAAGGCCTAGATAATCACTTTCAGTTATTCCATTACAACACCTCCGTACCCCATTTGTTAGTCGGTCCTGCAGGGGTTTGGATTTTGGTGCCTGTCACCGTCAAAGGAAAAATCTCCTATGACAGTACCAAAAACCGATGGCATCAAAAAGGGGTCAACTTGTTTGTTAGACTTTTCATGCAGGAAAGTTTGGGACGCCCCGACCTGGAAGCTGCTTCAGCTATCAAAGATATCGAAAAAGAATTCATAAAAGTCTATAAAGGACAAAAAGCCCCCCAGGTGAATGCCTTGATATTCTTCACCAACCCCAAAGCGGAAGTTTCAGCAGCGGATTCACCTATTCCAGCTTTCCCAATCCGCAAGATGAAGGACTTTATTCGCCAGAAAACGAAAGCTAATCCCATAACCGAAGAACAATTGACCCAATTATCGGCTTTTCTGCCGCAAGGGGATTAAGACCAAGTAGAAAGTTGTACGTTCCAAAAACGAAGATGGATGCTTGAATAAACCAGCATCCATCTTTTTTTAACTCAATCTATCACCTAAGAAACATGGGTAATATGTTAATTTTCACACAATTGAGGTGATTGCCTCCCTTGAGTAAAAGCATACTTCAACAAAGGCACATAAAAAGCTCACCAGATTACTGATGTGCTTTTCTTATTTTAGCGTGGCTTACGTGCTGGACCCGCTCCACGGGTTCCACTGGTTTTCCTGTTGGGTGCGGATGGGCGGCTGCCGCCTGCTCCACCTGTCCGAGGTCCCCGTCGATCGGTACTGGAAGAATTCGATCGCGTTGTTGAACCACTGCTGCGACGTGGGGTTCGTTCCTGGCTATCCGGTGCACCGGTTCGGGTTCGTTTATCTTCCCCGCTGCGAGGTCGCCGGGTGCTGCTTTCCCCGCCTTCAGAGCGGTAGGAGGTCTCACCGTCTGGACGTACGCGTCTTTCTTCAGCACCACCGGAATTGGAGCGTGATCCTGTTTGACTGCTGCGGGATCTTCCGGTTTTACTACTTGCGGATGCAGGACGTGAGGCACCTTCCCCACTTCTGCGGGGCTGTCTCTCCTGGCTGTCACCAGAACTCGACCGGGATTTTAAATCCCCATCAGAGCGGGTTCGTCTTACCCTGCTGTCTGTCGAATCCGGACGGGGGGATCCTTCCGCACTTCGACGAGGCGCACGTTCATCTCTTTCAGGCGTACTTGCACCAGCACCGCTATTATAACGAGAACGTCGATCCGGACCTGAGGATCCCGCAGGACGGGTTCGCGAATCGGTTCCGCCGCGCGAGCGATTGGTTTTACCTTCAGCACCAGCTGGACGATACAAACTTTCCACACTCGCGCGTGGACGTCGCGGCTTGATCTCTGTATAGTCAGCATTTTCGCTGGGTTCCCCATCACGACGTTTCCATGAACTAGTTTCAGCTTGCTCTTCGCTGCTAGCTCTTCTCTCAGCTGACCAGTCTCGCTTGCCGTTCATCATGCGAGTTTTCGAGTGCGGTTTCTTATCCGTACGCAAAGCACCGGCTGTTGCTTTTAAGTTATAAACTTCTTTCGGGGTCAGATCACGCCAGGCGCCTGGTTTTAAAGTACCCAGGAGTAAGGTTCCAATACGCACACGCAAAATTCGGGATACGGGTACCCCAATCAGCGCACCAATTTCTCGAATCTGCCGTTTACGTCCTTCTTTCAAGATTATTCTCAAAAGGGCATACGTGGAATCACTTTTCATGACCTGCACAATCGCAGGGGCTGTTTTATACCCATCCGCCAGTACAACGCCGCGCCGCCAGATAGCTAATTGTTTCTCATCGGGTGCTCGAACCACTTTTACGTGATATTCTTTTTCATGTCCATAGCGGGGATGGGTCAGTTTGTTAGCCAGGTCGCCATCATTGGTCATTAAAATCAGCCCCTCACTATCAAAATCCAATCTGCCCACGGCAAACATATGCTCGGTGGTGCCAATAAGATCGTGAACCGTTTTTCGTTCTCCAAAACTATCGCAGTCTGAGAGAACGTTGCGGGGTTTATTTAATGCAATATAACGGAAATTGAATTCCTCTAGCTTAATCTTTTTGTCATCCACCATGATGGCATCTTCAGCCGCGTTAGCCTTAAAGCCCAACACAGCAGTTTTGCCATTGACACGAACTCGGCCGTACTGAATCAACTCTTCGCACTGTCGGCGAGAACCGTATCCTGCCCGGGCCAATATTTTTTGTAATCGCTCTTCCATATAAAAGTTGCCTGCTTTCTAATCCTTTAATAACTGCTCATCGGGCTGTTCTTCGTCCACCTCAAAAGGTGGGAGTTCATCTAACGAATTCAATCCAAATTGCTGTAAAAATTCTTCCGTTACGCCGTACAAAATCGGCCGTCCAGGTCCCTCTGCTCGTCCAGTTTCCTGAACCAGACCCTTATTTAACAAACTACGCAGCACGCCATCACTGTTAACCCCACGAATGGCATCAATCCCCGGACGGGTGATCGGCTGCTGATAAGCCACAATGGCCATGGTTTCGAGGGCTGCCCGGCTTAATTTCGCCATGGCTTCCAACCCCAGGAAACTTTCTACAAATACCGCAAATTCAGGTGCTGTAGTCAATTGGATTTTATTCTTGTAGGTCTGAATCCGTAAACCACGTCCCTGACTGTAGATATTTTCCAGTTCTTTGACAGCATCCTCAACCTGTTTGGGGTTGACATTCAGTGCCTCTGCAATTTGGGTAAGTTGAACCGCCCCGGAAGCCACAAATAATAATGCTTCCACAGCTTCAACGAGCTTGTCATTCTCTATCGAAAGGTTACAAGTTTGATCACTCATGCTATAATTGGGCGTATCCTTATCTTCGCAATGGAAAATCGTATGAAGAACAGAAAAAATATCCTTTTAATATTGTTCCTGATGATAACATTGATATCAACAGCATGCAAGATCAGCCTTGGAGGAAATGAACCCACGGCTGAACCTATTCCCGTGTCTGCGGAAGCTGCTGAGAGTGTCCAAACCATTATTGATAGCGCCATAATCACTGACGAGCAGACCAAATCCATAGCTTTTACTGTCACGCAAGAACAGGTGACATCCTTAGCTGCCCAAGAACTTGCTAATCGACCAGAAGCAAACATAAGCAATCCTCAGATTTATTTACAGGATGGAAAAATCGATGTTTATGCAGTCTACACGCAACAGTATTTCGATCTCAATATTCACCTGGTTTTGACAGCTGAAATTGATGCCAATAATCAATTAGCAGTCAAAATAGAAACCGCAGATTTAGGTAACGTCCCAGCGCCGGAAAGCATGTTGGCAGCAATATCTTCCTTACTGGATGACACCATCACTAAATCCCTCCTGCCTGCTACAACAGGATTCCGCATGGAAAGCATATATATCGCAGATGGGATGGCAACCATCTCAGGTACCGTTACTCAATAGGGGAAAATCCGCAAGATGTTTTTCTTCAAAGCGCATATACAGTTTGGAAAGAATCTGCTTAAGCCTGGCATTCCCATGATGTTGGGTATTTTCATGATCCTCATTTTGTCTGCCTGCCTTCCGCTGCCGCAAACTGAAAAAACACCGAATACCATGACCGTATCAGTGGAAGTGGATCAGCAAACAAATGAGATTATTGTTCCCATCAATAGCACTGTACAATATGTGCTCAGTCAGGCTAAGGTTACGTTAAACCCACTGGATAAAGTGGAACCCGCCACCTATCAGATGGCAACTGACCAAATGGAAATTAAAGTAACGCGAATTGAAGAAAATTATGAGTTGGAAGAAAAGGTGCTGCCTTTTGCCAGTCAAACGGTACGCAATGAATCCTTGCCGGAAGGCCAAACCCGGCTGATTCAGCCTGGTGAAAATGGTGTACAACAAATCACCTATCGAATTCGCTCTGAAAATGGAACCGTTATCCAGCGTTCCATCTTTAAAACGGTCAATATCGTTGAACCCAAACCAGAAATTATTATGGTCGGTGTGCAAAGCCCTTTTTCCCCAATCGCCATCAACGGCGTTATTGCCTATATTGCCAATGGTAATGCCTGGGTAATGGAAGGTACAACCGCTAATCGCCGGCCTGTCATCACCTCAGGGGATTTGGATGGCAAAGTATTTTCCCTCTCCCCGGATGCAACCAAGCTTTTATATAGCCGCTCCGCCGATGAAAATGACGAAGGGCTCATCAACACCCTTTGGGTGGTGAATGTCAACCAGAAAGACGCCAAACCGATTGATACAACCGTCACCAATGTAGTTCATTTTGCGGATTGGATTCCAGGGGATAACAACACCATCGCTTGTTCAACCGTTGAAGCCAGAGAAACAGCCCCAGGTTGGCAGGCGAACAATGATTTATTAATATTGAATCTGACCGCAGAAGGCAGCGTTTCTACTATTGACACCGTGATTGAAGCCAATGCAGGCGGTATTTATGGCTGGTGGGGTACTTCCTATACGATATCGCCCACCGGAAATAAAATTGCCTATGCCAGACCGGAGGGAGTTGGACTGGTGAATCTGGCCGATGGATCCTTCGAACCCCTGGTAGGTATCCTTTCCTATCAAACCAATTCTGATTGGGCGTGGGTTCCCCAAATTTCCTGGACGACGGATGAACAATTCCTATATGTCGTCAATCATCTACCAGCCTCCGGATTAACTTCGGAAGAAGAATCTCCAATTTTTAATATTGGTGTGCTCTCCTTGAGTTCCAAAACCATCATTGACATCGTTCCCCAGGCGGGTATGTTTTCCTATCCGGTCGTCTCCCCTGATTTGGGTAATGGACGAAATATGATCGCTTTTCTGCAAGCAATTTTCCCTGAACAAAGTGAAACCAGCCGCTATCATCTCATGTTGATGGATCGTGATGGTTCAGATCAAATGAAGGTCTTCCCCGAGGAAGGCTTATTGGGTATGGACCCGCAGGATGTCCACTGGTCCCCCATGATGACTACGGAAGATACCCCCTGGCTTTCTTTTCATTATCAGGGTAATTTATGGCTCTACGATATAATAAATGGCCAATCCCGCCAGATCACTGGAGACGGCGCGGTTGGTAAACTTGATTGGAAATAAAATACTACATCAAAGAGGATCTAAATGCGAATATTAATCACCGGGGCTGCTGGTTTTTTAGGCTCCCACTTATGCGATAAATTAATTAAAGAAGGTCATCAAGTCATTGGGATGGATAACTTTGTTAGTGGTAGAGAGGAAAACCTCGAGCATCTTGCAGGTAATCCTAATTTTGAATTCATTCGCCACGATGTTTCCAATTTCATTTTTGCCCCCGGAATAATTGATGCAGTTCTGCATTTCGCATCCCCTGCCAGCCCCAACCCTGAATCCCCTTTTAGCTATCCCAGTCTGCCCATTCAAACCATGAAAGCCGGCGCATTGGGCACCCATAACTCTTTGGGCGTAGCCAGAGCGCACAATGCAAAATTTTTATTGGCCTCTACCAGTGAAATCTATGGGGATCCGCTTGAGCATCCTCAAAAAGAGACTTACTGGGGCCATGCCGATCCGATTGGTTTTCGTTCCGTCTATGATGAAGCCAAACGTTTCGCAGAAGCTCTCACCATGGCCTATCATCGTTATCATGGTGTGGATACACGCATTGTCCGAATTTTCAATACTTATGGCCCCCGTATGCGCCTGGATGACGGCCGTGTCGTGCCGAACTTGATCCAACAAGCCTTGAAAGGTGAAAACCTTACCGTCTACGGTGACGGCGCCCAAACCCGTAGTTTTTGTTATGTCAGTGACCTCGTCGACGGCATTTATCGCTTATTATTGTCTGACGAGCATTTACCGGTCAATATCGGCAATCCGGTTGAATTTACCATCCTGGAGTTTGCCCAACTGGTCAATCAAATGATTGGCAATAAAGCCGGAATTATGTACAAACCAGATTCCCGTCTGGGCGATGATCCAAGCCGCCGCCGACCGGACATTACTCGCGCCACAGAAATTCTGAGTTGGTCACCCAAATTGTCCTTACAAGAAGGACTTGAGCTATCCATCCCATACTTCAAAGAAAAACTCGGGCTCTGATGATTAATCAAATTGTTACCAATAAAAAAGAACAGACCAGGTTTATCCGGTTTGCCATTGTAGGTGCCATTGGCGCAGTAGTCGATTTTACGATCTTCAACCTGCTGGCTGTCATCTTTCCGGACGGTAAAAATCTGGTGTTTCAATCCATTTCTTTCACCGCAGCGGTGATCAGTAATTTCTTATGGAATCGTTATTGGACCTATCCGGATTCCCGAAGTAAACGTTTCTCCCGCCAATTGACCCAATTCTTTGTGGTAAACACCATTGGCCTGGTTATTCGGACTTTTATTTACTCCGGGTTTGAGTACCTTTTTATTAAAATATGCTCAACCATCCCATCCCTACCGCTTACAGCGGAAGTAATCAGTAAGAACCTTGCCCTGGCAGGTGCCATTGGCATTGTCATGATCTGGAATTTCTTCATCAACCGCATTTGGACGTATAATGATGTTGAGGATTAAATCAACAGGTCGGAATTACGGATGAGCGATTCTCCATCTCGTGCTAACCAATCGGACATGCCACCCTCAGATGACAACCCATCTGAGGACGTTTTTCCATCCTCCATCAACTCCATCAAAGATTTAATAAAAATGGTATCCGGCAAGGATCTGAGTGAGTCCGACAGGGTTTCCGATTACGGCTTTGCTGAGAAACTGCCGTTTCCATTCTCCGCCATTGTGGGTCAGCATGAAATGAAACTGGCCCTCATCCTGTCTTTAATCAATCCCATGATCGGCGGCGTGCTGCTGATTGGTCCTAGAGGTACAGGTAAAACCACAGCCGTTAGAAGCTTGATTCCTTTGCTGCCCATGGTGGAAAAAAGTTCCTGCTTTTATGGCTGCACCGAAGATGATGTACTTTCGGGGGGTACAGAAGCGATCTGTGAAGACTGTGCTCAAAAATTTGCCCATAACCAACCCCTTACCCATATGGAACCTGCTAGGCTGGTAGAACTGCCATTAAATGCCGAGATTAACGATGTGATCGGCAGTCTGGATGATACGCTCTTACCCACCAATCCCATGCAATTTAAACGGGGCATCCTCTCTAAAGCGGACCGCAATTTGCTGCTGGTGGATGAAATCAATTTACTACATAACGATATTCTGGATGCCATTCTGGATGCCAGTGCCTATGGATCGTATACTGTAAGGCGCGGATCCTTAACCGCCACCTTGAAATCGCGCTTTTCAATGATCGGCACGATGAATCCGCAGGAAGGCTTCTTGCGCCCCCAAATTCTGGACCGCTTTGGTTTGAGGGTCTTCGCTAACTCCCTGGATACGGTAAATGAACGTTATCTTGCGTATCAACGCAGCCAAACTTATCGCTCATATCCTTATCTTCTGATTAAGGATTTTGAAGAGGATACCCAAAAATTGGCCGGTGATATCGCCAACGCCCAGCGTTTAGTTGGGCAAATGTCTATCCCGGAAGATGTTGCCAAATTGGGCATTGAACTTATAACCAGTCTAAAAATTCCATCCATCCGGGCAGAAATTAGTTTGTTTGAAGCCGCCAAAGCTCACGCCGCCGCGGATAATCGCGACAGAGTCACAATGCTGGATTTACAAGCCGTCGCCGGGATTGCCCTGCGCATGAGAACTTCTCCTACAGCCATGACGAATGATACAGAGCGCGAGAATGAAGACCTAAACATTCAATCTGCCATGCAGTCCATCTTTAAATTGGAAACCACCTCTTGAATACACTCCGCATCATTTCCGGTACAGCCAAAGGCATGCGCATTGCATCCGTTCCGGGTGACACCACCCGACCCATCACTGATCGAGTTAAAGAAGCTTTGTTTAATATTCTCGGTATCGATGTCATTGAAAGCCGCTTTCTGGACTTATTCGGCGGGACCGGCAGTGTGGGGATTGAAGCCCTCAGCCGGGGCGCCGCTTTCTGCCGATTCCTGGATAAAAGCAGTAAGGCCGTTACCGTCATTAAAGAGAATTTAGCGCATACCCGCCTGGCTGAAAAAGCCCAGGTACTTAACTCCGATGCGTTGAGATACTTTCAAACCAAACCCGATGAGCCGTTTGACTATATTTATATCGCACCCCCTCAATACAAACAGATGTGGATCACGGCCCTCAAGCAAGTGGACGAGAATCCCCAATGGTTGGTGGATGACGCCTGGGTGATTGTGCAAATTCATCCGGTGGAATACGAAAAAGTTGAATTATCCAACCTGTTGGAATTCGAAGAGAGAAAATACGGCAGTACGCTTTTGGTTTTTTATGAACGAATCAGCGATTGATCTTAATGACCAACTGATTCCGTTCGTCAAAGGTATACAAAATCGATAATGGCTCGTCCGCTGGTGACAGTTTCATAATTTCCGGCAGGATGACAGGCAAATCTTCGACCAGTGAATAATTGTGCAGCTCAGCCATTGGGACCCAGCTCAAACTACCCTCCTCCGATATTTGCAGTTCACCCATAGGATCTTTCCCCCGAAACACAAACAACCCAATACCAGAATAGTCACCCGTATCAATCATGATGGTTGCACAGAGCTTTAAGTTGGAAACACTTAAACCAGTCTCTTCTTTCAACTCTCGCTGGGCAGCCTGGCGTATATCCTCCCCTTTTTCAATATGTCCGCCGATCCCATTGTATTGATTCGCCCAAATACGTTTGGTTGGAGCACCTTTCAATAATAAAACTTTGTCCTCTTTGGTGATAAATAGCAGAGTACGCGGAATAATTTGGTATCGATCTGATGACATCCCTTGATCTTGCCTGGGCATATTCCTCCAGAAAAGAGAAGACATCTACCGTATAAAACCAGTAGATGTCTTTCACTTTAGATTAATGGGTTTACTTAGTCAACATCTTTCTTACGGCATCCAACTGACCGGCGCTGCCTAATTTCTCATTCTTGTCAGCGATAAAATTCGCATATTCTTTCATGAAAATGACACCGGGATCGCGTAAGTCAAACTTCTCAGGAAAATCACGGAAGAATTCTCGGTGTACACGAGTCCAAACCAGACGGCCGTCGGTATCGATATTCACTTTGGTAACGCCCAATTCGGCAGCATGTTTGAACTGGCTGGCATCGACACCCTTTGCGCCACCCATCTTACCGCCAGCGGCATTGATACGTTGGACTTCTTCTTGTGGGACAGAGCTGCTGCCATGCATGACCAATGGGAAACCAGGCAAAACCTTCTGAATCTCTTCCAAAACTTCAAAATGCAAGGATTGTGAACCCGAGAATTTGAAAGCTCCATGGCTGGTGCCAATGGCGCAAGCCAAAGAATCCACACCGGAACGTTCCACAAATTCTTTTGCCTGTGCAGGATTGGTCAATTTAGCTTCTGCTTCACTGACCTGAACATCCTCTTCCACGCCGCCCAACTGACCCAATTCAGCTTCCACAACCAGACCCTTGGCATGCGCGCGATCCACAACCCGCTTGGTGATGGCAATATTCTCATCAAAAGAGTAATGACTGGCATCAATCATTACGGAGCTGTAGAAACCGGAATCGATGCAGTCATAACAGGTTTCTTCATCACCATGATCCAGATGCACAGCAAAAATCGCTTCAGGGAAGACTTCATCGGCACTGCGAATCAATCCCTCGAGCATTAATTTATGGGTAAATTTGCGAGCACCCTTGCTAATTTGGATAATGAAGGGAGCTTTGCTTTGTAAGTTGCCCTGGAATAAACCCATGGTTTGCTCAAGGTTGTTTATGTTATATGCGCCAATAGCATATTTACCATAGGCGGCTTCAAATAATTTTGCAGTAGTTACGATCATCATTCCTCCATAGATACCTTTCCGGTATCCGAAAAAGTTTTTGTGGTGCTAGCTTAAGAACATCGGCACGCCCATGAAATCTTTAATCTTGGGCTTGTAATTCTCAATATCATAGAAAGCAGGTACATCAACGCGCTTCTTACCCGCCAGGACGATGCTGACCGGCATGGTAGTATACTTTCCGCCGTGCAGACCCACGATCTTGCCAGTATCCCCGCGTTGAACCAGCTGAATGGCCAAATGCCCAAAGGACATGGCAACCATTCGATCTAATGAATCCGGAGCGCCGGAACGCATCAAGTATGCCAGTTGCTGAACCATGATGTTCTCACCGGTGATTTGCTTAACCTGCTCAGAAAGAAGCTGCCCAACTCCGCCTAATTTGCGGTGTCCGTATGCATCTTCTTCGCCGGTTTCAATCACAGCGCCACCTTCCAAGATAGCCCCTTCGGAAATGGTCATAATGGCATAATTGGAAGGATTATTACGCTTGTCGCGCATCAGAAATTCGCATAAACGATCCACATTGCAATGAACTTCAGTGATGATCGCGCGATCGACATACGCCAGATAGGCACTGATCAAGCTAGTTTCACCGGAATTACGTCCAAATAATTCCACAATGCCAATTCGTTCATGAGAACCGACAGAAGTACGCATATTGGTAATAAACTCCACGCTGCGGGTAACGGCAGTGGAGAAACCAATACAATAATCGGTTCCGAAAACATCATTATCCATGGTCTTGGGGATGGCAATGACCGGGATACCTTCCTGATGAAGGCGGACAGAATAACTTAAAGTGTCATCGCCGCCAATCGTGACCATGGTATCAATACCCAGAATTTCCAGCACCTTCAATACATGTGCAGTGTAATCCATGGTACCCTGATCATCAATCTGTTTTCCCAATGGAGAACCTTTGAGAAAATCAGGCACCATCCCTGGGGAGACCCGTTGGGGATTGGTTCGAGAAGTATGTAAAAATGTTCCGCCAGTGCGGTCAATAATACGTACATCCTCACTTGTTAATCTGCGGATATTCTTGGCTTCGCTATCTGGATCATCCGGATTGTAACCAAGCAGTCCACCCCAACCACGTTTAATGCCAATTACATTGTAACCAGCTTCCAACGCACTCATCACAACTGCTTTCATACATGGATTTAATCCAGGTACATCGCCACCGCCAGTAAGGAGACCTAACGTCTTCTTCATCATCCCTCCGATGATATATAATGATTTTTAATGATGACTATAATTTGAAATTATTTCTTAATTTCCAAACAAGGAACTTTAAAAGTTATTTTTGTTCCCTGTCCTATGGCTGATTCAAAATCCATGTTGCCGCCGAGAAGCTCAACTCTCTCCTTGATTAATTTTAAACCCAATCCTTCAGATTTATCTAACTTGGATGGATCAAATCCCTTACCTGTATCACTGACAGACACTCGGATCCAATTATCCTCAATCAAGATCTTCACGTCAATATCCACTTTTTCGTTGTTATGTCTGGCAGCATTCCCCAATAATTCCTGGATGGCTCTAAAAATCATGACCTCCAGATAGGGTTCTAGACGACGTTCCTGCCCTTTGATGGAGAGTGTTACGTCATGATTAATTTCTTCTTTAAAATTATCCACATAGCGCTTGATGGTAGGGAATAATCCAAGATCGTCCAACATCATCGGGCGTAATTCAAAAATAAAAATACGAACTTTTTGAAATGTGCTTAAGGCTGCAGCTTTTAAATTAGCCAGTTCATCTCTGGCACGACTAGCATCAATTTCAAAGAGGCGTCCTGCGATTTCGGCTTGTACGATAAAGTTTGATAAAGCTTGCGCAGGACCATCATGCATCTGACGGGACAATCGCTGACGTACGGCTTCCTGTGAACTAATAACCATTTCCAGGACGTCCTTTCCACTCTGGTTGGACTTCCGACTTTTATTATCGCCTTCTCTATAAAAATTCTGATTGGTTTTTTCTAGAAATTGTAAGTGGACTTGAATTTGTTCTTTTTCGCATTGTAATTTTTCAAGCTGCCCGCGCATGACCATCAACCGCTGTTGAGCATCCATGGCGGCATTATATGCTGTGCGAATATCCGGCCGAGGAATAACATCGATTTGACTTTTTACATGCTGCAAGTGTCCGGAGATGGAAGCATTTCGCTCAACCAGTTTACTTAACTCGACCTGGCTTTGCTCAATCATATTGGAAATTTCGTCCAATTTATTGCGAGAACGCTCGATCTCACTCAGCAAGTCGCTTTTGTATTCATCAAAGTTTTGATCGGTTACAGCTGAAGCAAGATCCATATCAGCAGTTCTCCTAGACTCAGAAAGTCAACCCATTTATTTGGGGTACTAATTATTAAGTATAGCATAAATGATTTTATTGTTACAAATATGTCACTTGCATTTTTTCCAACAAAAGATAGTCATGTTGCCTCCACCCAGGGATGGAGATAAGCTATTGTTCGTCGTATACAGAATTTCCTTATTTTCCAACAAATTGTTATACCAGTTTGGAAAAACAATCACGTAATCCATATTCTTTTCGTCCAAAAAAACAGCCAATTGTTCTTCATTGCGGATGAAGGGAATCACTTCCGGATTGATTAATCCGGCCAGATCCACAAAGTTCCTCCGAGAGTAAAACCCCATCGCGCCGATATCGTGTACTGCCAGATTTTTATCTGCTGGAATATTTTCGGCTACCCATTTAGCGGTTTGTACCATTTCAGATTCAATCACACCCACATCTTGACGATAAGCGTTAGCGCCCAGGCCATAAAAAGCAAACTGTAATCCAATTAATAGACTGATTCCGCCAAACACCAATCGATTTTTCCAAACAAGACTCACCCTTAAGGACTGCACAAGCTCAGCGGATCCAATCAAACCGCATAGAATTGGGATAATCATGATCGGGATCATGTAGCGGCCATGTTGATAACTGACCGGCAACTTCCAGGCGTACAATCCCACCATGCCCAACCACCAAAGATAAACCACCAAAATGGGAATAGCTTTTGACCGAATACTCTTCACGCCAAGATAAACCAACCCAGGGAGTAAAAGAATGGAGCTCCCAATAAATGGCAGAATGAATAATTGCAAATACCGGCTCAAGAACGGTATATTCAACTGAGCTTGATATTCCGCCTGTTTGGCGTACATGGTTGTCGGCCAAATGCTGCCGGCTACCTGGTGATTGAAAAACAAATAGCCTGTGAACGGAATTAAAAAACCCACTAACAAGAATAGCCAGACATTGGATTTTCGGGATTCAAGGAAAAAGCGTGAGGCAACCGTCAAAACCAGTGCCGGACCCATCCATGTCAAGCTGTCGGGGCGAATCCAGACCAAGGCGCCAATCAACACGCCTGTCAGAAACCACAACCATGAATTTGTTTTGTGCTGGTAGCCATGGAACAAAACCACAGCAGCAGCCAGATTGCCAACGGTCTGCAACAGAGTTTCCATTCCGGAAAGCGCTGCCCAAACAAAATGCCATTCCAAAAGAATAAAAAACGCAAAACCGACGGCATAGGATTTCAACTCCTGCTGTTCCAGAAACTTCCTGGTGAGAAACCCAAGGCAGGTGAGACAGAGAAAACCCAAAAAGGTAGTCCAAAGGATCGGCTGAAGCTGAAAGATAAAAGCCGGTGTCAGCAAGAGCGTCCATAAAGGCGAAGTAGACCCCCCGGAAACCACACCAGGCAGGAACATCCACTGGCCGAAATTGACAATATTTCTGGCATAGGTCAGATGAATCCAGGCATCATCCAACGGATACCCGAGTCCGTAGCTTCCAGAACTTACTATCAAGTATCCCGACAGCGCAACCAATGAAAGTATAGGGAGACCTAATCGCCAAAGTTTACCAGTGCTTTGATTCATCTTATTCCACCCTGTACACTTTGAACGACCCAGTGGTAAACAGATATTCAAATCCATCCCTGCTAGTCCCGTCCCGATAAAAATCTGCCAGTTCAGGCACAATATGTTCATCCAAAATCAGATAAGGTATTTCATACCGAACGGCTAAATCATGGACACCAGCAATGGAAGCATTCGGTACCACGATTGCCTGTCGATGGGAGACTAGATAGAATCCGGGGGGATTGTTAATCAACACACCGGCTTGCACGGGAATTTCATTTGCCTGCAACGCCTGTTCCAATCCCATATAGTCCACATAGTCTTGCTGCCAATAACCAGTATTCATCTCTTTTCCAAGCACTTTCTGCTGGTATAACAGCAAAGTGGATGCCAGGAGGATGAAGAGCACGCCAATCGAAAATATGCCATAAATACGTTGATCGGTTTGCCTTTGCCGCGCCATTAACTTACGCACGGCTGAGTACAGTCCGATGCTGGAAGCCACCCAAAAGAAAATCTGAAAAGCAGACCCCGAATGAAAAAAACCGCCGCGCATTCCGGCGAATGGAAACAATACACTCATAAAGATAAACTGGATCAAGTAACAAATCATCACCCAGCGCATAAAAACAGATTTCCAATTCTCTATCATAAACACAATGAAAAATGGGAGCAAGATAAAAGCGAAATGAATTATGACGGTTGTTAGCATATTGGCGCCGACAGCCTGGAAGCGGCTATTTACAATCGCCTGCCAGCCTGAACCCAGCCAGCGCTGCAGTGTGATTTGCCCGGCCGGGTACAGGAAATTGTCATTATAGCCGAGAAAAAACAAGGTGCTTTGATTGGACGGCGGAAAAAGCCCATGGAATAAATTCCAATTACGCAAATACCAGGGCAGCATGAGAACTAAATACCCGCCTACCAGACACAGTCCGGAAAGAATGGCTTCCATCCAATTCTTCTTCTGGGTCAAACGCCAGAGGATCAACAAGCCGACAAATCCCAACCAGAGGATACCATCCGCGCGGGACAGATGCATCAAGCCGCACAGCAATCCGATCATTCCAAAAATCCATATTCGATGAATTTTCTTCTGCGACTCCAGAATCCGATAAACCAGAAATATGATCAGTCCGCCGAAAAACATATAGGGGGAAAACGATTCCACGAGGGATAAATAAACCAGGTACATGCCTGAAAAAACGGCCATGTAACCCGCCGTGAGGCTCATGGAACGATCATTGCTGATTTGATAAGTAAAACCATAGGTCAGTACAGGGATCATGGCCGCCAGGAGCACAAAAACGGAACGGGCATTCAGGTAGGTTTCTGAATGAAAAAGAGCAAGCCCCCAACTGGCAAGTATGGACGGTAGAGGCATCCAGTAGAGATGAGAGGCCGCAGGCAGCGTATTTGGAAGTATTAAGGTATTCCAGATCGTATTTTCATAAAAGCCGCTTCCACGGGATAAATTCAAGCCGCCCATGAAATAATACTCCGCATCCATATACCCTGGGACGAGCTGCAAAAACAAGGATGGAATCGTCAACAGGATGGCTAGCAATGCCAACCCCAATCCATCCCGGAGAAAGACGCGCCGGTTCTCGTTATTTTGCATATTGGTAAACCGCCAGATCGTTAAAATAAGTGACATCTATTTCTTGAAAATTCGCGTCTAAATACGCCAGGGAAGGATACACGTCCGTATGAAGCTCCGCATACTCATCCAACGCCCGGGTAAAAACGAAGAAATATACTTGCGATTTGTTCTTCAGCGCCTCCTGGATGGATACTTCCGGGAAGAGCTGCATGGCCTGCTGTGAAGCCAGGGCCAGTGTATCATTGTGTGAACCTGTCTCATCGCCTAAAAACATCTGCGGCAAACCCGGTTCATAAACCACACAGGGGAAGGAGCTTAATTTGTTATCATGCAGGACTGCAATCCCTTCAGATTGTTCCCCCACCTGCTCATTAACGTCTGCACAGGCTTGCGCAAAAGGCGAGCGGGGAAAGGAGCTAAATGAATAGTAAAAGGGCAAACTGATACTGCTGATCAAAATCATCAATCCAATGATGATCTTCCCGAAAACGGTCGGCCAACACCGGGCGGATAAAATCCCCGCCAGACAGTAAAGCACGATCCCTGAAAGAATGAAACCGCGAGCTACATAAACCGGGCGCATAAAATAGGAAAGTATGAACAACACCAGGGGTATAAACACCATCCCCAGGCCAATCAGAGCCCGCTGTGCGATCTGCTGGCGTTGTTTGTTGAACTCCCAGCCCACCAGCCCTAGCAGTTGAAAACAGAGCACTCCTGTGATCATGACCCAGGGAAAGGGCTGCGGTAAAAACGAAAATAGACTGTAGATGGATTGCACCACTTCAAGGACACCCGGACGAGGCGTCCAGAACGCGGTTTGAATTTTTTGAATTTGCCCGGGGACAAAAACCAACCAGGGCAGGAAAAGAATCAGGCTGGCAATGAAGATTTTCAGCCAGCGCCATAGAACAGAATAATTCCGTTGGATGAGCAAAACCACACCGGGGATCACCAAACCAAAGATGGCCAGGTTGTGACTGTACAAAGCCCCCGCGCCGCAAATGACCATTTCCAACCAGGTAAATTTTTTAACGTTCGAAGAGGACCAGCGGGTGAAATAATACAAATAGGCCACCTGAAAGAAAGCCAGCATCACGTACATGCGAATTTCTTGACTGTGATACACCAGGAATGGGGAAATGCTGCAAAAGAAAACTGCCAGCAGCCCAGCAGTTCCAGAAGACAATTGCTTTACCCAGTAATAGACATAACCAAGCATCGCCATAAAAATCAAGAGGTTCAGCATTCGAATCCAGGCAATCTGTGTCGAGATTTTCATCCAATAATGCAGCAAAATATAATAAAGTGGCGGCATGGTATCGGCTGCCGTACCAGTTAAGATTTGCATAATTGGTTGTTTGGCCAACAGGATGCTGAAGGCATCGTCATACCAGATGCCCCTTTGATGGATCGTAAAGACGCGCAAAAGCACAGCCAGAGCGATCAGACTGATGACCTTCCAATTTTTCTGAAGCGTCAGCTTAATAACCTGGTTCACTTTAAATTCCACTCGTACACCAGAAAGTTCTTAGACAGAGCCCACCAGCGAATCCAATACAATAAGCTGAAAATCACGAATGGATAAAGGCCGTACATCAGAATCAGGATCGGTGAATCGGATGCGAAGGCAAACCAGTTGAGCGCGAAGAGGATCAAGGGCACGATCCAATACAAAAACCTCCCATTCCCTTTCCATCGGTCATGCAGCAAGCTGATGAAAAGAAACACGATCGGAACAAAATATACAAACAATTCAGTTTTAGGATTTACCCCAATCCAGGTACTGACCAGGATGGTTAAACAGAATAACCATAGAATTCCTTTATCATCCCGCTTTTTCATTGATGCCCACTCAAACAGCATCAAACCAGTGATTAACATGGTAAACACATTACCAAGTCGAACGCCAAAAGTCAGAAAAATGGTTCCTAATGCCGGAGAGAAGAAGCTGAAGTAACTTTCATTAAATAATTGAGCAATGGAAGTTGCCTTAAACAAATTATGCGGATAATTCAGCAGTTGAGTTAGAAAAGCAATCAGATAATCTTGGATCCAGGCGGGGTCAAGCAGCATCAAACTAACACTCACCAACAAGATGGATACAAAAAACCATAGCAATGTCTTCTTGTTTTGCTTTACATAGCAATAAACCAACACAAAGAGGATGGGCAGCCATAGTATATCAATTTTTATCGTTGAGATCGCCAATAAAACCCCTGCCAATTCATTCATGCCATGTTTTAGGGTATATAACACACCAATCACGGCGAAGAGGATCAGGATTGAGCTGCTCCCGCTGAACAAAACTGCCAGCATGGATTTCCATCCGACAACGGTCAAACACACAAAGGCAAACAAAGCCCGGCCGCCTTTCCAGGAACTCAAGCGATAAAGCAGCCAGAAGGTAAAAACCAGCAAAGCCTCATTCACTAATAACCAGGCAGCAAAAGCATGTTCAAAGGACTGAATGATCACAAAGGGGATGAAAACTAATAAGCTATAGAGGGGTTCCGCGTTCGTAGAAAAGTTACCATTAAAGGTTAAGCCCGTTAAAAAAGCTTCCTGCTCAACTTGAAAAAGAGCTTCTTGTTTATAAGGGGAGAATCCGGTGGTTAGAAAAGTTCTTGTGTTGGTCCATTGACTGAAAAATTCTTTACCCACCCCCTGCCACTCGGCTGCTTTCAGGTTGGCAAAATAGACTACAATAAAGAGAATCAACGCAGCCAGACCCAGAACTATGATCAGGTTTCTTTGATAGTTTTTATACTTCAATGGGACACTCCTTTTCAAAGGGTCATCGTATAAATTATAATCGAAGGACAAATGAAAACAGAAATAACCGTCGCACAAATTCAGTCTGCCTTCGGGCAACCTGCTCGCAATCTGGATAAGGTCCTGCAAGTGATTGCGGCTTTAAACCCGATCCAAGAACATGTGCTGCTCCTGCCCGAATTATGGACCTCCGGATTTGATTTGAATCAATGCGACATGCATGTTCATGCCGACCGGGAAATCCTGATTGAATTGGCTTTGCAAGCTGCCCAGAAAAAAATCTGGATTGCCGGCAGCTATATTACACAAGAAAACTCAGCCTATTATAATACGTTTGTTTTGCTTGGACCCGCAGGCGAGAAGTTCGTTTACCGGAAAATTCACCTCATTCGCTTGATGAACGAACACCACTGGTTCCAACCTGGCGATTCCTATACAGGGGTCCAAACTCATTTTGCCGCACTGGGTCTTTCCGTCTGTTATGATCTGCGCTTTCCTGCCCTCTTTCAATCCCTTGCCCACGCCGGCTGTAACGTGTTTTTGATGCCTGCCGCCTGGCCAATCACGAGAATTAATCATTGGAATCTCCTGCTCCCGGCACGGGCCATCGAAAACCAGAGCTTTTTCATCGCCTGTAATGCCGTGGGTGGCACGCATAGGGAGACTTTCGGGGGCAGCAGCGCCATCATTAATCCCTGGGGAGAGGTTTTATTCCAGGCCAATCAAACGGATGAGCTTGTCCAGACCATTCTCATTGATCCTGATGAAACCATCGCCATGCGCAGCAATTTCCCTGTCCTGTCTGAACAAATGGAAGATCAGAATCGCTTGATCCCCGTTCAAATGCTTCACTGAGCCGGGCGCATCAACAACACGGCTGTTTGATCTGCGTATTCTTCTGTCCAACCCATCGTTTTCAGCACCTGGACTAGCATTCGTTCCGGTTTCAAGAGCACCACGTTGATCTTATTGCTATCCAAAATCTTGGCAAAATCCCCATCCGCCCGCATCAGTCGCATCCATTGACCGATGCCCTCATCGCCGAATAAATCCGTGCGCCCGTCTACAAAAACTTGGTTTTGCGGATAGAACTCTATCTGATATCCACCCCACTCGTATTCATTGAGCACATTTCCGGTGAAAGCCAGGCCGCCCATTTTCTGGTACGCTTCCACAGGTGTATCCTGTTTGAGATAGGCATTCACCACCACTGGATCGGACACATAAACAAACTTTCCCACAGCAATCAGCCCGATCATAAAGATCAGCAGCAGATTCAAGATGCGCATGGGCAGCGGATTCTCATCCCGTAGTCGCCAATGATACTCCGGCTGAACCAGCAGATCAGAAATACGATCCGAAATACGCAAAGCATTCAACCAGACATTGAGCTCAACAGCCAGAGCAGGCAGCAGAACAATCATCAAGGGGGCAATATTACGCTTGGCATAAAATGCCAGGAGGGAGAATCCAAATAACGGAATGAGGACTGCAGCGGATTTGCGATTTTTATTAATCGCCATTAAGAACATGGTTCCCAAAAATATCGCCAGGAAGATGAGCTGCAAGGGTTGGTGAAAATCCGGGGAGGCCCATTCATCAATGAAATCCCGTAATATACTCACCCCGACGGTGGCGAAAGGAACCTTCAGGATTTGGATGCCGTTTGGGTTGATCAATAAAGCTGGAATACTAAGCAAAGTGACGATCAGCAAATGCCAGAACTTTTCTTTAAATGACGCTATCGAACCAGGATCAAAAACCCGATCATAAAGCATGCCCATCAAAGTAAATCCCAGGAACAAAATGCCGGTAAAATATCCCCCATGCAAATTTCCCCAAAGGGTAAAGAGCAGCGGTATCCACCATAACCGGCGAACCTTTCCCTCACGGAAACGGGTTACCACAAAAACAAGTAGACACAGAAAGAACAGGGTGAATAATTGCGGCCTGGGACTCCAAATGGTGGAGACAACAGCACTTCCAAAGATAATCAGCATGGCTTTCACAAAAGGATGCCCTTCCAACAAAAAGAACAGTAGACCAAAAGTAAGCATAGATAGAAGAACCACATAAAACATCAATCCATAAAACGACAGTTTTTGATAAAGGAAAGCCAGCAGAATTTGCGCCAACCAACTGTGATTCACCCAGGCCTGACCCGCGCGGGTATAAGAGAATGTATCCATGACCAGGGGCTGATGCGTGGACAAGCTGACTTCACCTGCCCGAATATGCCACCACATATCCGTATCCAAAGGGACTCTGGCAGCCATACTGGCAACACTCAGGATGGTGATAAAAAAGAATAACCAGCGCAATCTGCTCTGCATAGAAGCTCCGTTTGTTTAGTCCTGAGAAGAGAAACCAAGTTCATCCGGACGAATGTCGGATGATAGATGGTAATAGATATGATAATCCCCAATTTCCTGATACGAGTAGTCAATTCCGGCCTGGGTAAATTGTTCAACCAGGTTTTCATCCAGCTCGGGATTCCGGGTGACAATGTAACTGATTTCGGTGCTGCCGGTTACTTTGTCCAAATAGGGCAGATAGCGATTGTCCCGCTCGGTGAAACGCAAATCGGGATGATAAGGAAGCTGCGGCACATAAATGAGTTCTTCGCCTGAAAGAAAGGCCAGTGGATATGCGACCCAGTAATTGGTATATCCAGTGGTCAGTTCATTCTCATGAAGAAAATCGATCAATTGCTGATTATAGCCATGATCCACCATCGCCGGTGTATAAAACTGAGTGGTCAGGTAAGGAGGTTTGAGCGCCAAACTACCCGTCACTGCAATTTGATAAACACACCAGCAGGCGATCAGCAATCCCCAAGCCTTGTGATTCGCCATCAATTTGGAAATGGCGTAACCCGCCAATAATGCGCCGGGAATCATCAGGGGGACGAAATAGCGTCCAGAGGGGTCAATGCCAAAAGAGGTGCCAATAAAAGTTGCAAACAGCAGCAGCAGGATGGCAATGCATAAAGTCCCCGCTGCAGGTAGAGTGCGGGTGCGCAATTCCCGATAGAGAATAAATCCCACAACAACCAGGAAACCAATCAGCAGGGGGAAAAAGTACAGCTGCTGGATCGTCGTCGTCCATGGGGGGCGCATACCGAAAAGCACGGGAATGCCAAACAAGACCAGCGAGAACAAATGGCTCAGCCAAGTCGCTAGCCAGAAGCCCGTCTCAACAGCCACCGCGGAACCAAACAATTCCGCCCATACTGTTTGGACACCATGTTGGAAAACATAAAACAGGATGGGAAGTAATCCTAGAACGAATCCTGTCATGCCAAGCCCAAGCCATTGAATATAGTTTTGTCGGGAACCTTTTTGATTATAAAAATAATATACAAGATATAAGCCTGCCGGCAAGCTGAAAATCAGGGTGATGCCGTGAACCCAAATTCCCAATCCTGTCAGAAATCCGAAGATCAGCATTTTCATCCCAATTGGCTTGGATTCTTGCAGATCGGCTTGATTTTTAAAGGCCAGGTACAGAAGCAGACTGCCAATCAAACAAGCCTCTCCATAGCCCCCAAGGCTGATGGTGGTATACAAAGTTCCATTCACAGTGGGGAAAGCCAGCATTAAAGCCGCGATCAGACCAATTTTCGAAGACTGAAATGCCATTTTTCCGATAAAATAAGTACACAGAATGGTGAGTCCATAAAGGATGCTTTGGACAATCCGGATGACGATAACCTTTTGGCCTAGGATCATGAAACCCAAGGCGACCAGATAAGCATCCAGGCTGCCCATATAGGCCTGACCATAAAAAAAGATAGGCCGCTCGCCAGCCAAGATATGTTTTGCCATCAGCGCTACTATGGCTTCATCACTATTGAACGGAAAGGCATGCCAGGCAAGTAAAAGGCCTTTCCAGGCGAAGGCAACAATGAGAATAATCCCCAACCATAAACCTGTCAGACGGGAATGAAACATGTCAATAAATTTGGAACCGAACCACTTAACCATCCAGAAACTGCTTACCCATCCTTTCTTCCAAATTGGTGTGCTGATTGTCCTGCTGTTCAGTTTGTATTGTATCACGCTCAATACCGTTCCATTTCACCCAGATGAGGCAACTTATCTATACAAAAGCAATGATGTGGAACTTTTGCTGACCAACCCGCTTCTGTTGGCTTATCATCAAGGGGATGCAATTGATCTTAAGAATCATTACCGTTTGATGGACCCACCCCTCAATTCATTAATCATCGGCCTGGCCAGAACCATCACACATGTCCCAGCCAATCTCTCGGATTGGGACTGGACTTTGAGTTGGGAAGCCAACCAATTGGCTGGAAGCCTGCCATCAGCTAAAGCACTTCAAGTTTCACGCATAACCTTTCTCGTTTTTTTTCCATTCACGTTCTTTTTCCTGTACCAAACCACCCGGAACCTCATCCATCACAATGTTGGATTGTTGGCGGTTCTCTTTTTGGGCTTGAATCCCCTGGTCCTCATCCATACCCGCCGCGCCATGGCAGAAGGCATTTTACTCTTTACGGTTTGTTTCTTTCTGATGCTACTCCTGGATAAGAAAAAACACCCCTTTGGTGTCCCCATTCTCCTGGCACTCTGCCTCAACAGTAAACAGACCGCCTTGTTCTTCATCCCCATGTATATCATTTACTATTTCATCATCAACCATCGGCAAAACAAAATTCACTGGATCAAAACGGCCGGTTATTTTACTTTAGTACCTCTCCTTATAACGTACATTCTCAATCCGGTTTCCTGGCTGGATCCGATCCATACCATCCAAGCTGCCATTCAGGAAAGGGCTGAGCTCACCCAATCTACCACCGCATTTTTACAGGAAAACTACCCAGAAAGAATTCCGGAATCAAAACTGGTTCGCTTCGTGATGGTCAACTATCATACGTTTTTTGAACCCGTCGCCTTGGATGATGTGGGGAATTACCGCGCCGAGCAGCAAACGTCCTTTGACGCTTATACACGCATCCCATTGCAGCATGAGAATCGATCCTTTCTGCTGGGCTCACTGCAAGTGATCGGCATTCTCTCGGCTTTCTTGTTGCAAGCACTATCCTGGTGGAAAGCCAGAACCAACCTGCCTGCAGATTTCCCTCAATGGATGATTTTTTATGTTGGATTTGGAGGCACTATGATGGGCTTGAGCATGCTGGGCGGGCTCTACCAGCGCTATGTCATTATCCTGATCCCATTCATAAGTATCTTGAGTGCCTGGATGATTCATCGAACGGTTTGCATGTTTCGAAAAATAAAACCGGCCTGAGCCGGTTTTATCTTATTTCATGGGATGTCAATTTTATAAACGCGATGTTTTTTGTAGATTTCCGCTCCCAGAGTAATCATATCCTTACGCACCATCACGGCTGTGTCGGCCATCTGAGTCTCCTCGATATGCTCAAACCCGGATTCTCGAATAATCTTGGCCATTTCGTAATATAGCAGGGCATTGCCGCCGCGGCCATGATACTCGGGCAGTATACCTACGCCATTCAAGGAAACCCATTTGGTGCGTTTCATCTCTAAAAGCATATCAACGAGACCCCATGGGGTTAAATACCCGTTGTGGCGCTGCAAAGCCTTGGAAACATCAGGGAAGGCCAGCAGGAACCCAATCACGACATCATCATAGGTGATAATCTTCATCAAATCCGGGACGGCCACCATCATGATATCTTTCATGGCGAAGGTGATTTCGTTTTTTGTCAGGGGGTAATATTCCCAGTTGTTAACGAACGTGTTGTTATACGCCTCACCGATTGGATCCGCCCAGGAGATGAGTTCTTTTTTGGATTTAAATTCTTTTACTTTGAATTTCTGTTTTTCAATAATACGTTCTGCCACACGGGTTACTTTCTCAGGCAAAACGGCTGAATCACGGGGAATATAGGTGGAGACGAAATCCACAGCCATGGTAAACCCCATGCCTTCCATCATTCGCGGGTAGTAGGCATAGTTGTAATTCATCATGGTCATCATCTGGCGATGTTCAAAACCCTCTACCTGGATGCCATACCCATTGAATGAGCTGAATCCTTTGGGACCCACTAGGGATGTCAGCCCACGCTTTTTAGCCCAATCAAAAGCGGCTTCAAAGAGTGCATCGAATACTTCCTGATCTTCAATGCTGTCAAATAAATAGAACTGAGCTTCGTTTTTGTTATGGTACTGATTGAAAGGTTTATTCTCCAAAGCGGCAATTCTCCCGACCACTTTTCCATCTCTTTTGGCCAGAAAGAAATCGGCATCGGAGTGTTCGTAAAACGGATGCTTTTTACGATTCATCATGACATGGATATCCGCCCGGAACGGCGGTACCCACTGGGGACAGTTTTTGTAAAGGTCATAATGAAAATTTACAAATTCATTGCGTTGTTTTCGGGACGTTGTATCAAGTTGTTCAATAGAAATCATAATTGCCTCTTGAATGAAGGATGCCTGTAGCCTCAAAGGATAAAATAAATTTACTAAGCTCAGGTGAAATAAATTGATTAGGTAGATTATAGTATTAAACCCTAAATGTATAGCTTGGATTTGTATTTTAATTTCAATTAATTGCCTAAATTAATTTCAACTTCTTCCGATTTCCAAAAATTGCTTCCATAATACCCGAATATGTTTTATTTCAAACTCACTCGATTTATTTTTTGTTATTTATGTTACTATTATTATTATTATTATTGTTTGAGGTGTGTGATGAATCACTTACAGGATCAAACTTCCCCTTATCTGTTACAGCATGTCCAAAATCCAGTGGACTGGTACCCCTGGGGTGAGGAAGCCATCCAACGATCCAGGTTGGAAAACAAACCAATTTTTCTCAGTATTGGCTATGCAGCCTGTCATTGGTGCCATGTCATGGCGCATGAATCTTTTGAGAACCCCTTAATTGCTGAGCAGCTAAATAGTGATTTTATTTGTATCAAGATTGACCGGGAAGAAAGACCGGATCTGGATCAAATCTACATGACCGCCGTCATTGCCCTCACCGGACAAGGTGGCTGGCCATTAAGCGCTTTCCTTACCCCTCAATTGAAACCTTTCTATGGCGGCACTTATTTCCCCCCCATCGCGAGATATGGGCTGCCATCCTTTGCGGAATTGCTGGAAAATATCAGCCGGGTATGGCAAAACCAGCAAGAAAAAGTGCTGGAGAGTGCTGATCATCTAACACAGCAAATACAAGAGCATTATTCCCAATCCAACTCAACCACTTCAGAAAAACTCACAAAATCCGCAATTTTGGATATTGCCGAGAAAATGTTGATCTCCTACGATTGGGCAGACGGTGGCTGGGGCAATGCACCAAAATTCCCTGCCGCCATGACGATCGATTTCTTGCTTCAAGCAGGCAAGTATGAGCATACCCGTTTTACCGATGCAGCCGTTCACTATCTCCATTCCTTGAGCATGGGAGGTATCTTCGATTTGGTTGACGGCGGATTTCACCGCTACAGCACCGATAAAACCTGGACCGTGCCACATTTCGAAAAGATGCTCTATGACAATGCCCAGTTAGCGCGGAATTACATCCATGCTTATCAACTCACTCACAATCCCCATTTTCGCCAGGTAGCAGAGAAAACCATCGACTATATCCTAAATCATCTAACAAGCCCTGAGGGCGGCTTCTACAGCAGCCAGGACGCGGATTCCGATGGCACGGAAGGCACGTATTATCTTTGGTCCGTAGATGAGTTGCAGGCATCTCAAGAAATTGATCTTCAAAAATATCAGTCCAACCTAGATCTTCCAAATCGTGGTCATTTGGATGGTCAATACCTTCTAAAACTATCTCCGCAAGAAAAACCTCAAGACCTAGCCTATCAAGACTGGATTCCCTATTCGATTGAGATTCTGGAACCGGTGTTAAACAGATTGTCAGCTATACGTAAGACTCGTACACCGCCAGCAACCGATGACAAAATTATTCTCTCCTGGAATGCTCTGGCCCTCGGGGCATTGGTCGAAGCGGGCCTGGCATTTGATAGGGAGGATTACCTGCACGCCGCACGCCAGAATGCCGAATTTCTCCATCAGAACCTTTATCGCGATGGATTCCTGCATCACACCTGGCGAGATGGCAAAGGAAATCAGATTGGCTTTCTGGAGGATTATGCCGGCTTTGCAATCGCATTGCTCACCCTCTACCAGGCGGATTCTCAATCCAAATGGCTCACCTTAGCCGAGGACTTGATTTCAAAAATGCTTACGGAATTTGACAGCAATGGGGTTTTTCTCTTTAGCAATCGCAAGGGAGAGGAGAACCTGATCAGCCCAGTTTTGGACTTACAGGATATGGTCACGCCCAGTGGCATGGCCTTGGCAGCCCATGCCCTGCTCTTGATCTCCGCAATTCAGGAAAAACCCGAATTTTCTCAGCAGACAGAAAAGTGGCTGGTCAACATGGCTGATTCAATAAATCAACACCCAGCAGCTTACGCCTATTGGCTGCAAGCAGCCCTATTGCTCAGTACCTCGTGGAAAAACTGTGTTTTGGTTTATCCCCCTGAAAGCAGACAACAAGCAATGAGCTTGATCCATTCGTATTATCTTACTTACCATCCAGACTGGTTATTCATTCCCTACGAAGTACAACCTGGCGATGATTCTCAACTGGCAGATATTCTCCAAGATAAGCTCCCCCAAAATGGGCAGCCCACTCTGTATGTTTGCGAGAATCACACCTGTCAGTCCCCCCTTTATACAAACAAAGAGATTTTGGATTTCTTTTCAAAACCTTCTCTTAATCAGATGAAATAAAAGCCTCAATCGCTCGATTGATAATCCCGGCTTGATTGACGATCATGCCATGCCGGCCGTCTTTTAGGGTTAGCTCAAGAGCGTTGGGGATTTTCATAAACAATTCATGCTGCAAGCGGGGTGTGATCGTACGGTCCTGCAAGCCGGTTATCACCAGGGTGGGCTGCATCAGGTTCCTGGAGTACTTCCTTAAATTGATCCTGGCCATTAAATTCACAGCATCTTTGTACACATCTTTATTGGTTGAGAGAATTTGTTTGACAAATTCCTCGCGCAATCCGCTCTCCGACGGTTCCGGGAAAGTCCGTTGGGCGATAAATTCCGCTTGGTGATTTGCATCCTGAAAATTAGCCCAGATAAAACGCTTGATCAACGCCAGTGCAGCCGATAAACTAGTCGGCCGTAATCGGAAGAAAGTACTGATCAAGATGCATTTTTGAAAATAGTGGGGGTAACGTGAACAGCAATCAATCGTGATCGGTCCGCCCATCGAATGTCCAATCAAGCTGGTCTGTTGGATGCCTAAATAGTCCAGAAGCTGGATGACGCAATCAGTAGTTAACCTAAGTCCGAACTTTCCGCGCTGAATGGTCGACTCGCCAAATCCGGGGAGATCCATGGCGATCACGCGATATCCTCTGGCGCCAAAATAGTCCAACTGTTGGGCCCAACATTCATGAGTAGTTCCCAAGCCATGCAGAAAGAATAGTGTGTTTGCCGCACCGGGATTCAATTGGACATAGTTTAATGTCACGCAATCCCCTGAATTCAGGGTAAAATTTACTGTAGGCATGGAATTATTATAAGGCGATCCGATCAACTAGGGGCATTGTTTTTCCTGAGAAAAAATACCGAGTAGTTCTTGGAGGAGTTTCATGGAAAAATTTATCATTGAAGGTGGCATTCCCCTATCCGGGGAGGTTAAACCCTCAGGCAATAAAAATGCTGCACTACCACTCATGGCTGCCTGTTTGTTAACTGACGAACCCGTCATCCTTCACAATATGCCAATTATCCGCGATGTGATTAATATGCGGGATTTAATTCAAAGTCTTGGCGTTTCAGTGGTTCAAACGGATACCCACTCCTGGAAGTTCCACGCAAAGGATGTTCGTCCTGCGGACTTGGATCCGGAATTATGTAAAAAAATCCGCGCATCCATCTTACTGGCGGGTCCGATGACTGCCAGAACTGGCGAGCTAATCCTACCACCACCCGGCGGCGATGTTATTGGACGTCGTAGAGTAGATACCCATATCATTGCCCTGGAAAAATTAGGTGCAACCATTGACCTGGATAAGGCTTTTCACTTCACTGCCAAAAAATTAATCGGTGCGGATATTCTTTTAGACGAAGCCAGCGTTACCGCTACAGAGAATGCCATCATGGCTTGCGCCACCGCAAAGGGACCATCCGTCATTCGCAATGCGGCTTCTGAACCCCATATTCAGGAACTCTGTCATTTACTCAATATTCTCGGTGCAAAAATTGAGAGCATTGGTTCCAACACGTTACACATTGAAGGGGTAAACGGCTTGCATGGCGGAGAATTTACCATTGGCCCGGATTACCTGGAAGTGATCAGTTTCGTGGGTGCGGCCGCGCTGACCCACGGCACCATCCGTATCAAAAATGCTGGCATTCAGTATTTAGACATGATCAAATTAGTCTTTCGTCGTCTGGGAGTGATCTGGCACGAAGATGGCGAGGATATTCTGGTGCCCAGTGACCAACCCATGTCCATTGAACCGGATTTAGGCGGGGTGATTCCGGAAATCAGTGTCATGCCCTGGCCGGCTTTTCCAACCGACTTGATGAGCCTCGCCATCGTCGTGGCAACTCAATCCACTGGCACGATCCTCTTCCATGATTGGATGTACCCCAGCCGGATGTTTTTTACCGACAAATTAGCCTCCATGGGAGCTCACATTGTCCTCTGTGATCCTCATCGCTGCATCGTTCAAGGTCCCACCCGATTAAATGCAGAGAAAATGGAAAGTCCGGATATCCGTGCGGGCATGGCCTTGTTATTGGCAGCATTATCTGCGAAAGGCACCTCCGTCATTCGCAATATCGGCCAAATTGACCGGGGTTACGAGGATGTGGATCAAAAATTAAAATTGTTGGGTGCAAACATTATTCGGGAAAGGGAACAATAATCAATGAAAAGATGAAAAAGAGTTGATATCCGAAAAGTAGGGGCGACCGGCCGGTCGCCCCTACATGCAATAAATCTAACTTTTCAAACAGTATAATCAGTGTATAGAAAACAAATTATCTTCTAGATTACCACTCAATATACTTTAACTTTGTGCTGAAACCTCAAGGAACTGGCTGATAACATCCCGCAACATGGTCTCGGGCAATGCACCTGTCTGACGATGAACAATCTTCCCGCCAGAAACAAACAACATGGTTGGAATTCCCTGTACACCATATTGGCCAGCCCATTGCTGGTTTTCGTCGGTATTCACCTTGGCAACCACCAATTTACCAGCCATTTCTTTGGCAATTTTATCCAGGATTGGAGCCACCATTTTGCAGGGTCCACACCAGGGTGCCCAAAAATCAACAACCACAGGAACTGTGGATTGCAGCACTACCTTTTCGAATGCATCATCCGTAACATTAATCGGTTCGTTTATCATAAAATCTCCTATCCTATTAAATCGCCAAACCATCAAATTTCATTTTACCAACAAATAGTTTAATTACAAGTTTAGCCCTGTCACTTTCCACTTTTTGCATGATCCTTGCTGTACCATCCACTACCTTTAAATATGATTGTAGGAGCGTTGAACAGACGCTGTACATTTTGGTGCCCACGTGGACATTGAACGCATTTATCATCTAACTCCGTCACAGACAGGCGTTGTTCAAAGGTTTCTTTACATTCCTGACATATAAAACGATACATTGGCATAGTACACCTCATTCATCCTTGATCCTTTAAAGTATAAAACGTTTGCATCTAAATTCTACAAACGTTTTATTAATCTTGTATCAACAAATTTGTTAAGCCCGTGAAAGATCCACGAAGCGATATCCAACCCCACGTTCAGTTAAAATGTATTTCGGATTTGCCGGGTCTTCTTCCAGTTTCTGGCGCAAGTAATTGATGTACAAACGTACATAGTGTGGCTCATCCCGGTATTCATATCCCCAGACTTTGGAGAGTAATTGATCATAGGTCATCACCCAACCCGCATTTTGGACCAGATGATACAACAAACGGTATTCCGTTGGACGTAATTTTACCAATTCCCCAGCCACCCACACTTCCCGGCGGCTAAAGTCCAATTTCAAATGGTCGTCCACCTGAATAAGCCCATGGGTGTGAACCGTAGCTGCAGCAGCCTCATTGCGGCGTAAAACAGCCCGTATCCTGCTTACCATTTCCCTCGGAGAAAATGGTTTGGTGATGTAGTCATCCGCGCCCAATTCAAGGCCGCGTACTCTGTCGTCTTCTTCACCCTTGGCGGTCAGCATAATCACAGGGATGGCACTGACTTCCCGCACCATTTTCAAGACTTCAAAGCCATCAATATCCGGCAGCATAACATCCAGTAAAACCAGTTCAGGCATTTTCTCCCGAATTTGCTGAATGGCATCCATACCATTATAGGCTTCGATGACCTGGAACCCGTCATGCTCTAAATTTAAACGAATAAACCGCGCCATTCGTTCTTCATCATCAACAACGAGAATGACTCGATTTTTGAACTGTTCATCCATTTATATTCACCTATTCGCGGACAAAAGAGATGATTTCGTCTTCCGTATCTGTGGAAAGGACTTCAATAAAATTAATGCGATACATCGGCCAAATAACATTCGTAACATTGGGCTCGAGATAATGCAAATCTTTTCCATCTTTCTTGGTTGGATTCTTTACGAGGATTACGTTGGCTTGTTCTGAAGGTAACTCATCAATGTCACCAATCACTGGGTCTTCGTTGTTAATATGTAGGATTACTTTCGGCATGGCTTCCTGCTATTTGTGAAGCTGTAATTTTATTTTTAACTTACCCAGTGCAATAACGTCCCCGTGTTTTAAGGGGAAATCTGTCTGTGATTCCAGCTTTTTATTATTGATACGGGTTCCATTTGACGAACCAAGATCGGAGATAAATACCCTGCGATCAATAATTTTCAAGGCAGCATGTAGACGCGATACACCCAGGGTGTACGCATCATACTGCGACAGATCGACATCCGGCAAAATTGGCTGCCCCTCTGCAATACGGCCAAGTGTAAAATCTTTACGATCTGCCAATTGCAAAATCTGGCCGGTATCTAGCATCTGTAACGAAATTCCACCTTCGATACTGCTGACAAATAGATCAGATGGCTTGTCCGTTTTTCGCGGCTCTTGTTGATCCATCTCTTCGTATATATCAGCGGTTCCGTTTTGTAGATTTTGCGTCGTATAATGCTCTGAAGCCGAAACCAATTGTGCACCGCATTCTGAACAAAAGAGTGCACCTGCTATTTCTCTATGATGGCAATTGGGACATAGTGTCATAATTTTATTTTACTCCAAACTTGATGGCAGTAGCAAGGATCGGGTGGCATATTTGATTCGTTTGTCGCCTTCCTCACTAAAACTCTTGTTTTTGTTGATATGGTCTGCTTCTAACAATACGGCTCGTGCAAGCTCTCGATTGCCTTGAGATAATAAATGGGTCGCCAGATGCTGTAAATGTTTTGTGCCTTCCGAAATTTGACCGTTTTTAATTTCCTCTCTCGCTTTCTCTTGCATTCGATAGAGCATCAATTTGGACATTGCATCGACAATGGAGGCGGGTGGTGCCTCTGATACTCTTTTTTCTGACACGCCGAGATTAATTTTCAGGAACATTTCCGCTTCTTGCTCTACATTTGCAATGTTCATTTTGAGACGTCCACTGGATATCCTAAGGCTTTTCTTTTCACTATCCAATGGTCTTATCGCATATTCAAGAAACACCTTCAAATTACCATTATATTGCAAATTACCAAAATGTAAACCATCCGAACAGGATAAAGGTGTAATATCCGGGTGAATCCTGAAGGCATACCTCAATTCAACAACGGGATCTTTATAAAATTGATAAATAATCTTATTTGCATACAATTTACCATATACTTGAACTTTTTGTTCAAGATATTTTTTTAAATCATCGGAATGACGAACATAGGTTGCATTCCCCCCCGTATTGGAGGTAATCTCGTCCAGAAATTTATCATTCCATTCATCTCCAAATCCAAACGCATTGATCACAACACCATGATCTTCTGCTTCCTTGGAGAGTGCGATGGAAGCCTGCTCATCCCCATAGGTATGTCCATCTGTCATCAGGATGATATGTCTGGAAATATAAGATTTTCCATTTTCAAGAATGGTGCGAAACCCTTTCAAGAGCCCTTGATAAAGTTCGGTTCCCCCTTTGGGGGATAGAAGATGTACATACTGATCTAAATTTAATACATCCGACTTTTGGATCGGTTCAAGGAGTATTTCGGCTCGATCATTGAAAGAGATCAGGCAAATTTTATCATCCGGGTTTAATTCCGCCATGACATTGATGAGATTGGCTTTTACCATCTCAAGGCGTTTTCCGCTCATCGAAGTGGATGTATCAATCACCAGGCATAAGAAAAACGGAGCTCTTTTTGTTACCTCAAATTTTGATGCACAGCGAATTTCTATTAAAGAGTAAAAAAGCTGCTCTTCATTGAATCTGGGTATGATGGATCTTGAATTCTTGACATCAATGGATATATCCGGAAGGATAAAACTTTCTACCAGTGCCAAATCATATTTTGAGCGTTGTCGCGGATTAGAAAGAATTTCATACGCTTGCTGAATTTGGATGAATCTTTCACGAACCAAAGGATCCGGATTTGCATCGGGATGGTACCTTCTTGCAGCCTTAAAATATGCATCCCGAACCTCTTCGTTGGATGCATCCTGCGGCAAATTTAATAAAGCGTAATAATCCGCTACAATACCCATACCCTGTACCAAATAAACACAAACCTAGTATTACTTAACTCGCTTGACGATAATAACGCTAATATTATCTGGGCCACCAGCATCATTCGCAGCATCCACTAATTTTCTACACGCGGTAGTTGGATTCTCATTTTGCATCACGAGATCAAAGATTGTAGCTTCAGAGACGACACCCCAAAGGCCGTCGCTGCATAATAACAAAATACCATTGTTTGGAAAGGTAAAGGTTCGTACATCCGGATGGAAAGGTTCCATCTGTCCCAATGCACGATAAAGGACGTTTCGCTGAGGATGCACTGCGGCTTCTTCCTCTGTCAATTGACCCAAATCGATTAAACGCTGTACCAGGGAATGATCCTGCGATATGGCTTTCATTTGTCCGCCAGGTGTCATCAAATACGCCCGGCTATCCCCGACATGAGCAATGGTTAGTTGTTCATCGATGATAATCGCAGCAGTGATGGTTGTGCCCCCACCTGGAGCATTTCTTAAAACTGCCTGCTGGGCTTCATTGATACCGTATTCCATAATCTCTTGTAGAGGTTCATCCAAAGCTTCTGGTCGTGTACCCATTAGAGGGGAGTAAATCTTTTTGATCAAATATTCAGACATTGCCCGCATAGCAGAACTGCTGGCAACTTCGCCATGTTGATGACCACCCATGCCATCCGCAACAATGAAAATCCCGAAAGGAGTATCGGATTTTTCATCGGATTTCATTATGTTCAAACAGAATAGGGCATCTTCATTATGATCTCGTTGTTTACCAATTGACTGCGCACTCCCAACACTTAATTGCGGAGGCATAAACATGTCATTCTTTTTGCCGGAGTGATTTAGGTCTTCCGTTAAAGGGACCGTCTTGACTTCTATGGATGAGGACTGACCTCTACGAAATATTTTATTCATTAATTGAAACACTGTCGTCTTTCCTCTCACAATTATCGGCTGTGGACTTAAGCCAATAATGCATATAAATTATGGTCGAATGATCCAAAATAAATCACATCGTTTGAAATAACCGGCGTCCCGGTAATGGGACCATTGGTCAGATATTTCCACTTTAATCGTCCCGTTTTAGACTCGATACAATACAAGTAACCATCTGCAGAGCCGCAATAGAGCGATTCTTTATGGACCACTGGCGAACCACTGACTTGATGTTCTGTGCGGAAGCGCCAAATTTCTCTCGCATTGGCTGTATCCACACAATAGATGTTTCCATCCGCAGAGCCAAAATAAACCATATGATCAAATACGCAGGGGTTGGAGACAGACCCCTTCCCCATACGAAATCGCCAGATAGACCAGCCTGATTTCGCATCCAGAGCATAAAAGGAGGAATCCACTGAACCAAAGAAAACTAAACCATCCGCTACCACAGGGGAAGAGGTTACCGCCCGTTTGGAACGATATCGCCAACGAATTTGGCCACGGAAATCCATACAGAAAAACTCACCACTTTCACAACCTAAATAGATATATTCACGGGTAAAAAATGGTGTTGAACGTACTGCATCCCCAGCATCAAACTTCCAGGTCGCGTTGGCTGTATTCAGGTTGACGGCATGCAAAAATCCATCATCGGAACCAATCAGGATATGGCCTTCCGTACATTGCGGCGAACTGCGGATTGGTGACTTTGTGGCATATTTCCAGGTTAACTTACCGGTTCTGGCAGAAATGGCATATAAATTCCCATCCTCAGAACCGATGTAAACCATGCCATCAAATAACAAAGGCCTGCCAACAATGCCGCCATCGGTCGGATATTTCCATAAAAAGCTGCCATTGCTGGCATCCACGGCATAAATATTATGGTCATAAGCTCCAATATAAACTACACCCCGATCATATATAGGCGTCCCACGAATTTCATCTTCACATTCAAAAACCCATAAGGGTTTAATTCCCTGCTCACTGGAGAATGGTGCACTGCGCAGTGAAGCGGAATTTAACGCGCCCGTCTTTCTGGCCACCATAATGAGAGCTTCTTTCATCGCCCGGGCGCTAGGGAAGCGATCTTGTGGATTATATTGCAAAGCAGTATTGACGACTGCCTCAAGTTCAATGGATACACTGGGATTAATTTTCCGAATAGGCCGCTCTGAAAACGTGAAGGGTGTTTCCATGCGCGGATCAATTAAAGTCAATAAATGATGAAGGGTTGCCCCAAAAGCGTAGACATCTCCGGGCGGCGAGGATTCTCCCCGATATTGTTCTGGTGGAGAATAACCTTCCGTTCCAATCATGGTCCCTTTTTGCCCGGCACGGAACACTTTAGCTATACCAAAATCGACCAGGATCAAATGATTGGCTTGGTTGATCATGATGTTGGATGGTTTGATATCGCGGAAGATAATCGGCTCGGGGGTATGGTTATGCAAATAATCAAGTACATCACATAATTCCAAAGACCAGGCAAGGATTTGATCTTCGGGTAAAAATCCTTTGGCATCATTGAGAATTTTTTCCATATCCCGCCCTTGGATATATTCCAATACCAGGTAGGAACGCTGCTCATGGGTAAAATAATCAAAAATATCCGGAATAGAAGGATGGGTAAGGGTAACCAGAATATTGGCTTCCCGTTCAAAATTCTCCACAATCGTCTGGCGGATTAAGGGATCTGGTGCCTGGTTGATCATTTCCTTAACGGCGACCAGTTTCTCTACATTTTTGAAATGCAAATCTCGGGCAAGGTAAACAGAACCCATGCCGCCTACGCCAATGACATCATGAATCAGATAGCGATCAATTAATATTGCTCCAGGGGTAAGTTGATTTTCCTGGGTTTTTTTGTCGCCTTTATCTTGAACAGCGCTAGACTTACTCAGACTTCCCTCCTTGCCGAACTTCCGATGCTTTATTATAAGCTTGCAAATTTATATTTGCAATTTGTTTTCCCTATCTAACGTACAGGTTTCACAAGGACACAACAATCTTAAATAATGCCAATGATAAATACCATTCTGATGTCCGTCCTGCCACAAGATACTTATGCCATAACTGCCAACCAGCGATAAATTCTCCAGGTGAATGGCGGGCGTCTCTGGCAGTTGCATCTCAAACATATCAGGCGTAGGCTCAGAATGCATGTTGTCGTGCCCACCACGGCATTCTGCACAAGGACAGGCTGCGCGTAAGAGGACAAAAGGATACGAGCTCACATGCCCATCTACCCACTCAACCCTTAGCAGGTTCTCTTTTTTTTGTGCATTAATTTTTAATGGGTTCAAAGGTACCTTCCACTTATTGATTTTTCATTGAATGGTGACCAAATATTGTGAAACAGCCCAACCGCTGCGCAGCTCATCGTATGGTGAAGCTAATTGCCACCAGATATAACCATCAGCCATAACCGGCCCGCCGGTAACTTCGTAAACTTCGGAATCCAGCGCAACAAATACCTGTCCTGCCGAAACACTTGCATTGCTGCGCAGTTTTAAACCGGCACCTTCCGTCCCGAAGATTTGAACAACCGATCCTACTTGAATTCCATCGATATTCTCCGCGGTTGGGAGCAATGGTGTTTCTGTAATCGCTAATGTGCTGGTTGGAGCGATATATGGAACAAGACCAAGCTTGGCAGGTTTTTCTCCGTCATCCCCCCTGCCTGCTGAACCAAGTAAGGTAAAAGTGAATCCAATACCCAAACATAGGCCAATTGAAATCAGAATGCTGCCAAGTAATACTTTTCGACGATTTCCAGTGTGCTGCATATCAGGGTTCACAATTGTCCTAACTTCTAAAGTTTTCTTTCCTATTATAATGGAAAACAAGGATCGATTTTTAATTTTAAATTGATGAAATCCGTATGTTATAATCATACCAACATATGACGCAAACTATGCAAGATTCAACAATTTGGCTGAATAATCGATATCAACTCCAGCAAGCAATCGGTGCCGGTGGAATGGCTATTGTTTATAAGGGCTTTGATACCCTGTTGGAACGCACGGTAGCCATAAAAATCCTCAAGCTTGAATTATCCAAAGACTATAATTTTGTCGAACAATTCCGAACAGAAGCCAAATCTGCTGCCAATTTATCCCATAAAAATATCGTAACCGTTTACGATTTTGGTATTGATCAAGATCGCTTGTTTATGGTCATGGAATACGTGCATGGCACAACCCTAAAAACCATCATCAAGCAGCAAAGCCCCATGTCCATCCTCCAGGCACTGCCTTATCTCATCCAATCCGCCTCCAGTATTGGCTATGCGCATCGCGCTGGAATCATCCATTGCGACTTAAAACCTCAGAATATCCTGGTGACGGAATCCGGACGGGTTAAGATCACCGATTTTGGCATTGCCCGTGCTCTCTCCACCATCTCTCCCGATGAGAGACACCAGGTGGTTTGGGGCTCTCCCCAATACTTCTCTCCCGAACAAGCAGCTGGCTACCCTCCCACCATGGCTTCCGATGTCTATGCCCTGGGGGTGATCCTGTTTGAATTACTCACCGGTAAATTACCCTTTATCAGTACGGATTCATCTGAACTAGCCCGCATGCATCGCGAGGACACGCCTCCTCATCCCAGGGCATACAATTCGGCGATTCCCATTGAATTGGATCTAATTGTTTTAAAAGTGCTCGCCAAAGAACCTTCGGCACGGTATCGCACTGCTGACCAACTTGCTAGAATTTTAACCGCATTGCTTGAAAAAGAGACCGTCGCTGCATCGGCAGGCTACCCATCTATCCCGGCTCAAACATTGTCCGACACGCCTACTCCAAATGCCTTCCCAAATCAGAAACCCGAGATAATAAAACCTTCCCCGCCGGTTGTTCCACAAGCCGAAAAGTGGGTTGCTCCAAGAAATTCCAATTTTGGCGCAAAAAACAGGATCGATTCAGCCTTTGGGGGGTTAATATCAGCAGAGAATGAGGATCAACCCTCTCCACCCATTGATTGGCTGACCATCCTGCTGGGTTTGTTTGCGCTCCTGCTTACGGGTGGGTTAATCCCTTTCTGGTTATTTATCTGGCTACGAATTAAAACCGTATTCTAAAATCTACTACAGGATGCAATGCATGAATTCAACAAAAATTTCCGCCTCCATTTTATCCGCGGATTTTGCCAAGCTGGCTGATCAAATCACGCAAATCGAACAGGCTGGCTGTGATTGGCTGCATATTGATGTCATGGACGGGCTTTTTGTACCGAATATATCTATGGGGCCCTTCATAGTTCAGACATGTCGACGCATCACATCCATGCCCCTGGACGTTCACTTAATGATATGCAACCCGGAAAATCACGTGCAATCTTTCATGGAAGCCGGCGCATCCCGGCTCAGCCTGCACATTGAAAACAACCCCAATCTAGTCAGAACACTTCAAGTTATCCGGGATGCAGGGGTTCATCCAGGTGTAGTGTTAAATCCGAGTACCCCCGCTTCAGCTATTGAGAGCGTTTTACCCTTTGTTGATCTCATTCTGATCATGACTGTCAACCCGGGATTTTCCGGCCAAACTTTCATGCCGGAGATGCTATCGAAAGTAAAAACCGTGCGCAGGATGATCGAGAAATTCAATCCGGCTATTGATCTTCAGGTTGACGGCGGAATTAATCCCCAAACCTTACCCGAAGCACATCTTGCCGGCGCTAATGTGTTTGTGGCTGCCACAGCTATTTTTGGCCATCCCAAGGGAATTCTGACCGGCATGCAAGATCTTCGCCAAGCAATAAGCTTAAACAAAAATCGCGACATCACTGCCGCAATTTCTGATTGACTAAGGATTTAAAGAGGATAATCGTTTATGAACCCTTCACCATCGTTCGAATGCATTTTGCGCATAAAACTTTTCTTACCTTCTTGCCGTTCTCGAAAACAGATACTTTTTGTAAATTTGGTTTGAAGGCTCGATTCGTCGCCCGTTGGGAGAAGCTCCGATTATGACCAAATGTAGTACCTTTGCCACACGCTTCGCACTTAGCCATCACATTTTTCCTTTCCGTAATATAATTACTACCAGAGATAGTTAACGTATCGAGAAAATTCTACCATAAACTGATTTGAAACTCAAGACAGCTCATCAGATAAAAGGGTTAATAAATATGAACGAAGGATCAAATTTACTAGGAAAGATATCCGTCTCCCATCGAGCAATCGCCGCCATTGCTTATCATTCGGCTTTGGAATCCTACGGCGTTGTTGGATTAGCAGCTAAAAACCTGGCTGAAGGTTTAGCCCAGGTTCTGGTGAAAGACCCTTCCCTTGGTGTGGATGTACAATATGACGGACAAGAAATCAGAATCAATTTGTATATTATTGTTGAATATGGCACGCGTATTACTATAGTAGCTGAAAGTATCGCGGATCAGATTCGATATCAAGTTGAAAAAATACTTGGTATCCCGGTCGCTCAAGTCAATGTTAATGTTCGTGGTTTACGGATCAGTGATCCTGATTGATTCAATTTATTTATATTAAAAAATTTATTCTTATACATTTTTGGTTTTAATTACCAAATCAAGTAGTAGGAGCACTATGTCTAGTGATTTGAAAAATCAAGATCCCCAACTCAATAAGGTCAACTCTGGCCCAACTCAAATTGATGGCCAGAGATTTAAAGAACTGGTTGTCGCTGGTATGACATGGCTAAAAACAAATCATGCCAATGTAAATGCCTTAAACGTCTTTCCTGTTCCTGATGGGGATACCGGAACAAATATGCTCCTTACAATGCAAGCGGCATATGATGAAATCGCCGCTTCGGGTGAGAATAATATTGGTAAGATTGCCCACAATGTTGCCCAGGGTGCCTTGATCGGCGCCAGAGGTAACTCCGGTGTAATTCTCTCCCAACTTTGGAGAGGTTTTGCCAGAGCGCTGGATAATTTGGATACCATGGATGTACCCTTATTAGCCAAAGCCTTTGAAGAAGCCAGTAAGACGGCCTATAAAGGGGTTGTTCGGCCTGTTGAGGGCACGATCCTGACTGTCGCAAAAGATCTCGCCAGCAAAGTCAGTCAAGAAGCCCCGAATGTAAAAACGCTCACGGAACTCCTGACTATCGCCGTTGAAGCAGCGGACGTATCTGTTAAAAACACTCCTGAATTGTTGCCCATCCTTAAAAAAGCTGGTGTGGTTGATTCTGGCGGAAAAGGGCTGTTCTTTATCCTGGAAGGTATGCTTCGTTTTATCAATAACCAATCATTGGAAACTGCTGAATTTACCGTTCAACCTCTTTCTGCTATGAATTTGGATGATGCCATGGAAACCATAGAACCCGGACAGGATTATGAAGTAGTGATTGATTTCAGACCGGATCAGTCCTTCAATTTGGAAAATTACTACACTCTCCTGACCGAGATTGGTACTTCCATTCAGGTTGGTGAAGGCGACGGCATGTATCGCATGCATATCCATGTTCCGTTGGAAAATCGATATAAACCCATCGATTGCACCATGGATCAGGGCGTCGTTCAAAAAGTATATATTGAAAATTTGATTGCCCAGATGGAAGATGAGAAAAAATCCAATGCCGGCCATAAGAAACTGAATCTGGCTGCCATTGAACCCGGCGAAATTGCTGTGGTTGCCATCTCGCCAGGACCCGGAATCTCACGAATTTTTGGCAGTCTGGGTGTTGCCGCCATCACAGAAGGCGGCCAAACAATGAATCCCAGCACCAAAGATATTCTGAGTGCCTTTGAAAATCTGCCTACCGATAAAGTCATCATTCTGCCTAACAATAAAAACATCCTCATGGCCGCCCAGGCTGCTGCCAAAATGACCGTTAAAAACGTAGCCGTAATTCCAACAACCAATATTCCCCAAGGCTTAAATGCCATGCTGCGCCTTGTCCCGGATGGGGATTTTACCAAAATTGTGGAAGAGATGCAGGATTCACTGAACGAAGTTGAAACCGGCGAAATTACCATTGCCACCCGCACCGTCGATATCAATGGCGTTCAGGTGCATGAAGGTGAATGTATCGCCTTACTCAATGGCAAATTGGTTGACTCCAGCAAAACCTTGCTGGATGCCTGCCTGAAATTATTGGAAATTGCCGAAACCAGTGACCGGGAGCGAATCACCCTTTTCTATGGGAATAACATTACAAAAACAGAAGTGAATAAAATTGTAGATCAAATTCGCCTGCAATATCCCTCCCACGAAATTGAACTGCATGAAGGCGGCCAACCCCATTATCAATTCATCATTGCGATCGAATAGTAAAATTATGAGTTCAATTTGTATCCTCACTGACAATTCGGCACAATTCCCACGGCCTTCATTTCCAGGGATGGAAATTATTAATGTGATTGACCTGGGCATTTCGGTCTATGGGGAACTTAACAATAATGGCAATTCGATAAAAACTACTGCCTTACCCGCAACAGCAAATGAGACATTAAAACCACATTTACTGCCGCCAACCGTTCAGGATTTTCATAATTCTTATGTCAATCTGAGTAAAAATTACAATGAGATTCTCGGTGTGTTCCTATCTTCAAGCATCAATGACTGCTTTCGTAACGCAAAAACAGCCGCAGACGCACTGAGAAACAGCGTCAATATTCAATTGATCGATTCCCAAACCACATCTGTCGGTTTGGGAATTTTGGTTCAATCGATTGCTGAAGCCATTCATAATGGAGCCAATTCAGGGGAAGTGGACCGCATGGCGCGGAATTTGGTCAAACACACTTACACTGTGCTCAGCGTACCTGGCCTGTCTTACCTCGAATCCAATGGATTTGTCGATTTCACTCAATCCACCATCACAGAAATGTTGGAGCTCTTTCCACTTTTTTCTCTGGAAGACGGGGTACTAACCCCACTTGAGAAAGTGAAATCCCATCGACAAAGTGCCTTATATTTTCAAGAATTTATTGAAGAGTTTATTGAACTACAACATATCGCCTTGGTACAAAGTTCGCCTCCCAATCAAGCTGAAGCCCGCATGTTACGAGAATTCGTCCAGGAAGTCTATCCCCATACCCCTTTCACCGAACATGCCATTAATTTACCCTTAGCAACCTTATTGGGACCCAATAGTATGGGGTTAATCGTCATCGAATCTGAGCATTGATTGAAAAATAAGCAATAAAAAAAATCCCGATAGGATAATATCGCTCTTTATGAGAATGCGGTAAAATTAGGCTATGTCATCTTCCATTGAAAAATTAAAAAAGTTTTTTAAACTTGAAATTGAACGCAAATATGACAACCGAGCCGTTGTCGGTGGACTGGATAAAATCCTACCTTCTTGGGAAAAAGAAGCTCATTCAGAATCCTTGAGTGAGGATTTTATTACCAGCGTTAAAGAGAAACTGATTCAATACTCGTCACTGGATGTTGAATACAGGGAAACTTTATTAAATACCCTTCTGGATCTGCTGACCCAGCAACCTGGGACACCAACACCTCAGGCGAGCCATCAGGCAAGACCCCAAGCGAGACCCATATCCCCACCTACCCAGCCCCAGGTTTCCAAACCCATTAGCGAACCTTACAAAAAGGCAGCTCCAAGACCGAATCTGGCTCCTAATCAAACGGTTTCCATTCTCAATGTGGAGCCCAATACGGGATTGAATGCACCATTGAGTGTCATTCAAGGTGTTGGCAGCCGATATTTCCAGGCTCTCAAGAAAATAGATCTATATACCTTGGGTGATTTGCTCTATTACATCCCCCGCCGATACGATGATTATAGTGAACTCAAAACCATAAACCGTTTGGCCTATCAGGATGAAGTTACGGTGATTGCCGCTGTGCATTCCATCACCACCCGCCCCATCCGCGGCGGTCAGATGAAACTCACGGAAGCGGTGGTTACCGACGGCACAGGTTTCCTGCGCCTGACCTGGTTCAACCAACCCTGGATTGAAAAGAACTTCCCTGCAGGGATCCAATTGGTCATTTCCGGAAAACTGGATATGTATCTGGGCAGGCTAATGATCAGCAACCCGGATTGTGAACTTTTGGAACAGGAACATTTACACACCAACCGCATCGTCCCAATTTATCCCCTGACGGACAAAATCACTCAAAAATGGATTCGCCGGGTCATGCATCAAACCGTGATGTATTGGGCTCCGCGCGTTTTTGACCACATTCCCCAACAAATACGACAGGAAGCTGAGGTTTACCCACTTCAGGAAGCCCTTGTCCAGGTTCACTTCCCGGATTCGATGGACCGCCTGCATGAAGCCAAATACCGTTTGGCCTTTGATGAAGTCTTCCTGATGCAATTGGGCGTTCTCAGTCAAAAGAGAAATTGGCAGGCTTTGGAATCAGCCATCTATGCTGTTCCTGATGAATGGCTTGAGCAGGTCTCGGAATTCTTGCCATATCAACTGACCAATGCCCAGAAAAAAGCTATTCAGGACATTTTGGATGACTTGAAGAGCGGACATCCGATGAACCGTCTGATCCAGGGTGATGTTGGCTCTGGTAAAACCATTGTGGCATTTTTGGCAGCCATGATCTTCGTGGAAAATAACGTGCAATCAGCTATTATGGCACCGACCAGTATTCTTGCTGAACAGCACTATCGCAGTATCACCCGCCTATTGGTTAAAAGCGACGAAAACCCCAACGGGGTATTGGAGCCGGAACAAGTTGCCCTTCTCATTGGCAGCACCCCTGAAAAGGATCGTCAACTCCTGGCCGAGAATTTGGAAAACGGCACCATAAAAATCCTCATCGGGACTCACGCTTTGTTGGAAGATCCAGTGAAATTCCAGAATCTTCAATTTGTTGTGGTTGATGAACAGCACCGTTTTGGTGTACAGCAGCGCGCCATTTTGCGGGAAAAAGGCCACAATCCCCACTTGTTGGTGATGACTGCCACCCCCATTCCCCGTTCCCTGGCTTTGACGGTTTACGGCGATCTGGATCTTTCGGTTATGGATGAAATGCCTGCCGGACGGCAGCCCATTGAAACCTTCATTCTCTCACCTCTGGAAAGAAATCGCGGACACCAATTCATTATCAAACATGCCCGCGAGGGAAAACAAGCCTTTATTATCTATCCCCTGGTGGAAAGCACGGATGACACCCAGGAAAATAAAGCCGCAGTGGATGAATTTGAAAAACTCCAGCATGAAGTTTTCTCCAATTTCCGTCTGGGTTTGTTGCATGGACGCATGAAACCATCGGAAAAAGACGAGGTCATGCAGTCCTTTAACCGCGGCGAAATCGATATTCTCATTTCCACTTCGGTGGTTGAAGTAGGCGTGGATGTTCCCAACGCAACCGTCATGCTGGTTGAAGGTGCCAATCGCTTTGGACTGGCACAATTACATCAGTTCCGCGGTCGGGTCGGACGTGGCGATCAACAATCCTTCTGTCTGCTCATCCCTGAAACAGATGATGCTATGGAAAATGAGCGTCTGAAAGCCATGGCCGAAAGCAATGACGGCTTTATCCTCGCCGAGAAAGATTTACAGCAGCGCGGCCCCGGTGCGTTTCTTGGCACCCGCCAATCCGGTTTTTCGGATTTAAAATTTGGGGATATCACCGATGTGCGCCTGATTGAAAAAGCACGTAATCTTGCCAAGAAAGTGTTTGAACAGGACCCGGATCTGTCATTACCCCAACACAAAGAATTGAACAAAATCTGTCATCTCTTTTGGCAGGACGGAAAAGGAGACATTAGTTAATGGTACGAGCAGTTTTTCCAGGGTCCTTTGATCCTATTCATTATGGACATATTGATATCGCCACCCGGGCTTCCCGTTTGTTTGACGAATTAGTAGTTGCCGTTTATGACAAACCTTTAAAAAATGCCTTATTTAATCCCACCGAACGCATCAATTTGGTTCAAAAAGCGTTTGCAGATAATCCAAAAATTGTGGTGATGGGCTACTCAGGCTTGACAGTTGAATTTTGTAGAAAAATCGAATCCCAGGTAATTGTCCGAGGGTTGCGCGTTTTTTCCGATTTCGAGCATGAATTTCGTATGGCTTTGGCAAATCACCGTCTGGCCCCGGATGTGGAAACCGTCCCCTTGATCACCAGTGAAGATCACATGTTTCTTTCTTCAACAACAGTGAGAGAAATTGCATCTCTAAATGGTGATATTCGATCCATGGTTCCCCCTTTTGTCGCAACAGCATTGATGAGCCGATATTCCGGTATGGATGAAAATTTAAAAAATAACTCAATGACATCCTTACGCGATTAGCGTTAGCAGTTAAAATAGTGTATATTTTATAGTAATATGTTTAACAAGCATTAATGAAAGGATAGGGACCTGCGGGAGGATAAATGGACATATTGCATCTAGTCGATCGTTTAGAGGAACTGTTTAACGAAAGTCGTTCAGTTCCTTTTACCCATAGTGTAGTTGTGAATGAAGACCGGATGCTGGATATCATCGATCAAATGCGTGTTTCCATTCCGGAGGCCATTCGCAAAGCACAGCAGTTATTGGCGCAAAGGGATCGGATTTTAGCGCAAGCGCAGGAAGAAGGTAATCGCACGCTTCTGCTGGCAAAAGAAAAAAGTGAACAGGTCATTGACCGCGATGCAATCGTTGAAGCCGCAAAGGCTAGAAGTGATCAGCTGATTTTACAGGCCAACCTGGAAAGCGAACAAACCAAGCGCGAAGCTGATGCATATGTCCTGGACACCCTGGTCAAGTTGGAAAATGAACTTTCCAAATCACTGGGTCAAGTTAGAAACGGCATCGAAGCCCTGCGTCAAGATATGCATTAAACATAATAATTAAACAATAAAGTTAGGCATTAATAAACGTAGAGGCAATTTATGAATTACCTCTACGTTTTTTACTGCCCCTCTATAATTTTAGTTAATTATTCATTTGCGGCTGGTTCGTCACTTTTTCCGCTTTCTGCAGGAATTTCGTTCTCTTCTTCAACCATCTCGGGTTCAAGCAAAGCGAACTCAAAGACATCATCCACATGGGCCATGAAAAGGACTTCCATCTCGGCTAAGATTTTCTTGGGCACATCAATCAAATCTTTTTTATTCTTTTCCGGCAGAATAACAGATTTCATTCCGCAGCGGTGGGCGGCCAGGAGTTTTTCTTTCACCCCGCCAATGGGCAGTATTTTCCCGCGCAATGTGATCTCTCCGGTCATGCCAATCTGCTTCTTCACTTTCCGTTGGGTTAAAGCCGATAAAATGGCCGTCGCGATGGTAATACCTGCACTTGGCCCATCTTTGGGGATGGCACCTTCCGGCACATGCAAATGAATATCGATCGCTTCAAACCTGCCTGGATCAATATCAAAATCTTCGGCAACAAACTTCACATAGGAGAGAGCCGCCTGAGCGGATTCCTGCATGATATCGCCAATCTGACCGGTAATTTGTAAATTGCCCTTGCCTTCATAAACCAGCACCTCAATCGGCATCACATCGCCGCCGTTCTCAGTCCAGGCGATGGCAGTGGCAACACCAATCTCGTCTTCCATTTCAGCCAGTGTCTGGAAGAATTGAGGCGGGCCTAAATACTTTTCAATAACTTCCGGTGTAATGCGATGCGGCACCGCTTTCTTTTCTGCCTTTTTTCTGGCTACTTTACGGCAGATATTTCCGATTTCGCGTTCCAGGTTACGCACCCCGGCTTCGTAGGTATACTCCTGAATTAGTTTGGAAAGGGATGGCTCTGTAAATTGAATCTCGCCTTCAGCCAATCCATTTTGCCCCAATTGGCGGGAAATCAAATGGTGCTTGGCTATCTCAATTTTCTCATCTTCGGTATATCCGGAGAATTCAACAATTTCCATGCGGTCCAACAACGCTGGTGGAATAGTGCCCAATTGATTGGCAGTCGTGATAAACATCACCTTGGATAAATCAAATGGAATTTCCAGATAATGATCTGAGAAGGTGTTGTTCTGTTCCGGGTCTAGCACTTCCAACAAGGCAGAGGCTGGGTCGCCTCGATAATCATTCCCCAGTTTATCTATTTCATCCAACATAAAGAGCGGATTCTTTGACTCTGCCCGTTTGATCGTTTGCAATACGCGCCCTGGCATGGCTCCAATATAGGTACGCCGATGTCCACGGATTTCTGCCTCATCCCGGACGCCGCCTAACGATAGGCGTACAAATTTCTTCTTCATCGCCTCAGCGATGGATTTTCCAATGGAGGTCTTCCCGGTGCCAGGAGGGCCAACAAAACATAAAATAGGCTGCCGGTCTTCTTTGGGTTTCAGGGATTTAACCGCAATATGTTCCAAAATTCTTTCTTTGACTTTATCCAATCCATGATGGTCGCGGTCCAGAATCTCCTTGGCATGAGCGACATCCAGATTATCCTTGGTGGTTTTCTTCCAAGGCAACGTCATAATCCAATCCAAATAGGCGCGGATTATACCTACTTCCGGCGCATAACTGGAAACCTGGGACAACCGCTCCAGCTCTCGCTCCGCTGCAGTTCGGGCTTCTGATGTGAGGCTCAATGCCTTCACTTTGACCTGCAGCTCATTAATCTCTTTCATCCAGGCATCTTCTTCACCCAATTCTTTTTGAATCGCCCGTAATTGTTCCCGTAAATAATGTTCGCGCTGACCTCGGTCCACTTCACTCTGCACCCGGTTTTGAATTTCTTTCTCCAACTCGAGCACATCCAATTCTTTGGCCAGCAGCCAATTGACATGTTTCAAGCGCTCTTCAACATTAATCGTAGAGAGTAAAATTAATCGATCCTCAAAGGGCAAGGAAATCGCCGTGGCGACCATATCCGCCAGCCAGCCGGGTTCGTTAATATTCATCGAATACAAATAAGCTTCATCAGGCAGGCTGCGATTGTACTGTACACAGCGATCAAACAAATCCTTGACCGAGCGCATGATGGCATCCATATTACGGTCGGTTTCCAAAGAATCTTCAATCGGCCGGGCTTTGACCAGGTAATACGGATCCATTTCCAGCACTTCCACAATCTCAACCCGTCGGCGGCCCTGCACCAATGCGCTGCTATTTCCATCCGGCATACCCAGCAGTCTACCAACTGCGACCTCAATTCCTACCGCGAGAACCGTATCAATGGTGGGTTTCTCAACGTTTGGATCAGTAATAATCAGACCAATGGCCGTTTGAAAATTATGTTGGGCTTCCTGAATGGCAAAAAGGTTCTCACCGGGCACAACAAATATCGGAGAGATCATGCGCGGAAATACAACCACTTCCCGGAATAAAATAGCCGGAGCAATAATAAACCCATCCTGATCCACTTCGGAATTAGGAATGGTGTACAACTCTTCAGTTCGCTGCTGCAAAATGGATGGTAACCTGCTCTCATCAGCATCCGAGGGGAATGAGTCATCAAATTTCATGTTTTGTCCTATACCTTATAATCATTCTTCGTACAGCTTGTCGCAAATTCTTCTTTGACCGCTGCGGCAATAAAAACACTACCCGTTGCGATACAGACTTCGTCCTGTGGCAGTGTTGAGCAGATCTTTAAAACGGCTTTTTCAAGCGGGATAATGCACTCAAAGGACAATTCCAAAGTTCGTCCAATTTTTTCCAACGCTTCAACCGACATTGCACGAGGGTGAATGGATTCGGTGAAAATGAAGTGGTTAATCGTACCATGAAACGCAGTAAGCATCCCGATCACATCCTTGTCCTCGGAGGCTCCAAAAATCATGCTGACCTTTTTCCCCGGCAGAAGTTCCTGGATGGTGGCAGTCAAACGTTGGGCCGAATCCGGGTTGTGGGCAGAATCCAAAATCACAGTAGGTTGGGTGGAAATCACCTCAAATCGGCCAGGCCAATTCGTTTGTTGAAATCCCTGGCTCAAGCTCTCAGGCGTAATATGCAGTCCTTTAGCCATCAACCAGCCCAGTGCCACCAGCGCGGTGCTGGCATTTTCTATTTGATGTTCCCCAACCAGAGGCAAGTGAAGTTCGAATTCGCCGTCCGGATGGATTAGCTCCCTGCCGGGCATTCCAGGTTGGAATTTGTAAAGCACAGATTGGAGATGAATGGTTGCCTTCAACGGCCTGGCTATGACCAAAGCATCCACGGACAGGGCTTCGCTGCCGCGTTCGTTGCAAATGGCTTGGATATGCTCCAAAACATGCCCGGTTTGGTGCGCAATCACCACCGGTACACCGGGTTTAATAATGCCAGCTTTCTCTGTGGCGATTTTTTCCAGCGTATCTCCCAGGATGGCGGTGTGATCCAGCGAAATGGAGCTGATGATGGTCAGAAACGGCTTTACCAGGTTGGTAGCATCCAGGCGCCCACCCAACCCAACCTCCACCACAGCGATGTCCACGGCTTGCTGCGCAAAATACTGAAAAGCCAGGGCCGTCATCACTTCGAAGGTGGTGATCTGTGCAACGGCTTCGATCATGGGTTTGGTTTCTTCAAGCAGTTTCACAAATTCTACATGAGGGATGGGAATGCCGTTGATTTGAATACGTTCATTAAAATCAATCATGTGCGGAGAAGTATATAACCCAACCGAGTACCCCGAGGTTTGCAGCACGGAGGCGATCATGGCGGCAGTGGAACCTTTGCCTTTGCTGCCGGCGATATGAATCACAGGAAATTTTAGCTCAGGGTGTTGCAGCCCTTCCAGCAGTGCTTTCATGCGCGTCAAATCAAAGGTCTCTGAGGTAAACACTTGCCCTTTGGTCATACTGAAATCGACAAACGTATAAATATAATCCAACGCAGCTTGATATTCGGGGGTAAATTTCATATAGTTAATCCTGACAATAAATTTCTACCCTCGAGATTGTACCCTCCGCCTCAGGGATTTGCAAGTATGCCCCGTTTTCTTACAAAGGGAATCCATGGTTATTTGCGGTCGTTTATTGATCAAGTTATACTTGCCAAACTGTCACTCGCTGAAAGAGAAAAGAAGCGTGCTAAAATCCATTCTGGCAAAGACACAGCACCAGTTTAATGTATCCTCTGCGGAAGTGGATTTTCAGGATGTGTGGCAATCCGCTCTGCTGGGATTCACCACCATCAGCAATGATGCCGTAATGGTTACCAATACACTCCACAAAATCGTTCAGTTTATAGAAGACAACTGGCCGGATGCAAGCTTGATGGAACAACAAATCGACCTGTTTTAGAAGTCAAGGAGAATCTTATGGACTTAAAATTAACCAAGAAAATTGTATTAGTCAGTGGTGCAAGCAAAGGATTAGGCTATGCTGCCGCCATGCAGTTTGCCAAAGAAGGCACCATCCTTTTTATCAATAGCCGCGATGATATAAAACTGGAAAAAGCCGCTCGACTCATTAGGGAAGCCACCAAAACCGAGGTAATTCCCATGGCAGGAGATATCACCCTGCCAGGTACGGTTTCCGCCATCATGGAAGAAATCCGCAAGCGCTTCGGCAAATTGGATATCCTGGTTTGTAATGCCGGCGGACCGCCCTCTGGTTCTTTTGAATCCTTTACCGATGAACAATGGACATCCGCCATCAATCTGTCCTTTATGAGCCAGGTTCGTTTGATCCGGGAAGCTCTGCCCCTGCTCAGAAAATCTGACACCCCCAGTGTGGTGACGCTCACTTCCGTTTCCGTGAAACAGCCCATTGAAAACCTGATCCTCTCCAACAGTGTGCGCGCCGCCACGGCTGCTTTAACCAAAACCCTAGCCATAGAATTGGGTGGAGAAAACATTCGCTTTAATTCCATCATGCCCGGGTGGACCAAAACTGAACGGGTGCAGGAGTTATTGGGTCACCGCGTCCAGCAAAACAACAGCAGTCTGGAAGAAGAATTGCGGAAACAAAGTGCAGCAATCCCCTTGAAACGCCTTGGAGAACCCGAAGAATTTGCCAACGCGCTGGTCTTTTTAGCCTCTCCGGCAGCTTCCTACATCACCGGCCTCATGTTGACTGTGGACGGAGGGTTTTACAGAGGCACAGCCTGAGTCACAAAGACAATAACCAGAGGCTGTCTAAAACGTAGCGGCAATTCATGAATTGCGGCTACGTTTTAGTCAGCCTTTCTTTTATCACGCACGAATCGTCACGTTTTCCTCTTATAGGGTAAAATTAGGGCAAATCGACGCAGGAGACCTTAATGGTAGATGCAGCCAAAAGAATTGATGACTTTCTCGACCGAAAACTTTATCAGATTCAGAAACCCGGTCGTTATGTGGGGGGGGAACTCAATCAAATCAAAAAAGATTGGAGGAGCGTGGCAAACCATGTTGCCCTGGTTTTTCCTGATATTTACGATATCGGTACCTCCAATCTCGGCATCTCCATTCTGTATGAGACCCTGAACCAACGCGAGGATACCCTCGCCGAACGCGCATTCGCTCCCTGGACGGACATGGAAGACTTGATGCGTTTACATCAGATCCCGTTGTATTCCCTGGAATCCAAGACCGCCCTGGCAAATTTCGACTTAATTGGGTTCTCCCTGCCCTACGAGACCCTCTACACCAATACCCTGAACATGCTGGATCTGGCTCAGATCCCTTTACGCACCTCCCAGCGCACCGCAGAACATCCGCTGATCATCGCCGGCGGGCAATCCGCATATAACCCGGAGCCCATGGCACCTTTCATGGATGCCTTCGTGATTGGCGACGGTGAGGAAGTGGTTCATGAAATTTTGGAACTGCTCAATACCTGGAGAAAAAACGGTCAAAGCCGCGAAGAATTGCTGCTTCGTCTCTCCACCGTGTGGGGAGTGTATGTCCCTTCACTTTATGAGCCAACCTTGGATGAAGAAGGTAAAATCCTTGCCATAAAAAAGTTGAATGAGAGTGCCCCCTCGATCATCAAAAAACGCTTCGTCCCGGATCTGCCGGGCGGACCGATCAAACCCATCGTGCCCTCCGTGGATGTGGTACATAACCGCATCGCCGTGGAGATCATGCGTGGATGCAGCCGCGGCTGCCGTTTCTGTCACGCCGGCGCGGTAAATCGCCCCGTGCGTGAAAAGAGCGTAGAGCAAATCATGCACACCATCGAGACATCCCTGGCCAATACCGGCTATGAAGAAGTCTCCCTGCTCTCTTTATCCTCCTCAGATTACACCCACATTGTTGAACTGGTGGATACTATCAGTCAAAAATTTGCCGGAAAGAACCTGACCATCTCGCTGCCCTCATTGCGCATTGAAAGCCTCTCCATCGATCTGCTGGAAAAACTAAAGACTACACGCAAATCTGGCTTCACTATTGCCCCTGAGGCCGCCAGCGACCGCATGCGCGCCATCATCAACAAGGATATCTCCAGCGAGCAGCTTTTGGAAACCGTGCGTGATATCTTCACCCGAGGCTGGTCCACGATCAAGTTGTATTTCATGATCGGTCAACCTATGGAAACCATCGAGGACGTACAAGCCATTGTTGACCTTTGCAAGGCCGTACGTAATGAAGGACGCCGCATCATCGGCAAACGGGTGATGATCAAAGCCGGGGTCAGCACATTCATTCCCAAGGCTCAGACTCCTTTCCAATGGACCGCCTGTGATACCGCCGAACAGATCAAGCTGAAACAGGATCTGCTGCGCAAAGAACTCTCCGGTTCCGGATTGAAATTGAACTGGAGCAACCAAAAAGAAACCCTGCTAGAGGCGTGGCTCTCCCGTGGAGACCGGCGTGTAGCGGATGTGATAGAAATCGCCTGGAAGAATGGCGCCAAATTCGATGCATGGAAGGAATATTTCAATTTCGACCTCTGGCAGGCCGCTTTTGCCGAGATGGGCATTGACCCCTATTTCTATTCTTCCCGCGAACGGGACAAGAACGAAGTCTTCCCCTGGGATCATATTCACACCGGCGTGCGAAAGTCGCATCTTTGGGAAGAGTATGAGCGCAGCCAGCGCGGCGAATACCGTGAAGATTGCCGTCAGCAGTGCTATGCCTGCGGCGTGCTGCCCATGTTCTCCGCCTTACGCTCGCAATACCCGGGCGATAAATGGAAATGCCCCGAAGTCGCGGCAGAGGTGTCGGAATGAAACGCTACCGCATCACCTACCACAAAACCAAAGATAACCGCTACACCAGCAACCTGGATATCCACAAAATGTGGGAACGCTGGCTGCGGCGAGCCAACCTGCCGATCAGTTATTCCCTGGGCTTTCACCCCCAACCCCGCATCAATCAAGCCGCTCCCTTACCCCTGGGAATGATCAGTATCTATGAAATGGTGGATTTCTGGCTGGATGAAGACATGTCTGTTGAGGAAGTTCTCTCCCGCTTGATCATCACCCCGCAGGCGGGATTGCCCATCGTTAACGTGCAGGAAGTAGAAATGACATTGCCCGCCATGCAAGCAGCCCTGCTCTCTTCCCGTTATCAGATCCATTTTCTGGATGAAGTGGATGAGCATGAATTGAGAGAAAAAGTAAGCCAATTGTTGGCTCAGCCGACCCTCCTGCGCGAACGGCGCGCTAAATCCTATGACCTGCGCCCCCTGCTGCTTGACCTGCAAGTAGAGAAAACCGAAACAGGTAAGCTGGTCTTAGTCACTGAACTCAGCATGCAACCCAGCGCCACTGGCCGCCCGGATGAGGTGGTTGAAGCCCTGGGCATCTCCCAGGAAGACGTGCTCATTGAACGCACGAGCCTGACCTTCCCCGTATAAATAAGCCATTACAGGCTGTTCACACCCTGCAGATCATGGTAAAATTTTTCAGTCCGTCCCTGTAGCTCAGCTGGATAGAGTATCGGCCTCCGAAGCCGGGAGCCTGGGTTCGAATCCCAGCAGGGACACCAAGTAGAAACCGTTGATTATGTCAGCGGTTTTCTTGTTGTTTTGGGGTTCGCCCTTGTTGGGTGGCGAATCCTGACTAATTGAAACAAGAGAATAAATCCATCACCTTTAGGGGGCAGGTTTGATCAATCCAGTCAATCTATCCCTTACCTTGTAAACCTGCCCGCGTGCCAAACAAAGTGGGTGCCTGATTTAGAAAGATACATTTGCCACATCCCAAGGCTGGAAAAGGTTTCCATCCTAGGTTGAGGGCGGTTTTTTCAGGCTTTTGATAGATTAACGTATTAACTAAAACCCGCCCCACAATTTGATGGGTTGCAGATCTGGGAAAATCGCGTATGTATGTTCTTTACAGGATTGATGATAATCTCATGCGGCGATATGGTTTTCGTAGGGGCAGGTTTGATAAATTGCGCCGGTCTATCCACCACCTTGTAAACCTGCCCAGCGCTAAACTATATTGTTTTTTGATTTATAAAAAAAACTATGCATATTCCAAGTCGGGATTAGTTTTCCTGCATTCGTTGAGGGAGGTTTTTTCATACCTCTGATAGATTAGCGCATTAATTAAAGCCCGCCCTTACAATTTGATGGTTAGGCAGGCTCAGGATAAATCCCATTCTCATGATACCGACAAAATTCATGAACCTTCCAACCCTTACAAGATTCTTCCCCAGCAGTTCGATCGGCTTTCCTTCACGGTATAGCCGAATCCTTGCACTTACACAACTCCGCTGATACTACGCCACCAGAACAAACCCATGTACAACCTGGTGCCGCAGAGCAGTTATCCTTGTTGATAAAAGTAGTACAGGCGATTTTCTCCGGCTCAGCAGGAGCCTCCGCATCTTTACACTTGGATTCAGGCAACGTCGTGCGGCTGATACTATTACAGGTCTCACCTACACAAAACTTCACATTAACCGCTGTTTCCCAACCCAAAGGACGTTTTTCGATATAGCACCAATAGCGTTCCTTGTCATAACTTTGTTGATAACACAACGCTTGACGATCATTCGCAATCAGTTTAAAAGTATCTTTTTCACTCGTGGTACGGATATAGAACTCCGTCAAATCCATATCCGAGCAGACAAAGCCTTCAAACAACCACCAGTAATAATCCGGTTCTTTTTCTTTCACATCTAGCGTCACAATCGTATCCATCAGAGGAGGTGGAGTAATCAAGGTAATTTGTAGAATCGGCCCGGCGACATACTCCTGAGATTCAAAAGACCCCAAATCACTTGCCGGCCCATGGGGCCGGATTTCCGTGCGCTGATCGATGGTGTATCCCACAATCGTGGTGGCAGCATCCAAAGCCGGGCTGTGATTCTGCAAAGCATGGGTTAATGTCGGTCCTCCGTTTACGGCCAGTGGATCCAGCATCGGATCGCTTGTAAGGGTAAAGTCTGGGCAGGACCCGTCGCTATCCAGATTGGCATGACCATTCACAGAAACCGCGCCCAATGCCGGTCCGCCGCAATCCCCACCCAGATTATTGGCCACAATATTATTCACCGCCACGGTATCCCCGCCAATCTCAACCCAGGCTGCAGCCCCACTATTGTTGGTGATCGTGGCATGGCGAATCATAACATTACCATTCAAATGGTAAAACGCACTGCCCCCATCTGCATTTCCACCGCTGATTTGATTGCCGGACAGAGTGCTGTTGCCAATCGCCATTCCCATGGGATCATCATTGTCCTGGTAAAAGATACCCCCGCCATAAAATTTAGCCGAGTTGTTAGCCAGGGTACTGCGAATGATTTGCATTTCATCCTGATTGAGAATCGCTCCCCCATATTGCGCGGTATTGCCTGTAAGATTGCTTTCACGGACCATGAAATCTGAATAATTAAAATTGGCAAGGGCCCCGCCTTCGCCGGCATGATTATCGGATAAGGTGCACACATCCACCACAAAACTTCCCTTATCTGCCTGGGCAGCGCTGGTGCTGGTATTGCTGATGGCTCCACCGAATCCCATGGTTTCGCCAGATTGGGCAATATTGTTTCTGAAAGTGCTGTTCCCCACTCCGCCTGTCCCAGTGTGATTTCCAATCGCGCCCCCATAATAAGCAGAATTCCCTTCAAATGCACTTTGATCAACACTCAGTGTTGCTGAATTATGGATGGCTCCGCCCATAAAGCTGGCTTGATTATTCGCAAATAAAGAGGACAGACTATTGAAATCCCCCGTGGAATAGACTGCCCCGCCGCGATAAGCTTTGTTTTCAAGCAACTCACCATTCGTAATGGACAGGGTTCCATAGTTCAGGATGGCGCCTCCATAACTGTGGGATTCCTGTACGCTGCCATTGCGTAATATCACTTGGTCCAACGTCAGACTTGCTCCAGGATTGATTAAAAAGATCCGGAATTCGGCCGTACCTGCGTCCGTGGAACGTTGAATCGTGGCAGCCTGCCCATCCACAATAATGGGTGAAACGATGGCAGGTAAGCCAACCCCAGCAGGAAAGAGATCCGTATCATAAATGACGGCATCGCTCAATTCGTAGATGCACGCCGGAGAGAGATGCAAAGTTGTTGTTACAGCGGGTGTGGCATTGGCGGTGTTGATGGCACTCATTAATGCATGAGTGCTGCAGTCCACATCAATTTCGGTATCATCCGGATCACAAGCACCGATCAATAATCCGCCTAGAACAATAAGGCAGAGGGTCAACCCTAATGAAAACTTCATCACAGCCTCCAATAGATCTCATTGGCATGGGTTAGGGTATTATGAATGTGTGGTGTTGGTGGATTGAGAGATTTTGTTTTGTAATTTGGATTAGATATTCCAATTATACGTCATATGGGATTGCATAGTACCTGAGCAATTGGCAGATCTTCTTGCAGTATGTTAGTCTGTAAAGATCGACTAGGATTTCCGGATATGGCTGGAATGCACGAATAAACACCTTATAATAAAAATATCAATAATTAGTCAGAAAAAATTTCAATCAAAAACAACAAACGATATTTCCACCATTAAATAGATGCGTGGTTTTGTTTTAAACCCGTCAAGATTATCGTGTTCGAATGCCTTGAGATATGATTTAATTTGGTGTTGAAAAAGAATCTGTACCGGTCTTGAACTAATCATTCGGTCGTATAGCAAATATGGTTATTGATATTATTCAAAAAAAGAAATGAGTATACCAAGTTACTTTCCATCAGTATTAAATAATCATTGCATCTTTTATTGTCATTTAGCTTACAGGACAATCAGGAGACCCAGAATTTGTTGGCAAATCTGCTCACTACGACTTCCCTTTCTTTCCTGCCGTATCTCTTCTTAGGATTGTTTGCCCTGGTAGAAGGCCCAACCGCAGCCCTGCTTGGTGGAGCAGCAGCTTCCGGTGGATTGCTCCACCTGCTCCCTGTTTACATATCAGTCGTGATGGGAAACCTCATCGCGGATGTAGGCTGGTATTCAGTTGGACGTTTTAACAACATCGATACTTTGAGCAAATTCCTTCAGAGAGTAAAAATCTCTTCTCAACGAATTGCACAACTTGAGCAGGATATCCATAAAAATGCACCCAAACTGTTATTTTTCGCCAAATTAACTGTTGGATTTCCCATCCCGATCCTCATCGCAACCGGCATGAGCCGGGTACGTGGCTATCGTTGGATCATCTATTTAATTTTAGGTGAATTGATCAAATCCGCTGGCCTGGTTGGTGTGGGATTTTTATATTCAAACACCATTAAAAAAACCTCCAGCGGTGTTCAGGAGATACTTTGGGCAATAACAGCAATATTTGCAATCTCCGGGTTTATTTGGTTCAAAAGGCGGAAAAATAAAAGCGGAATCTAATAATAAACCCGATACAAAATCTTTGCCATCGGGCAAAGTCTTCTTGGGAGCACTTGGGGAAGTGAGATTAGAAGGGATTAATTAATATATAAAACACTTTCAGCCCCCCATAACGAAAAAAAGTAGAATCAATTATTTAATAATTAATTCTACTTCGGAAATTTGACACTTTTCGCAAAATTACCTAAATGGTGCTACAAAATCTACTATCGTCTCCCTGGTCCCTTGCGATCATCCGCCAGGATGATATCCATCTGCTTGCGTTTGAGATACAAATCCTTCTCGACAAAGATCGGATTGCCGTAGGGGCCGTCCAGTTCCGTGTAATACATGGCGGTGGCCAGGGTGGACGGTGTGGGTGTGAAGACTTGAATCTGTTCCGGGGTCATGCGCAATTCCTTGGAAACCTGTTTTTTCATTGCCAGCATATCCTTTTCATTACACCCGGGATACGCAGCGATAAAGTAATAGGTCAGGAATTGTTTCTTTTTATATTTCAAGGAAAGTTGATCAAACCACTGCTTGAACTTGATCGTTTGAGCAAAAGGTGGTTTATTCATCTTTCTGAGAATGCGTTCCTCAGTATGTTCCGGAGCAATTTTCAATTGACCAGAAACATGATGATTCACCAGATTCTCCATGAAGGCAGTACCCTCTTTTTTATCCGCAAATAACAGATCATAGCGGATACCGCTGGAGACAAAGACCTTTTTGATTTTGGGCAATTTGGCGAGCGTCTCCAGAACCTGACGATAGGGCTCATGGGTCGGTTTTAACGTTGGGCAGATTTCCGGGTACATACAGGATTTATCACTGCACGCCCCGCGCTTGAGCTTCTTAAGACACTCAAATCCGTACATATTGGCTGTCGGGCCGCCTACATCCAGCAGATAGCCTTTGAATCCCGGCAGTTCGGTGATCGTCTTGGCTTCCTCTACAATCGATTCCGGCGAACGCCAGCGTACTGTACGGCCTTCATGTACCGCGATCGAACAAAAAGTACATTCCCCATAACATCCCTGATGAGTCTTGATGGAGAATCGAATCGTCTCCAGAGCGCGTACTTCGCCCCGTTGGGCATCCAGCGGATGTACGGTGTATTCATAGGGTAAGGAAGAGACTTTATCCATCTCCACCTGGGTTAAATAGGACTGGGGAGGGTTTTGTACCAGATAGCGGGTATCGTGCAACTGCGCTATTCCTCTGGCCGTGTGAGGGTCATTTTGATCGTAAAAGGTCTCAAACATCTGCCAGAATTTGTTCTTGTCTGATTTTACATCCGCCAAAGAAGGCAGCGTCCAGTACGTTTCAGGAACCTGCTCGGATTTATAACATAATCCACGGATATCCTCCGGAGAACGTTTTTGTTTGAGAGCAGCAGCCAGCTCTACAATCGAGCGTTCCGCCATACCATAGAGTAAATAATCTGCTTTGGCATCAAATAACACCGAACCACGGACTTTATCAGTCCAATAATCGTAATGGGCAATACGACGCAAACTGGCTTCAATCCCACCCAGGACAATCGGGGCAGTCTGTTTGTGATATTTACGAATCAGGTTGGTATAAACGATCACCGCGCGGTCCGGCCGGCGGGTATTATCCCCCCCCGGAGTGTAATCATCTTGATGACGTTTTTTCTTCAAAGCCGTGTAATTGGCCACCATCGAATCCACACTGCCAGCTGAGACACCCCAGAATAGGGTCGGCTCGCCAAGCCGGGTAATATCTAAATCCGTACTGATATCCGGCTGGGCGATGATCCCCACCCGGTATCCGGCTTTGACCAATATTTTTCCAATCACCGCCACACCGATATAAGGGCTGTCAATGTAACTGTCACCACTCACTAAAATGACATCACACTGTTTCCAGCCACGCTGTTCCATTTCTTTTTTCGTCGCAGGTAAAAACAAATTAAACTCCAAAAAACCGTTAGAATATGGTATATTATTTCCGTTATATTTGACCAATTATATCATTATAAAAATCCATGCGCCGCAGGTTTATCAATGGCAACACCTTTATGGTTTGTAAACCTTATCAAGATCTTCTTCCCACAAAAAACCAATATTGCCAAACTCACCCGCATCCCAATCATCCGGGAACTGGTTGATTATATCCTCTTCCATAATGACGGCGTTGTATACCTCACCCGTGATACCGTCATCCCCATTCATGAGGCTATTGAACCGGCTGAGAATATTCTCCTGCCTTCACAGGTCGTCACCCACTTCATCGAAAAGGCCAATTACCACTGGATCATGAATGAGTGTCTTTGCCGGGATGCTAATGATTGTAAAAGCTATGCGCATGACTTGGGCTGTATATTCCTGGGTGAAACCGCTGCAAAAATCAACCCGGCCATTGGCAGACATGTAACCAAAGCAGAAGCTCTGCAGCATGCCCAAAAGTGCCGAGATGCGGGCCTGGTCCATATGATTGGGCGAAATAAACTGGATACCTTCTGGATGGGCGTCAACCCAGGAAATAAATTAATGACCATCTGCAACTGTTGTTCCTGCTGCTGCCTGTACAGTATTCTTCCCGATTTACACCAAACCATTAGCAAAAAAATCACCCGCATGCCTGGGGTTTTTATCCATGTCACCGATACCTGTATTGGCTGCGGACTATGCACCCAGCAGGTGTGCTTTGTCAATGCAATTCAATTAGTGGACGATAAAGCTGAGATCAGTGATGATTGCCGTGGCTGCGGCAAATGTATTGAGATTTGTCCCAATGGGGCCATTGAAATTACTATCCTCGAAGACGCTTATATTGAGAATGTCATCCAAAAAATTGGTCCTCTGGTTGATCTTTCTTGATTTCAATACCTATTGGCAGCTCATTTTTTAGTGCATAGAGTTTCACTTTGAGGAACATTAGCGGTTATTGCCCTTTTGCATCTATAATTAGTTTAAGCTAAGAAAAGTGAGGCCTGCCATGAATGAGAAAAACATTCCCGCCATTGTCATCTCTCGTTTACCAAAATATTTAATAACCCTGGAAAAATTGCATAATCAAGAAATTGAAAAAACATCCTCCAATGAATTAGGGGCTTTACTTGACATAACCCCGGCCCAAATTCGTAAAGATTTGTCCTTTTTCGGGGGATTTGGAAAAAAAGGCAGTGGTTATTCCATACCCAACCTGATTCATGTCATTCGAGACATCTTAAATCTGGATATCGTCTGGGATGTTGCCATTGTTGGCGCCGGTAAAATTGGACAGGGCTTGGCCCTGTATGAAGGTTTTCTAAATCGGGGATTTTCGATCAAGGTTCTTTTTGACAACGATCCCAACAAAATTGGTCAAAGAGTTGGGGTTCACCAAATTTACGATATTCGTAATCTACAGGTCATCATCCAGGATTTAAATATAAAAGTAGCCCTGGTGGCAGTCCCTCAAGCCCACGCTCAAAAAGTCGCTGATCAATTGGTGCAAGCCGGAATCAAAGCCATTCTCAATTACACCCCTGTGTATCTTACTTCCCCCAATTCGGATGTGGTGATACTACAAATTGATCCCATCCTACAATTACAAAATATGACCTATTACTTAAAATAGGTCATATTTTTATTCATCTATTTTTGATTTGGATTAGACCCGAACGAGGCTTCGATAAAGCGCTTGCTGCATGGTCAAGGCTTTTGCAGCACCTTCAGCAGTACAGGTGACTGGATTATCAACCAAATAAGCGGGTAATCCCAGCGCTTGGGTTAAGTATTTGTCGATATCTCTCAGCAAAGCTCCACCGCCGCAAATCGCAACACCGCGATCAATAATGTCAGAAATCAACTCAGGGGGAGTCTTTTCCAAAACATGCTTGGCAGTGGTTACAATTTCCTCAAGCGGTTCCTGCAAAGCTTCCACAATATCATCGGTCGTCAGCGTAATCTGCCGCGGCAAGCCGGATACTTGATCCTGCCCCTGGATATCCATGGTATTTCTTTCTGCCTGGGGCAAGGCAGCCCCAATACGCATTTTTAATTGTTCAGCAGTAGGTTGAGCAATAATGACGCCGTATTTTTTTCGTACAAAATAAATGATAGCTTCATCCATTTTTGTGCCGCCGGTTCTGGAAGTCTCGGCAGTAATAATGCCGTTCATAGCCAGAATAGCTGCCTGAATTGTCCCGCCGCCCAAACATAGAATCATGTTTCCTGAAGGAGTGCCGATGGGCAGGTCAATCCCGATGGCTGCGGCCAGTGGCTGCTGGATTAATAATACTTCCCGTGGTCCTGCGCCTAAACCGGCTTCGTGAACTGCCCGGCTTTCAACACTGGTAATACCGTAGGGAATGGTAATCATAGCGCGTGGCTTAAAAAATAAAGTCGCCCCGCTGATCTTGCGAATGATGAAACTGAGCAATTTTTCCGTAATTTCATATTCGGCAATGACGCCATGTTGAAGCGGACGAACAATTTCGATGGTATCCGGAACACGGCCATCCATATCCTTGGCAGCCCGCCCCCATTCAATCATCTTCTGCTCTTCCACCAGGATAGCAACCATGGTTGGTTCTTGTATTAATACCTGATTACCTTCCACAACCGTAGTGTGGATGGTTCCGATATCAATACCAAATTCGCGTGTAAATAATGGCATACAAAAAAATCCTTTGTGCTAAATAATCAACGCTGTTTGTAACGTTGACTATATTTCTGGACCGCATCGAGGCGAAGGTTGGAGCGTTTCAACGCTGCCTGCAAAGCCAGATAAGTGTCATTATCTTGACCTCGTCCTTCTTCCAGCATCTTTTCAGCCCGCTTGCGCGCTTCTTCGGCTCTTTGCGTATTGATCTCCGCCACATCCTCGGCTGCATCCGCCAGAATAATAGCGTGGTCTGGTTGAACCTCTGCAAAGCCCCCAGCGACAGTAAAATACTGTTCTCGATTATCCTGAGTCACCGTAATGACCCCATATTTCAAGACCATCAAGAGAGGAGTGTGGTTTGGCAAGATACCAGCCACCCCATCCTCACCAGGAAGGGAAATTTTATCCACCGCTCCCCGGAAAACAACCCGATCCTGCGAAATGATATCACATTGTATCGGCATAATATCCTTATCCTTTTTCTAATTCCAGAGCCCTTTCTTCAGCTTCCTCAATTTTACCAATCATATAGAAGGCTTGTTCAGGTAGATGATCACATTTTCCATCCAGAATCGCACGGAAACCCTTTACTGTGTCTTTAACAGATACGTAACGTCCTTCAATTCCCTGGAATTGTTCTGCAACAAACATGGGCTGGGAGAAGAATTTCTCGATTTTTCTAGCTCGGGTAACCAACAGCTTATCATCTTCACTTAACTCATCAATACCCAAAATAGCAATGATATCCTGAAGATCTTTATAACGCTGTAAAATCTGCTGCACTTCGCGTGCTGTCCGATAATGCTCTTCCCCAACGATATGTGGATCCAAAATTCGGGAGGTGGACGCCAGCGGATCCACGGCTGGATAAATGGCCTTTTCAACAATGGAACGTTCCAGAGCGATGGTTGCATCCAGATGGGAGAAAATGGCCACAGGCGCCGGATCGGAATAGTCATCAGCGGGTACATAAACCGCTTGCATGGAGGTGATGGATCCTTGCCGGGTGGATGTAATGCGTTCCTGCAGTTCCCCAACTTCAGTAGCCAGCGTAGGTTGATATCCCACCGCAGACGGCATACGTCCCAATAATGCGGAGACTTCCGAACCGGACATCGTAAAACGGAAAATATTGTCAATAAACAAAAGTACATCCATGGATTGATCACGGAAGTACTCCGCCATGGCCAAAGCAGAAAGGGCAACCCGCAAACGGACGCCGGCAGGCTCATTCATCTGTCCAAAGACCATGACGGTATCTTTCATAACGCCGGATTCCAACATATCCCTGTAGAGTTGGGTTCCCTCACGGGTACGTTCCCCAACACCAGCAAACACGGATTTGCCCTTATGCACAGTAGCGATGGAATGAATCAGCTCCATGATAACGACCGTTTTTCCAACACCAGCGCCGCCGAATATACCGGTTTTGCCGCCTTTGGTAAAGGGTGCGATCAGGTCAATGACTTTCAACCCGGTTTCAAACATTTCAATACGCGTGGCTTGTTGATCAAAACTAGGCGCAGCCCGATGGATTGGATAATATTCTTTTGCATCAACACTGCCCTGTTGATCAACAGGCTGCCCCAGCACATTAAATATCCGACCTAAGGTAATATCCCCAACTGGAACCATGATGGGATTATGTGTCCGCTTTACCGGTAATCCGCGTTGGAGACCATCCGTCGCACCCATGGCCACGCAGCGCACCCATTGATTGCCTAACTGTTTTTCAACCTCAAGAACGAGCTGCTCTTGATCCGTTGTCTGGATTTCCAAAGCTTCGTAAATATCCGGCATATCATTCTCCGGGAAAACTACATCTACTACGCTACTTTGAATTTGTACAATGCTACCGGTAGCATCCGCCATACGATCCTCCAAAACGATAATTCATGAAACCTGTGGGTTATTTTTTCGTCAAACCTTCTACACCGCCAACAATATCCAACATATCGGCTGTGATACTTTGCTGACGTGCTTTGTTGTACTCTAATTGCAAATATTGAATCAACTGAAGGCCATTGTCCGTTGCATTCCGCATGGCCAACATCCTGGCAGCATGCTCACTGGCATGAGATGAGAGTACGGCTTGATACACCTGCAGTGCGGTAAATCGGGGAACTATACTATCTAAGACGACATTCTGATCAGGTTCATAAGTAAAGACCGCTTTCGTCTTTCCACTGCCTTCAAGTTCTCCAGGAGGTAATGTCATCGGAAGAAGCTTTTCAACTACAGGTACTTGATGAACCATATTGATGAATTGATTATAGACCAAATAAACTTGGTCACATTTATCTTGCAGATAATAATCAACCAGCAAATTACCAATGGGAGCACAATCCAGAAATGTGGGTGGTGTAGGAATATTGGAAAAATCAGCAATGATTTTCTTTCTTCGGCGATAGAGCATATCTCTGCCCTTCTTTCCGATGGTCACATACTCAACAGGATAGCTAAAATCAGCAAAAAAATCCAAACTTTGTTTTACCACATTGATATTGAATGCACCTGCCAATCCACGATCGCTGCTAATCAGAATCACCAGGGCTTTATCTATCGTCTTCCGTTCAGATAACAGCGGATGCAAACTGTTATGACCCGGCTGACTGGCCAAATCATGCAAAATTTCCATGGCATGTTTTGCATAAGGACACGTTTGTTCCGTTGCCAGGGTAAGTTTTTTAACTTTGGAAGCGCTTACGGTTTGCAGTGCCCGGGTTACCTGGGTAATATTCTTAACGCTTTTGATGCGGAGCCGCATTTCACGAATGGATCCCATTTTGCCTCCTGAGGTTCATCGGGGATTTCATCCTACGAATGACTCCATGTATTCTGAAATACTACCAGGGCATCCTTTAGTTTCGCTTCATTCTCGGGGGTTATTTTTTTCTCTCTGGCAATACTGGCACAAATTTCAGGATAATTGCTATTCATGAAGCGTACTAAATCAGTTTCCCATTGAGAAATTTTGGAAATCGGTACAGTATCCGCATATCCACGCGTTCCGCCATATAAGGCGATAACCTGATTCTCCAAATCCACGGGGGCATATTGAGATTGTTTTAAGATTTCTTGCAGGGTCTGACCTTTTTTCAGTTGGGACTGGGTTGCTTTATCCAGGTCGGAACCAAATTGGGCAAACGCCGCCAGGTTGCGGTAGGATGCCATATCCAGACGTAAGCTGGCTGCAACTTGTTTAATGGCTTTGGTCTGCGCAGACCCACCTACCCGGGAGACTGAAATACCCACATTGATCGCAGGGCGAATACCAGCATTGAAAAGATTGTTCTCCAGGTAAATTTGACCATCGGTAATGGAAATTACATTTGTCGGGATAAACGCGGATACATCGCCAAGCAAGGTTTCAATGATGGGTAAAGCGGTTAATGAACCGCCGGATTTTCTAGTTTTTACAATTTTGTACTGATCCGCATCGGACATTTCAGCTAATGCCTTACTTGCCAGGGTTTTGGCCAGCGTACCACGATAAATGGTGCCATTCAAGCCATCTTCATCCTCTGCCAGGGCAGCAGTGTAGGCTTTAGGTACGATTACATAATGGTTGGCCATGCGGGCAGCACGTTCCAATAAACGGGAATGCAGGTAAAACACATCGCCAGGATAGGCTTCACGTCCAGGCGGACGACGCATAAGTAAAGAAACCTGACGATAAGCCCAGGCATGTTTGGACAAGTCATCAAAAACGACCAGGGCATCCAAACCCAATTCCATGAATTCTTCGCCAATCGCGGTGCCCACGTAGGGCGCAATGTACTGCAACCCGGCGGGGTCATCTGCGGCCGCGACCACTAAGATGGTGTGGTCCATGGCGCCAAACTCTTCCAACTGCCCCACCAACTTGGCAATGGCAGCTTTTTTCTGACCGATGGCAACATAGATGCAGATAAGGTCTTTGCCCTTTTGATTGATGATGGTATCCACGGCAATGGCAGATTTTCCGGTTTGTCGGTCGCCAATAATCAGTTCGCGTTGACCGCGTCCAATCGGCACCATGCCGTCAATAGCTTTGATACCTGTCTGCACAGGGGTATCAACATCCTGACGTTCAATAACGCCGGGGGCAATCCGTTCAATGGGGCGAAAATTAGCGGTATTAAGAGGACCTTTGCCGTCAATAGGTTCGCCCAATGCGTTGACTACACGACCAATAAGTTCCTTACCAACCGGGGCGGAAATTACACGGCCTAACCCCCGAACACTCATGCCTTCAACAATCTGGGCATAGTCGCCCAGAATAATGACACCAACTTGCTCATACTCGAGATTAAATGCAATGCCTTTGACGCCATTGCTGAACTCAACCAATTCCTGGGAACGGATGTTTCTCAGGCCAGATACCTGTGCAATACCATCCCCTGCCTCAAGCACCGTACCGATGTTTGTTGCTTCTAATTTCTGTTGGAAAACGTTAATCTTCTGCTTCAAATCATCAGCAAGTAGATTTATGAACTGGTCTGACATTGAACCTCCAGGCCGCCATCGAGAGCCTAATTATGGATAAACAATTCGGGATATCTTATGGTCTTATGAGTAAATAATCAAAATAAAATTCATGCCATAAACAATTTCATTTCTTAAAGAACATTAAACAATCTTACCTGAAAGGTAATCCATTGTCCAGTAAAAGGCATTTAAATTAAGTTAAAAATAAATGCACCCGTCAGCCGGATGCATTGAATATTTCCGTGAATTTAATTAGAAATTTACAGGTTCTGATACAACTCAACCAAAACTCCAGTGGAGGATTTTGGATGAATAAAGGCCAGTTTACGCCCTTCCAACACCTTGGGGACATCATCTATCATCTGCACCCCTTTCTCTTTCAGTTGAAGGATCATCTCCTCCAGATCGTCCACTTCAAAACAGATATGGTGTAAACCCGCGCCCTTCTTCTCCAAAAAACGTGCCACTCCCGTATCGGATTCTGTGGGTTTAACCAATTCGATTTCACTCTCGCCAACAGGCAGGAATCCAACTTGCGCTTTTTGACTGGGCACATCTTCAATATGATCCAACTTCAATCCGAGGGCTCCCTGCCAAAAATTCAAAGCACCTTCAATCTCCGGTATTGCAATTGCAATATGATTAACTTTAATTATTTTTGCCATAGTCGTTTACTTACTCCTCTCAAACCCAGGATGCAGAATGGTATTCGCCCCATACTTCCCGCAAGACACCACAAATTTCACCCAGCGTCATATCATTTTCAACACATTCAATAAACAAGGGCAGCAAATTCTCACTTCCCTTTGCATATCGGACCAGAGTTTCCTGTAATTCATTTACCTTTACCGGGTCGCGATTTTCACGAATCTGTTGGAGCTGCAGGATTTGTGAACTTTCAACTTCCGGGTTCACTTTCAAGGCTTCCATATCCAGGGTTTCTTCTACATTAAATTTGTTTACCCCCACCACAATTTCCGCACCCTTCTCAATGTCTTTTTGATAGGCATAAGCCGCAGCCTGAATCTCACGCTGCATATAACCTTGTTCAATGGCAGCCAATGACCCGCCCAGAGAATCGATTTTTTCAATATAAGCCATGGCCTTGGCTTCGATCTGATCAGTCAATTGTTCCAGGAAATAGGAACCAGCCAGCGGATCAATGGTATCTGCCACACCGGACTCATTGGCAATAATTTGCTGCGTTCGCAAAGCCACCCGCACGGATTTCTCGGTGGGCAGCCAGAGGGCTTCATCCATACTGTTGGTATGCAGGGATTGAGTCCCGCCTAAAATCGCAGCTAAAGCTTGCATGGTCACCCGAACCACATTGTTCTCAGGCTGCTGGGCTGTCAGGGTGGAACCTGCCGTTTGAGTATGAAAACGCAGCATTTGGGATTTATCCAACTTGCTGTGGAATCGATTTCGCATGATGCGTGCCCACATTCTACGCGCGGCTCGGAACTTGGCAACTTCTTCAAAGAAATTATTATGGGCATTAAAAAAGAACGAAAGCTGTGAAGCGAACTCATCCACTTCCAGCCCGGCGGTTATGGCAGCATCCACATAGGCTATGGCATTGGATAGTGTAAAAGCAACCTCTTGAACAGCCGTGGAGCCAGCTTCGCGGATATGATACCCTGAAATGCTGATCGTATTCCAGTTGGGGATATTATGATAGCTGTACTGAAACACATCCGTAATCAGGCGCATGGACGGCTTGGGTGGGAAAATATAGGTGCCGCGGGCAACATACTCTTTTAGAATATCATTTTGGATGGTGCCCCGTAACTGTTTTTCGGAGACACCCTGTTTTTTCCCAACGGCAATATACATTGCCAGTAAAATCGCAGCCGGAGCATTGATCGTCATACTGGTGGAAACCTTGTCCAATGGGATCTCCTGGAAAAGGGTTTCCATGGCGCGCAAGGAGGAGATGGATACGCCCACCTTGCCAACTTCCCCCATGGCAATTGGATCATCGGCATCATACCCAATCTGGGTGGGTAAATCAAACGCAACCGATAAACCAGTTTGACCTTGAGCTAACAAATAACGGTACCGCGCATTGCTCTCTTCGGCTGTGGCATAGCCCGCGTATTGACGCATGGTCCAAAACTTTCCACGGTACATGGTTGGTTGAATCCCGCGAGTAAACGGATATTCCCCAGGAAAGCCCAATTGCTCGAGATAATCAAATTCTCCCGGAATGGAAAATCTTGTCACAGGGATACCCGATGATGTTTTCGTATCCTGTACTCTTTCCGGAAAACGATCAATCACCGGTTTGAGTACCTTCTTTTCCCAATCCTCATGTTTGTCAAATAGTGTCATAGCCTACCTCTGCTTTCCAGGATATCTACCAGTATACACAATGCCAGGCGATTCCGCAGTAAAAGATCATCCTTACTTCCCGGATTTTCTTCTTAATCTCCTATTAATATGAGGATTACAATTTATACTTGAATAAATTCATTACGTTTAAAAGATACTCCTTGCACAATCCCATAAGGTCTTTAATGAGTTTATTGAGCAAATATAACAGGCTGTCTACGTAACAGCCCCTCTTATTTGACACACTGCACCAGGATTGTTGACGGGGGTACCAACTTTTGGTAAAATGATACGATTACAGCGTTGTACCCTTCGCTGAAAAATCTATTCTTAAAAGGGCTTGACTCATGAAAGTACTCTTATTAAAAGACGTATACAAGCTGGGACGTGCCGGCGATATCAAAAAAGTTGCTGATGGATATGGTCGCAATTATTTGATTCCCAATAGCATGGCTTTATTAGCCACCCCCGGTGCCGTAAAACAGGCTGATCATATCCGCAAAGTTGCCAACGAATCCAGAAGTTTACTCAACGCTGAGATGAGTGAAATTGCGGAAAGATTAAAGGATGTGAAAATCGCATTCGGCCGTAAAGCCGGTGAAACCGGTAAACTGTATGGTTCCGTTACGACTCAAATGATTTGTGACGAACTTAACAGCAAATTCGGTGTCAATCTTGACCGCCACCAGATCGAAATTGGTCCCATCCGTATTTTAGGTGAACATACCGCCCGGATTCGTCTGACCATTGACATGGTTCCTACCGTCACCATTGTGGTTCACCGCGAGGGTGAAAATCCCTTCGCTGGGGAAGAGGTAAAGCCAGTTGAAAAGGCAAAACCTGAAATCACCGCCGAAGTTGAACCTGAAGTAGAGACCGAAGCCTGATCCAACCCATTCTCGTATAACGATCTACCGGCCAAAAGGCTCACCAGCAGTTTGGCCGGTACTGTTATTCCCTCATACCCCTCATGAAAAAACAAAAAAATCTTGGTGAACTTCTAAAATCCATTCGAATCGAAAATAATTACTCCGTTAAGGAAGTTTCGCTTAAAACACGGATTGCGGAGCGCTTTATTATTGCGTTAGAAAATAACGAAAGAGAACTTTTGCCGTCCACAGTTCAAGCAAAAGGATATTTACGAAATCTGCTTGCTTTCTATCAACTGGATCCAGCATATCTAGATGCCTGGGATACCAATTTCATCATTTCAGATGAAATATCTGAACCAGAACCACACTCAGAGCACATTGAACCCATCGTAGAGGAATCGCCGACAACCCCGAGCGATGAACCTACCCAAGATACCCGTGAAATCCTTCGGGACGATGATTCCATATTAACCTCCACAGAAAGATTTGCTCTCCTCGGAAAAAAATTAGCCAGCCGTCGTATTCAAATTGGCTTGAATTTAACCGAAGCGGAAGATTTTACCCATATAAAAGACCATAACCTGAGTTTTCTGGAAAAAGGGGCCTTTGATCAAATTCCATCCCCTGTTCAGGCCAGAGGTATGCTTAAGATTTACGCGGAATTCCTGGAGCTTGACCAACAAGAAATACTACAGGAATATGCCGATGGCTTGCGAAAAAAACGACTTGAACAAATCGCATTGGATAATAACCCGTTAAAAAAAGGGCCGTCCGTCCAATTTAAGAAAAACAATTTCCTCACCGGCATCCTGACACCTGATTTTTTGGTAGTTGGCACAGTAATCCTGGTTCTGTTGGTTGCCATCATTTGGGGTTCCTCTTATGTACTCTCTCTGAAACAGGAAGCGGATTGGGAAAAATTGGGCATTGACCGCAATATCGTTTCACAACTCACAAGCAGCCCAAGCCCCACGCTCACCGAAACCCTTGCACCAACTCAACAGCCAGTGGATAATCCCGTTGAAAACCCGGTACCATCCAACGGCGAAGTCGTCGAACCCACAACCAATGCGCCTATCCAGGTCAACGTGACCGTTAAATCAAGAACCTGGGTGAAAATCACTGCGGATGGCAATGTCATGTTTGAGGGCCGCGTAATTCCCGGCAACCCATATAACTATTCTGCCGAAAATAAACTCATCGTTTTTACTGCAAATGCTGCGGCCATTCAAATTTTGTACAACAATCAATACCTGGGAAATCTTGGAAATAATGGCGAATTGGGTGAATTCATATTTACCTCTGAAGGTGTAATTACCCCGACACCGCTCTATTCACCCACCCCCACAGGGACTGTTCAGCCTTCAATTACCCTAACTCCCACTGAAATGGTTCCTACGGCTACAGTGACCCCGTTCATTCCTTAAAGGTACTTATATGAAATACTATCTCGTCTCCCTCGGATGCGCTAAAAATTCGGTCGATTCTGAATCTATCGCACGCTTATTAAACCGCGATGGCTGGACAGCCACACAAACACCCCAGCAGGCGGATTTAATGCTGGTCAATACTTGTGGTTTTATTAAACCGGCCAGAGATGAATCCTATGAATATTTAGCAGAATTGGCCGAACTAAAAACGGAAAATCAAGTTCTGGTTGCCGCTGGATGTTTGTCCGAACGAGTGCAGCAAGCCATCCTGACGGAAGTTCCCGGTGTGGACGGTATCATCGGCTCCAAACGCTGGATGGATATCATCCCCTTCGTTAATCAGGTTAGACAAAACTATAAACTCTCCCCCATCTATTACCCCTCAGGGGAGAGCTTCGGCGATGAACCGGATATCTTGCGGGCTTCCATCCTGGGAAATTCCGCCTATCTCAAAATTGCCGATGGCTGCCGCAGAAAATGTGCCTATTGCTCCATTCCCCTGATTAAAGGCAGCACAGTCAGCCGCCCCATGGAAAGTGTATTATCGGACGCAAAAAAACTCGAACAAATTGGCATGAAAGAAATCATCCTGATCGCACAGGATATCACCGATTATGCCTTGGATTTGGGTGTCAAAAATGGTTTGGAAAGCCTGTTGAAATACATGGTGAAGGAGATCCCTGCCATCCCGTGGATTCGACTGCTCTATCTTTTCCCAGGCCAGATCTCCGACCAATTGATTGAACTCATGGCGCAGAATCAGCAAATCCTGCATTACATTGATATCCCCTTGCAGCACGCCCACCCGGACATTCTCAAAAAAATGAACCGTCCCTCCGATATCGAGTGGATTACAAGAACCTTTGAAAAACTACGCTCTGCCATGCCGGATGTGGCCATCCGAACCACCTTTATCACTGGTTTTCCTGGGGAAACGGAAAAAGAGTTTGATTTTCTCTTGGATTTTGTAAAAACCATGCGCTTTGACCGGGTAGGGGTATTCCCTTACTGGTTTGAAAAAGGTACGCCCAGTGAAAAACTGGGCGATCCTATTCTTATGGATGTAAAACAAAAGCGACTGGAAGCCTTGATGAAAACACAGGGAAAGATATCTTTATCCATAAATAAGAAATTTGTTGGGAAAACATTGCAGGTTCTCACGGAAGGCACTCAGGAAGGCATGATCGTGGGACGTTCCTATCGGGATGCCCCTGAAATTGACGGTCTGGTATTCATCAACGGGGATGTGCCCCTCAATGAGTTGGTTTCCGTAAAAATTACCACTGCCATGATGCATGACCTGATTGGTGTTCCAGCAATTATTTAGTCTTAGCTATTTAATTAATCAGGAGTCTGTGTAAACTGTAGGGGCAATTCATGAATTGCCTCTACAGTTTACACAGACTCCGATATTTTTTGGTCGAATTCCAGTTAATATTTCATTCTTTCAACAGTTTAATGTCCAACATTTCCTATCCCCTCATGTTTATAAACGGCTAGATAAAATTAATATATGCATAAACAAAGGCGACCTGCCGGTCGCCCTTACTTTTACAAACCCATATTTCTTTTCTTGAATGACTTACCGATTTGTTGTGCTATTTATGAAGTTTCTGAAGTATCATCGGTAGTCTCTACTGTTGGAACAACAACTGATGGCTCGGGACCAACTGTTGGGGTTAGTGAGGCTTCTAAAGTAGCAACAGGTGCGGGGGTTGCAGTGGAAGGGGAGCACAAAAGCTGAGCCGCAGTTAACGTTGCTGTAAAATTAGCATCGCCGCCCAGGGTGGCCGCAATGGCGTATTGCTCGGCGCCTTCGCAATATTTCAACTCAGTCATCAATTGGTCGCCATATCCTATGGCCGACATTCGATAGCGTTCCATGGCCGTCCAATTGGAGCCATCCCGCATATTCGGCATACTGGCATAGGCCTGTGAAAAGTATTGGGCGGCTTTTGGCCAATCCACTTTCCAAAAAGCAGATGCGGTTAAGTAAACTTTGGCAACCTGACGGTATCCTTCGGCCTCTTTATCAATGGGGCCGTATTGTTCCGCCAATGATAAATCGTATATACCGCCTTCCAGCTTGCCCTCCAACAGAATTTTATCGACTCCACGATTCCGATAGGCAAGATAATACATGCCATCGACATCCACCGAGTGATAATTTAAATCCGCTTTGCGCAGGGCATTCAGGGTATCCAGGGTAGCTTGCCAATTACCGCCCTTTAAATACTCTTTGGCCTGAGCAAGGCGTTGTTCCTGGCTCTGTGTATCCGGTGTGGGTGCCAATGTTGGCGTAGAAGTAACAGAAATGGTCGGAGTGGCCAGCATGGCTTTGGCAACTTCCACCTGAGTCAATTTATCCATTAACCCAGGAAATTGAGGGTCAATATCCGCGACATAGTTGAATCTTTTAGTCGCAGACTCCAGACGACCGGCTGCGAGATCAATTTCACCCAGTTTAAATTGGGTGGTAGCCGCACTGATCACTTCTTTAGAATATTGCGTGATACGCAAATTCACGCCCTGACGAATCCCCAGCCCAACACCCACTCCGATAAAAATCAGAATAATCAAGATGCCAAGGAGAATCCACCTTCCTCGAGGGGTTTTGTCTTTTTTATCTTTTTTCTTGGTTTGCGGCGGTACTGCCACCGGTTTTGTTTCATCTAAAGGATTTGTTTCCATCATTTTCCATCTTCCATTTACAATTGGAATGCTAACTTTACATCCTGCCAAACGATCGGTATGGCGATTATGAATCCCACTGCGACTGAGATTAACCCTAAGCCCAACGGTGAGATCATTCCCTGACCAACATGCAGGACGATCATAATTGCGGCGCTGCTCAGTGCAGCAGCAAATCCTGCTTTGAGCAATGATTTGCCAACGTCCAATCGATAGCGAATATAACGTTTTAACCAGAATAATAATACCAGTGCTTGAACGGTAAAGGCAAGTGAATCCGTTAAACTAATTCCGGCAGCACCCCACCATCGATAGAACAAACTGCCCAGGGATATGTACAGAGCAATATTGATCATGGCGGCATAAAGAGGTTTTCTGGCTTCGTGCTGTGCATAAAAGGATCGGGCTGCCATTTCCAACAAACAATGGCCGGTTAAACCCAGAAAATAGCCTCGGGTTACCCAAAGCATTAAATCCGTACCGGCGGCATCAAAATTAAAGGCGAACTCCAATAAAGGCCGCAGGGCAAAACTAGCAATCGCCGCGATGGGTAAGGTCAGAGCAATCAGAACATTGATAGTTCGGTTAACCGTCTGACGAAAAGCCTGATAATCCTGCTTGGAGATCTGCTCGGAAAGGGTTGGCAATAGCGCTGTGCCAATCGCCGTGCCGATTAAGGTTTCAGGGACTTGCTGGAACATATACCCATATGATAAAGCGGTTACAGCCCCTTCTGCCAAGCGGGAAGCCAGATTATCTCGAACCAGAAAAATTAATTGCACAAAGAACATGGTTAATAAGCGCGGCACCATCAAGCGCAGGACTTCTTTAACCGCACTGTCCTGTAAACCCAAGCCAAAGGTCCATTTAAAATTGAACTTAATTAATCCAGGTACCTGGATAAGTAAATGGAGCATAGCACCAAAAATGACGCCATAAACGAGACCATGAATGCCCAGTCCAAAAGCAGGGAACGTAATTCCACCGAGCTGATATCCCTGGGTTGGGGCTAATATTGTGGCGCCAAAAATTTGACCCAGATTGTAAAAGATGGGGGCCATGGCCGGTAAAAGAAAATGTTGATTCGCCTGCAGACCGGCCATCACCAGGCCGCTGATTGAAAAAATCAGCATAGCGATCAGATCTAAACGCATGAATTCTACTGTTTGAGCTTGCTGCGCGAGACTGAAACCAGGGGCAATACCGAGTTCAGAACGGATCAATTGCGGGGCAAATATTCCTACCAGGATGGCTGCGCTTGCAGAAAGCAGAAAAGCCAGATTCGCAATTCGTGAAAACAGCACCCAGGCAGTGGCACGCCCTTCCTGTGTCATCACATCAGATAAGACCGGTATAAAGGCCATCGCCAAAGCGCCGCCTGAAATTAAGGCAAACAGCAAATCCGGAACATTGTTGGCAACATTGAATACATCCAAATCACCGGTCAGGCCAAATTGTCTGCCAATAATAATTTGACGGAAAATAGCCAGCGCTTTATCCACAGCAAAAAAAGCAGCCAGCATAAAGGTGATCTTGGTTAATTTCGACATGGACTTAACCCAGTGCAACATCAAGCACCATCATCACGGTAAACCCAATCATCGCACCAATTGTTGGCCAATCCGTTCCCTCAAGTTGCGATTCCGGAATCAACTCTTCGATAACTACATAAATCATGGCACCCGCCGCAAAAGACAAGGCATAGGGCAGGAGCGGGCGAATAAAATAAACAGCCGCCGCACCAAGGACACCAGCTATCGGTTCCACTGCACCCGATAGCTGACCCACCGTAAAGCTTTTTAGCCGTGAAAAGCCTTCCCGTCTTAGCGGAACAGCAACCGCCAGACCCTCGGGAAAGTTCTGAATACCAATACCAATTGCCAGAACAACGGCTCCAGCTAGGGAAGCTTCCGGGAAACCTGCTGCAGCAGCCCCAAAAGCCACACCCACCGCCAAACCTTCAGGAAAATTATGCAAAGTGATTGCCAAAACTAACAAAACACTTCTCTGCCAGGAAGTCTTGATGCCTTCCTTCTCACTATCCGGAAAACCAAGATGTAAATGGGGAAGTAATTTGTCTACTAAATACAAAAAAGCTCCTCCCAAGAGAAAGCCAACCGCGGCAGGAACCCAGCTTGGAACCCCGGAATCAGCAGACATCTCGATTGCAGGGGCAAGTAAAGACCAGTAGCTGGCGGCGATCATCACACCGGCTGCAAAACCCAGCATGGCATCCAATACTTTGCGATTTACTTCTTTTGCCAGAAAAACACCCGCTGCGCCAAGGGCTGTGCAACCCCAGGTAAACATCGTCGCTAATAACGCCTGTGCGATAGGGTTTAATTTTTCAATTGATTCAATAAATGTCATATTGCCCTCATTTCCTTCAACAGGTCGTAATTCATGTTAAAATAAAAATATGGTTCTCGACCCAGAGTTTTCTTTTGGAATACTCTATTATAGCGAACTACACTAGGAAAAAGAATAGTTAATGCAATCTGAAATCGGTACACTCTATGTTGTAGCAATTCCTATCGGACACCCCAAAGATATTACGCTGCGTGCCCTGGATATTTTATCCGCTGTGGATATGATCATTTGTGAAGATGTTCGCAATGCCTCACGTTTCTTGAAACAATGCGGCTTGGCAGAAAAACCGTTTGCGGTTTTGAGTGAGCACAATGAAAAAATGGATACAGGCAGTTTAATTGAACAATTGCTGCTTGGAAAAAATGCTGCTTTGATTTCTGATTGCGGTACACCGGTTTTTGCTGACCCGGGGTATGAGCTAATCCGACAGGCAGTACAGTCTGGTATCCAGGTAATTCCCCTACCAGGACCTTCTTCTCTGATCACAGCTTTATCCGTGCTGGATCGTCCTTTAAATCAATTTATCTTTGGCGGTTTCCTCCCAAGGGAAAACGACAATCGCATAGCAGCTTTACGATCCCTGAAGGCACACAATTTGCCCGTCATCATCATGGATACTCCCTATCGCCTGGAGATGCTCTTGGTGGACGTAAGTAAAGTGTTTTCCCCAAGCCAGGAGATCATGCTTGCAACTGATCTGACCCAAACCACCGAAAAGATTTATCGCGGCAGTGTAACGGATGTGTTGGAAAGTTTGGAGAAGAAGAAAGCAGAATTTATTCTTGTAATCTATACTTCTGGAAAAAAATCATGAGTAAATCTGACAAGAAAAACAAAAAAGAGAAACAAACCAAGAAATCCGGGACTTCCGTTTATACCGGTGGCTTTTTTATTCTGATGTTTATCCTGCTCATCACGATATTTCTGATGACAACCCAACCTGAATATTATCGTAAGACGATTATATTGTTTGGTCTCGGCGCTGCCGTATTATTGCTTTTTGTAATCCTTTTTTCCATTCTACAAAAGCCAGTCCAGCCGCCTGAACATCCCATTGTCTTAAACCCGCCTGAAGGTTCACCGATACAGAAATCATCCACAGCGGTTCCTCAACCCAAAATGGATGATATTCTGATTGAAGAAAGCAAAGAAAACTGACCCATAAGGAATACTCCATGACACCCACCCAGCCCTATCCGGATATTGAGCCCTACCGCACAGGTTTTCTACCTGTATCTGACGAACATACCCTCTATTATGAGGAATCTGGAAATCCTGAAGGAAAACCCATTGTGTTTCTTCACGGCGGCCCTGGGGGAAGTTCTCACCCTAAGGCTCGTAAATATTTTGATCCTGCTTTTTATCGGATTATCCTATTTGATCAGCGTGGTGCGGGAAAGAGCACACCAGCCCTTTCCTTATATGAAAACACTACCTGGCACCTGGTGGAAGATATTGAAAAATTACGCCTCCATTTAGGCATCTCACAGTGGGTTGTCTTTGGAGGTAGTTGGGGCAGCACTCTTGCGCTGGCTTATGCCATTACCTATCCACAAGTTGTCTTGGGCTTGATCCTGCGGGGAATTTTTCTGGGCCGCAAAATCGAAACCGATTGGTTGTATCAACATGGGGCTTCCATGATTCATCCCGAAGAATGGCAGGAATTTATTGCCCCGATTCCAGAAAATGAACGTGAAGATTTTATCGCTGCCTATCACAAACGCTTCCTTACTTTGGAGGGCAGTGAACAATATAAATTTGCCAAAATCTGGAGTGACTGGGAAGATGCCAACTCATTTCATATCAAACCCGAGCCCTCACCTGATGAAGAAATTGCCACAGAAGAAACTAAACGCCTTACAGAGAAATCCACCCTATCAGTGGCGCTGATTGAAGCCCACTATTTTATGAATCATTGCTTTTTTGAAAAAGAAACTTTCTTGCTGGATGAAATCAGTAAAATTCAACACATCCCCTGCCGTATGGTGCAAGGCCGTTATGATATGGTCTGTCCCCCCCGTTCTGCCTGGGATCTAAAACAATGCTATCCAAAGGCGGAATTAGTCCTCGTCCCGGATGGCGGACACGCCGGCAGCGTTGGGAATATGTCGATTGAGCTGGTAAAGGCGACAGAAGATTTCAAAAAAGTATACCCTTGAGTTTTTCCAAGACCAGTATTTGTTTTGCCATAAAATAGTCTATGGATAAAAATCCCAAATGAACCAGTTGGGATTTTTATTTACCATTCCCACTTAGGACGAATCCACATCATTTCATTCGTGTTATGATGAATAGAATAAAACATCAATTATTCTAACCGATCAAATAATCCTTTGTTTCGGTAGGAGGTTTCCTTGAAAAACGATCGTTTCTTGATTGGAATTCTTATTGGCATCACCCTCATTGTGCTGCTTTCCGTGGGTATTGTCCTTTTTACACATAATGAACTAACCTATCAATCCGAAGACACCCCGGAGGGAGTGGTCAATAATTATCTAATTGCCTGGAATCAGGAAGATTACGATAAAGTCGCTAGTTATTTATATGAAGCAGACAATAAACCTGAGTACCAAATGGTCATGCAGTCTGCCTATGAATCCAAATACTCGACGGATACCACAAGTATTCGCATTGAGAAAAGTATCATCCGAGGCGATGAAGCCAGCGTGGTTGTCACCCTCATTTATCAACCTGGCGACCCATTTTCAACCTCTTCACAATCCAGCGATCTGGTGACTTTCGTCAAACAAGATGGCACATGGAAGATCAAACAGTTTCCTTATCCTTATTGGGGTTGGGATTGGTATCAACTCCCAGCGGAACTCAAAAAGTAATTTTTCAATCAAACCGGTAAGGAGGAACACATGCGGGCTGTTCGACGCTTTTATTTTTATTTGGTGACTTTTATCAGTCTTGAGCTGGTCTTGTGGGGCGTTTACGCATTAATTAGTAATATTTGGAATGCTCCTGGCTCAGATTCATTGGCAGATTTAATGGCCAGAGGATTATCCCAGGTGTTGATCGGATTACCAATTTTCATTCTGCACTGGAGAACGATCCAGCATGATTATCAACAGGATCCCGAAGAAAAATCCAGCATTATTCGAGCCATTTTCTTCTATGCCCTTCGTCTGGCCACCCTGATTCCTGTTTTCATTAGCTCTATTATTTTGTTACGTTGTTTTTTCTTGGGATTCATGGCTTCAGAAAGTGCCTATCAAACTTACCTGAGTACCCATAAGCCACTGGATAGTCTGACGAATATTGTTCTAAATCTGCTTGTTTGGTTAGGGACGGAACTTCTATTACGGGTTGAGTGGAAAAAAGAGAGCCAGCCTGAAGCATTGCATTTGCTTCGCCGTATTTATCGTTATGTTTGGATGATCCTCGGCATTGGAACCCTCGTCAGCGGCGTTCAATTGGTTTTAGCTAATATTTTATCAACTGTTCCTGAATGGAGTGCGGTTAACAGCACCGTTGTGGTCAATGGTATTACTTTGATCCTGGTGGCAACGCCCGTCTGGATTTGGACCTGGCAGTTGATTCGCACCTCCTTTGCTCAGGAACAGGATCGTAAATCTGCAATAAGGTTGATCACTTTTCTCTCTTTCTCACTGATCAGTTTGGCGGTGGTACTCAGTATCAGTGGGATGATGATTAATTATCTGCTCCAATGGATATTGGGGAAACCCTCCACTCTGATAGTTTTTATAAACCAATATGCCAATCTGCTCGCAACCTTGATTCCTTTCACGGTAATCTATGCCTATTACCGAAAAAGACTCAAGGAAGCATTACAGGATGAGACCAATCCGATTCGCCAAAAGAGCTTGTACCGATTTTACGCCACCCTATTATCCTTTGCAGGGAATGCCCTGACCTTTTTGAGCGTCTGGACTTTCCTGGTTCTGCTGGCAGATTTTACGGTAGGAGCTCTAATTCCTGGTCCCGGCTGGCGGATTCAATTGTGCAACGGACTTGCGGAGCTTGCCATCGGCCTGCCTTTATGGTTGTGGAACTGGACAACCTTGCAAGCGGAAGCCATGGAAAGCAAAGAAGTGGGACAACACGCCAGACGATCTGTGGTGCGTAAAACCTACCTGTATCTGATCATCTTTGCGTCAGTGATTGGCATCATGTCCGCTGCTGGTATATTGATTTATAACCTGATCAACAGCGCGATGGGGAAGCCATTCGACAATCTATTATTGTTCAGCGTAAAACAAATTTTCCTACTTGGGTTAATTGGGGTCTGGCTGATCTATCACCAGCGTATCCTGAGACAAGATTCAGCCGGAAAGTCACAACTATTAGAAGAACGGTATGCTGCTTTTCCGGTTTTGATAATAGAAGCAGATGACGAACTGGGATTCTATGATCAAGCCTTGGAAAAAATCCAGCGTCATTTGCCCAAGTTGTCAATAACCAGAATCAATGCCACTGAGAGGATGATTCCCCAGGACTTCAATTCCTTCTCCGCCATCCTGCTGAGTGGCAGGTTAATGATGGCTTCATCCGATGAGCTCCATCATGCATTACAGCAGTACCCCGGACAGCTCCTCGTCATCCCAGGTTCCAGGGAGAAGTTTACCTTCCTTGGCGCACCTATCCAAAAAACCAATGAGCTGATCAAACAACTGATGGATACCCTTCAGACGATAGCAGAAGGTGACCAACCCAAAACCACCACCCCTATCAATGGCTGGGCTATTGTCGGTTATGGGTTTGGTGCGCTCATCATTCTTTATTTCCTGATGGCACTCTTTTCAGGGGTAGTGATGCGATAATCGATTCTATCAGTGATAAAAAAAGAGCGATCAGGCCAAGCTTAGTTCGCTCTTTTTTATTCAAATTTTCAATCTTACCTATAGTGAAACTGTGTTCTTGCCTTTAGCTTTCGCACGCAGCAAGGCTTCATCGGATGTACTTACCAGGGTGTCTTCCCCCGAAATCGGATTATCAAGCGTGGAAACCCCGATACTGATCGTTCTCCGGATAGTCCCCTTTGCTGTAGGTAGGTACTGATTAGAAACATCGATCAAAATTCGTTGTGCAATTTGCAAGGCTTCTTCAGTTCCGGTATTACTCAACAGTACGGCAAATTCTTCCCCACCCCAACGCCCCACAATGTCACTTGTCCTGACTGTCTTAGTTATGGATTTGGAAATCAGGCGCAGCATTTCATCCCCAATGACATGTCCATATTGGTCATTCACGGATTTAAAATTGTCTATATCCATCATCAGCATACTGAGCTTTTGACCATAACGTTGTGCGATGGAAATCTCCCGCTCCATGAGATGACTAAAATGGCGTCGATTATACAAAGCAGTTAATTCATCAAAAGATGCCAGATCTTCCAACCGCTTGTTATATGCTCGGAAGATTAAAATCATCAGGATGGATATTCCAAATGTAATCAGAAGGCCAATGAGAATGTTAGCCCATAAGGATTGCCTGGCATCCAATAAGGATGGTTCCTGGTCTTTTTCAATGATAAGATACCAATCAAATTCCGGCATATAGCGAATGGAAATCGCTTTCAATCCTTCGCTGTCTTGATACTCATAGATTTGAATTTGATCGGATGGTTCAAGAATAGAACCCGGAATATCTTTTATCCCGTCTCGTTCCAATAGATTAACGGATTCCACTAATTCGGGATTGGAATGGATTTGAATGATACCAGCCCCATCAACCAAGTAAATTTCATGATCAAATTTTTGTTGATAGGCAAGAAATTTCTGGCCCACATCCGTCATTTCAAGGCCCACCCCGGTTACACCCAATAATGTGCCGTCCAAATTCTCCAAACGATGATTGATAAAGACGGTTAACCCGCCATCGCGGGCTTCATCATGATCCACATCCAAATCAAGGGACCGCTTTGAGTCTTTAAAATCATAGTACCAAACATCGTGTGAATTCTCTGGGGAAATGGTCTTTAGTATCCCATCAGAATAGTAGTACTTTTGAGTAATATCGGATACAAAGAAAGCACTGGTATACCCATAGCGGTTTTTAATGGTTCCCAAATAGTCCGATATTTGCTTTTGATCCAGTTCTCCATCGCTCACCCAATTGATCAGAAATGTATCATTGGACATTAAAGAAGAAACGTTGATAGGATCCAACAATTCCTTGGTGATTTCCGAATAAATGTTATCGCTGATTAATGGTAACGTACGGCTGAGAGCATTATTGATGACATAATTCTTGGTTACCAAATAACTCAAAACACTCGTCAATGAAAATCCAAGCGTCAGCACAACAATCATCGCAATGATCAGCCAAATATTTTTTGAACGTTGATTTTTTATCTCATTTTTGCGAATCAAATTACTTTCCATATTTTTTATTATAAAGGTTATAAAAAAGGAATGGGTAAATCCTACCTAAAATAATTAATGCATAAGATTAACGAAAAAACCACCTGCTAACAGGTGGTTTCTTTGTACCTCCAGAGAGATTCGAACTCTCGTTTTAGCCTTGAAAGGGCTGCGTCCTGGTCCCCTAGACGATGGAGGCAACGTTCAATATTCTATCAGACATGAACCGTTCGGTCAAGGGCTTTTTTGTTTAATTGGTGAAGAAATATTTCCGACTATTCAGACTCTTTTAGAACAAACTCGCAGACTGAATCGGTTGAATACACACCGCAGAATTGTTGGCTGGGCTATTAACTTTTGAAGATACTGGATACTTGCTAAGAAAATTTTCCTCCGCCGGCTTTAACATGGATTGTAAGGTAACGACATTTTGACCAGATTGCAGCCAGGTTTTCCCATGCTCCCAATCTAGTATTACCGGCATACGATCATGAACAGGTGCAACAACGGCATTGGGCGCACAGGTCAGTATAGTGAACGTGTGTACCGGTTCAACATTTCCACTACCTATCCAGGAATCCCATAATCCTGCGAACAAAAAAAGGCTATGATCCGGTTTATGAAAATAATATGGAACTTTGCTTGCGCCTGTGTTTTTCCATTCAAAAAAACCATCGGCAGGTATGAGGCAGCGCCGGGATTGAAATGCACTTCGAAAAGATGGTTTTTCCTGCAAGGTTTCCGAACGAGCATTTATCATCTTTGCCCCTATAGACGGATCCTTGGACCAGGAAGGAATCAGTCCCCAACGGAAAAGTTGAATCTTCTCGGGTTGTTGATTAGTCAGCACCGGCAGCAATGTACTGGGAGCAACATTGTAATTGGATTGCCAGACCACGGTTTGTTCCCCCAAATCAAAGGCCATCTGCAAGGCAGAAATTTCCAAAGTGAGTGTAAATCTTCCGCACATAGTTCTTGTCCTGTCTACAATTTCTTATCAGTTCATTCAATTGTATCTGAAAAGTAGTTAGCGGTTATAATTAACTTGATTTTCGTGAAGAGTGGAGGAATTTTATGGCAAATCCAATCGTTGAATGTATCCCCAATTTTTCTGAAGCAAGGAATCCTGTAGTCCTTGAGGAAATCCAAAAAGCCATCCACTCCGTTCCAAATATCCATATCCTGGACCGACATTCTGACCAGGATCATAACCGCACGGTTTTCACCTTCATCGGTTCCCCGGAAGCCATTTCCGAAGCCGCCTTCCAAGCCATCCGCTGCGCTTCCGAACTGATTGATTTAAATATTCATCGAGGCGAGCACCCCCGTATTGGGGCTACCGATGTTGTGCCCTTTGTTCCCATCAGTGACATCACATTGGCTGAATGTGTAGAACTAGCCAAAGCCCTTGGAAAACGAGTGGCAGATGATCTGAATATTCCCGTATATCTATACGAAGAGGCAGCCTCCCCGGATTTCCCGGAACGAATAAATCTTGAAAACATTCGCCGCGGACAATACGAAAAATTACGCGAAGAAATTGGGATTGATCCCGCCCGCAGGCCAGATTACGGCCCAAGCCGCATGGGTTCTGCCGGCGCTACGGTGATCGGCGCCCGTTACCCCCTGATTGCCTTTAATGTTTATTTAAATACGGATCAATTGGACGTTGCACAGAAAATTGCTAAAGCTGCCCGTCATTCCTCTGGCGGCTTTAAATATCTGAAAGCCCTGGGATTGGTCGCGCACGGCCGCGCTCAGGTCTCGATGAACTTCACCAATTTCAACCAAACCCCTCTGGCAAGAGTGGTGGAAATGATTCGGCGGGAAGCGGCCATCTACGGCACCAGCATCCACAGCAGTGAATTGGTTGGTCTGATTCCGCAAAAAGCCATTACCGATGCAGCCAAGTGGTATCTGCAATTGCACCAATTTGAAAAACAACAAATCCTTGAGCAGCGTATCAACGATGTTTTATATCAGGGAGAGGAAAAAGGAGAGGAACCCTTCCATGATAGTTTCCTGACCCAATTGGCAGAGGATACTCCAACCCCGAGCGGCGGAGCCGCACTGGCTTATACAGCAGCCCAATCAGCTGCCCTGCTGTCCATGGTGGCAAAATCTACGCTTCGCAAAGGGTCGTATGAGAAATTTCACGGCTTAATGCAGCACATCTTGGTTGAAGCGGATGCAACCCGCATGGAATTAATGATCACCATGGAGCAGGATTCGGAAGCCTTCACGCATTATCTTGAAGTTGTAAAATCCAACACCCAGGATTTACCTGGCACTTCCGATCCATTCCCGGAATTGCTGCAAGCCGTTTCCGGGATCAGCCATATTCCTCTTATGATCGCAAAAAAATGCTTGCTAATCATGGAGCTGGCCATCAATGCCGCCCAATTTGGCAATCAAAACGCCCTGGGAGATTCGATCAATGCTTATTCCTTGGCAAAAACCGCTGCAGAGGGTTCCATGCTCAACGTCACCCTCAATACCAAAGACTACCAGCAGTACCCGTCCATTCAGCCATTTTCAGAAGAAGTTAGAGATTTGAAAACAAAGATCGCTGACTTACAATCTACAATGAACGGGATCTTACGATCCAATAAACTGGAAATGATCACCCTCCATGAATAGAAATAAATCCATCACCCTTATTAATCTTTTTTTGCTGATTCTCCTCGCTAGTTGTTCTGCCAAACCCGAACCCAGCACCGCTTCGGTTGAATCCGATACCCAATTGACCATAACCAATGAAACCTTATCTACGCAAAATACACAATCGACTGCACCTGCACCCACTCCAGACAAATCCATTTGTTATTTAGCTCCCCTGCCGACCTCATTTATCAGCGGATTGAGGGATACCAACAACATTCCCGACTGTAATGCCGAAAAAGCAGCTGCTCAATTAGGGATCAGTGATCAAAACCCTGTCAGCCACTGGATCTATGCTCTGGCAGCCCCGTTTTTCACCATAGACGATGAGATGAGCTTGGAAATGCTCAAAACCGTCTGGCTGCATGGCAGTCAAAGCGGTGTGATGTTTTCTCATCTGATGGTCGAGCAAAATACCTATGATGTTTTCAGCGTTTTATGGGGCAAGCCAGATCCTGAATTTGTCAGCATACAGACTCTTGAGCAAATGAAAACCAAAATCTTAGCGGACCCGATGTATTGGGCCATTCTACCTTTTGAAAGCATTGAATCTGTATGGAAAATCATCACCGTTGATAACCAATCCCCCTTACGGAAAGATTTTTCCATGGAAGATTATGCTCTTCAAATCCCCATTTCTCTCATTTCCCTTCAGGAAGCAGATGCAGCCAGTATTGAAGCGATGAGCGCTGATTTAAGCCTGACATTGTCCAATCGCGATCCTGAAAAGTTGACCACCATCCTGGTCACCGGGGTGACCGCCCTGGTGCGCGGCACGGCCAACACCATGGAACAACGCGGCATGACCTACCCTGCGGATGATATCCGTCCCTGGTTTTTAGAGGCCGATATTGTCCACATCTCCAATGAAATCCCCTTCGCAAAAAACTGTCCTCAACCGTATCCCCGGATTAATGACCTGGTCTTTTGCAGTCAAGTCGAATATATCGAATTATTGGAATCCATCAGTACGGACGTTGTTGAATTGAGCGGCGATCACTTTCAAGATTACGGACCGGAAGCGACGCTTTATACCATTGACCTTTATAATCAAAAAGGTTGGCTATACTACGGCGGCGGGATCAACCAAGCCGATGCCCAAAAACCTGTCCAACTGGAAGATCACGGCAACAAAATTGCCTTTATTGGCTGTAACGCCAAAGGCGGCGGTTATGCCGGGGCCTCAGAAACCACACCGGGAGCTGCGGACTGTGATTTTGACTATATGACTGAGCAAATTAAACAGTTGCGTGCCGCTGGCTATCTACCCATCGTCACTTTTCAACATCTGGAATATTACTCTTATCTGGCGCATCCCATCTTACAGGAAGATTTTCACCGTATGGCAGATGCAGGTGCTGTAATTGTCAGCGGCAGTCAGGCTCACCAACCGCATGCCATCGAACTCCGAAATGGATCGATGCTCCATTATGGGTTGGGAAATTTGTTTTTTGACCAACTTTTTGAAAGCAAGGAAACGGGTCAAGCCATCATTGACCGACATATTATGTATGATGGCCGGTATATCAATACGGAATTATTAACCATTCAATTTATTAATTTAGCCCGTTCCCGGCCAATGACCCTGGAAGAAAGGCAATTGCTGCTTTATACCGTGTTTCAGGCCAGTACACCTCTGCAATAATCAATTTTAAAAAACTTAGAATAATCATCAAGGAGATTTAGAAATGGGATTAAAACCGGATCATTGGATTCGCAAGATGGCTCAGGAACAAGGCATGATTGAGCCATACGTTGACAAACAAGTACGAGATGGCGTGATTTCCTACGGCGTTTCCTCCTATGGATATGACGTCCGAGTCGCCCATGAATTCAAAATTTTCACCAACGTGTTTTCCGCCACTGTGGATCCCAAGAATTTTGATCCAAAATCCATGGTGGATTTTGAAGGGGACATGTGTACTATTCCCCCGAATTCATTCGCCCTGGCCCGAACCGTCGAATACTTTAGAATCCCCCGCAAAGTCCTGACCATATGTTTGGGAAAAAGCACCTATGCGCGTTGCGGCATCATTGTCAATGTCACTCCCTTCGAACCCGAGTGGGAAGGTTATGTCACCCTGGAAATCTCCAACACCACGCCCCTGCCGGCAAGAATTTACGCTAATGAGGGCATTGCCCAGGTGCTCTTCTTTGAAGCCGATGAAGGTTGTGAAATTTCCTACGCCGACAAAAAAGGCAAGTATCAAAACCAACAAACCATCCTTTTGCCAAAATTATAATAATTGATCTACTGAACGGGTGAGGAAATCTTCGCCCGTTTTTGTTTTAAATATTACCAAAAATAGAACTCAATAAGTATTTCCATCATAGTTTGTACGAATTTTTATAGAGATGTCTTTTCCTCCCCTATTTTCGCTTTTCAGAAAATGGTCGCGTTAGCATACCTTCAGGTAGGGAGGTGCAGGAGGGTGTGATTTAATTTGTACAATTAACCAGGCTGATTTAGTCAATAGGGTCATCTATGAGAGTAACACTTGCTCAGGTGAAGAAATCCAGGCCCATTTTTATTTTAAATATTGACAAAAGATACAACCTCATGTATATTATGAACCATAGGTTCATAATATATGGAAAACACATTCGCAGATCAATTACCCCTCATCATCCAATCTTTTGAACAACAAGGACTGGTTACCCGTACCTTTCGCCGCCTGGATATTGCTCGTCAGTTAGTTATTATTGACGCGATTATGGAAGAATCCAGCCTGCATGGTCCAGCGGAAATGAATATCAAGAAAGTGGCTGCCCGTGCAGACGTGAGCATTGGTTCACTCTATCAATACTTCCACAATAAAGAAGGATTGCTAAATTTTGCTATCCAACTGACCGTGCAGCAAACAGTTGCTGCCTTCAATACCTTCCTGCCCTATCTGGATCAGCTCAGTTTTCAGGAAGCCTATTCTATCTATATCAATTCAGGCTTGGAGTGGGGCAAGGAACAGCAGCAATTTGTGCGCTTCTTTGCCAAAGCAGCCTATCAGGAACACCCGGAATTGGAAGACAGCGTTGTCACTCCTATATCCAACTGCATGCTGCAGCTGGTGCGGGTCATGGTACAAAAAGGACAGGAGAGCGGAGAAGTTCGCGCTGATGTGGATACCGAGGCGGTCTCACGGATTCTGCACGCCCTTTCCATTGCCCTGGGGGATCCGATCCTGCTGCCTTATTTGAACAAATATTTCCAGGTGAATGACGAATCTGTCCCCATGACGCAAATTTTCTCCAGTTTGATGGATTTACTTGAACGCGGAATGATTAAACCCAAAGAAAACACTGAGAGACACCCATGAAAACCATTCTGATCATCGCCTATAAAACCTTGCTGGAAATGATTCGGGAGATCCAAATCCTGCTGATCATCTTCCTCTTCCCCGTTCTTATGATCGGACTCTACTCTGTGGCTTACGGGGATACTGGCGGCGGATTATCCAGCCAATTTAAATTGTCGATTCTCAATCAACAAGCCAAACCTGAAGCTGGAACTCTTGCCTACGATCAAGAACTAATTGGCTATCTTCAAGACCTCAAATTGGATGAGAAACCGGTTTTCAGCCTGTCCACGGCTGAATCCAAAGCCTCCGCCCTGACCGCACTGCAGGAAAAACAAATCCTGGCAATCCTGGTCATACCGCAGGATTTTCAGCAGAGCATTGAACACGCCAAAGTTCCAGCTCGGATTGAAATCATCGGGGATACCTACAGCGCTCAATTTACTTTTGTGCAGTCATTTTTAACCGGCGCTTTGGATGATTTCAACCGCACATTCAAAAACCCAGAGATTTTGAAGGAACCTGCCATTCAGGTCAACTACAAATTTCTTGAGGGCACGGGTACCATGTCGGACCTTGACTTTGGTTTACCTGGCGTGCTGGTTTTCGGGTTGATGTTTCTATCGATCTCCACCACCCAATTGCTGGTGCGCGAAAAATCCAATCGCACCCTGCTGCGCTATCGTATGAGCGGGATATCCACATTGAAAATATTCTTCGGCCTGACCCTTTCCCAAATCGTCATCGCCCTGGTGTTGGTCCCCTTCAGCATGTTCGCCGCTGCATTAATGGGCTTTCACGCCCGGGGATCCATCTTCCCGCTCCTCCTGATCAGCAGTATTCTAACCATTGCAGCCGTAGGCATCGGATTAATCGTTGCTTGTTTTACCAAAAACGAGAGCGAAGCCATTAATATCAGTTCCAGTATTGTGGTACCGCTGGTCTTACTTTCCAACACGCTCTATCCAATGGAAAAAAGTCAGCTCTTTTCCATCTTCGGGATGTCCTTTTCTTTCTTTGATCTGCTGCCCACCAGTGTCGCCGCAGACCTGCTAAGAAACTCACTTATTTATCTCGTACCCCTGCGGGACTTACTGCCTTGGATCCTCTGGCTCTGCCTCCAAACCATCGTCATTTTTGCCATTGGGGCCAGTTTATTCAAACTATTCTTATTTCGCACCCCAAAAGCTTAAGGAAGCTCCCCATGAAAACAATTCTGTCCCTCGAAAATGTCACTAAAACCTATAGCGGACTGACCGCTGTGGATCACCTCTCATTGGATATCCAGCAGGGAGAAATCTTTGGCTTTCTGGGCCCGAATGGGGCGGGCAAAACCACCACCATTCAGCTCATTTGCGGTTTATTACAGGCGGATTCCGGCAGTATTCTTTATCATTTCAACGGAAACGGGGAAAATATCAGTGCCCATTACCAGCACATTGGTCTATGCCCGCAGGAAATAATCTTGTGGGAGCGTCTGACCTGTTATGAACAATTAATCTTCATGGGCCAGCTTTATCAATTGCCAACCAAAATGATAAAGGATAGAGCCAATAGGCTCTTGGAAGACCTGGATTTGATGGAGAAGAAAACTCACCTGGCGAAGACCCTTTCGGGCGGTATGAAACGCCGCTTGAATATCACCATGGCTTTGATTCATGATCCCCAAATCATCATTCTGGATGAACCGGAAGCCGGGTTGGACCCGCAATCCAAGGTCAAGGTACGCAATTACATCCGCTCCCTGGCTTCCATAAAAACCGTCATTCTCACCACCCACAACATGGATGAAGCCGATCGCTTGGCTGATCGGGTGGCCATCATTGATCACGGTCGACTGTTGGTCTTGGATACTCCGCAAAACCTGAAGCATCAATTGGGCGAAGGCGATATTCTGGATATTTCCATCCAATCAGAGAATCAGAGACTGCAAACGGAGGATTTTTCTTTCCTTGCCCCATTCAGCACAAAATTCACCTTCATTCCGGAAGCAGCCACGCTTTCACTACATCTCTTGAATGGCACCGCCCAACTACCCAAACTGCTCGAAACCATAGAAGAGCATGGGCACCATGCGACTGAAATTCATATTCGCGAGAACACGCTGGAAGATGTATTTATCCAATTGACCGGCAGGAGATTGCGCGAATGAAAATCCTCATCATAACCAGAAAATTCCTGCTGGAAATCATGCGTGAATGGCAATTGGTCATCATGATCCTGTTATTGCCGGTGGTTTTCCTGCTGATTACCTATTTCACCTACCCGGGTCAGATCATCCAAACTTATCCGATCCATATTTCGGTCCTACCCCAACATAGCGAGCAGACCGATTCAATCATCGCTTCGTTTGAAAAGGCAAAATATGCCAATGGGTTGGCAGTATTTACGGTCAATCAGGATAGTTTGTCAGAATCGATTGTGACGGAGAAAGTGCACGCACATGAGATTGTCCTGGATATTCAACTTGATACAACCAAAGAACCGCTCACGATTACCATTCTGGGAGATCCGCTGTATCAAGGCTATTACCAGGCGATTAACCAACTGGATCCCCGCTGGCTCGGCGATAATCCCATTCAATGGATTGAGTCCAGCATCACGCCCCTGTATGTCAGCGGACCGCAAACCAATTTCGAACTCTTTGCTCCGGGGATGATTATTTTTGCCATCCTGTTATTGACCATGCAAACCGCCATGTTAATCACCCGGGAGATCAAAACCGGTACCATCCGGCGCTTCCAACTTTCCGGCACAAAATCCTTCGCCATCATCAGCGGGATTACCCTGGCTCAAATGGTGATTGTCGTCCTGCAATTGCTGGTCATCGGTTGGATCTCCATTGCTTTGGGATTCAGAATACAAGGATCCCTCTGGCTTGCCTTTCTGATTGCCAACCTTCTGGCACTTTCCGCCATTGGCCAGGGACTAATTTTAGGCTGCTATCTGGAAAATGATACCCAGGCTGCCACTCTGGGTGCTACGGCTGCCATGGTTCAGGTGTTTGTCTCCGGCGCCTTTTTTGAGATGCCTTCCTTCCCGGTTTTTCATTTGGGCAGCCACGCCTTCAATTTGTTTGACGTCTTTCCCGCCACCAGCAGTATGCAGCTATTTTCCATGACCCTCTCGTATAATGCGCCGTTTGCCTATTTGCAGTACCGATTGACCCTGTTGATTGTACTGACCTTGTTGACCTTCGCAGCAGCCGTGATCATCTTCCAATGCAAACAATTACAGGCATAAAAATAGGAGGGGTTGAACCCTCCTATTTTGTTTTATCCTCTGGTCAGCGGCCGATATTTGATGCGGTGCGGCTGATTGGCTTGATTGCCCAAACGGCGTTTCCAATCTTCCTCATATTGACTGTAGTTTCCATCAAACCAGACTACCTGGCTGTCGCCTTCAAAAGCCAGGATATGCGTGGCAATGCGGTCCAGGA
>DHVR01000002.1:0-11017 GCA_002412765.1 Leptolinea sp. UBA5203 | reverse complement strand
GTATTCATTTTCTTCTGCTGATCCGCTCCATTAAAATTGAACTTGGAGACATAACCCCGGGAATTGATCTCGCGTGTTCCCAGTTGAATCGTATCCAATCCCCCCGAAATCATCTCCCACACGGATTTATCATCCAGCAACTTATCACGCATCTGATCCATATAGGACAACTTAACCGTTGTACCCACAAAGAACTCCCCTTGATCCGCAGTCTCCTGACCGGTAATCATGCGAAAGAGCGTCGTTTTACCGGCGCCATTCGGTCCGATAATCCCGATAATGCCGCCTGGGGGCAGGGAGAAATTCAAATCATTAATCAGATATTGATCTCCGTAAGCCTTGTTGACATGCCTGGCTTCAATCACCACGTCCCCCAAACGGGGTCCTGGGGGTATATAAATTTCCATTTCCTTGATTTTTTGGGACACATCCTGATTGAGCAAGGATTCATAAGCCTTGATTCTGGCTTTGGATTTGGCATGCCGCCCCTTGGGGGACATTTGAATCCATTCCAGCTCGCGCTGCAGGGTGCGCTGGCGTTCCGATTCCCCTTTTTCTTCCTTCTGTAATTTATTGCGTTTTTGATCCAACCAGGAGGAATAATTCCCACGCCAGGGAACGCCGATCCCACGATCCAGCTCCAGAATCCAACCCGCCACATTATCCAGAAAATAACGGTCATGGGTTACGGCAATCACGGTGCCTTCATATTGCTGTAAATGGTGCTCCAACCAGGAGATCGTTTCCGCATCCAAATGGTTGGTAGGTTCATCCAGCAGGAGAATATCCGGTTTCTGCAGCAGCAGCCGGCATAAGGCCACCCGCCGACGTTCACCCCCCGAAAGCACCTTGACGCTGGTTTCCGGCGGCGGGCAGCGCAGGGCGTCCATGGCCATTTCCAAACGGGAATCAATGTCCCAGGCATCCAGGTGATCAATTTTATCCTGCAGGTTGCCCTGTTTTTCAATCAACTGATTCATCTCTTCGTCAGTCATGGGGTTGGCAAAGGATTCACTCAGACGGTTGTACTCTTCCACTAGGTCAACAATCGGCTGCACGCCTTCCTGCACAGATTGCAGGACGGTTTTTTCAGCATCCAATTGGGGTTCCTGTTCCAGAAAACCAACGGTAAAACCGGGCAGGAGATTGGTCTCGCCGACGTATTCCTTATCAATTCCCGCCATAATGCGCAGGAGTGTGCTTTTGCCAGATCCATTCAGGCCCAAAACACCGATTTTTGCTCCATAAAAATAAGAAAGGGAAATATCTTTTATGACCGCTTTTTCGTTGTAATACTTACCAACTCCGTTCATAAAAAAGATACTTTTATTGACTTCTACACTCATTCAGCTTATTTTCTCCAGACTACTAATTTTATAATTTCAGGAAGAAACCATTTTCATCGTCGTGTCATGTTTAATCCCACACTCATGATACCATTGCCTGCCGTCTTTCTCCAGAAACTCATCGGCTTCCTGGGGTCCCCAAAAATCAGGTTGGTAGATGGCCAGAGGCGGTTTGGAATCTTCCTCCCAACTTTGTAGAATGGGGTCCACCAATTCCCAAGCCAGTTCAATCGCATCACTACGGGAAAACAAGGAGGCATCCCCCATCAGGGCATCCAACAACAGGCGTTCATAAGCTTCCGGGATGGCGCTGTCGCCAAAGGCTTCGGCATACTCAAATTCCATATGCACGGATTTCATCGAAGCCGTGGTATCCGGCTGCTTGGCTTCAAATCGAAAATGAATGCCTTCGTTAGGCTGTAAACACAAGGATAGCATATTGGGTGAGAGCTGATTGCAATCATCAACGGGGAACATGATATGCGGCGGACATTTAAATTGCACAATAATTTCAGACGATTTGGCCGCCATCTTCTTGCCAGAGCGCAGATAGAAGGGTACTCCCTGCCAGCGCCAATTCTCAACAAACAGTTTCAGGGCTGCATAGGTCGGCGTCTGTGAATTCTCAATTTCGTACCCTTTATATTGCCCTCGCACGGTCCAATCGGATACTTCCTCACGGGTGATCGGTCGCACAGCGCTGAGTACTTTAGTCCGTTCGTTTCGCAATGCTTCAGCGGAAAAAGATGCCGGCGGTTCCATGGCGACCAGAGCCAATAGTTGCAGCAAATGGTTTTGGAACATATCCCGTAGGACCCCCACACCGTCATAATACTTGGCCCGATGTCCCACACCCACCGTTTCAGCCACGGTGATTTGCACGTGATCAATATAATTGCGATTCCAAATAGGTTCAAAAATGGTGTTGGCAAAACGGAAAACCAGAATATTCTGAACCGTCTCCTTGCCCAGGTAATGGTCTATGCGGTAAACTTGCTCTTCCTTCAACACCTGATGTACTGAGCGATTTAATGCTTTAGCAGATGCCAGGTCATGTCCGAAGGGTTTCTCAATCACCACCCGCACCCATTGCTCACCTTCTGATAATAAACCCACTGCTGCAAGGTTTTCCAGAATGGGTACATAAAACTTGGGCGGGGCAGAGAGATAGATCAAGCGGTTTACCGGAGCATCCTTACCGATTCGATCCGCCAGTTTTTTATAATCTTCTGGATTGTTAAAATCACCGGGTTGATAAAACAGACCGTTCTTAAATGCATCCCATTCCGCTGGTTGATAAGCAAAAGAAGCAAAAACATCCAGACCGGTTTTCATCTCTTCCCGGAATTGTGCATCATCCCAGGGACGGGTTGCAAAACCAATTATTTTCAGAGACTCGGCTACTTTCTTTTTGCGAAATAAATTAAATAGCGATGGCACTAATTTCCGGTGAGTTAAATCACCTGAAGCGCCAAAAATGATGATTTCGATGGGGTAACCATTTTGTTGCAGTGAATTCATGATGCAATCCTTTACCCTGATTGGGTAAGAAACTAACGTTAATTTGATACTCGATTAGAAAATTACTTTAATCAGCAGGGGCACTCTTTTCTCCTACAATTGGCTTCATAGGTACTGGAATCTCAAGATGTTCGGCTGCGGCCTCGTTCATAAACCAATAGACATCATTTTTATCACCGCTGATGCTGCTGGCTGGCCAGATATGCCAATCCTGACCTTCCATCAAGGAATGATAGACTGCCTGTGCTTTCTCATGTCCTGATAACAGGAAAATCACATTGGCTGCACGATTAATCATCTTGGGGGTCATACTGATGCGCTTGGACGGCCGGTTTTTATACTTGGCAGTCACTGGAACAATCAACGACTCAAAGATTTCATTACCGATCTGATGAGGAAACAAGGAAGCAGTGTGCCCGTCATTACCCAGTCCCAGCAGGATGATATCAAAACAGGGGATGCCCTCTTTTTTAGGAACCTGCTGGCAGATCAAATATTCATATTGTGCAGCCGCTTCTTCGTGAGAGAGGCTGACATTCGGGAAGTACCGCTGTTCTTTTGGGTGTCCAACCTGATCCAGAAGTTGCTTGGCGGCCTGATAATAATTACTGCCAGCGTCTGTCACAGGCACCAAACGTTCGTCCGAAAAATAGACCTCTACATCCTGCCAGGCAAGTAAATCCTTTTGCAAAACCAGATTGGCATACAACTGATCTGGCGTGCCGCCTCCGGATAAAGCCAAATACAATTTTTTGTGTTGTTGAATAGCTCGTTCCGCCAGAGTTAAAAACAAAGCAGCAGCTTTCTTAAAGAGTTGTTCTTCTTCCTCATAAATTTGAATTTTCTGCATTTAGCACCCCAATTGATGATAGAATGAATCCAATTAAGATCATTATAAATGCAAAACCAAATTTAACAAAATTTGTCCAGAACAGGTGAAATTCATGGGAAGTATTCGTTTTTACTACCGCAATAATTGTGCCCATTCTCAGATGATGCTCGCTGCCTTTAAGAAATATCAAGTCAAGTACGAACTTCTGGATGTCTCTCAACAAAATTCAGAACAGGCAATTCGCTTAATAGAATTAACAAAAGGATATTTGTCAGTTCCTACGCTGGAATTTCCCGAAGGTGAAATACTGATCGAGCCTGGGGTAAACCAGTGTATTCAACATATTTCCATTAATTATCCCGATCTTCTACAGAAACCTCAATCCTTCTGGCAAACCCTTTTCAAGAAAAAAGGACAATCCTGATCGATTGTCCTTTATTTATCTCATTGTTTGGCGACTTCTAGAATGATTTTTTGGATCACCGCGACGGCCTTTTCCATGGATTGGACGCTGATAAACTCATAGGGTCCGTGTCCATTATGACCTCCGGTAAAGAGGTTGGGCGTCGGCAGACCCATAAAGGATAAGCGGGCTCCATCGGTTCCACCGCGGACCGGCTCGGTAAACAGCTCAATCCCAGCTTGCTGCATGGCTGTTCGCACGATTTCCATGATATAACCGTGTGGCTCAATTTTCTCTTTCATATTCTTATATTGATCATTGATCATCACCTTGACCAAATCCTGTTGGTATCGGTTATTGAGATACCCCCCAGCATTGACCAATATGGATTTTAATTGTTCAAATTTCTCGGAATCATGATCGCGGATGATATACAACAGTGTTGCTTTCTCAATATTCCCATCTACCTTAACTAAATGAATAAACCCATCATATCCATCGGTGTATTCCGGCTTGGCAGCCTGCGGCATGAGGTGGTGAAACTGCATGGCTATTTCAAGGCTGTTGATCATTTTATTCTTGGCAGACCCGGGATGGACGCTGCGCCCAGTGATTTCCACCTGAGCGCCGGCGGCATTGAAATTCTCATAGACGTATTCCCCCACAGGCCCGCCATCCACGGTTAAGGCAAAATCAACCGGAAACTTCTTCACTTCAAATAAATCGGCACCCCGCCCAATTTCTTCATCCGGTGTAAAGCAAATCCAAACCTCGCCGTGTTCTAGTCCGGGCTGCTTGATTAAGGCATCCACAGCCGTGAGAATCTCGGCGATACCGGCTTTATCATCCGCACCCAACAAGGTGCTGCCGTCGGTGGTAATCAGGGTTTGCCCAATATAGTTTTTCAATTCAGGGAATTCTTTGGGGTTTAGGCTGACTTTGGAAGCCTTGGATAGATGAATCGTTCCCCCATCATAGTTCTCATGGAACTGAGGTTTGACATTTTCTCCGCTGAAATCCGGACTGGTATCCATATGAGCGATCAAACCGATTGGGCGGATTTTTCGTTTGGTATTGGCAGGCAGCATGCCCATGACGTAACTATTGGCATCGATGCTTACTTTTTGCAGCCCCATGGCCTGCATCTCTTTGACCAGGACATTGCCAAAAACACGCTGATTCTCCGTGCTGGGACACTGCTCGACCTGCCCATCTGAAGCAGTCTCGTAACCAACATAGCTGATAAACCGATCCACAACCTGACTCATAGCTCCATCCTTTGTATCATCCAATATTGTCTTTACTTTACACCACTTTCAAACAAAGGTGAAGGAGGGAGACAAAAAAACTCGCCCAACGGACGAGTTTCTATGGTTTTTCACATTTTCAATTTCGAGGCAATTTCTCCAAAGAAACAAAGGTGGAAAGGGAAAATCCAACAAGCCAATTCAATTGCAAGAGCGGACGCTGTATTTACCCAGCTTTAGGGCGCGAGGCTCGCGCCCCTACAGTTCCACTGTTTCTTTTAGATTGCGGCAGGTTAACTGTGGATATTTGAGATGCCATTTGAACTGGCCAACACTTCCTCCCCTAAAAATCCAAGAATAAATAAGATGGGAACCGAATTTGTGGATTTTTGGGGGAGGTGCAGGAGGGGGTGGTTTGTGGCAGGAAGTTGAGATCGTTACATTCCTAAGAAACAAGAGAGTCAGACAGTATGCTTTCTCACATTTGCCCAGTTTACTGTCGAATGAAGTGTTTGGAGAGCTGTGGATTTACTCGCAATACCCCTCATTTCAATACCTGGTAAAGGACAGATTAAAAAAACTCGCCCAATCGGACGAGTTTATATCCAAGCCATTAAAAATAAATTATTCTATTTCAGCTACCAGGCTGTCCACTTCCATCTGATCCCCTATTTTCACCAGCATACTTTTCAGCACACCCTCAAAAGTGGAACGGACATCAATTTGCATCTTCATGGATTCAATCACCAGCACCACGTCGTTCTTTTTGATCTTTTGCCCGGGCACAGCCACCAATTTTACCACCACGCCGGGCAAGGGGGCTTTGACCACCTTACGGGCAGGCAGCGCCACGGCATCATTGCGCACGGGTGTCGATGGTGCAGCCGTCTGCCATTCAATCACAAATTCCTGTGCCTTGTTCTGCAAGCGCATGCGGGTGGTGGACTTTTCCTTCATATCATAGGAATAGACCTGCTCGCCCACCAGAATTTTTACCGCGTCGCCGCATTGATTGACAACCTGTGCATCAATGGGTTTTCCATTCACCAGAAGTTGACCTGCCTGCTGGATAATTTCTATCTGAGTATTATCGATGATATATGTTTTATTGGTCATATCAGCTCCTAGTATCCACCACGCATCTGACCCAGCCAGGCGGCGCTTTGCCAGATGCTCACCGCATTCGCGGATTGCCCAGCCTGCTGGTTGAGGGTGGTATTTTCGTTTAATAATAAATGCGCAACCACCGCAGCCAATTCCTGGGCAGTATAAGTACTGGTTTGTTCATTAAGTGTTTGCTCAGTTGAGTCCATTTGAATTACCTTTTCTTTCCGTGCTTACAAGGGAATATTGCCATGTTTCCGGGCGGGCGTAGCAGCCTTTTTCTGCTGCAAGGATTCCAGCGCCAGGATCAATTTTTGCCGGCATTCTTCCGGCAGGATGACATCATCGATATAGCCGCGGGAAGCCGCCACGTATGGATTCGAAAATTCGTTGCGGTACTCATCAATATAGGCCTGACGGGTGGTTTCCCCATCCGAAGCGGCTTGAATTTCCTTGCGGAAGACAATATTAACCGCCCCTTCCGGTCCCATCACCGCGATTTCGGCATTTGGCAGGGCAAAATTGATGTCTCCGCGCAGATGCTTGGAGCTCATCACAATATAAGCACCGCCATAGGCTTTACGTAAAATAATGGAAAGCTTCGGCACTGTGGCTTCAGCGTAGGCATAAATCATTTTTGCCCCGTGGCGAATGATCCCGCCATGCTCCTGATCCACACCCGGCAAAAAGCCTGGGGTGTCGACAAAGGTAATCAAGGGGATATGAAAAGCATCACAGAAGCGGATGAAACGCGCACCTTTATCCGAGCCGTTGATATCCAGCACGCCGGCTTGATAATACGGCTGGTTGGCCACGATCCCTACGGTATGCCCATTCAAGTGAGCAAAGCCCACCACAACATTCGGGGCATAGCGTCCGGCAACTTCCATGAATTCGCCGTTGTCCGTTACTTCTTCGATCACCGCATGCACGTCATACGGCATACTGGGGTTCTCGGGAATGATGCTGATGATTTTATCAGTCTTGCGCTGGGCAGGATCATCCGTGGGTTTGTAGGGAGCCGGGGATAAATTGTTCTCCGGCAGGAAGGCAAACAAACGCTTCACCTGATCCAGAACCTCCTGATCCGTGGGCGCAATAAAATCGGCCACACCGCTCTTGCTGGCATGAACTTGCGCGCCGCCCAAAGATTCCGCATCCACATCCTCAAAGGTGACAGCTTTCACCACCTGCGGTCCGGTGATAAACATATTGGCCGAATTTTCCACCATGAAGATGAAATCCGTAATGGCAGGAGAATAAACCGCACCTCCGGCACAGGGCCCCATAATGACAGAGAGCTGGGGAATCACACCGGAAGCCAGTGTATTTTGATAAAAGATTTCGCCGTAGGCCGCCAGGGAATCCACACCCTCTTGAATTCTGGCACCGCCGGAGTCATTCATTCCAATCACCGGTGCCCCATTCTGATGAGCCATCTGCATGATGTGGGCGATTTTCATCCCGTGCGCCTCACCCAGGGAACCGCCTAAAACGGTGAAATCTTGTGCGTAGACATACGCGATTCGTCCATTGATTTTTCCCCAGCCGGTAATCACGCCATCCGACAACAGGCTGTTTTTATCCATACCAAACAGGGTTGCCCGATGGGTAACATAAGCGCTGACCTCTTGAAAACTGTCCGCATCCAATAAATATTGAATCCGTTCTCGGGCGGTTAGCTTGCCGCTTTGATGCTGTTTGTCAATCTTATCCTGACCGCCGCCCAACTTCACCTGTTCGCGCATGGCCAGTAATTTCTCTGTTCTCGTCATGATTAACTCCTTTTTCAACATTCAAGTTGAAGCATACAGGATTTGAAGTATCAAAACCTATCCATTAATTCGTCAAAGCTGCGACTGGATAATAAGTTCGGATCGATTCAGGCAATTTGATGCCTGCCAGGGATAATTGATTCACACGGTATTGATAAGCACACCCTCGGAAGAGATGGCTGGTAATATCCACCACTTGGCGCTGCTCAGGGGCTTCCAGATAACTTCCGCGAACCCAGTCATTGAAGGTGCCCATGCCCGGTCCGCACCAAATTTGATAATCCATCTCACGGTCTTTGTCCCCAACCACCGACCAGCGCGAAGCAAGTCCCAGGTACCAGCGGAAAATCAAAGCCATTTTCTTGTGCGGGTCGGCATCGGCTTTAACCAGCTGCTGAGGATCGCGGGCTTCAAAAAAGGCGCGCGTCTCAGCCCAAATCTCGTTAAGCGTTTTCTTGAAGATTTGCTTCTCAATTTTTTCCCGTTCTTCGCTGGGAATCTCCTCAATAGATTGGTACTGGGAGTACAGATCGTACAGTTTTTGCGCCCGCATTGCATAGAACGTCCCGCTGCGCAGCACCTGGACTTTGACCCCCATCTCAAACATATCGGCACAGGGCGCCATGATCACATCTGCCATGCCGGCTTTTGATAATAACTCGCGGGTGTGCTGACAGGCTCCGGATTCGACACAGGCGTGATTAATGGAGCCAGTGACCACATAGGCTGCTCCCATGCTGAACGCAGCCAGCATGGCCGCCGGGGTGCTGATGCCGCCGCCCGCCCCAATGCGTACCGCCTGGGGAAAGGAATGCTTGCGCTGCATTTCATCCCGGTAGGCGATCATGGTGGGCAGCAGCCCCGTCAGGGGACGATTATCGGTATGCCCGCCGGAATCCGCTTCCACGGTGATATCATCTGCCATGGGTACCTGTAGCGCCATCTCAGCCTGTTCAGGCGTGATCTTGCCCGCTGCAAGCAACTCCTGCAGCATCTTATCTGGTGCAGGTTCCAGAAACTTTTGCGCCACTTCCTTTCGGGAAACTTTGGCAATAATGTGGTTGCCGATCACAATGGATCCGTCTGCAGCTTTGGACAGTCCGGCGGCGCGATAATGAACCAAATTGGTCGTTAACTTTAAATAAGCCGAGGCTTCGATCACTCGCACCTGATGTTTGAGATACAACTGCACGGTTTGTTCTTCAATCCGCGGTTCGTAAATGTTATTGATTAAATTACAGGCAAAAGGACCGTTCGCCAGCGCAGCTTTGATTTTCAGGATGGATTCTTCAAGGCTTTTCATCGAAAGACCCGCTGCGCCAAAGGAAGCCAGATACCCGGCCTTTCCGGCAGCGATCACCATTTCCACGGAAGTGATGGCATTGGCCATCGCACCATAATAAATAGCCGCAGACAGGCCATAATCTTTCAAAAAGCCAGCATCGCCAAACTGCCAGGCTTGCATCGCAGGCAGGATCGCCACGACAGGCGTTGCTGAATTTTTTGTATCCGTGCTTAACTTTCCCACGTCAGTGATAAAAATACCATTATTTTGAATCACATACACGGCCTGATCCAACTGGAGAAGGCAGGCTTGCAGCTCGTCATCCTTTTGGTGCAGATTCGATGCTTCGCCTTCCCAGAATAAACCAGCCAGGGGTTGTGTTTGATTTGTCATTGTTATCTCCAATCAACCTTTCATACTGCGTGAATCCGCAGAACAAGCGGGTTCACGGCATAGATTTTGATCTGATCTTTCCATACTTCCGCTTCCGCATGCAGGCAAAGCTCGCCATTTGGTTTTTGTTCTTTGTGAACTTTCACCCGTACCGTCATCATGGTATCCGTGGGTAAAATCTGGCCGCGGTATTTCCAGGCGATTTTTTGATCCGCACCCGGCAAAAATTCCACCCAGGACATGGCTTTCGTCTCAGGCAGGCTCAGCGCGTACAGTTCCAAAAGTTGAACCACCGCTTCCACACCCAGCGAACCCGGCATGACCGGATCTTGATAGAAATGGTCCTGGAAGAACCAATCTTCGGCATGGATGGCATACCGGCCAAGCAATTCCTCATAGGCATGATGACCCTGTTTGGGCAGGACGCAGGCTTCATCCAACATTAAAACCCGCTGCGGACCAAAATGTTCCGTGATTCCTGAAACCGGCAAGTTGGTAGTAGCAGAGACGTCCAAAGGCAGGGGTACGGCTCCGGGAAATCCATTCTGTGAGGCCATCGCATCCGGAGGAAAATATCCAAAAACCGTGTTTCCCGTCAGGAAAACTTGACCGGAAACAGCCAGGGAAAAATCGAAGCGCTGTAGGATGGTACTGGCACTGAGAATGGTGGAGGTCAATTTACCCCAACCCTGGATGGTTTTACCGCTCAGAGAGCCAACTTCCTTCAGGGTAATTTCGCCATCCAGATTGCGGAAATAAAAATCTACATCCGGACGGGTCAAGGCTGTTCCCAAATGCGCGGATAAGACCCCACAGGGCTGCAACGCCATTTCCATCAAAGCCGAAACGGCGATTTCCCGATTGTTTTCCGAATTGAACCAGGTTGAATTGGGTACATCATAGGCTGCAAAAATTTCAGCCGGTTGTTTTAAGGCATGGCGCTGCCCTTGAACATGCTCGATGCGGCTCATCAGCATTAACGCACCCCGCGGAATACGCGGATGACGCCGACCTTCAAAGACCTTGAATTCTTCGCCAAAACAAGCCGACATGGAACCATTGGCAAATTCATTCAACCCATTCCAATCCAGCCAACTCTTTGGCTGCTGCA
>DHVR01000063.1 GCA_002412765.1 Leptolinea sp. UBA5203 | reverse complement strand
GCGATGGCTATCAGATTATCAATGTTGGTTTGTGCACCACCCAGCGTAGCAGATGTCACGGGTAATCCCAGCCACCTGACTATCAAGCGATTGAGAATTGCCAGAACTGCATAGGTAATCGGAATCCCGGTCGCGAGAGGTGTTGCATACAGATAGAGTGCCCGAATACGGCTGCCAGCTTCCTCATCGTCGCGGTGTGCATCGCGCTGGACGGTCGTCCAATGCAACCAGAAGATGGGTACACCAACAGCAACGAAAGCGATTCCGCCTGCTAACCAATCCACTGCAGATGTCACCGATGCTCTATCAAAAATTGTGCGCAGCAGATTGACCACTGCCCAGATGACAACCTGCACGCTGATAAGACTGAGCAGATAAAAATAAAACCTCCGAATTGTTTTCATGGTTTTTCTCCTGCTCTATGGAAGTGGTGTGATTACTTCGTTATACCAGTTCCAGGACCATAATGGATAGGGTATGTTGACGATTTTCCAGGTACCATTTTCCCTGATCAATTGGGCGGTTTCGGTATACCAGGATGATCTGGTGATGGGACCACCATAGGATTGACTCATATTCAACGACACTGTCGCTGTATCACCGGATAAAAATACCTCACCAATGGTTACGCTAACCCGTTTGATCTCGATTTCACTTCGTGTTAATTCCAGCTGAAATTGAGCCAGATCTGGTTTTTCCGGTTTGTCTGCCAGATAGGAGTATGCCCGTTCATAATCATGTTGGATTAAACCCAGAATATAATTATGAACCACACCTTGTGGCGAATCATCAGCCCGATATTCAGCTTGCTGCTGACGAACAAAAAACAAGACCAGTGCTATCAGAATTAATACACCAATACCTGCAAGCATCCCGTTTAAGAAACGATCTTTTTTCATGGTTAATCTCCAGTTTCAAACCAATTAATAAATGGCTTTACATTCTTATTGTAGGGTTTTTCTATAGACTTCACAAGTTAAGAATAGAAAGCCAGGTAGTTTCAGCCAGAGTCAATTGGGAAAGGTGTTAACAAAGATTAGAAAGTTGTTTGGAAAAAACTCAAAATAAGTAAACACTCATTCAACAGCATAATGGATGGCTTTTTGAATGTACATATCCCGATCAGCATTTCGAAAAACATCACGCAGATTGGGCGTTGTTTCACTGGTGGCAAAGCCAATAGCGAAACTAATGGGATTGTGTTCTGGATTCAACTGATTGAAATCATGAATGATTGCTTTAACCCGTTCAACAATTCTAATTGTCGTTGTCGTATCTGTTTCTGGCAATAAAATAACAAACTCATCCCCACCAATACGGGCAACAATATCATCAAGTCGGAAAGCTTTAGAGATCTCCCTGGCTGCGACCCTCAATTGTTCGTCTCCGGCAGCATGCCCTTGGGAATCGTTGATTTCCTTAAGACCATTCATATCCATTACCAGGATACTGACAGGTTGTCTCCTGCTATTCTGTAATCGATCAATTTCCTGTTCAAAATATTGGCGGTTATAAAGGCCAGTGAGAATATCGTGGGTGCTGCGGAATTCCAGGGCTACCTCAGCTTTTTTGCGATCTGTTACATCCATTATGAAGTGCAGCGTGGCTAATTCGCCTTCCCAATCAATGCGAATACCACTGGTCTCTACCCAGCGGAAGGATAAGTCCTTTCGAACCAGGCGGAACTGATAGCGACCTTGTAAATTTACGCCTTCCACCCGTTTTCGATAATTTTCAAGGATCATCGGGATGTCCTCTGGATAAATAAATTTTACAAAGGACTCTTTAATTATTTCTTCCAGCGGATATCCGGTTAGTTCGCTGGTAATTGGGTTACAAAAAACGATCTTCCGATCTTGAACCACCAGAATGCTTTCGACTGCATTATCAAACAGAAGACGATACTGCTCCTCTGAACGTCGAATTTGTTCCTGTGCCTGACGGTATTCGGATATATCATGCAAAGTAACCAGCTTTCCTGTTGGCTGGTTTTTATTATCCAATAATGCAAGTGTGCGCATTTCAAATTCGCGCATGTCGTAATTTTCGATTTGAATTTCTGATTTTTCTGCATGGATGTTTTGATCCAATACAATCAGGTCTGGATTTTGAAAGCCAGCATGATGAAGGCTTTGACCAATCACTGCGGTAGAGAGGTTCAAAATCTTTTGGGCAGCAGGATTGTAATCCACAATTCTGTTGGCTTTGTCCAACACGATCACACTATCCTGGAGACCTTCCATCAAGCGGAAATGAGCAATGGGGGCAATATCCAAAAATCCAAAACGAAAGAGGGCGAACATGAAAAGAATTCCGCTGGCAGTGAACAGGAAAGGGGTCATATCCAACCCGGGAAACAGACTGAACCCCAGCATGCTGATGATATTGCCAAACCAGGGCAGCACCATGCCGGTTAGCAACAACCCGGCTTGAACCTGAAAAAACTGCTTATCCCGAATGGTTTTACGAAAAATCAGGATACTTGCTAATAGCAGAATGATGTAAGTGTAAGCAATGAAAATCCAAAACCAGATGCCACCATTTAAAATGGCATCGCCAGTTCGCATCCCATTGTAAAACAATCCGTGCCAGGGGTCCGTCCAAAGGATGAAAATGGTTAAGGTGGGAATAATGGCAAGTCCGATGCGTACCCGGGAGGTGAGGATGTGCACCTGGTCAGTTATTTCCAACGCCAGGATAAGAAAGGCTGTTGGGGCGACCACAACTCCGAAATAGGTGGCGTCCAACCAGAATAATTGCGCAGCTTCATCATGAGCGATCCAACGAATTGCATATGTCAATGACCACACCATGGCAGCGGACATCATGATGAAAAGACTTTTCGCACCAATAGAATTGCGACGTTGCCAGGCGATCATTGCCACAATAGTGGAAATAATGGCTGCAACGATTAATGCGACGGCGTATTGTAATTCCATTTGGCGGTGCCCTGTTTTCTTGCGAACGATGCTTATTCAGGTGAGTTATTCAGATTTAACCCTCAATAAGCTGTTTCGTCGCGCAAGCCTCGAATCATAATTTTGTAAACCAAT
>DHVR01000006.1 GCA_002412765.1 Leptolinea sp. UBA5203 | reverse complement strand
GGCAAGCGCTGAATAATGAATCGGACCATTCAATTCGCGATACAGGTCAAGCAAGCGGTGAACAAAAGTTTCCTGACGATGAGTGAGTTTCATAGTTGTTTTTTCCAAAAAGACCAAAAATTAGATGAAATTTTACTTCCTCGTAGTGAATATGTCAAGAAGAAGCGGACAGAAGAAGCGGACAGGAGAAGTGACATAGGTTTTTTTAAAATTGTAATTTCAGTAACATAATATTGTATAAAAACAAGAATTAACAAATTTTCATTTAAGAGATTTAGACTCACAGGGATTGTTATCGATAAAGTCGAACAATCATTGAGATATTATCACCACATTAAGAAAGAAATTTATGATTGGAATAAATTTTCTCTTGATTTTGGTCACCTGAATTTGCAATAATAATCTATACTAAAGTGATGGAGAATTCACATCATGCACCGAACGAATGAGGATTGGTTGACAGATCTGCATGCTGCTGGGGAACAAAGAGAAACAGCCCTGTCTGATTTGCACGTCATCATCATCGCCGGGCTTCCGTATGCATTATCAAAATGGATTCTTCCTGAGGATCCTCGTTTTTCTGCGCTGGTAGAGGAAGTGACCCAGGAGACGATTTTACGAACCATTGCAAAATTAGATACTTTTGAAGGACGCAGCCAGTTCACCACCTGGGTTCATACCATTGCCGTCCGAATTGCATTATCCGAACTCCGCAGGGCGAAATGGCGTGAGGTCTCGTTGGATGAAATGCAGCAGGGAAACGACCCTGAGGACGAAGCTCGTGAGATGCCTGATCAAGGCCAAAGTGTGGAGAAAAGCATTGAAAATAAAGAAATGATGCACATGTTGCAACAGGTAATGTTGCATGAACTTACTGATAAACAACGTAAGGCTTTAATGGCGGTGGCTGTACAGGGTATGCCACTGGAAGAAGTTGCCAGACGCATGGGAACGGAAAGAAACGCACTGTATAAATTACTGCATGATGCACGTTTAAAGTTAAAAAAACATCTCGAAAAACACGGTTTATCGCCATTGGAAATTCTGGCAATGTTTGAACAATAACGTAAGGTTTGGAGGTTCAACAGCATCTAATGGTATGGAGAATAAAATGAAATGGTTCGATAAAATTTTTAAACGTAAACAATCTACGCCACAAAAATCATCTGGAATGGAAATAACTCCTGAGCATGCGAAAAAAATGCTCATGATGATTGAAAAAACACAGGAAAAAGAGCTCTCCTGTGATGAAGTGCATGCATTACTGGATCAGTATGCAGAAATGTCGTTGCGTGGGGAAGATCCAGCCGAATTGTTACCCCTGGTACATTATCACCTGGATATGTGTCCGGATTGTAAGGAAGAATACGAAGCCCTCGCCAGAATTCTCCATGCGCCGATCGAATACTAAAGAATAAAAAAAATCCGGATTGCTACCGGATTTTTTATTTAATCAGCGAAGACCAATTAACTTTCTTCCAGATTGAGGATAAGTTCATCAATGATGACGGATAATTGCTCGAAGGAGGGTGGACCGATTAGACGCTGACCATTCACCAGGAAGGATGGTACACCTCGGAATCCAAAACCGAGCGCTTCCTGTAATTCAATTTCCACTGTTGCAGTGTGTTTTCCGGAATCGAGACACTGATTAAATTCCTCAGAATCCAGTCCTAATTCAGCCGCATATTGTTTTAAGTTATCGGCCTTCAGGGCTGGGGCATTTTGATAAAGCACATCATGGTATTCCCAGAATCTCCCCTGGTCATGTGCACAGAATCCTGCTTCAGCTGCCATGGGAGAATCAACAGTGATGACAGGAAAATCATGCCAGACGAAGCACACCTGATCACCATACTTTTCCAGGACCTGTTCTTTGATTCCAAATTGATGCCAGACCTTGCATGTAATGCAGCCAAAATCCGCAAATTCTGTGATGGTTACCAGCGCTTCTACAGCTCCCACTGCCCGTAGCGGTGAACTTTCTGAAACGATGGGTTCGTCAGTTTCATTCTGGTTAAAAAAGTTATTACTAAAAATTACGACGACAATAACCAGACCTGCTGTGAGCAGCAATAAGGGTAGATACTTCTGAAATCCACGTTTATTTTTATTTTTCTCAAACTTTTTCATATGAATGACTCCTCATTAAGTGGTAGGGATTAACCCTTTTGACGACGAAAACACCTCAAACCTTACCTATTTTTTCAGTCGTATCAGGTAAGAAACCATGCAGCATATGCATCTAAAGGAAAAATAGCGGTTTGATGAGAAAAAGAGAGGTATGAAATGAAAATTTACTTTGTATTGTTAGCAACAATAACCACATTTATCGTACTGGCTGCCTGCCAGCCATCTGGTATCTCTGAAAATGAAATTGTTGTTGCCAACCCGATTCCACCTGAGAACCCCACTGACAACATCGAACCACTTCTGACTGCCACACTGACACCTCAATCAACCAATACTCCCCAACAAAAACCTCCGGGAGGGGCTGATCGGGAATTTACTACCGACTTTTCGATTACCTCCATCGATTTTTCGGAAATCTTATCCGGTGGTCCATCGAGAGATGGTATCCCTGCCATTCTAAAACTGAAATTCGTTGATATCAATGAAGCAGATTCCTGGTTAATGCCTCAGGAACCTGTTGTGCAGGTATTGGTGAATAACGAAGCCAAGGCTTACCCGATTCAGATTTTGATGTGGCATGAGATTGTCAATGATGAGATCGGCGGTGTCCCGGTATTGGTCACCTTCTGTCCTTTGTGTAACACAGCCATTGCTTTTGAAAGGACTGTCAATGGAAGAGCGTTTGATTTCGGCACGACCGGGAGATTGCGCTTCAGCAATTTGATCATGTACGATCGCCAGACCGAAACATGGTGGCAGCAAGCGGAAGGCAAAGGGATTGTGGGTAAATTGACAGGCACCCAGCTGGTATTCGTCCCGGCTGCTATCATCTCCTGGGAGGAATTTAAGAACGCTAATCCCAATGGACTCGTCTTATCAAAGGATACCGGTTTTCTCCGTAATTATGGATCCAATCCGTATGTTGGCTATGACGATGTAAACCGGCCACCATTTTTGTATCAGGGTCCTGAAACACCGGACAAATTACTACCAGTAGCACGGGTGCTTGCAGTTGAGATTGAAGAAGAAGCTGTCGCCTACCCCTATGAACTATTAAGTGAAGTAAATGTGGTCAATGATACCGTCGGAGGGAAGGAAATCGCCGTGTTCTGGTCAACCGGTACAGCGTCCGCACTGGACACCTTACAGATCGCAGACGGAAGAGATGTTGGTACAGCTATATCCTATAGTCGCCTGCTGAATGGGTCTGTTTTGACTTTCAAATACGACGGTCAAAACATTGTGGATGATGAGACCGGCAGCACCTGGGATGTGTTGGGGAAGGCAATTTCTGGAGAATTAGCTGGAAAGCAACTGGAACAGGTTGTCTCAGTCAATCATTTCTGGTTCTCCTGGGTTGCATTCAAACCCGAAACACGTGTTTACCAACAATAGACAAAGGAGAGCAGGGAAAGAAAACGATGAACATTATTGATAAATCACCGTCCCATATATCAAAACGAACGATTGCCTTTGGATTTGTCATCATTGTAGCTTTGGCACTGATTATTGGAGCATTGCTCGCTGGAGATGGTACAACACAAACGGGTACCTCCATGCTGGCACTTATACCCGCTGCTTTTCTCTCCGGTGTTCTAAGTTTTCTTTCCCCATGCTCGCTGCCTATCTTACCTGCCTATTTTGCTTATTCCTTTCAAAGCAATCGTAAAAATGTAATCCTGACGACAATTGCTTTCTTTTTGGGATTGGCAACCACCATGACGATATTGGGTGCCAGTGTTGCCGCGATTGGAAGCATCCTGGTTCGGAATATTTCAACAATATCCATCATCGGCGGACTGGTGATCATTGCTTTTGGCGTATTGAGTATTTTTGGCAAGGGCTTTACCGGCATCCAATTTCAGGAAAGACCAGCCCGATCCGTGCTGGGATCCTTTGTGTATGGGGCGACCTTTGCCATCGGTTGGACAGCCTGTATCGGTCCAATTTTGGGTGCCATTCTGACATTATTAGCCACCCAGGGAACGGGAGTCCTTCAAGGCGCCTTCTTATCTTTTGTTTATGCATTAGGATTGGGCTTGCCATTAATCCTGATTTCAACATTTTTCAGTCGTTTAGGAAACGGCAGCCGCTTCTGGCGCTTTATTCGCGGCAGAGGATTTGAATTAAAACTGGGGAGGATCACATTGGAGCTACATACTACCGGTTTGATCAGTGGCTTGTTGATGATTGCCATTGGGTTCCTGCTGGCAACCGGAAAATTGACTGAAATTACTCAACTGGCATTGAATAGTGATCTATCTCTGTGGGTGGTGGAAACAGACGAAAAAATCCGCACATTCTTTGGGATAAGATAACCATTCTGCCTCCAACGCGAAAAATCAGGGTCATTCTGCATGTAACGTAAGAAATGGTTGCTTCTAACCGTCTATTGAACGTGAAGAGGAGAAATAAGTATGAACGAAAAATTCATCATTCAAAATCGCGATAAAACAACGGTTACAAAAAATGAAAACAAAGATGGATATATTAATCCCTTTGAATTCACCGACAGGGAAATGGAAATTGTTCTGGAAAGAATGATCCAAAAAAATCCGGATTTTCAGATGCAATCAAAACCTGTTAAATTGTCTGGAGGTTTACTCAATTATGTCTGGCGCATTCGAGGAGAAACAGGTTCCATATTTCCTTCTTTGATCGCAAAATGGGCACCTCCCTTCATTGCTTCCAACCCACAAATCCAGCTTGATCCCGGGCGCATCATCATCGAAGCGAATGCACTGAAAACCTTTGGAAAATCCGGCTCACTTTCACATCTGACGAATGAAAAAATTCGCCTGCCTGAATTTGTCTGGATGGATACAACACACAATATTCTAATCATGGAAGATGTATGTAATTGCCCTGACCTTGCCGAATGGATCCAACTCTCGCAGGAAAATGAGAAGGTTTACTCCATTGGCAAAAGCATTGGAACATTTATTGCCAATATTCACAAATACAGCGCTAACCAGTCGGATCTGGGATTACAGTTTCTCAATCAACGCATTCAAAAAACGCGCCTGGAAGTCCTGTATCAGAATGTGAAGATGTATGCCCAAAAAGCACATCTGGAAAACGTAGATGATGTAGGAAACGCAGCACTCGCTTATGGAAAATTGTTACAGGCACCGGGGAATGTGATCATCATGGGTGACCTGTGGTTACCTTCGATCATTGTGTCTGGTGAGGAGTTGAGAATTATTGATTGGGAACTTTCACATTATGGTCGACCTTCTCAGGATGTCGGGCATCTGGCTGCCCATTTATGGATGCACACCCATCGACCACCGTCCAAATTTACAGCAGATAATGCCAGGTTGATATTGCAGGGGTTTTTGGAAAGTTATCGAACCACGCTGGGAAAGGATTTTGACCAAATTTTTGGCGTTGATGGTGTACAGGAAAGTTCCATTCATTTCGGATCTGAAATTTTGGCCAGAACCGTGGGTTATTTTCAAACAGGTTAAATTTACCAGGGATTGGATTGGAATCATCCGGATATTCAACAAGCTGCTCAAACAGCTGCCCGGCATATTCTCAATCCAGCTGGTGAAAAAACCTTTGAAATTCTTAAATAAGGCAAAGAGAAATATCATCTCAATTAATCGTGGTTAGCAGGTGTTTTGGCGTGCACTTGCACTCCAAAACACCCTACTGCTAATTATTGAGATGATCCAAAGAGAAGATATCTATTCAATGTAGAAAGAAGGACTTATGAAAAAATATGACTTAGCAGTTATTGGTGCAGGTTCAGGTGGTTTAGTGGCAGCCATGACTGCCAATCGCCGTGGCCTTAAGGTGGCTATGATCGAAAAAAATAAAATTGGTGGCGAATGTACCCATGCGGGTTGTGTTCCCAGCAAAACATTTATCAGCAGTGCCCGGCTTTTCCATGCGATGAAAAAAGCAGAACGGCTTGGTTTACCAGCTTCCAATCCAGACAGCCGCCTGGATTTTGGCAGGGTGATGGAGCATGTCAATGATGTGGTTCAGAGCATTTACGAATATGAAAAACCCCCTGTTTTTCAAGATCAAGGGATTGATGTTTACATACATGATGCTGGTGCAGCATTCATTAACCCCACTGAAATTAAAATTGGTGAGGAAGTCATTTTTGCGAAAAACACCATTATTGCCAGCGGTTCCTCACCGCGCATGGCACCACATAGTGGCGGCCAAATGCCTGATGTGTTGACTAACAACAACTTCTGGGATTTACGTGAACTGCCGGAATCCATTGTCTTCCTGGGTGGAGGTGTAATTTCCGTGGAATTGGGTCAATCTCTGGCAAGGTTCGGATCAGAAGTGAGTATTATTGAGCAGTATCCCCGAATTCTGCAGGTCACAGATGAGAAGGTTGGTGAACTGGTGAGTGAAGTTCTGGGCAGGGAAGGAGTTAAGATCTACACGAATACAAAGGTAATCGATTGTCTGGCTCTTGATAATGGAAAAGTAAGACTCTTTCTCGATCAAAATGGGGAAAGAAAGGAAATGGTGGTCGATCGAATTTTTGCTGCCCTCGGACGTGTTCCCAATATCGCCGGATTGGAACTCGAGAATGCCGGTGTGGCGTATAACGAATTTGCGATTAAAACCAATGAATATCTGCAAACAACAGCCAATAACATTTACGCCATCGGTGATGTCGCATCGCCTGCCAAATTTACCCACATGGCTTCTTATCAGGCAGAAATCGCACTGGAAAATATTCTTTCCGGTAACCATGTATTGAATGATTTATCAATTGTCCCATGGGCAATCTTTATGGAGCCAGAGATCGGGCATGTTGGTTTGAATGAAGCACAAGCAAGGAAAAAATATGATCAAGTGAACACCTTTCAGGTAGAGACCAATTCCATTGATCGCTTTAAAACAGAGAGTGAAACCGAAGGCTTCCTTAAAATTGTGATGGATGAAGAAGATCGCATTCTGGGAGCGGATGCCATTGGAAAACATGCCGGTGAATGGATCCAGTTTTTCACACTGGCCATCAAACTTAAATTACCGATTCAAGACCTGGGCAACTTAATTTTTATCTATCCTACCTTTTCAGAAATCATTAAAAAGGCGATTTCCCGATATCTTCGTACCAAGGAAAATCAATAAATCAATAATTGCTACTCAATTATTTAACGATAAAAGGTTGAGATCATCATCTCAACCTTTCCGATTTTTTTAGGCCTTGTAATATCAACTACTGCGATTCTAATGATTGCGTTTTACTGTTGACTGACTTCAAAGAGTTTTTCTGGAGGAAAGTAGACATAGATATTTTCTCCATGTGGTATTACCGGCGCAGGCATAGGAACCCTGGCCCTTACGGTTAAGGATTGAATTTCCACTTGATATTCGATATATTCGCCACGATACATACAATCGGTTACAACTCCTTGCAAAGTATTGATTTCCGGTTCAGTTTGCACCCGGATATGTTCAGGACGGATGGCAAATAAGGCGGATTCTGCATGATGTCCATTGGTATTCACAGATAATTTACCAAAATCAGTTGTTAACACACCATTCGCCAGGTTTCCTTTGAAGAAGGTGGATACACCCACAAAACGTGCTGAAGATTGGGTGGGAGGTTTGGTGAACAATTTCATCGGTTGATCAATGGCTGCTACCTGTCCGTTGATCAAAAGTGCTGTGCGATCGGACATCCCCATGGCTTCATTCAGATCATGCGTCACCAGAATCGTTGTAATGCCCAATTCCTGTTGTATCCGACGGATGGCTTCCTGCAAATTGACCCGCACTTCTGTATCCAGGCTGCTGAGGGGTTCATCCAGCAACATTGACTTCGGTTGTAAGATTAATGCCCTGGCTAATGCTATCCGTTGTTGTTCCCCCCCGGAAAGCTGGGAAGGCTTTCTTTTTTTTACCCCCGGTAGACCAATCAAATTCAACATTTTTTTGACTTCAGCGCGAATCGTTTCCGGATTAGCCCCCTGTACTTTCAAACCAAATCCGATATTTTCTTCCACGTTAAGAAAAGGGAACAGATAAGCTTTCTGAAACATGAGAATCGCACCACGTTTGTTGGGTGCAACCGGTAAAATGCTTTTACCGTCAAATAAGATTTGGCCTTCATCAGGACTTTCCAGGCCCGTTATTAATTTTAAAATGGTTGATTTTCCACTGCCTGAAGGCCCCAATAACGCCACTAATTCACCTGAATGGATCTCAAGTGATAAATGATTCAAAACTGGCTGATGACTGCCCGGATATGTTTTTTTAAGTTCAACTAATTCTATTTTCGTCATTAATACTGCTCCCTGATTGTATTCCCATGCTGGACAAGAAATCGCGCTGAAGCTGCAATGATGATCACTGGAGGGGCAACAAATAAAAGTGATAAGGCGGCAATGGAAGTTGGATTTCCTCCTGATACCGCTGAAAACAACAGCATTGGTAAGGTCAGAATCTTTCCACCACCAATTAATAATGTTAATAAGTACTGGCTCCAGGAAATTAAAAATGCAAATAAAGCAGCCACGATCAGACCAGGAAATACCAATCTGAGTGTGACCGTAAAAAATATTCGTAGGCGGCTGGATCCCAACACCAACGCCTGGTGTTCGTAATTTTCATCATAACGTGAAAATACCCCTGAAAGTGTGAAAATTGTGTAGGGCAAAGTAGGTACCAGATGTGCCAGAATAACCCCAAATAATGTACCAGACCAACCCAATCGCAAAAATAGGATATTAAGTCCCATCCCAACTGCTAAAGGAGGAACAACAGTCGGTAAAAAGAAAATTAACCAGGCTATTTGTCTACCGCGAAAAGTACGCAAACCCAGCGTTCGTGCTGCCGGAAAACCTATCAGCAAGGATAAAAAGCTGACCAACATGGCAATACCAATACTGATAAATAGCCCGGAAGTCGTCCGGGGGTCATTCAACATACGGGTTACGATGTTCGTTGTCCATGATGTGGGTAATGGCGCTGGAAAAAACCAGCGTTCAGAAAACGCATAAAGCATAAACAAAACCATTGGGGCTATCAGGATTCCATACAGGAATATGCGAAAGATTACAATTGTAAGATTTTTCATTCCTGAGTGCCCTCCTTCTCGCCCCGCAGACTGATGATCGCTACGATCATGACAATCAATGTAATCACAAAGCTGATCACCATTCCTTCTGCACGGCTATTTAAATCCGGATTCAGGAAGAAGTCCAGTGCCAGAACTGGCAACATACGTGGGTATCGTACGCCAAGTATGGCTGGGACTTCATAGGCACTGAAAACAAACCCAAATATGATTAATGAACCTGCCATAAGTGAAGGCAATACCTGGGGAATCGTGATATACCACAACCTTTGCCAGCGTGAAGCGCCCAGATTTTCAGCAACAATATCCAGATTTTCTGCCTGTGAGCGCAATACTGCCAGTACGATCAACGTCAGGAAGGGGATCTCTTTCGTAACATAATCCAGAATAATCCCAATACCTGAACGGTCTTTTACCAGGATTGGAAAATCAGCTGGCGTCTGAATGAGCCCCAAAGAGGCTGTAAATCGAGCTAATAAACCACTTTGGGAAAAAAATAGTAAGAGCGCTATCGCCCAAACCAAATGCGGAAAAGCCAGATTCCAGTTCAAAGCCAAAGTGTCCGTTTGCTGGGATTTACCTTTGTTATTACTGAGCCAGATGGCTATTGTCAATGCACCGATGGCAGAGAGCAATGTCGAAGCCGTTGCAACCCATAATGAAAATCCTAAGGATGACCAAAATTCCCGCCCAGCGGGTCCCTGGCCTGAAAAGACATTTCGATAAGCCTCAAAACTGATGGTTTCCTGCTCCGTTCCGGTCATTAATCCAAAACTTTGTGCCAAACCGAATAGAATACTGGCCCCAAACAACAGACTGATTACCAGTATTGCTGGGGCCAACTTTATCCATGGAGAAGAAAAATCCAGTCGTTTGAACATAATTATTGAGCTAACAAAACAAACTGACGCCAACCTTCTTCAACTAAACTCTGGTATTCAGCAGCGGTGTCACCCACCAATGCTTTTGCCAGGTCTGAAGGCGGTGTTGCGGCGTTACCCAATTTTTGTGAGGCTTCCTGTAATTTTGTCAGTGCTGCCGAATCGGTGACGCGATTGATATCAATGCCAAACCCAAGTCCAAATCCATTCTCGGGTAAGACCTGAGCTGCCTGAAATTCCGGATCAAGAATCAAGTTTGCCAGAACCAATGCGGCCGCTTTACTGGGTGCATTCAAAGGTATCCCAACATAATTAAAATCGCCAATCATGTAGTTGTCGAAGACAAATGCACGTGCGGTTTCCGGGACGAGACCTTGTTCAATTAATGCTCCAGCACCAACGATTGCTTGCGTGATGCTGAAATCTACTTCCTGGTTGGCAAATAAACTGTGTAATTCGTTTTCATCTTTGGGATAGGTCTCACCCTGACGCCACAAATAGGGCTTGATTTCATTGAAATAATCCCACAAGAGTGGAGAATATTCATTCCAGATTGCCTGATCAAATCTTCCCCATTGTTCCACGTTGCCACTGAGCTCATATAAAGCGCCTTTTGCAAAGCGGGTTCCCTGGAATCCTCCAGGACCTGGGGCAATATAGGTAAAACGACCCGGATTTTCAACAACCCAATCTTTCAATTCAGCATAAGAACGTGGTAAGTCTTCGGGCTGCATACGTGCAGAATCATAAATCAATTGGAACTGTGCAGATGACCAGGGGCTTTCCTGAAAGTCAACCGGGGTGCCAAAGTCACGATTAATGGCCGGGTTATCCCAATTTACCAGACGGCTATTTGGCAATTTGTCAGCCCAGGCAGGTAAAAGGAGATTGGCTTGTTTCAGCGTGGTAAAATTTTCCCCGTTGATCCAGATCAGATCGACAACACCCGGATCTTTACCGGCTTGTTTTTCACTGAGCACCTGATTGACCGCGTCGACAGTGTCAGCAACGGGCACTCTGTTCAGGGTGATATCATAACGTTCTTTTAAAGCTTTCCCATAAAAGCTATCAACGTAATTATTGATGGATTCAGATCCACCCCAGAGATACCAATTGACGGTTTGTCCTTTGGCTGCTGCAACGACACTATCCCAATCATTGATGTCGTAAGTTGTGGGAGATGTTTGAGTATTATTACCGGCAACATTGCAGGCGCTCAATAGGACTGTAAAAAGTATCAAGATTGCAATTATTTTTTTCATATCATTCCTTTTTTTAATTTTTTTCCGTATCATTTCAATTAATCGTGGTAAGCGGGTGTTTTTGGCGTGCACCTGCACGCCAAAAACACCCTACCGCTAATTATTGAGATGATACTTTTTTCCCTATGTAAGACGACGACTCTGCTGGTATTCTTACCTCGCTATCAAGAAATTCGATAGCGAAGATATGTTTTGATTTCTCGTAGCATATTAGGCAAAGTTTCGCGCATAAAAGCATCTGCAATTTTTTGGATTCCATTGGAGAATGTTGGGTAGGGATAAACCTGCCGGTATAATTTGTACATCGATATGCGCTGGTTGATTGCCAGGGTGAAGAATGAGATCATTTCGGAAGCATGCGGAGCAACAATGGTAGCGCCGAGGATCGTTCCGGTTAAGCGCACAACATCGACCAGAATAAAACCATTTTGAATATCATCGGTATAACCCCGGTCCAAATCTTTCAGGTCAAAGCGTAAATGCATAATCAGATTAGGGTGACATTTTTCTTCGATTTGTTTGCGGGTCAGACCGACCGTTGCAATTTCAGGATCGCTGTAGGTGGAAGTCGGGAAGAGTGGTTCCTTTTTTGAAGCTGGCAGATAGGGAAATAATATCTTTTGAACCACACGGCGTCCCTGTGCGTTGGCTGAGTGGGTAAATGCAGAGGTTGGGGTTACATCACCAATGGCGTATACACCTTTTACATTGGTGCGTCCAAAACCATCTACCTGAATGCCATTACGATCGTAAGCAATGCCAGCTTTTTCGAGATCCAATTGATCGATGTTGCGTACCCGCCCAATGGCTATCAATACTTGATCCACATCCTGAATCGGGAAAAGCTCATCCTGACGCCTGGCAAAAAGTGTTTTTGATTCTTCTTCATAATGATCACTGGTGGCTTTTAGATGCACATTAATCCCGCGTTTTTCCAGCTCGGGCTGCATGGCCTCCGCGACCTCAGGAGGGTAGGTTGGTAAAACATGCTCATCCAGTGCAATCAATGTAACCCGCGAACCTAATTTTTGAAAGGCAAAGGCCATTTCGACCGCAATAATACCAGCACCCATAATAACCAGATGACGGGGCAGTTGAGAGATATCAAATAATGATTCATTCGTCAATGTTCTCTCCTCGGGTAAGCCAGGAATGTCAAGGAGTCGCGGGCGTGCTCCGGTGGCAATGACAATATGATCCGCACTGATCAGTCGTTTGTCGCCATCTGGGACCGTCACTTCAAGCTCTTTTGGGTTATTGAATCTTGCATGCCCCTGGATGAAATCAATATTCGGATAATGCTGCATTTCTGTGGTTTCTTTGTCGCGCAATTGATTGCGTTTTCTGGTTACCTCAGCCAGAACTTGGTTAACATCATCTCCAGGTCGGTATTTTTTAGCCAGGTGGATTAAAGTCTTCGATGGTACACAACCCACATTGGTACAATCACCACCCACATGCAGGCTTTCGATCAAAGCTACCCGTTTTCCAAGATTCGCCAACCCAATTGCAACAGTGATACCTCCAGAACCGGCACCAATGACTACATGGTTGGAATGCTCTGTTTTCATTTTGTTATTCCTTCTCTTTTTTTATAAAGTCGCGATAAAACCAGGCTGCCAATAAAAATCAAAATGGATGCAGCTAATGTGGCAGGATTAAGTTTTGGAACCCCACCATCAAATTGTTCAATGGAGGCACCTGCCAAAATAAAGGCAATTGTTCCAGGGATTGATCCTAAAGCGGTTGCAGTAATAAATGGCAGCCAGCGTATACGTAAAAACCCGGCCAGATAATTCACCAGGTCATACGGCAAAAACAGAAAGCGCATAATCATGACAGTTTCAAAGCTATTCTTACGCATCCGCTCCGCATAGCGTTGCACGATGTTATCGCTTGAGCTTTCCTTGAAAATTCCCTGACCAAAATAATATCCAACCAGATAGGCAATGGTTGCTGAGGTATTACTGGCAATAATGGTATACAGTACACCCAACACAGGGCCAAAGAGAAATCCTCCTGCCAGTGTCAAAATTGTGGATGGAAAAATAACCAACGGTCGAATGGCGTAAAGAATTATATAAATAGCTGGCCCCCACAAGGAGTTGGTCATCAAGCCTAATAATTGCTGCATGACCTCAACAGCAGTTAAGTTTTGGCTGTAGGCATAAACCTGATATCCGGCGATTAATCCCAACCAGAAAAGGAATGCCAGAATTTTGGTCCTATTTTTCTTAATCCAGATTGGTAGAATAAGCATTTTGTTTGTTGAATTCATTATGATAGTTTCCTTTAATCCATGTTCCGATATGCCCAGGTCACCTGTTTAACAGCTGATAAAAGTACCAGGATGGCTAACAATACAAACAGATAGGGTAACCAACCAGGAAAAATGAGAAATAACGAATAAATGATGACTGCTTCTCCTCCTTCAATAATGGCTGTTGGCATGGCGACAGAAGTAAGTTCCCCGCGGATTTTAGCGCCCAGGTTCCTTTTTTCAAGGTTGGCGGCCAGCATCATCCAGGCAGCACTATTGATATAAAAACTGGCAAATAAAAAGGTTAATGCAATGAATACCGTCAAGTCCTGTGATGCAAAAGCTAATCCAAGCGGAATGCTTACATAGGCGACCATATCCAATACGATGTCAAGATAACCGCCAAAATCGCTTTGCTTTTGATTAACACGAGCAACGGTGCCATCCAGCCCATCTAAAAAACGATTAAGATACCAGAGACCAAGTGACAATCCATTTTGTCCCTGCCAGGCAGCCACGCCGGCACCCACACTTACTACACTGGCACCGATGGAAATGGCATTTGGCGAAATAGATTGCAAAGGCCCTCTGGCCAAAGGTTCGCTAATCTTTTCTTTTGGAATTCTCAAGTACTGATCAAACATAGTTCCACTCCCGATAGAAGGTTTAATTACTCAAAAAAAATTTTCTCAACAAATGGACTAATATAACAATTACTTTAATATCAGTTCCAGTGTGCCCATATCCATGTTGACATCTACAAACAATTGGTATCCTGAACCAGAATTTTTATAAACATTTTGATCTGTCTCCCAAGGTCCTTCAACAATTAATCCCCTCACAATTCCATTTACTGTTACTGTTGCTGGAATAGCCTCTGGAATTTCCACTCGGATAAAACCCAGACCGGAAATAATCGTTACCTGGGCATCCTGTTGTAACGCACCTGAAAAATCAAGTGTATATCTTCCACCCGCTCCCCGAAAATTCAATTGTTCAAAATTCGCGTTGGATAATCCTGAAAGGGATAAGTTTGATCCGGCTGATCCAATCTCAAATGTTTCCATTTTCACAGGATTCGGCTTGTTGAAAATGACTTCTGTTTCACTGACGGAATCCAAAAATCTGAAGCTTCTCAGGTTGATATCGGTCAGATCAATCATGCCTTCATAAGCCCTTCCCTCAATGAACAAATCCAGAGGGTCTCCATTCAATTTCAGATTCCAATTGTTGACAAATTTCTGTGAGGGAATGGTAGAAAATTTCGATATTCCAGCCTGTGATATCGATATCTGTTGATTATCCTCAACAATATCCGGCTGCCAATTTTCAGTATTGTTTTCAATCAATCCTGTAATACCATTTTCATCACTGGCTGACACCTGCAAATTACCTCCACCCATGACTAAATTAATTTCTGCCGGGTTTGTATTAGTGAAGTTTTCTTGAATTGAAAATTGTTTGGTAGTACTGGTTTTTACTCCGCAACCTGCCATTACAATCATTATTGGTATAAAATATAAAATCTTTCTGAATGGTTTCATTGTCATAATTCATCTTCTTCCTTGATTCATAGGCCAGGTAAATTCCCTGGCAATAAATTTATTTTCGTACCTTCTGTCTTTGACGATGATATCAATTGATTTCTTACATTCAGATAAGTTTGTCGACGTATTATTGTCGAAATGTACCGAAGAAATGAAATAATTATGAAAAAAAAAGGAAATCTGTTGAGATCTCCTCCTGTTTCTTCAATGGTTTGTTCGTAAGGGATTATTATTTTTTCATCAGGCTACGGAAAACCAAACCGGCGACCACACCATAAATCACATGTCCCATCAGGCTGAACCATTGGTCAGTGCCAATTTTGAAGACCATCTCGGTCATTCCCAGGCCCAGAGGCATCAGGATCAATGCACCAAGCACCCACCAGATAACACCATTCAGCATGCCTGAGATAATTGCAAACCCAACACTGAATTCAAAGTTTGTCAGGAATAGTACCAAACCATAAGCGAACCCAATGGCTCCACTGATAACCATGTGCACGAGAACGCCAACGATTGGGGATTGTGATCCAACCAGCATAGCCACCATGGGTAACATACCCATCATCGCCATCATCATCCCGAAGACAACGCCCCCTACCAGACCACCAATCACACCATTGACAACATATTTCATAATTTGTTTTTGTTCAACTGAGACAACATTTGCAGACATTATTTTCTCCTTATTAACAACAGGTTTTTTATTCGATGCTTCTTTGACGATGACCATTGTATTTTTCTTACGAATCAATTGTTACTTCGTTCATCAATTAAATTAAATAATTTTTCTCCGGCACGAATCGGTACTTTAATCCGATTTTCTGCAGGGGGTATCGGGCACGACCAGCGTGGATTATATGCACAGTAAGGATTATAGGCGTAGTTGAAATCAATTAAAAATTTTCCGTTATGGACTCTATTTGGTTCCAGATATCGTCCAGCGCCATAAGTTTCCTTCCCTGCCAATGCATCAGCAAAGGGCAGGAAATATTCGTGATCATTTTCGTAAATGGTTAACGCTGCCTGCTGGCCATCAACACTGAAATGAAAGCGACCAAAGCGCTGGTATTCCTGGATGGAACCGGTTGATGTTTGCATGATGATCGTTTGTTTCTCTGGAAACTCTTCAACCGTCACTTCCAATTTCAAATCCGGATTTTCCGGAAAATAATTTAGACCTGCAAAAACATGTTTTTGCTCATGCGTTAATGGGCTGTGCTGATCATTTTTATAGAATTCATCTTTATCTTTTCTGAATCGGGTCAGTGTGTTCATTTTATTACCTCCAAAAGTTTATTGATTAGACGATAACTGCTACAATAATCTTACAAAACAATTTAATAGTTTACCTGTTGCTTCATGAATTCACACTGTAAGTGCCAGTTTTTGT
>DHVR01000059.1 GCA_002412765.1 Leptolinea sp. UBA5203 | reverse complement strand
TCATCAACCATGATTCGACAAGCTCGTCAACCATGATTCGACTGGCTCTCTCCTCTGTAAACCGGGCAGCATTGACATTAATGACTAATGGGTCATATAATCACCCATTAGAAATGACACAGGAGTATTGCCCTTGCCCAAGACTACATTTTTACGCCTGGATGAAGAAAAACAAGAACGGATCATGCGGTGCGCGATCGAAGAATTTCAGGAAAACGGCTTTGCCAACGCAAATATCGGCAGGATAGCGGATAAAGCCGGCATTGCCAAAGGCAGTATCTACCAATATTTTGATGATAAAGTGGATTACTTTCTTTATGCCGTCCAATGGACCTTGCACTATTTCACCAAGAATTTGGATCCCCTCACCCCGTTCGAGGACATGGATGTCTTTGACTATTTGCTGGGTGCCGGAAGGCAAAAGATGGAGCTGTTTAAGAAAGAACCCGTCCTGGTGAAATTTGCACAGGATTTCCAGTCCGGTCGGTATAGTGAGCTAAGCGCTGAGATCAATGCAGAAATCCGGCAGGATGGCGATGCTTTTATTCTGCGGTTAATCAAGAATGGCAAAAATAGAGGGACCCTTCGTCAGGATATGGACGACGAGTCGCTGATGTTGTTTTATCAAGGGGTGATGCATAAAATCGATGAGCTGGCCCTGAAGGTGAGCAAAGATGGCGGGGATGATCCTGGGGAAGAGCAGATGCGAAGGATGGATCAGGCCGTCAGAAGTTTTTCGAAATTGATCCGCACGGGCATGGGGAGTTGAACGGCAACCTCTTAAGACCCTCAGGGTTTCAATGAAAACCCTTAGGGTCTTGTTGTAAATAAAACGGATATGGGAATTAACATCCGATTGGTGGTTGGCTTGGAAAAAAATGCAAGTGTTAGACCCTCTCGTTGGAAGTGTTAACCCTGCTTCCGTCTTGCGGAAAATCTATCAGAGGTGAGGGCGAAGCATCCAGCATAAGACATTTAGTTGTTTCAGGCGTTTATGCTGGATGCTTCGCCCCTACATAAAACGTTATGGGGTTTTGACCTTTATTATTTTTATTTGTTTATCAATCTGTTTTTATGCATTACCTGGCAGGCAGGTATCGCTGTCCCTTTTCGTGTATTTTGTGTATTTCGTGGTGTATTTTCATTCGCATTTCCCTACCCCACCACCAATTCAATCGCGTCAAAGGGACAGACCGTTCTGCATAGGCCGCACACGGCGCAATGGACGGGGTCAATGAACGCCTTTTCCTTGGGCTTGGCGGTCAGGGCGTCATACTGGCAAACGATCTCGCACCGGCCGCAGGCTTTGCATTTGTCCACATTCACCACCATACACAGGGTGTCACTGGTGCTGGGCGCCGGTTTGTTTTTCATCTTCTGCGTAAACAGTCCCTTGATTTCGTTGATATCGCTATAGCCGTGTTCTTCCAGCCACTGGGCGGCCTGCTCGGCGATGGTGCCGTAGACGTACGGTCCCTGCAAAATGGCCGCGGTGCACAGCCCCACCAGGGAGGCACCGGCCATCATAAATTCAATCACGTCCTTGCCTGTGGCGATGCCGCCGATGCCGATCACCGGTTTGTGGGTGGCCTGTGAGACTTCATACACGGCCTGCAGGGCAATGGGTTTGATGGCCGGGCCGGAGAGCCAGCCCATGCCGTCATCCGATCCCAGGGGTGATTCGATCTTTTCAATATCAATGCTCAAGGTAGGGCCAAAACTGTTGATGCAGGCAAAGCCGTCCACATAGGGATCCAGCAGGGCGGCGGTACGGCCCAACTGTCCGATATTCGGACTGAGTTTGGCGATGATGGGGATGGATACCGCCTTGCGCAGGGCCGCGGCGGCTTCGATGATGCTCTCGTCGCCGATGTGATGAATGGAAAACTCAATTAGGTTGATCCCTTTTTCTTGCAGGAAGGGTCCAAGGGTGGCCAGTTCCTCCGGCGAATAGCCGATACTGGCGATGAGGGGCAGGCCGAATTCCTTTGCAGCCGCCAGGGCGATGTTGTATTCATTGGTGAGCCAGTCATCCAAGGTTAATTCACTCCATAATTCGGCATTGATCATGCTGTCCTTGCGAAATCGGGCCATGTTGGGTTTAGGCACCACGGCCGGATGCAAGGATACCGTCTTGGTCACCAATCCGCCAGCCCCGCCCTGGGCGGCCAGCCGTGTTTTTTCGCCTGTACCGACGTTGGGTCCCGCTGCCGGTAAGACGGGATTTTTAAAGAGCTGTCCAAATACGGTGGTAGAGAGATTGATCATGGATTGAATCCTTGTAGTAGATGAAATTGGAAAAGAAAGATTTCGATAGATCCATTATATCAAGGGTCGGACAAGAATTTTGGGCAGGATTGTGTCAGGGTTTGATTGCCTGCCCCTTCAAGGGTATCCATTTGCACGTCGGATGCCAAATCCAATTATTATGCCGAATCCATGCCGGCGTAGGGGCGAACGGCCATCTCGACAAGCTCGATACAGGCGTTCGCCCCTCCGCATGTCGACCAATCCCCCGAACATGGATCGTCACACCGGACATACCATCCCCGCGTACCCGGCCCGCCAAAATTACAGGTGCAACCCCAAAAGCGGAGGCCGCCCAACGAACTCCTTGTTTTAGTTTTCGTATAAGGCAGCGATATCCTGTATTCTACGCTTCATTTCTGCGCGGATAGGGAGCGGCCCTAAACACTCGCATTTATCCCCAAAACTTAAAAGGATATTGTAGTGGTATTCGTTCTCGATGAAAGGAAAACTCACTAAGTAATGCTCATCGCCGTCAGGCGAAATATTTTCATAAGTGCAATAGTCCAGCACCCTGTCCAGGACAGATTTATGAATGCGAATTTTGATTTTTGTTTGCTTGGTTGCCAAAAGTTCAGCAAACTCTAACTGCGGGTTTTGATACTCTCGCGGCGTAAAAATTTGCTCTTGGATTTGCAGGTTGAATATGCGGGAGATTTTAAATAAACGAAAATCATTTCTTTTATAACAAAACCCCTGCCAATACCAATGGCTATTTTTCAAAACAAGCTGATATGGCTCGGCGGTTCGGGCGGTTTTGTTTCCAAAGCGGTCGGCATAGTCAAAAGAAAGCAATTTACTTTCAAGTAAAGCGGTTTTAATGATTTCCAAATTTGCTTGAATCGCTCTATTGCCTATCCACGGACTTAAGTCGATATAAATCTGATTTGCTTTTAGTTCAATCTCCCTGGCTCTGTCGGCAGGGATAAAGCTCTTCACTTTTGCAAGAGCGTTTACCAGTTCACCCCCTCGGATCATCGTAGAAAGATTGGAAAGCCCCATCAGGATAGCGGAAAGGTCTGATGCCGAAAAAACTTTTTTATCAATCTTGTATTTCTGCATGATTTCAAAGCCGCCGCCCACTCCCGGTATAGAAATCACAGGAATACCCGTCCTATTGATCGTGTCCATGTCACGATAGATTGTGCGGGGGCTAACTTCAAACATCTCTGCCAACGCCTGTGCGCCGATGCGCTCTTTTTCCAGGAGGATCAAAATCATGCTAACAAGCCGGTCTATTTTCATCTGCAAGCTGCCTTCAATTTATCAAATTTCTTTTTATCATTTTATATTGTTGCCATACTGTTGTCAACAATTGCTTTGTACAATAATAATGAAAACAAATCAATCATAATATCAGGAGCAGACACGATGCAGAACAAAGCCTTAGTGATCATCGATATTCAAAACGACATCACAAACAATTACAAGGAAATACTTGGCAATATCAATCAAGCGATTGATTGGGCAGTCAATCAAGCGATTCATGTTATTTATATCCGGCATGAAAATTTATCAGACGGCACAAGGACTTTTAAACCCAATACAACTGGGGCTGAATTAGTTCCGGAAATGAAAATGGGTTCCAAGAATGTTTTTACAAAAACCAAAGGAAACGCATTAACCAGTGAAGAATTTTCAGACTTTATTCGTAAAAATGAAATACGTGATTTCATCATCGCAGGAGCGGATGCTGTTGCCTGTGTTAAATCAACAGTCTTCAACTTACGCAAAGAAAATTATGGCGTACATGTCTTATCCGATTGCATCACCAGTTATGACAAAAGGAAAATTGACGAAATGCTGCGTTATTATGAAAGTAAAGGCAGCAATATCATTCGTTTAAATGACTTGGTCCCCACAGGGAAAGTTCAGGGCGAGCAAGGCCCGAACCCGAGCCTGCTCCCCGAGCCCGTCGAGGGGTGAAATGAAACAAGGTGGAATTTGGCATAAAAACTCAACCAGCAGACCCAATTGCGAATTCAGAGAAGATTGCAGGTTTGCAGCCTTGACCCCCTCCAACCTCCCCCAAAATTCTGAAAAACGAATTTTAGGGGAGGCTTTGCGTCACCCATCCTACGTCTGAGAAGTCTAATTTTCGGGTTCGACCCTTCGACAAGCTCAGGGCAGGCGCCCCCCTATCGGGGACTTACCCACCAGGGTTCGACAAGCTCTCCCACAAAAACGGGGCAGGCAAGCGAACCCACCTACGAACTGTTGGGATGGTCAGGGTGACGGCGCGGGTGATCCTGGCCGGGCCAGGGTGAGGGGAATTTCAAAATCCTCCTTGACAAATTAGAACTTTTATTCTAATATATCACCGTAACTACTCACAGCAATGGGAACAACTCCCACCTCGAGCTGAGTAGTTCCCATAATAGATCGCAGGAGGCGTTAACAATGAACAGATACGAAGAAGGATTAAAAATACTCGAAGAAAGCTGTGGCAACGGAAAAGATAATGTCATCGCTCTCTCAACCATCGCAATGGAACCGAGCGCTGACGGAACCCCCTTTCCTTATGTCCGTGATGTGGACGCTTATTATGAAGACGGCGTGTTCTATGTTACTACTTGGGCAAAATCGAACAAAATGCAGCAAATAGCTCGAAACAAAGAGGTTGCATTTGCGGTTCGCCTCGAGGGGATTTCCGGAAATGGAATTGGCGAAAATCTTGGATGGGTTTTAGACCCCAAAAACGCCGAACGAAGGGCTACACTTCGTCAAGCTTTTTCCGATTGGTACGATCAGGCAAATAATGAACAGGATGAAAACTGTGTTATTTTGGCAATCCGCATCACAAGAGGCAGGATATTTAAAGACCATGGTGCTGTGCGTTACACTATGGACTTTGTAAATAAGGTAGAGACTGAGGAAGGATAAATTCGGTAAGGCATTAAGCTGGTTCGAATGAGCATGTATTTTAACGGGGTGGAAAAATCTCACAATTCCAATTATGATGCCGAATCCATACCAGCGTAGGGGCGAACGGTGGTTGCCCTGTCCCCGCAGGGGAGAGCGTGTCGAAGCACGTTCGCCCCTACGCCTGCCGACCAAACCCCCGAACATGGATCGTCGCGCCGGACATGCCACCCTCACCCTCAATGCCGAATCCATGCTGGCCACAACAATTTGCAGTGCCGTTTGGTTATAATTATTTTTCCCTGGTGATTTATAATATTTTCTACTGTAGAATCAAACAACTATCTATTGCCATGACCTATGACAATGCATTCATTCCAATATGACCCTCAAAAAAACGCCCTTACGGGGAAACATCATCGCCATTCCATCCGCTTGCAAGGATATGATTATTCCCAATCAGGGGCATATTTTGTCACCATCTGCACGTATGGCAAGGAACATTTATTTGGCCAAATTGTGCACGGGGAAATGTGCTTGAATGAGTTTGGAACGATTGTCGAAGGAGAATGGATTACATCAGCACGGATTCGTGAGGAAATAAGCATCGGAGAATATGTCATTATGCCCAATCATTTTCACGCGATTGCCATCATTAACGATGAATCCATGAATGACTATTACCCGAAAAATGTTCAGCAACCTCCGATCATACCTTCTGACAATACACCTAACGGTTCGGCTCCACGTTCAATATCTTCCTTAATGGCAGGATTCAAATCATCGGTTACAAAACGAATCAATCAATTACGGAAAATGCCAGGTATACCAGTTTGGCAGAGAAGTTTTCACGACCATATTATTCGCGATGAAGAGGATTACATCCGGATTTGTAATTATATTGAAAATAATCCGTTGAAGTGGTTGGACGATGATGAATATACATTATGAAAATATCGCAAATTATTTCATCGATTCCCGAACATTGATCGCCGCATCGGACATGCCGGTCAGCTTGCTGATTTGCATTGATTATTTGGATGCAAGGTAATTAAATCTGCTAATCGGGCAGGTGCACCCACCCTATGAACTTTCCCCGGGAAATCCATTTGCACGTCGGATGTCGATTCCAATGATTATATCGATTCCCAACCGGCGTATGGGCGAACGGCCGTTCGCCCATACGCATGCCGATCAATCCCCCGAACATTGATTGCAGCACCGGGCAGGCCGGGCAGTTTACGGATTTGCATTGCTATTTGGGTGTAATGTAATTTCCTCTGCTAAAAGGGCAGGCTTGCGGACCCACACTACGAACTTTCCCCGGGGTATCTATTGATACGTCGGATGCCAAATTCAATTATTATGCCGTATCCATGCCGGCGTAGGGGCGAACGGCCGTTCGCCCCTACGCATGCCGACCAATCCCCCGAACATTGATCGCCACGCAGGACATGCCGGGCAGGTTGCAGATTTGCTGTGCTATTTGGGTGTTATGTAATTTACGCAGGCAAGCGAACCCACACTACCAACTTTCCCCGGGAAATCCATTTGCACGTCGGATGCCAAATTCAATTATTATGCCGAATCCACACCGGCGTAGGGGCGACCGGCCGGTCGCCCCTACGCATGCCGACCAATCTCTCGAACATTGATCGCCACGCCGGACAACCCGGGCAGGTTGCGGATTTGCTGTGCTATTTGGGTGCAATGTAATTAAATCTGCCAAAAGGGCAGGCTTGCGGACCTACACTACGAACTTTCCCTGGGGTATCTATTGATACGTCGGATGCCAAATTCAATTATTATGCCGTATCCATGCCGGCGTAGGGGCGAACGGCCGTTCGCCCCTACGCATGCCGACCAATCTCTCGAACATTGATCGCCACGCCGAGCAGGCCGGGCAGTTTACGGATTTGCATTGCTATTTGGGTGTACTCTTTCTTATAAAATACTTTACTCTGCTAAATGGGCAAGTTCACCCCAAAAAACGGGCAGGCTAGCGAACGTATCCTATTAACTAGGAACTTTCCCCAGGGTATCTATTTGTACGTCGGATGCCAAATCCAATAATTATGCCGAATCCGTACCGGCGTAGGGGCGAACGGCCATTTCTACAAGCTCGATACAGGCGTTCGCCCCTACGCATGCCAATCAATCCCCCGAACATTGATCGCCACGCCGGACAACCCAGGCAGGTTGCGGATTTGCATTGCTATTTGGGTGTAATGTAATTTCCTCTGCTAAAAGGGCAGGCTTGCGGACCCACACTACGAACTTTCCCCGGGGTATCTATTGATACGTCGGATGCCAAATTCAATTATTTTGCCGAATCCCGACCAGCGTAGGGGCGAACGGCCGTTCGCCCCTACGCATGCCGATCAATCCCCTCGAACATTGATCGCCACGCCGGACATGCCGCGCAGGTTGCGGATTTGCTATGCAATTTGGGTGTACTCTTTCTTATAAAATACTTTACTCTGCTAAATGGGCAAGTTCACCCCAAAAAACGGGCAGGCTACCGAACGTATCCTATTAACTAGGAACTTTCCCCAGGGTATCTATTTGTACGTCGGATGCCAAATCCAATAATTATGCCGAATCCATACCGGCGTAGGGGCGAACGTGCTTCGACACGCTCAACAACCACCGTTCGCCCCTACGCATGCCAATCAATCCCCCGAACATTGATCGCCACACCGGACAGGCTAGTGAACTACGAACATATCATCCGCAATGAACGGGAATACGAGCGCATTGCCCGGTATATTGAAAATAATCCTCTCAATTGGATGTTGGATGAGGAATATGTGGGGGAAGGATGATAAATTTTGGGTCATTTATGCTTTGCAGAACACTTTTATTAAAACGAACCGGTTGTTTGTAAATTTGCGGTGCCGTTTTGGTATCTTTATTTTTGCTCTGTGATCTATAATATTTTTGCAGGTGGGTGATAGGTTTTAGCCTGACTGGAGTACTAGTTTTTTTTACACAGAAATGGTGGGTTCACCCCAAAAAGAGGGGGCAGGCAAGCTAACTCACCATACGAACTAAATAGTAGCACAATTAATTAGTAATTCAATAAGAGGGAATGATGGCAAAAAAATTCATATTTAAGCAAAATCAGATCATTGGCGCTGCGGCAGCTGAATCTGATGAACATTTTCTTTCACAATGCTTTGTCGATAATGGAAGTATTGATATTATCCGCCATTGCAATGATCCTCGACATATCCTTATAGGTCGCACTGGATCAGGAAAATCAGCAATTATTAGAAGACTAGTTGATTATGAAGACCACGTTATTAATATAAGACCAGAGTCATTATCATTATCGTACATCGCAAATTCAAATATTTTAAATTTCTTTACAGAAGCTGGCGTTAAAATGGATATATTTTATCGGTTGCTATGGAGACATGTGTTTTGTGTTGAACTACTAAAAGAGCGTTTCCAAATTAATACAGAAGAAAAGAAAAAAAAATTTTTAGATATTATTTGGTCAATTACATCAAATAATAAGTCAAATGAAAATGCCTTAGAATATTTAAAGAAATGGGGGGAGTCTTTTTGGCAAGAAACAGAATATAGAATTAAGGAAGTAACAACAATTCTTGAAAAGGAGCTTAAAGCTTCAGTGGACGGGAATATTCCAGGGATTGCAAATCTCAGTGGAACTGCTGGTAGAAAACTCACTGAGGAACAAAAAGAAGATGTAATCCACAGAGCTCAAGAAGTAGTTAATAAAGTACAGATACGAGAATTATCAACTGTCATGGATATGATGAATGATATATTGTTATCAAACCAACAGCAAAAATTTTTCATTACCATAGATAAACTTGATGAAGATTGGATTGAAGATAATCTGCGTTTTCGGTTAATACGTGCACTTATAGAGACAAGTGTTGATTTTTTTGATAGAGTAAAATGCGTTAAGATTATTATTGCAATTCGATCAGATTTACTTGATCGAATATATAGATATACACGGGACCCCGGATTTCAAGAAGAGAAATATCGAACTTCGAGTTTAGATTTATCTTGGACTAAGAAAGATTTAATTGAAGTATTAAATACAAGGATACAATTATTAGTAAAAGAACAATACACAAATTATCAAGTTACATACAAGGATCTTATTGTTGAGAAAATTGGAAAACAAGAGGCAATTGACTATATTCTTGAAAGAACATTAATGCGTCCAAGAGATATAATTAATTTTTTTAATACTGCAATTCGCCTAAGTGATGGAAAACCTACAATAAATAAAAAAGCAATACTTGAAGCAGAAGGAATTTATTCCCGAGAAAGACTTCGTGCTTTGTACGACGAATGGTTCGGACTTTATCCCAATCTTGATAATTTTACTACGCTCTTACAAGGTAGAGGTCAACCATTTAGATTAATTGATATTTCGAACGAAGAGTTGACAGAAAACTATTTACGACTTCTTATTTCACCACAAGCTCATCAAGGCATAGATAATGATTTTGCTAAAATGCTATTTGAAGGTCAGATTGACATAGATACCTATCGCAGAAATATTGTTCAAATTCTATATAAAGTAGGATTAATTGGATTAAGAACTGGCTCAAATTTGCCAATATCATGGTCTCACATAAGTGGTGCAGGTGTATCATTATCTGAGATAAGCAATGATACGAGAATCTATATTCATCCAATATTCAATAGGGTTTTTGCTATACCATTAGATATAGATATAGAGACTATATGATTCATTAAATATAAATACAATCAAGAAATTGTTGTTAGCTTTTATATAGATTAGCTGTACTACGAAGCGACTTTATTTACTTCATTTTTCACAAACAAATTAATAGTGTCCATAGGAAGACGGCCCATATTATTGCGACAAACCCATTGATCTGAGATCTTCTAACACGGGTTCTGCGATGCTCAATGTCATTGAGTAAATAAATATAGTTTAATTGTATGGGTCTCTGTTCCGCAGATTTTATTGTTCGGTGGCACTAGGTAAACCCAATCCAGCATCTATTAGCCACCCAACCTACGGGTTGGGATTTTGATTTCCAATCTCTCATCCCTTCATTCAAATTCTGCTAAACTGGTCATGGTACCCCCCTCCCATTTCGTGTGTTTCGTGTCTTTCATGGTCATTGATCCCTCTCCCCCACATGACAAACATCACATCCCGCTTGACATTCTCCCCAAAATCCCTATAATGATATTAACAATACATAATTCGGTACTTTATAATACCGAATCGGAACTAATAAATGAGCAATAGGAACATACCAAGACTCTTTGATGAACTGGATTACCAAATCATTCAGGAATTGCGCCAGGATGCGCGCGTTTCGGCTTCGGACATTGCCCGCAAGGTGCAGGCCAACGAGCGCACGATCCGCAAACGGATTGACCGGCTGGTGGAATTGGGCGCGGTGCGTCTGACGGCCGTGGTGGATCCGAAAAGCTTTGGCTACACCATCTCCGTGGATATCTTCCTGGAGGTGGACCCCAGCGAGGAGCTGGCGGTGCTGGAGCTTTTCAAAACCATGCCGTACATCACCTATATTGCGTATGGGGAAGGCTCCAAAGACCTTTCCATTGAGGCGCGCTTCAAGGACAGTGCGGAGATGTCCACCTTTTTAAGGCATACGATCACCAAGATTCCGGGGGTGACGGTTAAAGGGCACGCGCTGGTACCGGCTATTCTGCGCAATATTGATGAATGGATGCCGCCGACGGATGATTTTGGCATTGGAGAGGGTTCTTAGGAATCCTCTTTTTAATTGTTTAATTAACTTTCCAGGAGGAATGTTTTTATGAGCGTCAAACACTTTATCGATACCCAGGATTTTTCCAAACAAGAAATATTAGATATCATCGAAACCACCCGTCTGATTAAAGAAGCCGACAAGCAAGGCTGCACCCCGAAGCTTTTGAAAGACGCTTCCCTGGCCATGATTTTCGAAGAGCCCTCCACCCGCACGCGAGTGTCCTTTGAAGTCGCCATGTCCGAGCTTGGCGGCCACGCCCTGTACCTCAAACCGGGTGAAATTCACCTCGGCGTGCGCGAATCCATCGGCGATACGGCTCAGGTTCTCTCGCGCATGTGCGATGTGATCATGATCCGCGCTTTGCTGCACAAAACCGTGACCGATTTCGCATCCTACGCCACCGTGCCGGTGCTGAACGGCCTGACCGATTTCAACCACCCCACCCAGGTGATCTGCGACGTCTTCACCATGGTGGAACACATGCCCGCCGGCAAAAGCCTGAGTGATTTGAACGTCACTTTCGTGGGCGATGCCACCAATGTGCTCAGTTCCCTGATGTTCATCTGCACCCAACTGGGGATGAACTTCACGCATGCCGCGCCCAAGAAATATCAGGCGCCCGCAGCCTGGATGAAGATTGCCGAGGCCAACTGCAAGGCATCCGGCGGCACGGTCACCCTGACGGAAGACCCGATTGCGGCGGTGAAGAAAGCTGATTTCATTTACACCGACTTGTGGTGGTGGGTGGGACAGGAAGCGGAGATCCCCGAACGCAGCGCCGCTTTCATGCCGACCTATCAGGTCACCACGGAGCTGCTCAAAAAAGCCCCCGCAGCTTGCAAATTAATGCACTGCCTGCCGGCCTCCCGGGGCGTGGAAGCCACGGACGAAGCCCTGGACTCCCCCCAATCCATCATCTTTGATCAGGCTGAAAATCGGCTGCACGCCGAAAAAGGCCTGCTAGTTTACTTTGTCGCCAAAAATATGAAACGACCCAGCCAGGAATTACAGGCTTTTCACCGCGGCCGGATTGAAAATTTTGTTGAAAAATTTGCAGCTTAATTAACCTGTTAGCCAACTCGAGAGGAGAAAAAACATGTCTTCTGCTAGTGCAAGTCCTGTAAAAACCAAAGGCTTTAAGAAAGTGATGAAGGGTCTGGATATGACCCTGTTCACCGTGTGCGCCATCCTCGTGATGGACACCCTGGCGCCATCGGCTGCCATTGGCACCTCCAGTATTTCCTGGTGGTTGATCACCCTGGTCTTATTCTTCATCCCCTACGGCCTGATCACGGCCGAATTAGGCAGCACCTACCCCGAGCAAGGCGGCCTGTATGTGTGGGTCAAGAACGCTTTCGGAGAGAAATGGGCCGCCCGCACCACCTGGCTGTACTGGATCAATGTCGCCTTATGGATGCCCTCTGTTTACGTGCTGTTTGCCGGTATGTTTGCCCAGCTCTTCTATCCGGAAATGAGCCTGTGGATGCAAATCGGGATCGGCGTGATCATGACCTGGATCACCGTCTGGATCGGCACCATTTCCCTGGAAGTCGGCAAATGGGTACCCAACCTGGGCGCCTTCTTTAAAGCGCTGATCATGCTGGTCATCGGTGTGGCAGCCTTCATCTTCGCCAGCAAGAACGGTGTGGCCAATGATCTTTCCCTGAAAGCCTTGATGCCCACCTGGGATGCCGGTTTGTTCTTCCTGCCCGTCATCGTGTACAACTTTATGGGCTTTGAATTGATGTCCGGCGCCGGCGACGAGCTGGAAAACCCCGGCAAAGATATCCCGCGGGCCATTATCACCTCCGGTTTGCTGATCACAGTCTTCTATCTGTTGGGCACGGTCGGCATGCTGATGGCTCTCCCCGTGGAAAACCTCGGTCTGATTGGCGGCATCCTGGACACCCTGTGGGCTTTGTTGGGCACAGAGGGGATCGGCAATACCTTCGTCTACATCCTGGGCATCGGCGCCTTGTTCAGCTTCCTGGCCAACATGGTCACCTGGACGATTGGCGCCAACCGCACGGCTGCCGAAGCCGCCGGCGAAGGCGAACTGCCCGCCATCTTTGGCAAAATGCACCCCGTCAACAAGACCCCTGTCAGCGCCTTCATTCTCACCGGTGTCATCTCCACCGTGGTGATTGTGCTGTACGGTTTCATGGCCGGCAACGCGGAAGATTTGTTCTGGACTTTATTTGCCTTCAGTTCGATGGTCTTCCTGCTGCCCTACCTGGCGATGTTCCCCGCTTTCCTGAAACTGCGCAAGATCGATGCTGATCGGGTGCGCCCCTATCGGGTTCCCGGCGGCAACAAAGTTGCCACGGCGCTGGTTGTGCTGTGTATGGCCTTCATCGTCCAGGCGATTGTCTTCTTCGTCTGGGTGCCTGGCGAACCCATCGATTGGGCCTTTGCCGGCCCCGTTCTGGGCGGCGTGGTTTTGACCCTGATTGTGGGTGAATTCCTGCTGATGGCTGCCAAGAAAAACAAGGCGAACTAAGAGCGAATGGATGTCCTGAACCTGGGATATTCAACAAATAACTAATACGGATGAAATTCGGGTTCAAGGGGCAATCTCTTGAACCCGATCCATACCCAATGGATTTTTCCATCCAGAAAGTAGGAGAGAATAATGAGTAAAACAATTGATAGTACTCCCCGGGCTGACGGATTCCGTATGCCCGCAGAATTTGAAAAACATACCGGCACCTGGATTTTATGGCCGGAACGGCCGGATAACTGGCGCCTGGGCGCCAAACCTGCCCAGCATACCTTTGTGAATGTCGCCAAAGCCATTGCTGAATTTGAACCCGTCACGGTGGGTGTTTCAGCGAGCCAATTCCAGAATGCCCGCAGCATGCTGCCTGGTGAAATTCGGGTGGTGGAGCTTTCCAACAACGATTCCTGGATCCGCGATTGCGGCCCGACCTTCGTGGTCAATGACAAAGGCGAGGTTCGGGGCATCGATTGGGATTTCAACGCCTGGGGCGGCCTGGTCAACGGCCTGTATTTCCCCTGGGATCAGGACGATCTGGTGGCGCAGAAGGTGATTAACATCGAAAATGTGGACCGTTACAAGGCACCCTTTGTGCTGGAAGGCGGATCGATCCACACGGACGGTGAAGGCACCTTGATGACCACCGAAGAATGTCTGTTGGATGAAGGCCGCAATCCGGACCTGACCAGGGAAGAAATTGAAGAAAATTTGATGGAATATTTGAACGTTGAAAAGATCATCTGGTTGAAAAACGGCGTTTACAATGATGAAACCAACGGTCATGTGGATAATATTGTCTGTTTTATTCGCCCCGGCGTGGTCGCACTGACCTGGACAGATGACAAGAATGATCCGCAGTATGAGATTTCGATGGATGCCTACCAGCGCTTGAGTGAAGCCACGGACGCCAAGGGACGCAAGCTGGAAATTCATAAGATAACCCAGCCCGGCCCCATTTTCATCACCAAGGAAGAAAGTGAAGGCGTGGATGCCATTGACGGGACGCTGCCCCGTGAAGAAGGCGATCGGTTGGCTGGGTCGTATGTGAATTTTTACATCGCCAATAAAGGCATCGTGGTGCCGGTTTTTGATGATCCGCATGACAAGGCGGCCGTGGATACCTTGAAGAAGCTATTCCCGGATCGCAAAGTGGTCACTGTAAAAGCCAGAGAAATTCTGTTGGGCGGCGGGAATATCCACTGCATCACGCAGCAGCAGCCCTAACCCCCTCCAAACCTCCCCACGCAAGGTGTGCAGCGCGACCAAAATTCTGAAATGCGAATTTTAGGGGAGGCTTTTTTTGCCCGTTCCCCGAGCCCAACTACGCCGTGCCCCGAGCCTGCCTGCCCTGAGTTTGTCGAAGGGTCGAGGGGTGAAATTGAACAAGCTGGATTTTGCCGCTGCAGCTCAACCAGCGGGCACAATTCCGAAATCATAGATGACATCTCGAATTGCACAATGACCCCCTCCAACCTCCCCCAAAATTCTGAAAAGCGAATTTTAGGGGAGGCTCACGTCCGTGCCCCGAGCCTGCCAGCCCTGAGCTTGTCGAAGGGTCGAGGGGTGAAATTAGACAAGTTGGATTGTGTAATTCACTCCGAGAAGTCTAATATTCGGCTTCGACGGGCTCAGCCAACGGGCATAATTCGTTCCCCGAGCCCAACAACGCCGCTCCCCGAGCCTGCCTGCACTGAGTTTGTCGAAGGGTCGAGGGGTGAAATTGAACAAGCCTGTCTTGTGTAATTCACTCCTGGAAGTCTTATATTCGGCTTCGACACTTCGACGAGCTCAGTGCAGGCAAGCTCTCCCCTATCGGGGACTTAGCCAACGAAGCCCGAGCCTTCCCTATGGGGACATTGTCGAGGAATAATATATGTCACTATTGACATATAATTATTGTCATATATAATCAAGGTATGATACGAACGATTATCCTCGGCTACTTAAAATATCAACCCATGACAGGCTATGATCTCAAGCAAAATCTGGATCATTCGATATCCCATTTCTGGCATGCCCACCACAGCCAGATCTATACCACGCTGCGCAAGATGGAAGAAGAAGGGTTGGTCACTTCAGAAATTATCCCTCAAAACGGATCTCCGGATCGACGGGTTTATACCATCACTCCAGCCGGTCGCAAGGAAGTTGAAGATTGGCTAAATCAGCCGATGACCACCGCTTCCACAATCAAAGAAGAATTTCTGGTGCGGATTTTCTTTTCCGCGGAGCGCGATCCGCAGGAAGTAATTGCGGAATTGATTTTACAAAGAAAATTGCACGAGGAGAAACTCCATGTCTATTTGCAGTTGCAAGAGCATTTGCAAAACAAAATACAAAAAGAGTTCCCCCAATTGGCCCGTGATGTAACTTTCTGGCTGTCGACCTTAAGGATGGGGATGCGATTTGAAAAAATGTATATGGAATGGTTAGATGAAACTTTGAATGAAATTCAGAGATTAAACGAACAAAAGTAGATGCAATTATCTGGAGTAACAATGAAAATTATCGTCCTTAACGGAAGCCCCAAGGGGAATTTGAGCGGAACCTTGCAATATTCAGCCTATCTGGAGAAAGCATTTCCACAACACAGCTTTGGAACTGTGCATGTCGCGCAACTCATCAAAGCCATTGAAAGCCAAGAGGAAAAGTTTGCACAAATACTGGAGCAAATCCAGTCCGCGGATGGGGTGATTTGGTGTTTTCCCCTGTATTTCATGATGGTCCATGGCAATTTGAAACGCTTTATTGAATTAATCACCGAGCGGGGAGTCCAAAAAACCTTTGCCGGAAAATATTGCGCCTCCATTACCACCTCTATTCATTTCTTTGATCACACCGCACATAACTACATTCACGCGGTCAGTGATGATTTGAATATGAAGTATATCGGCGCCTTCTCCCCCGGTATGACGGATTTGCTCAATGCAAAAGGGCAAAAACAATTGCTTCAATTCGGAAACCTCTTCTTTAAAAGCATTGAGCAAAAAAGCCTCATCCAGCCCCAATATGCGCCTTTGCAAACCCGCGAGTTTCAATTTCAAAATAGTCAGCCGAAAGCCGCCCTGGATGCTGCCAATAAAAAGATTGTGATTCTGCATGATGCCCTGGAAGGAGATCAAAATATCCAACAAATGGTGGCCCATGCCAGTGCTGTTTTTGATGGAAAGGCACAGATTTATAATATCCGGGAGATTAATATCAAAGGCGGCTGCCAGGGGTGCATGCAGTGCGGCGGCAGCTATCATTGCTCGTATGAGGGCAAAGATGAGTATATCGAATTCTATAAAGAAAAGGTGATGACGGCGGATATCCTAATTTATGCCGCAACAATCAAAGATCGCTATCTTTCTTGGCGTTGGAAGACCTTCTTTGACCGCTCGTTCTTTAATACGCATACGCCCGTATTGCAGAATAAACAGGGTGTTTTCCTGATCTCGGGCCCGCTGGATCAGAATGCAAACCTGAAACAAATCCTGGAAGGGTATTTTCAATTCCAGGGCGCAAATTTGGTGGGCATGGTCAGTGACGGGTTTGGGTCCTCTGAAGAGATAAATGACTATATCGAAAAGACCTTGGAACAAGCGCTTGAGAATTTACACGAAAATGTTACCCGGCCCTCCACGTTTCTTGGAGAAGGAGGTATGAAAATTTTCCGGGATGAGATTTGGGGCAATTTACGTATGGTTTTCCCTGCTGATCATAAAGCCTTTCGAAGGTTGGGGTATTATAAAACCTTCCCTCAAAGAAGTTTTGTGAATTTCATCATCCGTGTATTTCTCGTACCCATCCTCAGTATTCCCGCCATCCGGAATGGGTTTAACTCTCAAATGAAGGAACAAATGGTCATGCCGCTGAAAACGGCGGTGGCGAAAGCTAAGTTTGATTAGGTTGATTTCTTAGGTGCATCAGACATAAGAAGCCGGTTAATAACTCTAAGGAATAACAAGGCGCGCATTGGGTTGCCGGTTGCTGGACAAGCACCTGTCCAATTGGCGGGATGGTGTGCGAGGTAGGCATGTCCGGCGTGGCGATCGCTGTGTGGGGGAAGTGCCCATCATGCGTAGGGGGTGGTCTATGTGCCCTTTAGGGTAGAGACCTCCCCCTACGTATGATGGATACCACCTGAATATTTCACTCTGGTCACCAACCTAAAGCCTTTCTGGTTGAAATTTACCTCTGTAAGATGGATGTGTGCGACCCATCGGGACGGGAGGTGACGCTGAGCCCCTCTTTGACGAGGGTACCGACGTAGGGCAGGTCACCGGCAGTGGCTTGCCACCCGCTGAGTATAAATGGGACAGGCCCATCGGCGGCAATCCATTCGCCATTATATTTGCGGGTGATGTGGACATGCGTCCCGGTGGATTTTCCGCCTTCGCAGGAAGGGTGCCCAATGCGCTGATCCGTTACGAGCCAGGTTCCAGGGGAAACGAGTTCGTACTCCGCAATATGCAGATAAAGCAGCACCCAACCGGTTTGTTCATACCCATCGCCGTCCAGGTCGAGGATCACGACCGCATTATCCGAGCGGATGACTCGGCCGGGCGCAGAGGCAGTAGCCCAGGCGCTGGATACCGTACAGCCGGCTGTTGTCGACGCAGGCGCAAAATCCAGCGCGCCGCGCGGGCTGCCGGTGCCCCAGGCGATATGCGGGCCGCCGCTAAAACTCCAGTTCAGGCCGGGCAAGAATGGTAATTCAAGCACAGGCTGCTGCAGGCTCGGGGGAAGCATGGGTTCAACAGTAAGGGCGCGCTGCCAGGGATCTCCGTAACGGGATTGATAGAATTGAATGAACGAATCGGGGCCATAGAGGGCCTGTTCCCAATCCGAAGGGCGGTTAAGGGTGGCAAAAAGATACTGAACGGCGGCTGACCCGGCGTTGAGGGTGGGCGCAATGCGCACCTGGCTGCGATCGGTGAATGAGAGCTGGGTGATATCGCCTGAGCGCCAGCCATAATACCCTATCGTGAGCTGACGGGCGGTGAGAATCAGTTCTTTGTACAACCCGGTATATTCCGGCACTTCAAACCCGATGGGGAATTTGATCTTTCGGGCAGGGGAAGGCTGTCCGCTCACCCAGCCTGCACGATAATCGAGCACAGCCAGCAGCAGGCGGGGGTTGATGGAAGTTTCGAGGGCTACTCGATGGACAATCTCGGCCCCGTTCAGGGTGACCTGATCTACAGTTTCGGAGTAGGTGGCCAGGTATCCATTCTCTTTCCGAATCCAATCCTGAATGTCAAAATCGATGGTGGATGGGCCAAAGATGATTTCACTGTCGGGAAGCAAGGCGTATGCCGGGGTCGTTTTTTCGAACGAGTTTGGTATGGATAAGGACTGCGCGTTGGCAATAAATCCGGTTGGGGGAAGCTGTCCCTGTGCAACAATTTGCTCCGCAGGCACGTCGAATCGCTTTGCCAGGGCAGGCAGCGTGTCGCCGGGCAGAGAGTAATAGCTAAAAGGTTCAGAAAAAGGCACAAGGAGATCATAGGGCGCGCTTGCCCCCGGCTGGAGCGTGCTCAAACCTTGAAAGGGTGAGATTTGACCTGATGGTAAAGCAGCAATGGCTGTGGTGATGGAATGAATGGGATTCAGTGGTAAATCTGGTGATTGGGTTTTATCCACCGAGGCGACGATGGTAGCCCACTGATCTTCAACAGAGGGCTGCATGGATCTCATGGGTAGATTGCAGGCCACTGCGGGGAATAATACAGCCAGAATTGCACAAACTAATGATATGTTACGATTCTTGTTCAATCTACTCTTCACCTGACGGCCAGAAGGGACGACCTGATATGGGGGGATGCCCTAACTATAAGCATACCATCATTTTGAAAGTGTGCCCGCTTCCCGAGCCCAACACTCCGTCCCCCGAGCTTGCCTGCCCTGAGCTTGTCGAAGGGTCGAGGGGTGAAATTAGGCAAGCATGATTGTGCAATTCACGCAGAGTAGTCTTATTTTCGGCTTCGACAAGCTCTCCCCTATCGGGGACTTAGCCAACGGAGCGCTTGCTCCCCGAGCCCGTCAAGGGGTTAAATGGAACAAGTTGGATTTTAGCGCTGGAGCTTTACCATCAGACCCAATTCCGAAATCAGAGATGATTGCAATGTTGCAGTTGTGACCCCCTCCAACCTCCCCCAAAATTCTGAAAAGCGAATTTTAGGGGAGACTCGGCAACCGGCACATCCGCTCCCCGAGCTGAACAACTCTGTTCCCCGAGCGCGTCGAGGGGTGAGATGGAACAAGTTGCAATGTGCAATTCACTCCCAGAAGTTTGATTTTCGGCTTCGACCCTTCGACTGAGCTCAGGGCAGGCGCCTCCTGTCGGGTACGTAGCTGACGGTATGGGTGTGTTTCGGTAGGGTCGAGGCATGCTCGACCCTACCGAACCATGATTTTGTATAATTTATAAAAAGGCAAACATATTACCTATACGCAACTAATTAATGAATCGCCATTTGGTGCGAGCCAGTTCCAGGGACTGGGGGTTGACACAATGGGCGGGGGTTTCGCCCTGCATGAATGCGCGTAGCCCTAGCATGCCGATGCGGGTATGGTTGGCGACTACATCACGCGTAGCGCCCCCCAAATGAGGGGTACAGATGACGTTGGGCAGTACGGTCAGGGGATGATCGCTGCCGATGGGTTCTTCACTGAACACATCCAGGGCTGCCCCGGCGATCCAGCTTTCCTGCATGCATTGCAGCAGCGCCTGAACCTCAATCACGTCCGCACGGGAGGTATTGATCAGGTAGGCTTCGGGTTTCATGCAGCGTAATTGGGCAGCGCCGATCATGCCGCGGGTGGCGTCAGTCAAGGGGACATGCAGGGAAACCAGATCGGCACAGGCCATGACTTCATCCAGCGGCAGCCATTTAACGCCAAATTGTTCGGCTTCTTCCGGTTTCACAAAAGGATCATACCCCACCAGATTGACTTCAAATCCGGAGAGACGCTTGGCAACCAGGCGGCCAATGGCGCCCAGGCCCACCAAGCCGACGGTTTTGCCGGGCAGATCATAGCCCTGATGGTTGACATACGTCCAGCGGGCGCCTTTCTCCAGCCACTGATTGGCACGCAAGGTGTCAATTCCACGGATCACCTGACGGGCACAATTGATCATCATGCCGACAGTGAAATCCGCCACGGCATCCGCGTTGCGGCCGGGGGTGTTGATCACCGCCACACCCAGGCGAGTGGCGCAGGTCAGGTCCACATTGGTCACCGTACCACGGAAATCGATGATAACGATCAGTTCCGGGCAGGCTACCAGGACCTCCGCCGTGACGTTGTCATTTTCGATAACCGCCAGCTGGCAGCCGCGCATTTTTTCAGCCAGCAGCCTGGGTTCCAGGTTGCCTTTTTCAAAATGGTCGGACTTAATCACTTCAAAATCTTGGGCGAGTTCCATCAATCCCTGCTCGGAGATACGTGCTGCGATAAATGCCTTCATATTATTTCCTTTCGTTGGACTTCGTCCAACTGCCTGCCGAGATAAGCACAATCACCAGGGAATCAGCGCCTGGTGATTGAGGTTTGGTTTTATTGCGAATGCATGCATCCCAGAAAAGCCGGCCAGACGGTTATTTCTTTTGTCCGTATTCGTTGATGTATCCGTTGGACACTTCCGCGATTTGCGCTTCGTTCAGGATGATGGGCTTGCCAATCAGCATGGCCAGATGGGCGATTTTAGCCATATCTTCTACTTCCACGGCCACGCGGGTGGCCTGGGAGGCGGTTTTGCCAATGGTAAACACGCCGTGGCTCTGCATGATAATGCCCAAGGAGCTGCCGATAACTTTCAAGATTTCTTCGCCAATGGCCTCCCCGCCAAAACAGGCGAACCCGCCCAGGGGCACCCCGCCGCCGATCAGGCCGCAGGTAGTGGTGACGGGTGGAATGGGCTGGCCCAGCACGGCAAAGCTGGTGGCGTAGGGCGAGTGGGTATGCACCATGCCAAAAATATCCGGGCGGCCGCGATAGACGACCAGGTGAGTTTCGGTGTCGATGGAGGGCGTCAGTTCGCCTTCAATGACCTTGCCATCCAGATCCACAATGACCAGATTTTCGGGGGTCAGTTTCTCGTAGGCAATACCGCTGGGTTTGATCACAATCAGGTTAGTTTCGGGGTCGCGTCCGCTGACGTTGCCGCTGGTCATTTTGACCAGGTCGGTTGCAGGCAGGAGCATATTGCATTTATAAACTTCTTCGCGTAAGGTTTGCAGCATCATAGTTCAACATCCAATTCAAGCCGACTAATGGCTTGAAATATTTTTATTTTTAATCACAGATCGAACGGGGGTTATCGGGTGCGGCTGGTAAATGATCCATATAACCATCCCGAGCCTTCCAAAATTCCAGGGAGGAATCCCGCAATTGGCGGAAGATTTGATATCCTTCCTGATACAGCCCCGTCATTTGAGGACGAGGGGTGAAAAGCTGGCCGCGATCATCCACAGGACGTGCAGGGAGGGGAGTTCCCAAAACTTCCAACAGAGAAGAAGCCATGCCCATTAGACCAAATTCCTGATCCGGCACATGCAGGGTGGGACGATTGAGCACATCCGCCATCACCTGGCAGATGGTAGTACTGGCAGATGCGCCGCCAGCCAGAATGACCGGAGTCTCCCCTTTAGGCAGATGGTCATAACAATCCCGCACGCTATAAACCAGGCCTTCAAAAACAGAACGTATTAAATGAAAGGAGGTATGGCGCGTGGTAATGCCGTGAAACGCCCCAGCGGCGCGGGATTCCCTAAACGGGGAACGCTCGCCGTGCAGATAAGGTTGGAAGAAGACGCCTTCCGCCCCTTCGGGAATCAAGGCCACCCCTTTTTCAATATCGGCAATGGAGACGCCCGGCAAGAGGGTCTTGCGCGCCCAATCAAAGGCGCTGGCTCCGTTGGTGGTAGCCATCAGGCGCATGTAAAGATTGGGGTACAGATAACACAGGGTACTGCCAGCCACATCCAGATGGGAGACTTTATCCGCCTGCAAGAGAACCAGGTTGGAAAAAGTGGTGCCCAAAACCGTGACCGCGTCCCCGGCCTGACGTGCGCCCGCCCCATACGCAGAGGCGGCCACATCCAGAGCGCCGGTCATCACAGGCAGCCCTTCTGGGATGGAGGTGATGGCTTCGGCTGCCGAGGTGACGGTTCCGATGATTTTGATGGAGTCGGTGATTTCAGGGAAGAGTTGAGCGGTGCCTTCAGGCAGCTCAAGCAGTTTGAGTAATCCAAATTCATACTTGCCATTAATGACATTCATCATGGCGGTGGAGGCATCGCTGCGGTCGGTGATGATGCGCCCGGTGAGGCGGTAATTCAACCAATCCTTGCAGTGCAGGGCATGACGGATGCGTTTGAAACGCTCAGGCTCATAGGCTAACAGCCAGCTCAGGATGGTGGGAGGGGCGCCAACGAATAAGGGTGAGGTGGAATGGCTAATGCCGAAAGCAGTGATCTCGGCTTCATTGGGGAATTCCATGCACTTGCAACGGCAGTCATTCCAGAGGATGGCATTGCCGACCGGCTCGCCCTGGGCATCCATGGGCCAAAGCCCATCCCCCTGCCCGGTGATGGCCATGCCGATCAAGGCCTGCCAGTGTTCCGGCCAACGGGCAGCCAGTTCGTTGCATACATCGGCCAGGGCATGCCAGACGGCCTGCATATCCATTTCGGAAGCGCCGTCAAAAGGATGCAGGGCCTGCATATCCCGACTGACGAATGCCAGTGCATCCCCGCTCTCGGAATAGAGAGCGGCTTTCAAGCGGGATGTACCGGCATCAATCGTCAGAATGGTTTTTTGAGACATAAGCCTTCAGTTAGATGGTCGCGAGTGCGCTGTCAATATCAGCGATGATATCATCAATGTCTTCCACACCCACGGATAAGCGGATATAGGAATCCTTGATGCCCATGGCTGCGCGAGCTTCGGGAGTCATTTTGCCGTGCGTCATGGTGGCAGGCTGTTCTACGAGGGTATCCAGGTCACCGAGGGAAACGGCATAGTAAGCCATGCCCATGGCATTGATAACCTTCTGGGCATCGTGCAGACCGCCCTTGACACAGAAACCAACCATACCGCCAAATCCGTTTGTAAACTGTCGGGCAGCCAGCTCATGCTGAGGATGGCTCTTCAAACCGGGATAGGTAACGGATTCCACCTTGGGATGTTTCTCCAGCCACTCGGCCAGTTTCATGGCATTTTCGCAATGACCGCGCATGCGCAGGTGCAAAGTTTTCAAACCACGCAAGCCCAACCAGCAAGCAAAGGGACTGGGTACGGGTCCAAATTCCTGGTAAACGCCGCTGCGTAATTTTTCATGATAGGCGGCATCGGTGACGATGGCTCCGCCAATATGATCTCCGTGACCGTTGATGTACTTGGTGGTGGAGTGCACAACCACATCCGCGCCGTGTTCAATGGGGCGATAAAGGTAAGGCGTGGTGAAGGTATTATCAACAAAGGAGCGTACTTTATTTTTGCGGGCCCAATCGAAAACGGGCTGCAGGTCCAGTACTTCGAGGGTCGGGTTGAGGATGGTCTCGACGTAAACGGCCTTGGTATTGGGTCGTTTGGCGGCATCCAGCGCAGCGGTGGTCATTTCGGGTAAGAAGGTAACTTCGATGTGCAGTTCAGGGAAGATACTATTAAATAAAGCGAAAGTTCCGCCGTAAACAGTTTTGCAGGAGATGATATGATCGCCAGCGTGGACGCAGCCTAATAAGGCATTGGAGATGGCAGCCATACCGGAGCTGGTGGCCAGGGCCATATCTGCCCCTTCGAGGGAGGCGATTTTTTCCTGGAACATGTTCTGGGTTGGGTTGCGGGAGCGACCATAGGTATAAATGCCTTCCTTGTCGCCATTCATGTAACGTTCCATCTTTTCAGGGGTAAAGACATACGTACTGGTCAGGTACATCGGCGCAACCAGAGCACCGGTTTCATGATCGGGGTGCTGACCAGCATGCACCGCGCGTGTTGCGAATTTTCTAGCTTTTACGTCCATGATATTCCTTCAATAAGAAACGATTTAGGTTTAATCTACCGCTTTTATTTGTACGGCGATTTTCACGTGCTTCGCAGGGTTGCGCAGCAATTCTTCGAAGCCGTCCTCAACAATCCGCTCCAGTTGGATACGGGCTGTGATTAATTTTTCCACCGGAAGAATCTGTTTTTCCATCATAACCAGAATGTCCCGCATTTCATCGGCATAAGCCTGTGAGGTGTAAAGGGTACGTTCGCCTTCCTGGAAAATGTTCATGTTGAACTCGGGCATTTTTTCAAACACGCCCATGATCATCAGTTTGGCTGATTTTCGCAGCAATTCCGAAGCGACGTTCAAGGAGGATTGTACACCCACACACTCATAAACGGCATCAAACCCGGGTTTACCGGTAATACGTTTGCCTTCTTCCACCGGGTTCTGCTCGCGGCTGTCTACATAATGGGTGGCGCCCATCAGACGGGCGATGGCTTCATTGTCACGGCCTAGACCGGTGACCATGATGATCTTCGCGCCGGCTTCTTTAGCGGCAATGACGCAGCTCAGCCCGATAATGCCGGGGCCGACCACGGCGACATTCTTGCCTTTCAGGTCACCCAGGGCGCGGGTGGCATGCCAGCCGCAAGCCAGGGGTTCGGCCAGGACGGCCTGTTCCAGGCTGACAGAATCCGGCACTTTATAGAGCTGGTACGCCGGCATGACCATGTATTCGGCAAAGGCGCCATCACGGCCAATGCCGTTGAAGGCCAAGTTTTCACACAAGTTCACCCGTCCGCTCTGGCACATCTCGCAGGTGCCGCAATAGATATTGCCGCTGGCGGTGACACGATCGCCCACCTGCCAGCCTTTTACGTCCTCCCCCAGGGCCACAATCACGCCGGAAAGTTCATGCCCCAACGTAATGGGGGCCATCTGGCCGGTGATGCGGTGAGGCTTGTTCATCGGCACCCAAACGGGACCCGTATATTCATGACGATCCGTACCGCAGATACCTGCCCAGGCGATGCGCACGCGCACAAACCCGGCCGGGATTTCCGGTACTGGTACTTCTTCCACTCTTACATCTTTGTGGCCGTAATAGCGTGCTGCCTTCATTATATAGTGCTCCTTACTCGCCCAACAAGAGCTCATACACCGCACGAATGGAACGGCTGCCGGATGCGCGATTCTCGCTGATCATTTTGTCAAATCCAGGCTGGCTGACCAGTTTCTGCATTTTGGTAATGAAATGGATGGAGGTCTTGCAGGCTTCCACCGGATTGTCGCGATAAGGATAGAGGTCCAGGGACATCCAACCGGGGTACTGCATTTTGTTCAACCAGTAGAAAAGTTCCGCAAATTGCAGGAAATGAACGCTGCCTACCGGCATGTCATCATCCGCCCAGGAGTAGTTATCATTGAGGTGGATGTGGAAGAGTCGTTTTTCGGCGAGCAGGAAGGCGGCCACTTCGGCTGGATTCTCGCGGGCATTGATGGCATGGCCCACGTCCAGGGTGATGCCCACATTGGGCTTGCCGGTGGATTGAGCCAAAGCCAGAGCCTTGCCGCCTGAATTAATGAAACAAGCCATTTTGGGCTCGCTGGTTTTGTATTCCAAGCCTAAATTGATATCCGCTCGATGGCCGGCTGCTGAACCAATGCCTTCCACCAGGTTCTGCCAGGCTGCGGCGTAATCTTCCTGGAAGACATAGTCAAATCCATCCTGACCCAACCAGAGGCTGACGGTGGAAACGCCAAATTCGGCGGCCACGTCCATGGCGGAGCGGGTCATGCTGATGGCTTTTTCCCGACGTTTGGCATCCGGTGAGCTGAAGGAACCGGTCTGCCATTCTTTATCGCAAACCAACTCCACGCCCATGCCGCATAGGGACAGGCCGTGTTTATCCAGGAGGGCCTTAAATTGCCCGGCTTTCTCCATGTTGACATCATTCGGAAAAGTCACTTCAATGCCGGTAATACCCGGCAGGGCAGCAATGGCTGCCACGCGTTCTTCCAATTTCAAAAATGGTTTGTAGCCATCGCTAACATAGCGCTCGCTGCCCATTCCAAAAGTCCAGACACCTACACCTAAACCTTTCATTATTACCTACCTTAACTTCCCACTAAAACTCTATTTACAACCGCCCTTCTGGCCGAGGTAAATTTCTTCAAGATTTTCGCTGCGCAGTAATTCCTTGGCATCGCCTTCCGCTTCGATGGAACCGGTGGTCATCATGTAACCGCGGTGTGCAATGGAGAGGGCTTTGTACGCGTTTTGTTCCACAATTAAAATGGTCGCATCCTGTTCCCGATTGATAGTGGTCAAGATCTCAAAGATCTGATTGACGATAATCGGGGCCAAACCCAGGGAGGGTTCATCCAGCATGATGATCTTGGGGCGGGCCATCAGGCCGCGTCCCACGGCCAGCATTTGCTGTTCGCCGCCGGAGAGCAGACCGCCGTATTGTTTATGGCGTTCCTCCAAACGAGGGAAGTAATGATAGACCATCTCCAGATCTTTTTGGATCTGGGGTTTATCCTTGCGTAAAAAACAGCCGATCATCAGGTTTTCGTAGACAGTCAGGTTCGGAATGATTTGCCGTCCTTCGGGAACATGGACGATGCCTGCTTCCACCACACGGTAAGGAATATTCGGAGTGGCTTTACCATCCAGGAGAATTTCACCGGAGGTGTGTTTGATCACTGCAGAGATGGCCTTTAATAAGGTGGATTTACCGGCGCCATTGGAGCCGAGCACGGCTACAATTTCGCCTTTATCCACATGCAGGGAAACGCCTCGCAGCGCACGAATACCCCCATAACTTGCTTCCAGATTATTAATTGTCAGCATGTCTATTTCTCCTCGCCCAGGTAGGCTTCGATGACGTGTTTATCAGCAACCACCTGTTCAGGGGTACCCTGGGAGATCGTTACGCCAAAGTTAAGCACCGTAATGGAATCGCACAACCGCATAACCACATCCATATGATGTTCAATGAGGAAGATGGTCAGATCAAATTTCTCATGCAGATCAAAAACGAAACTGCACAAATCCGCGGATTCTTCAGAATTCATGCCGGCAGCCGGTTCATCCAGTAATAAGAGACCAGGGTTAATGGCCAGGGCACGGGCAATTTCCAAGCGGCGTTGATGTCCGTAAGGCAGACCGTCCGCAATCTGATCCGGATTATCGTGCAGGCCGACAATCTCCAGTAATTCCATGGCATGCTCCCGCACGGCTTTCTCGGTTTTGCGATAAGAACCCAGGTGCGTCATGGCGCTGAAGACGTTGTAGTTGCATTCCTTATGGCTGGCAATGATCACATTATCCAGCACGGATAAGTTGTTGAAGAGGCGGATGTTTTGAAAGGTTCTGGCGATGCCAGCCTGTGCAATTTGAAACGGTTTCTTCCCGACCAGGTCCTGCCCGAGAAATTCCACGGTACCACCAGTGGGGGTATAGATCCCGGTAATAATATTGAAGATGGTGGTTTTACCTGCGCCGTTCGGACCGATCAGACCCACGATTTGATTTTTTTCGATCTCCAGACAGAAATCCTTGGTGGCCACAACGCCGCCAAAATTCTTCTGTAGATCGGTGATTTTCAGTACGGTTTCAGTCATGATGAAACCTCCTTGCCGGATTTATCTGACTTTCGTGGAAAGGTCTTGTAATAGAAGTTGCGAATAGCCAGCAGGGAAAATTCTTTGTAGCCCATCAATCCACTGGGACGCAGGGTGATAATCAAGACCACGGCAACCCCATAGGCCAACATGCGATATTCGGCAGCGGCACGAGCCAGCTCGGGCAGCAAGGTGAGAATGGTGGTGGCGATGATGGAACCGGTGAGAGAACCCAGACCGCCGATAACCACGGTGATGGTCATTTCACTGGATTTTGCCAGGTTGAACATAACCGGCACAATAAAGGTGAAATAATGAGCAAAGAGAACCCCGGCCCAGGCTGCAAACATGGCGCTGATGACGAATGCAATGTTCTTGTACTTGGCGGTATCAATGCCGATGGCATCCGCAGCAATTTCCTGCTCGCGAATAGCCATTAAATTTCGTCCTATTTTGGAATGTAAAATGTTCCAGGCCAGGAAAATGGCCAAAGCCACCGAAATAATCATAACCGGCAAGTTGGTAGAGAGGGGAATCCCGGAGTATCCGCGCGCGCCGCCCGTTACACTTTGCAAGTTTTCAATAATAACCCGAATACTTTCACCAAAACCCAGGGTGGCAATCAAGAAATAATCCCCTTTAAGACCCAGGGTAATTTTACCTAAGAGAAAAGCGATGAAACCGGCCATCAACATGCCACCCAAAATGGAGATCGGCAATGGAGTGTGCAGTTTTGTCGAAAGGATCGCGCCCGTATAGGCACCAATCGCCATAAAACCACCATTGCCAAAGGAGAACAAGCGGGTGAAACCCGTCAATATGGATACGCCAATCACCGCGATAATGTTAATTCCAACTAAAATGAGCAAACCTTCGTAATATCCAGCCATAACAGAACCCCGTTTTTCCTTGGTATTGGCCTGTCTAGGCCTTATCCTGAATATCCTTGCCAAATAGACCGGTAGGCCGAATGACAAGTACAGCAATCAGAAGCGAGAAGGTGAATAAATCGCGCAGACCTGCGCTTACATAGCCTGCTACAAACACTTCCATCAAACCGATAAACAATGCGCCGACGATAGCACCCGGCACACTACCCAAACCGCCAAAAACGGAGGCGATGAAGGCTTTCAAAGCAAAGTTACCTAACTGTGGATAGACGGTGTACTTCATCCCCAGGAAAACGCCGGAGAGACCCGCCAGGGCGCCGGCCAAAAGAAAGACCAGGCTGATGTATTTATCCACGTTGATGCCCAATAAGGAAGCAACCTGCATATTGGTAGCGGCGGCTTTTACAGCCAAACCGAATTTTGTTTTCTCAATCAAATAATAGAGATAGATAATGACGATGACAGAGACCACAAACGAGATCAGGTCAATCAGCCCAATATAAACGCCGCCAATTTCAATGGCCTTGATGGGCAGGATCTGAGGATAGGTTTTGAATTTGGAACCCACGGTTACCAGGACGAAGTTCTGCAGAGCAACCGAAAGACCCATTGCCGCAATCATAAGGAACATGGTAGGGGAATTATTCTTGCGAATTTTCCGATACGCCACTCTTTCACTGATCACAGAGAGCAGCCCAGCGCCAAGCAACGCAAGAATTAAGGCAGCCCACCATGGCAGGTGCAAGGCAGCGACGAATAAGAAACCCAGGTAAGCGCCAACCATGGCGATATCGCCATGCGCCCAGTTAGAAAAGCCGAGCAAGGAATAAATCAGCGCGTAGCCCGTCGCCATGAGCGCATAAATACTGCCGACTGAAATGCCATTAACGATTTGTTGCCAGATCATAAGATGGTTACTCCGTGATGAATGTCGAGGGGGGACAAAATTTGCCCCCCCTCAAACCGTTAGCTTTTTATACTAGCTGACTATTTGTAATCGCCGTACCAGGTTCGCTCACCATTGGTGAAGGTATAGACACTGGCGGGTTTTGCAGGATTGTGTGTGGCAGGATCAACAGCCATGGAACCCATCAAACCATCAAATTGTGTGGTGGTCTCTAAAGCGGTGCGCAGGGCATCGGGGGTAGCTTCGCCGGCACGCTCGAAGGCTTCTTTGATCCAGTACAGACCATCGTGACCAAAGAGAGCTTCGGTTTCAGGAACCAGGTTATTGAACTCAGCCATGTAAGCATCGTAGAAAGGTTTGGTTACAGGATTTGCGAAGGAAGGCTGTGAAGTGTAGAAGGAACCTTCGATAGAAGCAGCAGCCATTTCGATCAGTTCGGGTGAATCCCAACCATCGCCACCGAGCAGAGGAGCGGTGATACCTAATTCACGAGCCTGATTGGCAATTAATGCTACATCTTTGTAAATCCAGGGGACCATGATGACATCTGGTTTGGCTTCGGCGATCACAGATAACTGGGAACGGAAGTCGTTATCGCCAGAGTGACCTTCAACTTTAGCAACAACGGTGCCGCCATTGGCAACAAATTGTTCTTCGAAGTATTGGGCCAAGCCAGTGGAATAGTCAGAACCGATGTCATAGATGATACCAGCGGTTTTGGCGTTGAGTTCGGTAGAAGCCAAGTTGGCTAAAACCTGACCCTGGAAGGGATCAATGAAACCGATGCGGAAAGAGTAGGGGTGTAAAACGCCATTCTCATCCACGGTTACTTTGGGGTTGGAGGCAGCGGTTGCGATCAAAGGAATTTTTAACTGATCAGCAATAGGAGCCATGGCAATGTTGCAGCTTGAGAAGTTGGTACCAATAACGGCAATAACACCTTCTTCGGTTGCCAGACGGCGGAATGCATTGACGGAATCGGTAGGATCGCCACGGCCATCAAGACCAATGATTTCAACCTGTTTTCCGAGGATGCCACCGGCTGCATTGATTTCTTTAGCAGTCAACTGCAAACCATTCAAGCCAGCCTGACCCCAAACAGCGGTCTCACCGGACAACGCACCAATATAACCGATTTTGAGAACATTATCATCGGCTTTCTTGGCGCAGGCGCTCAAAACTAAAGAGGCCAGCAATACAACAACGATCAATAAGGTAAAAAGTTTTGTTTTTTTCATTTTTCTCCTCTACAAATGGTAAAACTATCGATTTTCTTAATCAAGGTCATTAAGGAGTTTGAAATTTCCATGCACTATTTCAGGCGCGAAGCAGATTGTCTCATTTAAAGATCCTGAACCAATCTTTTCGCGGTATCCTCATCGGTAATTAGGGAATTAATATACTTGCCGCGTACTGCACCCAGAATTGCATCATACTTTTGGGTGCCCCCTGCTACGCCGACAACTCGTTCCAGTCTGCGAATGACATCTAACTCAACACCAATAATGCGCTGGTCAATTTCAGACAAAATGCGATTTCCGTTGACATCAAAAATGCGCAGACCAATATCGCCGACCGCGCCTCGTTTAATCAATGGATCCACTTCCTGCCAGGAGATGATATCTTCATTGCGCATCAACAAGGCGTCTGTACGAAAAGAACCGATGCCGACAAAAGCTACTTTGACATCCGCACCCAGGGAAAGGGCATGGCTGACATGCTTGTTGTTCCGCATAGCTTCACACATTTCCACGGAATCTAAAATTCCGGGAGCAGGCATGACAGCTAATTTGGCATTGAGGGTTTGGGCCACACGGCGGGCAATATCGCCGGCGTGTGCATCCGAGAAAGGATCGCCCATACCGCCAACCATTTGGACAATGAGCATTTGTCGTAGTTTCATCATGGGGATTTGATCGGCCATCACGGAAAGGGTGTTTCCCCAGGTAAAGCCCACCACATCGCCATCCTGAACAATACGTTCAAAATATTGAGCGGCGGCAGCACCCAGTTCCTGGACCATCAGTGCCTGATCATCCTGATCACTGACACGGACAATCACACTGTCCAGTAATCCGGCTTTTTGTTCCAGTTCACGTTCCAAATGCTCAAAACCGTTAGGCAGGGAATTAACAATAATTTGGACCACACCTTCAGCCCGAGCCTCGGTAAGCAGCCGGGAAACTTTAGGCCGAGAAATACGCAATTTCTGGGCGATGGTTTCCTGGGTCATGCCATCTTCATAATAGAGCTTGGCTACTTTTTCAAGAAGGGTGGCGTTCATATACCTCGTTGGATTCGTGGATTTGACCGTGAACATTTGTTCACTACTGAACATATATCACATTATATCAACTTTTTTATCCAAGGTCAATCATCAATTTAAAATCTTAACCTGGTTTTTATTACCCCCAATTTTCTGTTTCCGTGCTGGAAATGGTTTAATTAGACTGATTTTATCCTATTTTAACCCCAAAACACCGTCAAATCCGGCAATTTTCCAAAAATTCGCCGTAAATATCGTATGAATAATGGGATTTGCGCCTGCGGGGGTGATAAAACCCAACTTAAAGGTATTTGACAAGTCACTTACAAGGCACTATAATATTTTTAGCAAAGAACAATTGCGCACAGAGTGAACAATTGTTCACACCTTTATAAATATGGGAAAACCTCAATGACCGATACTATGCAAGCAGCAGTTTACTATAATAACCATGATATTCGCATCGAAGAGATGCCTATCCCTGAAATTGGCCCCGATGAAGTCCTTGTCAAGACGATTGCGAGCGGGATTTGCGGCGGCGAATTGATGGAATGGTACCACGCCCCCCGCGCCCCGAAAGTTATGGGCCATGAACCGGCTGGTATCATCGTCGATAAAGGGCCCCAGGTCAAGAAATTTAACGTAGGGGACCGGATTTTTGTCAACCATTACGTTTCTTGCGGTACCTGCCGTCCATGCTTGCGAGGACGGTTTACCCAATGCGAACACCTCAAGGAATCCAAACTGTTCCCCGGCACAACCGGCCAATATTTCCGCGTTCCCAGCCGGCAGCTTAACCGGGATACCTTGATTATTCCCGACAATGTCAGTTTTGCCGAAGCCACCGTTTGCGAGCCCTGGGGCTGCGTGGTAGGCGGCTTGAAAGTCACCGAAATTCTGCCCGGCGATACCGTTTTAGTGATCGGCGCCGGCTTCATGGGCCTGGGCTTCATCCACATGGCTCCCCTCTTCGGCGCCGGCAAGGTGATTGCCATGGATCTCTCCGATTGGCGTTTGAATAAAGCCAAAACTATGGGCGCCACCCACACCATCAACCCCTCCACCGAAAAAGTGGAAGAAAAATTGCGCGATATCAACGGCGGCTACCTAGCGGACGTGGTGATTGTCACCGTCCCCTCGGTGAACCTGTATTCTCAAGGGCACAGCCTGGTTGAAAAAGGCGGTTTTCTGCATTTGGGCGCCCCCACCATGCCGGAACCCCTCTGGCAGATCAACCCCCAGCGCCAATACTTCACCGAGATGAAAATCTCCGCCAAATATTCCGCTGACCATAACGACACCAGCCAAATCATGAAGTGGCTGGCCGCCGGCCGGATTGATGCGTTATCGACCATCACCCACCGGGTAGAGCTGAAGGATACCCTCTCCGCTTTCATGATGATGGTGGAAGCCGGTGAATCTTTGAAGACCATTGTTTACCCGCATGGCCTGGATCAGGAAATTAAACCAGTTTCTAAATAAGAAGAAGTAAAGCGTATGACACTAAACAAGAATTCATCAAGCAGCAACGTACCCCCTGATGAATTGCGCCTCATCACCCGCGCAGCCTGGCTGTATTACATGCAAGGCCTCACTCAAACCGAAGTCGCCGAGGAGCTGAAATGCTCCCGCATGAAGGTGCTTCGATTGATTGCACGCGCGAAAAATATGGGCATTGTGGATATTCGAATTAATCAGCCAGCCGGTTTTTTTGTTGACCTTGAACAGCAATTGAAAACCCGTTTTAACCTGCGGGATGCCGTGGTCACCCTGGACGTGCCGGATGCGGAACCCTTGCGGCGCATCCTGGCGCGAGCCGCCATGGAATGGCTGACCCCTCACCTTAAACCAGAGGGTGTGGTGGGCATCTCCATGGGGCGCACCCTGGCCCACTTCCCCGATATGATCCAATCCGGCGAGCTGACCAACACCACCTTCATTGAGGTGATGGGCGCTTCCGATTCCGTCAACAGCGGCTTCAGCTCCTATGCCGTGATCAGCCGCATGGCACAGCTTTTCGGCGGGCAGGCCCGTCTGCTGGATGTGCCAACCTTCGTCTCCAGCCCCTCCATCCGCGATCTGCTGATGGGCGAAAAACAAATCATGGAGCGTTTCGAAATCGCGCGTTCCTGCGATATTTTGATGACCAGCGTGGGAACCGTGGATGATGACGCCCTGATGTACAAGATCGGCTATCTTTCCGAAGAGGTGCTGCAAGGCTTGCAGAAAAATCATGCCGTGGGTGATCTGCTGGGCCATTTTATGGATAAACACGGCCGCCCGGTCGCCAGTCCTTTGGACGGCCGCCTGATGGCTTTGCAATTGGAAGACATGAAGCGCATCCCCTACAGNNTGGGAAATTATATTAATGTCCTCATTACCGACGTTACCACAGCGAAAAATTTACTCCAAAAGAGTTGATGATTAATCCATTTCCACAAAAGGAGAATCAAAATGAGTTCAGCTGTTCACCGCTTTACCGGCACCGAGTTTGACTATAACTGGGAAGGGGCTGTTGCCAAACAAATCCCCCCGGAAGACACCGCAAAAGGCGCTACCGGCAAGGTAGCCATTGGTCCTCAGGATGGCGCGGAAAACTTTGTCTTTCGCTATTTTTGCGTCCAACCCGGCGGCAATTCCACCATGCCGGATCAGCACGTGCATGACCACGGCATTTACATTTTGCATGGCAAAGGCGAAGTCACCCTTAATGGCGATCAGGTTTATGAAGTGAATGCGCGCGATATGGTTTACATTGCCCCCAACGATGTGCACGGCATCGTCAATACCGGCAGCGAACCTCTAGGTTTTATCTGTGTCATCCCCAGCAAACCCCGACTGGATGAATATCTAAAACTTACCCATAAAACAGCCTAAGCTCAATTTCCATACCCAAGCAGAAAGATTTCAGATGGAGCGAGCAGATCAAACCCTGCGGCGCTCCATTTGGTTTTTATCCCTTATCAGGAGTACCTTCATGAAGAAAACAATTAAAGTTATGGATGCCAACGAAGCGACCGCCCATACCGCTTACCGCATCAGCGAGGTGATCGCCATTTACCCCATCACCCCGTCCACCGGCATGGGCGAACTCTCAGACGCATGGTCCTCGGAAGGACGAAAAAACATTTATGGTACGGTTCCTTCCGTGGCTGAAATGCAGGCAGAAGGCGGCGCCGCCGGCGCTGTGCACGGCGCGGTACAAACCGGCGCCCTGACCACGACCTTCACCGCCTCCCAGGGGTTGTTGTTGATGATCCCGAACATGTACAAGATCGCCGCGGAATTAAATGCGATGGTGATGCATGTTTCCGCCCGCGCCCTTTCGTATCAGGCCATTTCCATCTACGGCGATCACTCGGATGTGATGGCCACGCGCGCCACCGGTTTTGGCCTGCTGGCCTCCAGCTCCGTGCAGGA
>DHVR01000039.1 GCA_002412765.1 Leptolinea sp. UBA5203 | reverse complement strand
CTGTGTTTTGCACACAGATGTTTTCCTCCAGCTCATCGCCCACCTGCATGGCTGCATAACGCAATTTCCGGGTGGCATGTACATGACCAGCCAGTGATCGTACCCATCCATAACCACTGGCAGTAATTCCCAGCAAGGTTACCAGGCAAATCACCACCACTTTGATTGGCCAAACAATGTACAGAATAACCAATCCGATGAGAATAACAAGAATCACCGGCTGTTGCAAACGAATCTCTACCTCTCCATCCTCAATGGTTTGCTGCCAGAAACGATGTGGAGGTTTGATCAGTACTTGAAGCCAGCGCCAACCAGAAACAAGATTTTTGTTCACTATTTAACTATACAATAATTGTAATTGTTTTTTTAATGACCACCCACTTTAAAAACAAAAAAGCATGGATATTAACCCATGCTGTTTGAAAAGTTCATTTTTAGTTGCTTGAATCTTACGGATGCAGTCGATTCGGGCCGCGGAAGAGATACACCGTCTCGCGGATATTGGATAGCTTCATCATAACCATCAGGAGACGTGAGAGTCCCATACCATAACCACCATGCGGAGGACAGCCGTAGCGGAAGAAGTCGAGATAAAACTGGATCGGATCAGGTGTCAGCCCTTTTTCTTTAGCCTGTTCCAGCAAGACATCATAACGATGTTCGCGTTGGGCTCCGGTGGTGATTTCCAATCCATTCGCCAGCAAGTCAAAGCTGCGGGTCAGGTTATCACCCTTTTTCATATGGTAGAAGGGACGCACGGCAAAAGGCCATTCGGTGATGTACACAAAATCGCTGCCGGTTTTCTGCTTGATGTAATCACCCAGTGCCCGTTCCGCACCTGGATCGAGATCATTTTTCTTCTCTGGGGGTAGTTGATAGCCAACATCTTTCAAAATCTGATGTGCTTCTGCCATGGTCACACGCGGGAATGGTACCTGCGGGACTTCGATCTCCAGTCCGAATACCTCCTTGATTTCATCGCCATGGGCATCTTTGACGCGTTGAAAGGCGTACTGCAGCATGCGTTCCTGGTTGGACATGACATCATCCTCGTCTTCAATCCACGAGATTTCCAGATCAATGCTGGTGAATTCGGTCATGTGACGCGAGGTGAAGGAAGGATCCGCCCGGAACACCGGTCCAATTTCAAACACACCTTCAAAACCAGCCGCCATGGCCATCTGTTTGTAGAATTGGGGAGATTGTGCCAGGTAAGCCTTGGTTTCAAAGTAGTTGAGCTCGAATAACTCTGCACCGGATTCACTGGGACTGCCCATTAATTTCGGGGAATGCATTTCAATATATCCACGTTCCAGCCAGAATTCACGCAGTGCCATTTCCATGGTGGTTTGCGCCTGGAAAAGTAATAGATTTTCTGTGCGCCGTAAGTCCATGAAACGCCAATCCAGGCGATAATCCAGCGCCGGTAAATTGTCTTTTTCACCAAAAGGTTCGAAGGGCAAAGGAGATTCTGCCAGGTTTTCCACTGCCAGGGATTCCAGCTGAATTTCCAAGCCGCCCAGTTTCACCTGAGGATTATCACTGACTTTGCCGGTTACCCGCAAAGCAGATTCAGTGGTCAGGGTGGATATCAGCTCAGCCAGTTTTTCGTCATTTGGTTTCCAGTGCGTGATCTGCACCATCCCGGTTTTATCGCGTAAGACGATAAACTGAATTTTCTTCTGATCGCGTAATACATGCAACCAACCCTTGATCATGACGGTCTGGTCAAGATGTGCTCTCAAATCTCCAATGGGTGTTCGTTCCATATTGATCTCCTTCGACTTCTCATTTCAGGTTTCCGACCATTTGCAATAGATTTTGGTAATCCTGAGATTCTCTTTTTTCAAATATCCCCAAAGTATATCTTAATGCCCTTATTCGGGCAATTAGCTCGTGGCTCATTGCTGATAGCTGATAGCCAAAAATGAGCCTTGAGCCATCAGCCATGAGCTAATTTTGCTCAACAGCTTAACAGCTTAACAACTTAAGCGCTCAATAGCTTAAACGCTGCTTCTTGCGGCGACACTTTCCGCTCCAGCATCTCCCCCAACACAGCCTCAATCCTGTTCTGATCCACCTGCTTGCGCCATTCAGCAGCAAATGCTGCCATTAATAACTCATTTAGCTCTTCCTGCAAACGAGCTGCATCGCGTAATTGCCATTGGTTGTGCTTTCGTAAAAATGCTGCATGCTTTCCAATCGCCTCGACCACCTTCTCGATTCCGACACCCTCGGTCGAGACTGTTTTCAGTACCGGTGGCGTCCAATGCTCATTCTCCACTTCATTTGTAGTCTGATCCAACTTGACCGGTGCAAAAGCCAGTTCCTTGTGGTGAAAACGATCAACGGCTGCGATCTGTCCCGGTCTGGCAAACTCCAGGCTGGCACTCAACGACCGTAAAGTGTTATCCGCCAGAGGATGGTCGGCTTTGTTCACCACCAGAATATCGGCAATTTCCAGAATACCCGCTTTGATGGCCTGGATATCATCCCCCATCCCCGGTGCTTCCACTACAATGGTGGTGTGCGCCAGCCGGGCGATATCCACTTCCGATTGCCCGGCACCCACTGTCTCAATCAGAATCAGATCAAATCCAGCCGCATCCAGCACCCTGACCAGGGCAGAGGTCGTGCGCGCGATTCCCCCCAGATGCCCACGAGAGGCCATCGAACGAATGAACACGCCGGGGTCATCGGCTATATCGCGCATGCGAATGCGATCACCCAGGATGGCTC
>DHVR01000020.1 GCA_002412765.1 Leptolinea sp. UBA5203 | reverse complement strand
GAGGTACGCAGCACTCCTGATGATATCCCTCCCGGGGCAGTTTTTATTAAATTTCACGGCTCATATCTTAATCGTGAAGTGAGAGAAGTACTGGTAAATGAATTTAATCAAAGCCAATCCGACTATTATATTTATACAAATGTATCACTAGAAGACGCTGATTGTTATATCGACTCTTCGCAATATACCAAAAACCACCCCGAAGCGTATTACCCGTTAACACCCCTGCTGGAAGGGGATGCGGAGAGTATGGCATTGGCGGCTGATCTGCCGCCTGGTGTGTTAGAAACAACGCGGCTTAATGGAGAAATTCTGGGAATTCCGCTTTTTACATTAGCATATGCCACCTACTATAACCCGGTATTGTTGGAGCAAGCAGGACTGGAACCGCCATCGGATGATTGGACATTTTCTGAGTTTTGGGAGTATACCCAGGCAGCTACGCAGGATGGGATTTATGGATTTGGATTAGGCTCACCGGCTCTCGTAGTAATCTACGATAGCATGAACTCACCGTTGATAGACGAAGACGGGGAAGTACCGGTGTTTTTATTTAATACACCTGAGGTAAAACAAACTACTGAGTTTTTATTGAAAATGCAGTATGAAGGTGTAATTCCTGAATTAGATATTGACATGGGAGATAAGTATTGGACATGGCGTAAAAATATCTTATCGGACAAAGCAGTATTTTGGATGAGTTCGATGGATGATTACCTTAACGAAGAACTCAAATATGATCCAGGTATGCTTCCGATACCAGGATATATTCCAAATTACTCCCACACCAGTTTCCCATCATTTTTTATTTCAAAAAACTCATCAGTTCCCGAAGGATGCTGGAAATGGTTTAAACATTTTTCCGCGAATCCAGCCATATACAGTTGGATCCCCTTACGAAATTCTGTTCGAAATTCACCGGAATATGAATCGCTGGTAGGGACTGACATGGCATCCCTGTACCGGAATATTATCGATCAAATGAAGGTAACACCAATTGATGAGAAAAGCAGGGATACTTCTTACTTTACCACAGGACCTTATTTTTGGTTTCAAACCACCATTGGAGCTTTGAAATATGGTGAAGGTTTGGATATACCTTTGCAAACTGTTCAATTTAAATCGGAAGCATACCTGACCTGTATGCTTAACATGGACGGAACCCCCGGCGAAAATTATCAGACGTGTATGAAGTTAGTAGATCCGGATTCATGAAAAAATCAAAAAAAGTGGGTAATATACTACCTAAAATAAGGACTTTCAAGGAAATCAGTGTTCTTGCATTTCGTGTCACTCCATTTTTGACCGGTATTCTTTTTGTACTTAATATTATTCAAAGTTTAATACCACTAGGGTCAGCCTGGAACACCAAATTAATCTTTGATTTTTTGGGAAAGTTATTTCAATCAGATTTAAAATCAACGATTAATCCATTAGGATCATTTGATTCTTTAAGATCTGGTCCGGTTCATTTTAGAAATTTTTTTTGGATTGGTAATATTTAAATTTTAAACTTAAAGGAAAAATAATGTTGAAATCAATAGGCTTTATTAAATTCATTGTCTTGTTTATATTATTTTCAATTCTTTTAAGTACATGCCAAATGCCAGTAAGACCAATGACTGATAACCTGAAAAAAGATTTAATTTTTGGTAATTTAAATTATGACCAATATGATTACCAAACAGTGATAGATTCAATAAATAAAGATAAAACTGATTCAAAAATTTCTATACTAGAATTAGAAATCAAAGATGATAATTCTATTAGAACCTTTGCCTCTCAAGCCGACATCATTTTACTAAAAGGTATAAACCCCGCAACTTTTCAAGGTTATTTAAACTTAGAGCCGCTTATCCAATCTGATCAAACATTTTCCAATAATGATTTTTTGCCAAACTCGCTTAATGCTTGTGCAGATGAAAATGGTAATCAGTATGGAATTCCAATCTGGGTTTATTTAACAGGTATTTATTACAATCCACAATTGTTCACCAAACAGCAAATCGATTATCCGGAATATGATTGGACAATCGATTCTTTTCGACTAATCGTTTCTCAACTAGAAGATAAATACCCTATGGTTGATGATGGAGCGCTATTATCTCCTTATATTTATGCTCATTTAAATAAAAATGATGGAAAAGTAAACGTCAATCAATTTTTGAAAGAATTAAATTGGTACGAGGATTTGGTAAAAAGTGGAAATCTTATCCTCAACACTGAAGGTTCAGGTAATCCATTTGATAGATCAGAAAATTCATCACTCTGGGTGGCATTAAGTGATGAAGAACTATTTCCATCAATAAAAGACAGGGTTTTTCTTCCTTTTCCTGTTGGAAAAGATAACCAACCCGCGGCAGGAATTATTTCGGATTGTATTGCCATTAGTGCTAACACATCAAACCCTCAATTAGCGTGGGATGTGTTGAACTTAATCTTAAACAAGTTGCCATCCAAAGAAGGTGCCTTTTTTGCAAAAGAAGATATTTCAACGCTGTCAGAAAATATACAATATGCATTCAACCATGGTGGGGTCATGAGTAAATATTCATCTGAATCATTTTTTCTAAGGCAAGGATATATCAATGCTTTAGTTAATAATATGGATTTAAATTTAGCCATCAGAAATGTCATTACTACCTATAGTTCGAAAGAGAATCAAGTGGATGGGACGGAGGAAGAGCTATCCACAGTAAGTACACCTATCCCAACGCAAAACCCTAATTCCATCACGATAAATTTTGGATTTAAATACTATTCCCAACTAAATTACCAAGATCATTTAAACTCATTAATTTCTGAATTTCAAAATGAGAATCCTGGGATCATTGTTTTATGGAGTACGGAAATTTCTCCCAAAGACAATAATAATATTTTGGGAGCCAGTAATGAATATGATTGTTTTCATTATTCTAGTCCTTTGATTGATGATTTACCTGTTGAAAATTTATTAGAATTAGACCCACTTATTGCAAACGAGGGCGATAATTTTCTGTCTTCATATCCAGATTATTTATTTTCTTCATTCTCTGATGGTGGCAATATATATGGACTACCTGCCAGCAATTCAGCAGAATTTATTAGTATCAATTTAGATTTAATGAGAGAAAAAGGAATATCAATTCCTACTTCAGATTGGTCATTTAAAGATTTGTTATTAATAGCTTCTGAAGGGAATGATGACTTTGAAATGAATTCTTCCTATGGATTTAGTGCGGGTTCCAGTACATTACTTAATTATTTGGATCTCGAATGGTATGAAAAAAGCTCTGCATTGCCAAAGGCTTATCTTAATTCTCCAGAAATTATTTCAGCAATGGATTGGATCAATAATCTCTATTTGTCGAAGAGCTTTTTACCCCAATATTTTTCTCTTTCACCAGAGAAACCAATTAATTATATAAATTATCAAGAAGCTATCCAAAATGGGCAGGTTTTAATGTGGGTATCATCTTATGGATTTGAAAGTGAAACTGATTACCCGTTTTCAGTAAGTTACCTTTTGTTTCCTCAAGATAATGAGGGAAAAAGAATAAATCAAACTATATACCCCTTCGGTTACTATATTTCCAAAAATACGGTTAATGCGGATGCTTGCTGGGATTGGATAAAATTCCTGTCAAACCATAGTTATGGTTTATTACCTGGATTACCCGCAACCACCTCAAAGGAGAGTTTGGATGTTTGGAGAAATCAATACTCACTCGATCGGTTTGAAATTATTCAATCGGCGATACACAGTTATAGTCCTCCTCAAAATCCCTTTTTTGTTGAATATCAACCAATCATCGTGCGGCCTTACAGTGATTGGCTGAGTGCGGCATTAATCAGAACTTTTCAGGGGGAAGACCCAAATTTGGTTCTTAACGAGTATCAATCGTATGCAGATCGTTACCATACTTGCATATCCAATCGAAATGTGACTGGTTTGACAAAATCCCAATTATTTAATCGAGTGGTTGAACCGTGTGCACAGGAAATAGACTGTTGTACATCCTCGACTCGAGGAAGCCAACCTTTTGGCTGTTGTGAAAACAAATGAGGTTAAAGAAAATTTATAGTTCATTATTTAATCCAAATAACCCATGGAATTATTATTACACTTCGATCATCAATTAGTAACATTATAAGAGTAAACAAAGGAGTTAAAATGTTTACAATAAAAAATGTAAGTGTAAATGCGATAATTATATGCGTAATGATTTTTCCTTTGACAAGTTGTGACCACGCGACAACAGAATTAATATCAGACAACTCTCAGCAGAAAGTAACGATCACCTTTGCAGCAACAACCGGCGCCGTATCGCAATATGAAAAATTAATTACCACATTTGAAAGCCAACACCCGGACATCCGGGTTGAATTGCTCGCTATGGATGGGGAGCTACCGGATTATGAGCGGTTAACCTCACAGGCTGACACGCTTGTGCTGGGTAGTGCGGTATCAGCGGAAAACAGCCATCTATTTCTGGACCTGACGCCATTAATGCCCAATGAGGACTTCAGTCCAGATGATTTCTGGCCGAATTCATTGCAGGGCTGCCAGAGCGGGGATAAGCAAGCAGGGTTGCCGGTATCTTTAAACCCGAGCCTGGTTTTTTACAACAAGAATATTTTTGATCAGAAAAATGTGGCATACCCACAACCAAGCTGGGAGTGGGATGAATTTAAAAATACGGTTCAGTTGCTATCCGACACAAGCGGAACGGAACCTGTCTACGGCTTTGTGGATAACAGCGCCGGGTTTATCCTGCGCCCTGAAACCCATGCGTTATTAGGTACCAATAAAACCCCTGCCGAAGTGGGTGCTACGTTGGACTGGTACCTGGAACTGGCTCGTTCTGGAGAAATAGCCATTCCGGGGGTGAATATAGAAGAAAAAACCAATGATCTGGTGCGTGGTAATCAAGCTGCCATGTGGGTAGGAACGTTATCAGGTTTTTCGTACGACCTGCAAGGGTTGGATTTTGAAGTGGGTTTTGTTCCATTCCCAACATCCTCCAGAAGTGAATTTGGGAGCAACCCGGTCAGTGTCAGTTGCGCGATGGTCAGTGCTGGTACCGGGTACCTGGAGGCAAGCTGGACATGGTTGAATTTTCTCAGTCACAATTCGGTGGGCATATCATCCGGTTTTCCGGCCAATCTTGCGGCGATTGAAGATTCCCCTGAATGGGTAAGCCAGACACCGGAAAGACAGACGGCAATTCGGGGGGCACTGCAAGGCGGATGGTACGGTTGGGTAAAATACGACTTTACACCAATCGCACAAGCTTTCCAAAAATCAATTCAATCGGGGCAAAGGCTGGCAGATCTGCTACCAACAAACTTATCCCTGCTGGCTTTGGAACGTGATATCCCGGAAGTAGAACATACACCGCAGGCAGTCATGGCACCAGAACCGACTCCCCTTCCAAAAACAGAGAAAGCGGAAAACGCTTTGAGTGCTGTTTATTTTGCTGATCCTGGTTTACATGACAATAGAAATGTGCTAGCCCTGGCAGAGGAATTTAATCTGACCAATCCGGAATATTATATTGAAATTGTGACCGAGCGCGGGATGGATTTCGTAAATATTAACAGTAATGAGTATGATATTAAAAATTATGATTGTTTTCTGGCACCAGCTGCCACTGTTTCTTATCACTTGGAAGAGATAAATCAGGAGGGAAGTTTTTTACAAAATATTTATTCGTTGGACCCGTTTTTGGATTTAGATGAAAACTCAGTCCTTAGTGATCTTGACCCTGATCTGGTCACCCTCTTACAGGTGGATGGATCTTTGTACGGTATTCCTCAAACCATTAATCCTTTATTCGTTTATTACAATGCCAATTTATTGCAGGAATTAAGGTTGGAACCACCCAATTTGGATTGGACGGTGGAGGATTTTTGGGCGTTGACACAACAAGCCGCTCTTAAGAAAGAAGGTGTCTATGGATATGTGCCTTACAGAGATTGGCCGAATTATTTTTTCAGCGATGCCAGTTATATGAAAATGGAAAACCAAACTGTAAAAGCGGATTATGAAAACCCGCAACTGGTGGATTTACTTAATCAACTTTTACCATTGGTGAAAGACAAAACATTATTCCTGTATGATGCAGGCGGTACCCGCTCAGCCATGGGAAACTATATGCTGCGCGATGAATTGATCCGCTTTGAGTATGGTCTGCTTTGGCTGGATGGTATTGGTATGTCTTCCACACCACCCGCCCGTGACAGAAATGATTTTGAGATCGGAATTGCCGTATACCCAGCCAAGCAGGTAGTCGATCCAAGTGATATCAGTGCATTTTTTATTTCCCGTCACACTGAAAACCCACAGGTGTGCTGGGAATGGTTCAAGTTTTTATCACAGCAACCTAATAATGGGTTTAAAGGAATTCCACTAAAACCTTCTATTCTGGGCTCAGAAAATTGGGCTGCTTCAGTTGGAGAAGGACGGGCAACCGTCTACCGGGCAACATTATCAAAATTGCAATTTTCATCTGAAGTGAGTTTTTTTCCACACATGCCGTTTAGCCAGTGGTGGACCGATGCAATCGTAGCAATCCTACAGGATGGTCAGGATATGAGTGCCGTATTGAAAGAAACCCAATACAAAGCCCAAGCAACCCTGGATTGCATGCAATCTGCCGGATATTCTGCTGTTTTACCTTATGAAGAGACGTATGAGGCTGCAATCGCCTGTGCGCATGAAGTCGACCCGGATTATTACTCGATGTCCGAGTTGTGGTCTGTCAATCGATGAGGTTGGAATTATTTACTGAGTGAAAGAAGCGGCAGACCTGGTGGTTATCAGCTACAATAACAGAAAAGGCGGTTAAAAATTATCGAATGGTTTCACATCTGATTAAATTCTCGCTCAAACGCTTGCGCACCCATCGCTGGCTGGCACTCAGCCAGGTGCTGGGTTTGATGGCTGCGGTCGCCCTGGCGGTGGCAGTCCCCATGTACGCCGATGCGATTAATTACGATATTCTGAGCAGTTCATTGACCGAATCCAGCAGCCAGACCCGCCGCCAGCCGTTCGATTTTGTCTTCCGTTATATCGGNNCCAACAAGCCAGCCGACAAGTCGGGTTGCCTTCGCAACAATTAACCCGTTACGCTGCTACCGCCAACCTGCAGCTTTACCCAGGCGCACAGGTACTCAGCCCACAGGCGCGTCTGGATTTGGTTAAAGTTGCCTTTCTGGATGGTGTATTTGGGCAGGTGCAGTTGGTGGAGGGAAACTTACCACGCTCCTTGGAAGAAAGCGGAAACGTGATTGAAGCACTGGTCTCCCTCGACCTGGCCAATGAGTTGGGATTGCAGGTGGGGCAAGACTACGCACTCTTCAACCCGGCTAGCGCTTCGAATGCAGCTTTCCGACAGGATGTACGTATCAGCGGTTTATGGGTGGCAGGAGACCCGAAAAACGAGCTTTGGGCACTTTACCCGGCGGAATCCTTCCGTAAAAAACTGCTTATCCTTGAAGAAGGTTTTTGGTCGTTGGTAGATGGGTTACCCTCCGGGTTGGATGAAGCCACCTGGCGTCTGACCTTAGATGGCAACCAGGTTAACAGCAGTCAGGTGAGCCGGTTATTGACCCGCATTGATGTGCTGGAAAACCGGGTCAACGCCATGCTACCCAATACGGATTTGGAAACCTCGCCTGCACCAGCCATGCGCCAGTACCAACAGTCCGTACGCAGCCTTTCCGGTTCCCTGTTTGCTTTCAGCATACCGGTTTTAGGTCTGGTGCTGTTTTTTCTGGCATTGATCTCAAATCTGTTTGTACGCTCCCAGCGCAATGAGATTGCCGTGTTACGCAGCCGTGGCGCATCCCGTCTCTGGATTGTAGGAATATACGCTATTGAATGGGCTTTATTAGGTCTGGTCAGCTTAATACCCGGAATCCTGCTGGGAAATTTCCTTGCCGGGTTAATGAGCAAAACCAGTTCGTTCCTGGAATTTTCACGTCCTACGGCTACTTTCCTGCAAATCAATAGTCGAGATGCTGGCATCGGTCTATTGGCATTGGTGGTGGGGATTGGTTTTTGTTTGTTGCCGGTCTGGAAATATGGCCGGGATACAATCATCTCCTATAAGTTGGAACGTGCCCGTCAGAAACAAACACCTTTCTGGATGCGCTATTATCTGGATTTGGCTTGTTTGTTGCCATCGCTGTATGGTTTATATACCCTGCAGGTACGCGGACGTCTGGCTATTCTAGGTAAAAATCTGGGTAGTAATGACCCATATCAGAACCCGCTGCTGTTCCTACTACCAGCGCTTATGATCCTGGGATTGAGCCTGTTGGTGTTGCGTATTTTACCCTTCTTATTCAACTTGCTGGCTTCTCTCTCCGCACGACTACGTGGTGTTGCCCTGGTATATGTGCTGCGCCATTTTGCCCGTTCCGGGAATGCATACCAGAGTGTGCTGTTGTTAATCCTGATCACTTTTGGTTTGGCTGCTTTTACATCGTCAATGGCTTTTTCGCTCGATCGCACGGTTGAGGATAGTATCCGTTATACCAATGGGGCGGCATTGAATCTGGTTGAAGGGGGAGAATTCATCAGCACCGAATCCGACCTAGGCGCTGAAAGTAGTGGTAACACCTCTTCTACTTCTGAAGGTTATTGGAATTTTTTACCGGTCAGTGATCACCTCTCTCTGCCGGGTGTCTTGTCGGCAACCCGGGTCGGGATTTATGAGGCCGGTTTTCAGAGTGGTAATCGATCAGCCAACGGGAACCTGATGGGAATTGACCGCGCAAGTTTTGGGCAGACAGCATTTTTCAGGTCTGATTTTGCCACCGAACCACTGAATGGTCTACTCAACCGTCTGGCTTCCACACCAGATGCCATATTGGTGGATCAGACCACCTGGGAACGTTTTAACCTCGAAGTGGGCAGCACCCTGGACGTAAGGGTGACCATTAACCAAACTGTCTTCCCAACCTCCTTCATTGTGGCGGGTGTGTTTACGCGTTTCCCCACCTGGGCAGCGGAAAGTCAGAAGGCATTATTTGTTGCCAATCTGGATTATTTATTCGAAACCTGGGGCATGTTGCAACCTTATGAAGTCTGGTTAAGCACCGATCCTACTGCTAACACCCAGGAAATTGTCCGTGGAATTAATAATCTGGGTGTCAGTGTGGTTCGGGTACGCGATACGCAGGCTGATATCAACCAGGCTTTAATCACACCAGCCCGGCAGGGAGTGCTGGGAATGCTTTCAATCGGTTTTCTGGCTTCCTCCGCTTTAACGGTAATTGGCTTCTGCTTATTTGCGGTCTTTTCTTACCGTGAACGTTTCATCCAACTGGGTGTATTACGGGCGATCGGATTAAGCATTACCCAGATGCGTACCAGCCTGGGGTTGGAACTGGCAGGTCTGATTGTGTTAGGTGTGACTTGTGGCAGCGGGATTGGAATGTTCATTGCCACCTTGTTTATCCCCTACCTGCCGGTCAGTACCGGAACCGGGGTGGAGATACTGCCACAGGTCACGCAAATTGCCTGGTCGAAAATGATATTGGTCTATCTATTGTTTAGCTTTGTTTTGTTGCTGGGTTTAGCGATGTTAGTTTTCTTCCTGCGCAAAATTAAGATTTTTCAAGCGATCAAATTGGGCGAGACCCTCTAACAGAGATAGGGAGGTTTTATGAGAATAATGATTTCAAAAATGACTATGGTATTTATTTTGATATTAACCACCGGTTGTTCCCCCAATCGTTCAGCGATCACGCCAACGTTGGTTCCCACACCGGTCACTGTTGAGAAACCGGTTTATACTGTTGAAAGGGGGTTGGTGGAACAAGTGGTACAACTAACCGGCCGCGTGTCACCTAAAGTTCAGCAGGACTTATATTTCCGCGCGGATGGCTTTGTGAAAGAAGTCTTGGTGCAAAATGGCGATTGGGTAACGAAAGACACGGTCTTGGCCAGGTTGGATGAACCGGAACGTTACCAGGCTGATGTGGCTTCCGCCGAGTTGGCTTATGAGCAAGCCAAGATAAAATTGGAACAAACCAAACTGGATGCACCCATTCAGGCGGCCCAGGCCAAAATTACACTTTTGGAAGCCCAGATTGCGTTGGACAAGGCCAGGAATGATCGGGCAGCGATGCAATACCCGCGGGTGACCGACGGATTAAAGCTGGAACAATTGCGCGGAGATGTAGCTGCAGCCTTAAGCTCGCTCAATGAAGCCCAAGATGCTTTTGATGACGTGGCTGATAAGCCAGAGGGGGATCCCTACCGTCAAATGATCTTGCAAAGTCTCCTGGATGCACGTCAAGCTTATAACCGTGCTGTGATCAATTTAAACTGGGCTGAAGGAAAAGGTACCCAGGCTGATCTGGACCTGGCAGATGCCAAAGTAGCCCTGGCACAGGCAAATTATGAGAAAGCTTTGGCAGAAGCAGAATTCTGGAATGAGGATGGTGGGTTAACCGAAATTCGCCTGGCAGAATTAGTATTGCAGGATGCCGAAACACGTCTGGCTTTGGCTACCAAAACCTTGGGAAGTATCGAACTGGTAGCGCCTATCAACGGGCAGGTGCTCTCATTAAGTATCGTGCCGGGTAGTCAAGTGCGTGCATTTCAAGCTGTAATCACCCTGGCTGATCCGGCAGAGCTGGTATTGATGTCCATCCCCGCCGTGAAAGACCTGAACAAACTGGCAGTTGGAATGCAGGCAGTGGTGCGTCTGTCCTCTCAACAAGGACAGGAATATACGGCAACCATCAGTAACATTCCTTTGGATTTAACCTCGGCCAGTGAATTATCCTCCGGAAATAACGCCGTACAGGTCACCTTGAACGAGCAGGCCGATGTGTTGCAATTGGGCGATGCAGCCACCATCCTGATTAAAGTGGATGCACGGCAGGATGTACTCTGGTTACCACCGGCTGCGATCCGTTCCTTCCAGGGGCAGGATTTCGTGTTTGTGGAAAGCGGAGGCGTTCAACGAAGGGTGAATGTAGTGCTGGGGTTGAAGGCAAACGACCGGGTTGAGATTGTATCCGGACTGGAAGAAGGACAGCAGGTGGTCGGTCAATAATGGAACCATTAATTACCTGTGAGAATTTGGTAAAAATATATTCTTCCTCGATATCCCGTTACCATAAGGGTGTTGAGGTGGTCGCATTACAGGGACTGGATCTGACCGTGGCACAAGGGGAGATGATAGGCATTGTGGGGGAATCAGGTTCGGGAAAATCGACCCTTTTAAATATTCTGGGTGGGTTGGACCGCCCTTCGGCAGGAAAGGTATTGGTAGCTGGTGCCAATTTGTTGGAGATGTCTGCCGAAGAATTGAACTTATACCGGCTCAAGAAAGTTGGTTTTGTCTGGCAGCAGACCACCCGTAACCTGGTCCCTTATTTGAGTGCTTTGGAAAACGTTCAAATTCCGATGCGTATTCACCATATTCCTGAAGAACAGTGTCGCCAACGTGCCACACAATTATTGGAGATTACCGGTCTGGCTGATCGGTTGCAGCACTTACCCGGTCAGCTTTCCGGCGGTGAACAGCAGCGGGTGGCTA
>DHVR01000012.1 GCA_002412765.1 Leptolinea sp. UBA5203 | reverse complement strand
TCTATGGATATTTGTGACTGTAACCCCTTGACATGGTATACTTGCTTTATTGAAATGGGCATGCTATAATTTTGTATCAGAATTTACCCACATTTAAATTTGATTTAACTTAATGGATAGTAGTAGCAAGAACGGCACCACTGGTGCAAGGTGTTTGTTGTCTGTTAATCCCGTTCAAACAATTCCTGTCAACTCATGACAATTCACTGACCCCTGGAGACTCTCTTCAGGCAGTATTGTTATGGTAAACCTTCAGGGCAGGTAAAATACAAGAGATATATTTTCAATGGAAATTAAAGATTTAGAGAAAGAGCCACTGCAGAAGCTGCGTCAGATGGGGAAAGAACTTACTATCCCCAACGCTGAGCGTCTTAAAAAAGAAATGTTGTTGGTGAAAATCCGCCAGTACGAGGCAGAACAGGAAGGCCTTGAAGTGCGCGGAGGCATCCTCGAGATTATGAACGAGGGTATCGGGTTTTTAAGGTCAAATTATCAGATTGGCAGTGAAGACGTGTATGTCTCGCAAGCCCAATTACGGCGGCATAATTTACGCAGCGGTGATTTGGTGATCGGTCATGTTCGTCCTCCACGTGATTCAGAACGGCATTACGGCCTCTTAAAGGTAGAAACCATTAACGGCATTTCGGCTGATGAAGCCCGAAATCGTCCCCGCTTTGAAAGTTTGACGCCCATCTTTCCGGAAAAGCGCTTTGATCTGGAAACAGATCCGACCGTGCTTTCTACGCGTTTGATCAATCTGATCGCTCCCATTGGCCGCGGCCAGCGCGGTTTGATCGTCTCCCAACCTAAATCCGGCAAGACGACCATCCTCAAGGACATAGCCAACGCCATCACCACCAAGGACCCCAGTATTCATCTGATCATCGCCCTGATCGGCGAGCGACCGGAAGAAGTAACGGACATGGACCGCTCCGTGGACGCCGAAGTGGTCGCATCCACCTTTGATGAACCGGTAAGCTCCCACGTGCGTGCCGCAGAGATCACCCTGGAACGTGCCAAACGTCTGGTGGAAGTTGGCCGGGATGTGGTCATTTTGATGGACTCCCTGACTCGACTGGCACGGGCCTACAACCTGGTGGTCAATCCTTCCGGACGAACCCTATCCGGCGGTATGGATCCCTCGGCCTTATATCCTCCCAAACGTTTCTTTGGTGCTGCCCGTAACATTGAAGAGGGCGGCTCCCTGACCATCATAGCCACCGCGCTGGTGGATACCGGCTCACGCCTGGATGATGTAGTTTACGAAGAATTTAAAGGCACCGGTAATATGGAGCTGCATCTCTCCCGTAGATTGCAGGAACGCCGCATTTTCCCGGCTATTGATATTGAAAGATCCTCAACACGCCGCGAAGAATTACTACTTGGACCGGATGTGTTATCTCGCGTATGGTTGATGCGCCGCATGTATTTACAGATGATCGCCCCAGCACCCCAGGGTGCCAATCTGGATATGTCCGTGGCGACAGAAGCCATCCTGCAACGACTTTCCAAAACAAAAGAAAATCTCGAGTTTCTGGAAGGTTTATCCGAGGAAAAATAATCATGAATACCCCTTCCACTCAATCAGAAAATCAGCAGGCGCATTCCAAGCCTGCTGGAATTCAACGGTGGGCCCCGCGCGTCTTGTGGGCAGTCTCGATTGCCACCACAATTTACATGACCGTATTATTAACCTCACGGGCTCCCGTGGCTATATCGGCAGCTTTTGATCCAAAGGAAAATTTTGGCATCAAGGAAGAAGTTGTACCACAGTTAGAGATTACCCCTGAAGCTGCGGCCAGTGTTTCCCTGCCTCCATTGCAGCAAATTTCCAAGACTGATGAGATTGTGCGCGTGGTTGAACCCAAAACCACCGTCCCTGAACGATCCCGTGATCGGGTTGAAGTCTACACCATTGAACAGGGAGATGCGATTTTTGGTATCGCCGGTAAATATAAATTGAAACCGGAAACGGTATTGTGGGCAAATTACGACACGCTCAATGATGATCCTCATAGTATTGCTCCTGGTATGCGTTTGTATATTCCCCCGGTAGATGGTATTTTGTACCAATGGAAAGAAGACGATACGCTGGATAAAGTAGCCACCAAGTATTATGTGGACCCCATGGATATTGTCTCCTGGCCTGGCAACAAGCTGGATATGACCAATCCCCAGATCACGCCGGGTAGCTTTGTAATGATTCCGGGTGGATTTCGTGAAATGCAGCAGTGGGTGGTGCCTACCATTTGGCGGGCTAACGCGGGAGCTAATAAAACAGTTGCCGGCGGTTGTGAAATTCCTGCCAATGGCTATGTTGGTTCGGGTGGATTTATTTGGCCAGCCAATAACCATTTCCTCTCCGGCAATGATTACTGGTCGGGACATCTAGCGATTGATATTGCCGCCGGCACCGGTGCTCCGGTTTATGCAGCCGATAGCGGCGTGGTCGTGTATGCTGCGGGAAGCAGCGGCGGCTATGGGAACATGGTGATGATCGATCATGGCAACGGGTATCACACGTTGTATGCTCACCTTGACACCATTAGTGTTTACTGCGGCCAAAACGTCATGCAGGGAAATCTGATTGGTTTGGCAGGCAGCACGGGTAATTCAACCGGCTCTCACCTTCATTTTGAAATTCGTCAGAATGGCGGGTTTATCAATCCCTGGTATGTTCTGCCATAGTCTGACTATTGAATAAATCATTAAGGCTGCCCTTCACAGGCAGCCTTTTTTGTTGGATAGGTTGGATTTATCAAAGAGAATTGCGCAATTGAAGAATGATAGACCTTCCGTTTGCTTTTGCTATTTTAATTCTGGAAATTGTATAAGGCGAAGGAAGGCTGCCAAATATGTAGAGGCAATTCATACTCTTCGAGTACTTTGAATTGCTTCTACATATTTGGCAGCCCACGAAAGATGGGAAAAATTTGCAAAAATAATATTGGATAAGCCTGATTTTTCATCTTTCCAATATTAAGACAATTTCTCTTAATGAATCACGATTTAGAGGAACCTCACGTGAGAAACCCAAACAAGAACTAATTTCCAACAAACCTCATTTTTTCTTATTAACCAATACTAATCTTTAATGAATTCAAATGATAAAGGGGACTTTCCCCCAAAAATGGCGACCGCCGGTCGCCCCTACGACTATGTATCCATTGATAATATAAATAAGGGGAAATGGCTATAGCAGGGTGGGTGGGTCAACCTCGATTTTCCAATCCATCAGGGGTTTGTTGCGCAGTAAGCGGATCGGGTCCGGCCCGCTGAGCAGGATTTGCCAGCGGTAAAATCCATTGACGCGTTGAAAATAGCAGGGGGTTGGACCTTTGATTTCTGTTTCGTGAAAACCTTCCTGCTTTGCCCATTGATCCAGGGCGGATTTTAAATTCGCGGCGGTTTCACTGGCATGCTGTGCATCGCGGTGCTTGTATTCCAGACGAATCAGACGGGTGAAGGGGGGATAGCCGTGCTGCCGGCGGTGCTTGATTTCAAGACCATAGAATTGCTGAAAATCATGCTGCGCTGCGGCTTGAATGGCGTAATGCTCCGGGGTAAAGGTTTGGAAAATCACTTTGCCACCCAGGGAGGAACGCCCAGCCCGTCCGGCAACTTGAGTTAACAATTGGAAGGAACGTTCACCGGTGCGGTAATCGGGGAAGTTTAAGCCCACGTCCGCCAGGATCACCCCCACCAGGGTGACCCGTGGAAGGTCCAATCCCTTGGCCACCATTTGCGTGCCAATCAGAATATCGGCTTTGTGATGGACAAAGCTATTCATAATGAGTTCATCAGCATTTTTGCCGTGCGCGGTTTCCGCGTCCCAACGCAAGAGTCTCGCTTCAGGCAGGAGCTGCTGCACAATCTCTTGTACTTTCTGAGTGCCGGAGCCAAAATGACGAATGTGGATGCTGCCGCATTGCGGGCATTTGGCTGGCATGGAGCGGGTGTAACTGCAGGTGTGACATTGCAGTTTCTCCCCATGCGCCTGATTCGCCTGCAAATGTAGGGTTAGCGCCAGATCGCAGCGCGGACATTTTAAGACGAAACCGCAATTGCGGCAGAAGACGTAGGTGGAACTGCCGCGGCGGTTGAGAAACAAGATCGCCTGCTGCTGTTGATCCAGCACGTCTATCAGGGCGGATTGCAGCGCGCGGCTGAGCATGGAGCGGTTACCGCTCTGCAGCTCCTGACGCATATCCACAATTTCCACCGGGGGGAGGACCGGCACGGCTGCTTTGGGGTTGGCCTGGTCCAGCGATACGCGCTGGGTGAGGGTGAAGAGCTGCCAGTTTTCATGTTGAGCGCGGTAGAGGCTGGTGATGGATGGGGTGGCGCTGCCGAGCAGCACCAGGGCATGGCACAATTTGGCGTACTCAACAGCGGCTGCTGTGCTGTCATAGGAGGGTGCCGGTTCCCGTTGATAGTAGGATTCATCATGGCATTCATCCAGGATGATCAGGGCGGGGGATTTGACAGGGGCAAACAACGCGCTGCGCGGTCCAATGACCACCTTGATTTCGCCGTCACGAATTCTGCGCCAGGTGTCGTAACGCTCCCCAGGGGTGAGCCGGGAATGAATTACGCCGATTTTATCGCCAAAGCGGTTTAGAAAGCGGCGGATGGTCTGCGGGGTGAGGGAAATCTCCGGCACCAGAATGATAGCCTGGCGGTCCTTTTCCAAAATATGCTGGGTGAGCTGCAAATAGATTTCGGTTTTACCTGAACCAGTGATGCCGTGCAGCAAAGCGGGCTGCAACTTCTTTTCTGGTGCATCGAGCTGCTCTTTTAGGGTTTGGAGAATGAGATCCTGTTCCGCGGTCAGGGTGATATCGACTTCGCTTTGTTGGGATAAATGATCTAGGGGATCCCGGATGCTTTCCTGATCCACAATCTCAAGATATCCCAGGGTTTGCAGCAAGTGAATATCCTCGTTTTTTGCGCCGGTTTGGGCAATGACCCAGGCCTGGGCGGTATTCTCCTGTTCTGTTGCCAGAAATTGCAGCACGCTCATGCGCCGTTGCTGTACGGCCGCAACTTTACTGAGCTGCAAGTCGGCGGGAAATTCCCGAATCAGGCGGATAGCGGGGACGAGTTTGCGTTTGACGGTAGGTTGCGAGAGCACGGCCTGACTGATGACCCAGCCCTTGCGCTGTAGTGATTGCATGGCCGCTTTCCAGTTTTGGTGACTGAAGGCTCGTTCCAATTGTCTCCCGCGCAGCGGACCACGCTCTGCCAGCAAGTTGAGTATGCGCTGCTGCACGGAACCAATCTTTTCATTTGAGGGGGGAATCAGGTCGACTTTTTGATAGAGCGTATCCGCGTGCTGGGAGAGGCCGGGCGGCAGCATCAACTCAAAGCATTGGGAGAGGGGAGTGAGCGTCTCTTCTGAAAGCCAGAAGGCTAACTTCATTTGGGCAGGGGTCAGAACGGGTTCGCTATCCAGCAGGGCATGGATGGGTTTGGTGGTTGGTACGGTGCTGGTTTCGCGCAGGGCGGAGACAATGCCTTGCAGTGTTTGCCGGCCAAAGGGAACCAAAACCAGGCTGCCGGGCAACAATTTGTCCTGCAACTCAGCCGGAATTTCATAATCGAAAGCGGATTCCAGTTGGGCTAAATTGACAATGACTTCTGCAAACATGGGTTGTTATCCTGGCGGAATGGGTTAGCTGGTGGTTTTCGATTCATTCAGCGATTTTCCGGTTGTGGGGAGATGAAATTGTACCAGAACCTTCTCGATCCGCAGCCGATCCATGGATTTTACCGTGACCCATAATTTATTTTCCAGATCCTCAATCTTATCCCCGCAAAGCGGCATGCGGTTCAGCATGGCCAGCACGTAACCGGCCAGGGTTTTGTAATCAGGCACGACCAGATGCAGGTGGAAGTAGTCATTAAAGTCATCAATCGACATGCGTGCGTCCACCAGGAAGGACCCGTCCTTTTGTACTTCAATGGAGGGGGAGATGGGTTCGAAGGGGTCCAATACTTCACCAAAGACTTCTTCCAATAAATCTTCCAGAGTGACGATGCCGGCCGTTCCGCCGAACTCATCCAGGACGATAGCCATGTGCATGTGTTTACTACGGAACTGGTGCAGTAAGGCATGCAGGGGCACTGCTTCCGGGACAAACAGCGTCTCCCGGATTTGCGAAATCACGGGCAAAGGACAGTTTGGGTCTTCCTGAAGTTTCAAGACCAGATCACGCAGGTGGACGATACCTTCGATGGAATCTACATGATGGGTGTAAACAGGCAATTTGGTCAGTCCCTTATCCAGGCAGATTTGCAGGGCTTGCTGCAATGAGGTTTGAGACTCCACCGCAACCACGTCCGTTCTGGGTATGGTTACTTGCTGAACCAGCATGTCATTAAAATCAATGACTGCGGAAAGGATTTGCCGTTCCGGTTCGGGAATATCACTGGCTGTTTGTGGGTCGGCAACCAATTCGCGAATCTCCATGGATGGGGATGGATTCAAACGGGTGTGGATAAGCTCTTTTTGTTTGGGGTTCAAAGCCAGGCTGCTTATTTTTTCCAACCCATTAAAAATCCCTGCCAGGAGGGTATAAAAGCTGGAGACGATTAGAAACCCGAGTGTCAAAAATTTTTCAGGGTAAAGGACGGCGATTTTCTCTGCCCAGTATTCACCGATGAACAAGCACAGCAATAATAATCCCAAATGAAGAGTGACCGAGGTGCTTGCAACTACCCAGGGTAACCCCATGGAAAAGGGCGTAGCAAACCAGGCGGAGATCCACAGTTCAAGCGGTAGGGTTTGAATCCAGGTATATATGCTGATGCCCAGAGAAACCAGCAATAACCCCTTGACCCCCTGGAGGAAGATTGGAAATCTTTGGGTATGGGGGGGATGATCCAGCCAGTTCAGTACACTGGATGCGATATTAATTTGAGCAGGTTCGTCTTGATGGGAAATCATTCGACGCCAGATGGTTAATGCCATCGTATAGCCGGAAAAAATAAAATAGAGGGTAAGTAAAAATAGAATGATCAGGATGGATTTCATGGAATTTGATAGAACGCAGCAGCAGCATAGCCAACCACAGATTGAGCATCCCGGGTTTCTTCAGCCGATGTGGTGTAGTAAAGGATTTCTGTGTGATTTACATCCAATTTCTTGTTTGCCCACATCACAGTGGTTACCGCACCGGCTCCGCAGGCAAAACCTGATTTGTTATCTTCTGCTTTGAAAATATCCGCCGGTTGATTATTCCGCACGGCATTGATAATTACGGCGTCCAATTGATGGGCCAATTTCTCATGATAAAAATGGGAAAGGTCGGTACTGGCAATCAGTAAGCTGTTGTTGGGTTGAAAATGATCTGCGATAATATCACCCAGTTCATGACAGTTTTGTGGATTGCGGGAACGCACCATGATGGGAATAATGCGGAATGGTTGGGCTAATACCGATTGTAAAAAAGGAAGTTGAATTTCCAGTGAATGTTCCTTGTCTCTGGTTACGGATTGAATGGAGCAACCAGTCTTCATCAGCATGGCATCATTGATGGAGTTTAAAACTTCCTGATCAATATCCACAAATCCCAATGGCGTTTCATAGGCACTGTGGGCAGGGGTGAGGAAATCGGCTGGATGATAATCGTGATAGGGGGAAAGAATGTAGACCGTTTCGATGGGTTTTCCAATCAGGTATTGATAGGCGTAGGCCGCGGTTTTTCCGGAATAGCGATACCCGGCATGCGGAACCAACAAGGCCCGAAGTTCCCCGAGGATGGGATAATAAACCGCTTCATCCAGGTATTGTTGTATTTCTGACCTCAGCTGCCGTGGATCAGCCGGATACCAAAGCCCGGCAATAGGAGAAGGACGAGATTCGATCATGGCGCCCTCACAGTTTGTTGAGAAACCTGCTTCTATTTTAACCTAAAATCATTATTTTCAATCCCGTGATCGGCGGAAGATAATTAAGGATTGACTAAATCATACGGGATTTTTTGTCCAAATGGAATCACCCCGCCTGCTATCTCGACAAGCTCGGTACGGCGTTCCCCACCCAAGGGCGTGCTACGCGACCAATAATCTGGGAATTAGTTTCCACCTCATAGATTTACTAGCAGTTATTTGACAAGATTGAGTGTCATTGCGAGCCCCATATGGCGCTGTCCTTAGTTCATTTTGGCGGGGCGTGGCAATCTCAACGCCGGTGGTATAGGTGTTTGCTATAGTCAGGTAGCTTTAATTCTTGCAGGGAGATTGCCTACCCCTACGGGGCACAGGCCGGCCCCACTACGTGAATCCATAATTAAACCTTTCGGGCCTCGCAATGACACTCAGTTTTGTCATTTCATTGAGAGTAAATCTATAGGCCCGATGCACTTTATTCGAAATAAAACTGAGATGTGAGACTATACCAATAGTCTTCTTTTTTTCTTAGGATGACCAATTAGTTATGTTATGGGTTTACATGGTGGGCCGGCTTGCGCCTCGCAGGCGTAGGCAATCTCCCTGTAGGTGTTGAAGGTAACTGGGGAATATGTATTTATTTGCATTGACACTATATTTCAATATATCTACGCCTTTTATGGTTTATTTCTTGGTCAATCAACTTTATAAACTAAGTTTCACTTAACTTACAGACTCAGGAGAATTAAAAAATGACACCCAGTTTCTGAGTGTCATTTTTGAAAAAGTTTTTTAATGGTTATCAATCGTTGATGGTTATGATGCCTTCCTCTGTGATGGATACGGTTTGTCCGGTTTGAATTGCATCCAGAAAATCGGAACCTAGTTGATCGACAACGATGATGCGTTTTTCCAGCCAAATATCAGAGAGAATAACTCCCGCGGCTGCGAGCGAATCAATATGATCTGCGAATAAAAATGCCTTGGGCTGGATGCCCTGACTGCAAATTGTCATCATCACCAATCCACCGGTGGTCGAGCCAATCGTTTGGGGCAGGCAGATGATCTTATCCGTCATATCTTTTTTGTAAAGATCAGGGTTATTTTGATCCGAGCAAATGGCCTTTTTACTTTGGAAAACCACTGCTTTTTGATACGACGCCAGCGTATTCAATCCACCATGAGAAACCAGAGCTTCCCCCTGGCAGGATCCAGCAAGGATAGGGCGACCTGTAAATGTTTTACTCATGAGTTTCTTTCTCCATGGTTGACTTCACCCGTGCACATGATTTCAAGAATATCCTCATCCTGAAAGAACCGCGCTGTTGAATAGGTGCGCAACTTGTTGGAGTTGGTAGCGATGGGTTCCATGGCGCATAATGGATTGTTCATGTACATCAGTGGACATATAGTGCTGACGATGACATTCATGTCATTCAGTTTTTGCAGGGTTGCCGTGTCTTTTCGCAGTATATCGGCGATATCTGGGGCTGTGGATAAGGCCACCTGAACCTTGGTACGGGTCAATCCGTGTTCTCTTAAGGTCGCAGAGATTTTATCTATCCATTGATAGAGTTGAGCCTTGCTGAGATGCGGGCAGCCGATGAAAATTCGTTTAGGGGTGGCATTCAGATTTTTCCACAAAACCGGATAACTGTCGTAAACACGCTGCAGTTCTGCATCATCAATGATGTAGGTCTTGTATTCTTTGGTCAGTAGATTCTTGCCCAATTCCTTGGCTTCCGGTGTGAGATTTTCGACATGATACAGGCCTACGGCGCCATTTGAAGCTGTGGCAGCTCCCATATCCTTGAGGTAAAACTCATTTTCAGCAGTCATCTCATGGCCAAGAAAACGATCCAAGTTGGTGATATAGGGAACCGCTTCCATGACTTTTAAGCCAATGGCGCTGCCCAATAATTGAGCATTGGGGATGCGGCTGGTATTTACCTCAATTTTCCAGGTCGCTTTACGGGCTTCATCGGTTAAAAAACCAAAGAAGGGTGCTTTTCCCAGAATGGCACATAAAACATCAATACCGGCTGAATTGCGATTGGTGCGTGTCCCAAGGACGGAATTGGCATATACCACGGCGGAAGATTCGGACCAGGCAAGCATGGCGCCTTTCCGGGGTTTGTTGCCCACTTCGTCCAAATAGCAAGCACAGGTAAACCCATTTTCGTTTTTAATGCCTAGCGCTTTAAGTTGTTTTTCATACGCTGTTTGTTTGCCAAAGACCAAATTATTGACGATTTTTTGCAATGGGTTGACGTTCAATGCGGCATATTCGGTTGGGCGTGGATCCACCGTAAACGGCTGTTGAGGTTTTAACCCTGCATCAATTAATTGGTCCATCATCTTGAAATAGGGTTTGATGGTGTTCGCTCCGAAGGAGGTTACAAAATGCTGGTTGCCTTCAATATCTACCAATCGATCTGCGCCAAAAGCTTCTCCGTATAAAACAATCGATTTCATAGCTTTGGCTAAAACATCCCCTTGTTCGCCATTTAAAATTGCTTGTTCATCCGGCGTCAATGTCATCTTTGTGTTTGTCATAGGTTTCCTTTAGATGTTCCGTCCAACCATTGAACCGGATTTCACGGCCTCAAAAACACGTCCGATTTGGAAGGTGTCTCCCAGTTGAACAATTTCGGGAGCAACGTGAGCAGTAACACAAGCTTCATAAAAAGCTCTACCAGACCTTAATCCCATCGCCAGGACGACAAGATCCACGGTGAGAGTCTGTTCCGCAATTTCTTCCTTGATAGGTTTGGCAAACGGATTGCTAATGTTTTCCAGAAGAATGGGGGACCAGGTAACAAACGGATCTGGAACTGTTGAGGAAACGTTCCTGTCGACCTTTACGGACTTTCCTTCGACCGATTTAAGTTTTGTGCAATTCCAAATGGCAACGCCAAGGTTTTCAAGTTCATGGATTAAATGCCCCCGGTTGGCGGTGCACAGCCCTGCCATCACATTCGGCAGCATTTCCACGATGGTCACGGTTTTACCCAGCTCTGAAGCGAGGAAGTGAGCGGCTTCGCAGCCAACAGCTCCTGCGCCGATGACCACTACATTTTTACCTTCTCCAGCCAAATCAGGTTTACGGAAGAGGTCAATAGCCTGAATGACATTAGCTTGATCGATTCCCGGAAGTTTGGGGGAGACAGCACTGCCGCCTACGCTGACAACCACACTGTCAAACCCCTTACTTTTGAGGGAGTCGGCGGTGATTTCTTGGTTTAATTTAACGGTGAGGTCAAATTTTTTGGCTGTTTCTTCAAGGGCATGCTCAAGATAGGTGAGGTAATTCTTCACTTCATATTTAATTTTGGGTCTTGAGCCGGGCACAAGCATACCGCCAACCTGATTTTTTTTCTCAAAAAGGGTTACTTTGTGACCGCGTTTGGCAGCCGTGATGGCGCAAATGATGCCGGAGGGTCCGGCGCCAATGATGGCAATTTTCTTTGGGGAAGCTGTTGGGGTAAGCTCCCGGGTTAGCACATCCTCAAAACCGGTGCGCGGATTTACAGAACATTGTGGATGGCCACCTTCAACAAACTCGTTAATACAGCCTTCCTGATCTCCAATGCAGGGACGGATATCCATGACTCTGCCTGCGTAAGCCTTATTGGGCCATTCAGCGTCGGCCAATAAGGGGCGAGCCAGCATGATCATGTCACAATCGCCATCGAGCAGCGCTTTCTCGGCTAAATCAGGATAGCCCAATTTACCTACGGCCACGATGGGCACTGGCAAACCGGCATTACTGAGGACTTTTTCATGAGCGAAGTACTCTTTTACCAAGCGTGCCACGGGCAGGAAACAACCTGAAGGCATGGAATTTGGGGGATGAGGCAGCCACCAGTTATCGTAACAACCCAGGTCCACATCGAAGAAATCAACCCCTGCTTTAACCAGGTTAACCATGTAATCCAAGGTTTGAGCGACGGTTCGTTCTTTTTTGAACTTCTTCAATGCCGGAATGTTGTCCATCCGCTCGCCATAGGTTTCATTTAGAGCCAGGGAGAGATCAATACGGTACATGATGGGGAAGTTAGGCCCCACCCGTTTGCGAATCTCTTTGACCATATCCAGGCCGAAATTTTGCCAATTGGCATACCGTCCAAATTTACGGCGATTAAAGGCAGGATTGGTCATTTGTTCCAGTAAATAGCCTTCATGGCCATGCAGATAAACGCCATCAATGGTGGCGGCTTTTGCATCTGCCGAGCCCTGTCCGGCAGCCTTAATGATGGTGCGGCATTCGCCATCGGTCATGGGGCGGCATGGAATACCGGAAATATAAAAATTTGGGTTCCAGGATGCCGAGACTGGCATTTGAAATTTCGTCAATAAAGATTCGGGGGAACCGACTCGGCCAAGTCCTGCTGTCAACTGGATGAAAAAACGGCTTCCGTAAGCATGCACGGATTCTGCCAGATCCCGCCATCCGGAGAAGACAGTTCGGGAACTGTCAATGCGCGGGAAGTAAGATTTATTTCCCCGTTCCGTAACGGTTGGATCAACGGCTTGTGAAATTGGGACCAGACCGGAGGTTAATAGACCCGCTCCACCCCGAGCTCGATCTGCGAAATATTGAATCATTTTGTTGGTCGGACGTCCCATTTCTTCCGCCATCGAAATGTTGCCCATTGGGCCCATCACGATCCGGTTCTTGAGAAGCAGCTTGTTAACTTGAATGGGAGAGAACAAAGTGGAGTATGGGTAATGCTTTGTGGTCATCTGAGCTAATTCCATATGTTCAGGCTCATTAAACCAATTTGGAAATTGATTGAGAAGCTCTTTTACAAAATCAACTTGCGATTCATTCATTGGAACTCCTTTAAAGGATAGAGTGATGTTGGATGTGTTGTTTACTAAATTCCATGAAAATAAAAAACCCTCGTTTTTTTGACTTTTGCGGAATTCAGACATGTTTGTCTATATTTTACCATTGTAAAGATCAATGCTATGAAAATATGTCTGACATTTGAAATATTGGCTGGTTTGGTGTGTTGATGATCATTTATCAAGCTTTTATTGCTCTACACAATTATTTTCCGTACAATGATTAAGCATTAGTCAGGGTCCCGCTTTATTTTTCGGTGGAGTGATGGAAATGAATAAAATTACTGGACGATGTTTTTTGTTGTTTGTGGTCGTAAGTTTGGCCATCAATATAGGGGGTTGTTCCATGCCAGGAATGACAGGCAGTGACCCTTCTCTGGCAGAGACCCAAATAGCAGTGGGTATTCAATCCACGATGTTGGTGATGCAGCAGCAGACCCTTGAGGCCGTACAAAACGCACCCACAGCAGCCCCTACCTACACTCCGTATCCAACCTACACTCCGGAAGCACCCGTTGTTGCCCCGGTCGTTGAAACGGTTGTTGTCCAGGCTAGCGAGGTTCCAGTAGAATTTACCCCCACTGTGGATATGGCAGATCGCATTCGGGCTGCCAATATATTGGTGTATGAGGATATCCGCGGGTATACCACCCTCCTGCCGTATGTCCATGAAGTGATCAACCGCATGGGATTTTCCGGCGGAAAGATCGTGGAAGTTGGGGATGCTGTCGGGGATTTTAAGGAACAATTACTCAGTTCAACTCAATGGGATTTAATCATTGTTGCCTCAGAAGCCCGTGGTTCTATCCGGGGAGAATTTTGGGATTATATTATCACGCATGTCAATGATGATGCCGGACTAATCATCGAAATGTGGTATCTGGATGATATTGCCAATGGAAAAATAGCGGGCATACTGGGGAAGTGTGGCGTAAAATTCCAAAAGGATTGGAGCTATGGATCCGGTGGGAACCCTCTGGATTATTCCATTTATTTATTGGATCCGAGTAATGAAGTGTTGACGAATCCCAATACCGGCATTTCGCTCAGCAACCCTTCCTATTTTTTTTGGAACCCCGGAGATGTTGGGGACCTGGTAAAAATTGGAGCCGGCGGGGATGCGAAAATTGTGGCCGGGTTGTATCCCCAAGAAGAAAACAGTTATGGTGTGATTACCACTTGTTTGGAAGGGCGTATGGTCTTGCAGACTTTTGATACGCACGACTATGATCCCTATATCACCAAGGCACTCTGGGAAAACTACATTACCACTACCCTGACCAACCACTTTAAAAAATTGGATGAATAAATTACTTGATGGAAAGTGAGATGCCCAAGAAAATTCTTAAAATGTTTCTCTAGTACCGATTTTTATGATAAAGTATAGGTTGTATTAAGATGATGTTGATTTTAAGGATTGGAGAGAACCCTATGAAAGAAATTATCCTGATGCGCCACGCAAAATCCAGCTGGAAAGAGGCTGAGTTAAAGGATATTGATCGCCCATTGAATAAACGCGGGAAGAAAGACGCCCACAAAATGGGAAAAACACTGCTGGAGAACGATGGGTTACCGGATCGCATTTTTTCCTCGCCCGCAAAACGCGCTCGTTTGACGGCTGAAGCTATCGCGAAATCGATTGATTTTTCAGATGATGTGATTTATATGGATGATTTATATCTGGCTGAACCGGATGTCTTTATGGATATTCTCAAAACGCAGCCCGATGAGGTTAATCGGATCATGTTTGTAGGTCATAACCCTGGCATGGAATGGCTGCTGCAAATGCTTTGTGGGGAGGTCGTATCCCTGCCCACTGCAGCCATCGCCCACATTCAGGTTCCCATCGATCACTGGCGTGATCTGGAAACGGATGTGGATGGGGAATTAATGAATCGCTGGAAACCAAAAGACTCAGCAGACGATTGATCAATTAATGATCCGTTTTGTTATCTTCTGAGCATGTGTTTGGATGCAACTATGTTGGCCGGTTTCCAGGATTGGAGACCGGTTTTTGTTTCTGAAATGGATTGAGGATGGATTTATGTCAAAGAAGAAAATGCCTTACGGCCTGTGGCCAACAATTTTATCCCCTGAGACTATTGCGTTGGGGAAACGGTTAAGTGACGTTCAATGGCATCAGGGGACGGATGAACTGGTCTGGGAAGAAGGCCGCTCCACTCAAACGACATTAATGTCGATGAGCGCGGAAGGGACTCTACGTGAATTGTTGGATACCCACACACCAAAAGGTGGCGTGGGATATGGCGGCGGGTCTTTCTGTGCGGATCGCGGCGAAATTATCTTTGCGGAAAAAGATCAGCGGCTGATTCGGATGAGCGGGCGTTACGGTCAGCCAACCGCTATTACCCCAGTGCTGGGTGGAGCTGCCTCGCCAAGTATCTCACCGGACCATCAATGGGTGGTGTATGTGTCCTCGGATGGAAAACAGGATGTGCTGGCAGTCGTACCTCTGGATGGGAGCCGCTGGCCGGTACAGTTGGTACAAGGAGCGGATTTTTATATGCAGCCCTGCTGGCATCCGCAGGGCGGGGCAGTAGCCTGGGTGGAATGGAACCATCCGCAAATGCCCTGGGATGGAACCCTGCTGTGCTTGGGGCATCTCAACACTGAAAATGGAATTCGGCTGACTGAAAAAAACGTTGTGGATGGGGACGAAACCCATGCTGCCCGGCAGCCGCAGTTCTCCCCGGATGGACGCTTTCTAAGTTACATCCTCGAAGAAAGCGAGTGGGACACACTGATCCTGTTTGATTTGGAAAGCTGTGAAAAACATCAACTGGTAATTGGCAATGGATACCACCTTTCGGAACCGGCCTGGATTCAGGGTGTCCGTTCCTACGGTTGGTCTGCGGACAGCCAACGGATTACTTTCTTTAAGATTATCGGTAGTTTTGTCAGCCTCTGGCAGGTGGATGTAAAGACAGGGAAACAGGTTCAGATTCCAACGGATCCGTATACCTATTTGGAACAAATCAGTGTCTCGCAAACAACCGATGAAATTGCCCTGATCGCATCGGCATCCAATTATCCAGCCCGAATCATGCGCTGGAATGGTAAATCTTGGAAAGTAGTCACCTATGCCACAACAGATCTTCTGGATCCGCAAGAGCTTCCTATTTGTGAGGAGATCAGTTGGAAGGCAGCCAATGGAACCAAGGTCTATGGCTTGTATTATGCCCCGCACAACGGCAATTGGAAAGCGGATGGGCCGCCGCCTGTTTTTATCAATGTGCATGGTGGGCCAACCAGTTGCGCCATGGCGTCCTATTCGTCCTTTGCTGCTTACTTTACGGGGCGTGGGTACGGCTGGATGGAAGTCAACCATCGCGGCTCCAGCGGATATGGCCGATCTTACCGTGAGTTATTGCAGGGCAGCTGGGGAATCCTGGATGTGGAAGACGCGGTAGACGGTGCTCGAACATTGGCCAATCAACATCTGGCGGACGGCAACCGGATGATGATCCGCGGCGGCAGCGCCGGCGGGTATACCGTGTTGAATGCCTTAACCATGTTCCCTGGCGTTTTTGCAGCGGGGATCTCCCTCTATGGGATCAGTAATTTATTTTCATTGACAGTTGATACGCATAAATTTGAGGCTCACTATCAGGACAGCCTGATCGGTAAGCTGCCCAAAGCGGCTGCAAAATATCATGCCCGTTCTGCTATTTTCCATGCAGACCAGATCCGTGACCCGCTGATGATTTTTCAAGGGGATAAAGACACTGTGGTACCGCCGAATCAATCGGAACAAATTGTAGCGGAAATACGGAAGTTGGGTATTCCGTATTTATATCAGGTGTATGAAGGGGAAGGCCACGGATTCAGGAAGAGCGAAAACATCGCGGATTCCATCCACCAGGTAGAGCGCTTTCTGATGCAGCATGTGCTTTTCAAAGAAGCGTAGAGAAGAAGAGATTGTCCAATAAGCAATGATTATTGGCCGCAACCAAATATGTGGTTTATGGATTGAGGACGAACAGGCCGTTCGCCCCTACTTGTTTTCATTCCGGTTTGGTGTGGAAGACGATATCCCATAAGGGGGAGGAAACACCAAAGCGTTGATTGGGCGTTTTGTAATGATGCTGGATGTGATAAACCTTTAAGTCTTTCAACCATTGGGCACGCAGGGTAAAGTGGTGGGTGGCGTAATGGATCATATCATAGGATAGATACCCAATAATAAAAGCGGCAAACAGACCATACACAATAAAGTCTGCCTGCGGCCCGGAAAAGCCAAAGATCAAGCGAAAGAGGAGAAAGAATATCCCTGCCATGGGAAGACTAACCACCGGCGGCATGACCAGCCGGGTTTTGGATTGGGGTTGGGCGTGGTGAACGCCATGAAATAAGAAGGCAAGGCGTGTCTGCCAGGCATTGCGCGGGGGAAAATGGAAGACAAAGCGATGCAGGAGATATTCTGAAAGAGTCCAAATGACCAGCCCGATGAAGAGAATCAAGGGCAGCCAGAGGACCTGACCCAATTGAACGCCGGCGCGGATCGAGAGATATAGACAAATCCCGACAATGGGCAGCCAAATGGCCAACACAACTGCAGGATGAATGTGGGTGAAGAATTCCAGAAAATTGGATTTGAAAAGGCGGATGGGTTCTTTCTGATCTTTTATGGGTTCAAATGGCATGGTTTCCTTCCTATTGATAAAAACGATCGTTTCAATCCAGTTTAATGAATTAAAGAGAACAAATCAATGCTTGAGCTTAAGATTCAAACGCGGTCTCAATAGCCTGTACTCGCTCTTCTGCCTGGTTATCCAGTGGAATGTAAACAATGATCCGGGAACCCTTGCCGGGTTTGGATTGAATATCCAGCACACCGTTTAATAGTTTAGCCCGCTCTTGTAAATTGATCATGCCCAGGCTGCCGCGCTGGTCGTAGGACTGGAGTACACTCTCCACATCAAAGCCCTTGCCGTCATCCTGAATGGTCAGTACCGCAATCCCGGCATCTTTGGGCATCAGATCGAGCGTAACGCGAATAACGCTGGCTTGCGCATGTTTACGGGCATTATTGGCGGCTTCTTCGACAATGCTGAAAATGACCCCTTGTTTGGCTACATCCAAATGCAGGAGAATATTCTTATTAATTTCAGATTCTATATTTTGCTGGAAGAAATCTTTCATCTTAACCGCCATGGTATTCAAGGCGGCCAAAAGACCGTCGGATTCCAGCGTCAAAGGCCTGAGGGTGAAGAGCATGTGGCGAATCTCATCCGTGGTTTTGCGGGCCAGATTCTCGATGCGTTTGAGTTCTTCAAACGTCTCGGGTAAGTCGTTTTCCATTAACTTTTGGGCGATGTTGGCGCGCATGGCAATAGCCGAAATGGATTGGGTGGGGCCGTCATGCAGTTCACGGGCAAGCTGCTTGCGGGCTTCCTCCTGAGAGGTGATCAGGCGTTCCTTCTCCTGTTTGAGATCTTCATACAAGCGTGCATTTTGAATGGCGATCACGGATTGACTGCATAACATTTCCAGCAATTCTTTTTTACTCTCGGTGAAGAAATTTGCATCGGGATGGGCAAACAGAACCACGCCAAAGGAATCCAGACCGCGATTGAGCGGTAAACACAGCGCGCTCTGACAATCCTGGATGATCACCATCTGGCTTAATTCCGGATCATGGGCGGGGTCATCGGAGAATTGGGGTGTGGCCTTTTGCAGGGTTTCGGAGAGCAGACCGTTGCGAGCCTTAAATTGAATTTTCATGTCCCGCGGGGGAATCCGCCGGCCGTAGGCGATCACCAGGCTGGCTTCATCAAAAAGCATGACAGCGGAAACCAATCGCTCGGCGTTGGTGGAATCCTTGCTGAGCAATTCCTGGCTCTTGGCCAGCGTAATTTCCAAAACGGAGGAATACTGCAACGTTCCGGAGATGGCTTGAATCATTTCGTAAAGTTCATTGATTGAGGGCATCTCAGGATTTGCAACAGGTACCACCTGAGGCTGCTCGTCATCCTCGGGGGAGCGCACTGTGCCGCGGTAGTATTGGCGCAGCCAGACTATCACCTGTTGACTGAGCAGCCCGACAATGGCGGCGATCAATAGATTGATGATTAAAAAAGCTGCCGGAAGCCAGGCAGAAACGATCATGCCAGAGAAGAATAACGTGAAAACGGATTGCAGCAGCGAGATAGCCACAGCGGCCATGATACTGCCCAGAATATTAAAATAGACTGCCCCGGAAAAAATCACCAGGATGCCGGAGAAAGCCAATGGGCCAGGGATTCCATTGGTGAAGACAAACAGCAGGATGGAAACCAGCCCATCCACTAGAACATTAATCAACCGATGCCAGCGGATACGCCGGTTAAGGATGGTGGAGACTGAATTGAGTACATTCCAAAGAAGGGAAAAGAAGATGATGCCTGCCAGACCCCAGTTAAAGGAGCGTGTGATGCCCAGTGCGCAAGTAAAACATACCAGCGTTAACCAACGCAGGGAAATGGCGAACCAATCAGGCAGAAATGGATAATTAGACTTTTGCACATTAATTATGATAACCGATTTTCACAAAAGGACAACACAACCGAATCAGAATCCCAACAAAGGGGAGTTACGGGATCTGGGTGTTGGATCAGTTGTTGAGCAAGCTGCTGCAAATGCAAGGCTGAGCCGGTGGTAAAAAGCAGCGGGGATACGGGTTGAGTGGATGAAGCAAGGGTGGCGTGTTGTTGCAGTAAGCGACGGGTTTGGCGGGCCACGGCATCCGCGGGGTTGATCACCCGCACACCTTCGCCGACGATGGATTGAATGAGGGGGATGACGAAGGGGTAATGAGTACAGCCAAGCACGACGGTATCAAGGCCGGCTTGCATCATGGGGAATAAGGCCTCTTCCAGAATTTTTCTGGTTTCAGCGCCCTGCATATTTCCGGCTTCAATTTGTTGCACCAATCCGAGGCAGGTGCTTTGCAGGATGGTGACATCTGCGGCAAAGCGTTCAACTACCGAGGCATACAGCGCGCCTTGAAAGGTGGCTGGCGTGGCCAGGACGCCCACCACGCCGCTGTTGGTTTGCTCGGCAGCGGGTTTCACGGCCGGTTCCATGCCAACAAAGGGGATGTGGGGGTAAATCTGACGCAAGGGCTGCAGCGCGGCTGCTGAGGCGGCATTGCAGGCAACCACGATCACTTCTGCGCCCTGATCCAATAAAAATTGAGTGATGGCGCGGGAGAAACTCAGCACTTCTTTTAGCGGCCGGGGGCCGTAGGGTACGTGCGCCTGGTCGCCGACAAACAGCACGGGCTGGGCCGGCATTAACGCGCGTAAGGCAATGAGAATGGAGAGACCGCCCACGCCGGAATCAAAAACACCGATCCGTGAACCCTGATGGGGGAGCGAAGTTGGTTTATGGGTTTGATCAGTCATGGAAGTTATTTTAGCACAGGTTTAAGGGAAGGAAAGAGGATTAACAACAAAAGGGCACAATCTTGTGAAAGGATTGTACCCTGACATTGCATAATGAAAATCCCGCAGGATTTAGAATTTCTGTTTGAGGCGTGCTTTCTTGCCAGTCAAATCGCGCAGGAAGTAGAGACGTGAGCGACGCACTTTACTGTGTCGTTCGATGACTACTTTTTCGATGCGTGGGCTAAAAACGGGGAAGGTACGCTCAACACCGATGCCATTGCTGGCAACCCGTCGAACGGTGAAACTGGAGCTGGCGCCGTTGTTATGCTGGTAGAGGACGGTACCTTTAAATTCCTGGATACGCTCGCGGTTACCTTCTTTAATTTTTACATGCACACTCACCAAATCGCCGGTACGTAATGCCGGGATGTTTTCATTTGGTTGGGGTTGAATTGCTCTAATTAAGTCTTCCATCTTTCCAAACCTTCTACAAGGATACGTTTTTGTAATTCTTCAAACGTGAAACGAAAGTATACCATGAAGAGGTTCAGGTAGCAAGTAGGAAAATTTGGAGGGGTTTTAGTATCCCGGCGAGCAACTATGCATTAAAAACGTATTGAGCGGAACCTAAACCCTTAGATATTTGACGGATTATTATTGGGTATTCGTGGGCAGAAGATGGATATCGATACCCTTAATTCCGGCAATTGGTGCGTTTGGCTTTTGGTTGATAAACCAAACTGTCTTTTCAAAACGCCCAACAGCACCCTACTTCGGATTAACGCCAAAATCTCTTCAGTCAGATGTTCTTGAAAAAGCTCTATCCGGGTGATGGTCTTTCTCCTCTGGGTTGGTTGATTCACTGGATGACAAACATCACTGAAAACAATGCAGGGTATATTACGATGCGCCCTGCCATTATTCGAATTTTTGTTTGTGTGTCTTTATAAATTATGCCTTCAGAATATCTTCCAGATGCATTTTTAAATGGCGCAGATAATCGTTGATCACCCATCGGAGGGGGACTGGATGGTCTTTGCCGACATTGCATAGATTGCCAAGGGCTACATCGGACAGGGTTTCAATGACGCTGCATAGATGCAGGTTGACCTGCACCCATAAATCAATCATGGTAAACCAGTCGCGTTTGTTATAAGCCTGAATGAGCACCCATTGTTCCTGTTGGTAAGGTGGAAAATCGCCGCCCATGTTCATCGCCGTACGGACCACGCGCTGGTGGTTGTTAACCGCCGAATCGACTAAATGGCCCAGAATTTCCTGCTTGGACCACGCGTCCGCTGCAGGTTTTTGGCGGGCATGTTCGGAGGAAATCGCCAATAGCTGGTCTTTTGTTTCAGATACAATTTCGCGGATGGTTTCAGCAATCGATTCCATTTTGTTTTTCCTTTTTGATTGGGATCATTTCATTTTAGCACAATCATCCGATGGATTTCTACGCCTGGTATTGCTCACATAACAAGCGCAAGGTTATAGCAAGGTCTTATATTAGAAGCCATTCGGACGCAATATTGCTGCTGCCTGCTCATGTTATAATGATTGCGCATCCTGACAGCCAATTCTTTTGCGGCAGGTTGTCTGATGACCCAAGAATACAAGGGCAGATCCCATGAATCCGATGAAGTCCCAGGGAAAAAAACTTAATTTAATATTATGGAGCCTGATGGCTCTTGAAAGTCTGACGGCAGCCCTTTTCACCTTGCGTTATCCGTCCGAAGCGGCCTCTGCTTTTCTGTTTGGGTATTCCAAGCAGGTCCTGCTGGTTGCAGCGCTGCTTTTCGGCTCTATGATGATGTTTCTGTTTGCAGCAGTAAATAGTCAGACTCAAACCAAAATCTGGCAGCGCCTGGCAGGAATGGTCAATCGATTTTTTAGTTCCCCGGTGCGAACCTTTCTGATCATCGCACCTGGTTTGGTACTGCTGCTTGGCATCCTGACTTTGCAAATCTTAAGCCTCTCCCAGGCAGCCAATGAAGCGGTCATACTGAAGAGCCTGACGCAGCGATTTGGTGTTTTATTGATTTGTATTGAACTGATTCTTATCGAACTGTTAATCTTGTTTCATTTAAATTTAAAGGCAGCATTTCAATATGTTATCCAGCCTGTCTTTTTGTCTTTGCTCTTCGCTCTGGCCAGCGGGGTATATTTACTGGGCATTAAACTGTATGCCCAATGGATGTGGTTGACTCAATTCCGCGGCATGGAAGATTATATCTTTTTCCCGGCTGTTGTTTTTCTGGTTTGGGCTTTGCTGTATCAGTACTGCCGTGCACAATCCTGGTACGCCAGGATTTCATCTTTTTTCTTATCCCTGGCAATTTTCGCCGTAACGTACACCCTCTATCGGCAAACCGCCCAATGGGTGAACTGGTACAACACGCCTTCCAAAACCTACTGGCATGAATTGGCGGATGCCTTTAACCAGGGACGATTGTATCTGCTCAATCCAGCCAGCAACCATGATTTGACTTTCTTTAACAATCACTGGTATGTGCCCAATCCTCCCCTGCCGGCCTTGATCCTGATGCCGATTGCAGCTGTCCTTGGGGTTGAACATATCAACATGGTCACTTTTTCGATTATTTGTGCCAGCTTGACCGTTGTTTTGATCTTCTGGCTCTTACAGAGTGCCTCCCAACAGGGGTTGATTCCGACCCAAAAACGTGAAAATTTATGGCTGACGGCACTGTTTGCTTTTGGCACCTGCTTCTGGTGGCTCGCCGTCATGGCGCGGATGTGGTTTCTCAGCCAGACATTCACCGTATTGTTTACTGCACTGGCTGCCTATTGGGTGGTGAGAAAGAAATCTCCCTGGCTGGCTGGCGCTGCCCTTGGGCTGGCTATTCTGGCGCGGCCGAATGTCTTTGCCTTGTGGCCATTTTTACTGGGCATTGCTTTATTTTATGAAAACCAGTCAGAAGGCCGCATTCGTTGGAAAGAAATGGTGAGTTGGGCTGTACAATCGGCCATCCCTGTGGTTTTGGCAGTTGCGGGCTTGTTGTTCTATAACTACCTGCGCTTTGGCAATTTTATGGATTTTGGGTATGTCAGTATCAACAGCGCGGAATGGATCATGAACTCCGTTAAAACCTACGGCATGTTTAACCCCCACTTTATTCCCAGTAATTTCGCGATGATGTTTCTGAATCACCCAACCCTGCAGTGTCTGGATGACTGTATCGTTATTCATGCTTCGCGTGACGGCTACAACTTATTGGTGATGACACCGGCGTTGATCTATGTGCTGCGCCGCTGGCAGAAGAATTGGTGGATGCTGGGAGCCGGGGTATCCATTTTACTCAGTATGGGGCTGCTTTTGCTTTATCATAATAACGGCGCCTGGCAGTTGGGGTACCGCTACTTGATGGATTTCATCGTGCCCGTTCTGCTGGTGATCGCTGTTGGGGTCGGTAAGAAGATGGCCTGGGTGTTTAAGGCGCTTCTGGGATTAAGCTTACTCAGTAATGCGTTGGGTATCCTGTGGTGGTTTAATTTATTGGGATGCGGATAACGAGAAGGTTGGGGGTTAACGAGCGAACTTATTTCCGTGCAACAATTAATTCTTAAGGATCACCCCGGTAAATCCGGGGTATATTTTAGGTTAGGTGAAACTGCCTAGGATCATCTGATTTTCGAGGCGGATCAACGGGTACTATTGATTTTGAATTGTTGAGATTGTTGGGGTCGAAGCAAGGAAGCAAATCATCAACCTGTGATTTCGTCCATTAAAAAGTCCATTCAACGTGGTTTGAAGTGCAATACAACACATTTTAATTCAGAAGAGGGGCGGGGTTCTCCCATAGCTTTTGGCGCATGGGAGAATTAAAAATTATCTGGTTGATCATCCGACATTCGGCGGGGTCTAGCAACCGCCGCCCTACAGTTAACCATGTTGAGACTCCTGCGGATGGCTTTCGATTAGCGCTCCTTTAATGGGGACAAAGGCATCGTGAGAGATTTTCTTGTAGATGCGGGGTTTTTACCCTATTGGGCACGTGTCCCCGCCGCTTTTGGCGCAGGATGGGATTCAAGAATTTATTTGGTTGATTGACCAACATTCGGCAAGGTCTATCGTACCCTATCGGGCACAAACCATCGCCCTACGGCTAACTATTGGGGATGGCCTTCGATAATATTTCTTCCAATACGGACATAGACACCAGCCTTCGACAAGCTCAGGCACCAGCCTTCGACAAACTCTCCCTAGTGGGACATTTAGCAGCAGAGGTGCACCTACAGGTCTATTTTGGAATTTCCAATAAACCATGCTTTTTTATCACCATCAGGCCATCCAGAGTCCACAGGGGACGCCACCAGGGCAGATCGCGGTAGACGATATCCAGACCGCCGTCGTCCTGCAAACCCTCAATCCATAACTGCACTTGCTGCTGCTGTTCCGCCTTGCTGAAATTATCCATGGCCAGGTACCAGTGCCTTCCGATAAGCGGGTAATGGTTTTGGTGTCTTGCTATCAGATCGGGCAGCATGACATTGACCTGTTTCCAAAGAATATCTTTGATTTCTGTGCGGGGAAAAAATTTAAGATATAGGTAATATGGATAATCATAAAATTCTAACGGCTGGGGGACAGCACACAGATCAAAATGTTTTTTTACGCCTGCATATAATGTCTGAGAGTCCACCTTCCATTTTTTTAAATAAGAAACGATGGAAAGAATGCGATGGGTATCCGGGTTACTCCACCAGGGTTGATGGGGATACTCATTCAGGGTTTTCGGTGGATGAGGCAGGGTGCCGTCGGACTTAAGTTGGGATTCCAGCCAGATGAGGCTTTTTTGTATCATGTCTGCATCCGGTTGACCGAGCATATCCAGGTAGAAAAATGCGGTTTCCATGGCGATGGGGCTACTTTCCGGGGTGAGTAAATCCGGTTCCAAGCCATTGCCAAATCCGCCATCGGCATTTTGGTAAGCGCGCAGTGCGTTCAGGCAGGATTCAGGGGAGCTATCTTCAAAGAAGAATTGATAGAATTTCCTTTCCAATAAACGTCCGTTTTGGAAAATAAAGCCTTTGATGGTTTTCATTTTAGTTCTAGTCAGGGAAAGAGGCATGGATACGCTCCTAAAGAAATTGAAGATATACCCATTATAAAACAAATGTTCTACTTAATCAATGGTAAATTATTGTGGAACAGAAGGTCAAACGAAACCCAAGGATAAATGATAGCCCTGAATAAAATCCTATACTGGAGTTCATATGTTATGTTCAGGAGATACGGTTAGAATTCTTCTTCGTCCTCGATGATTTCTTCCAGGTTTCTGCGCTCATTAGCGTTGGCAATGGCTGTTTCTAGTTCCTGAATGATCATTGGAAAGGTTAACTCATCATCTGCACCAATTTGGATGGCGTATTCCGACTCTTCGGAGAAATCATCATCGAGAACAATGATAGGAGGATCATCCAGCAATTCGTTATCGCGGATGAATGAAATTAAATCCAGTGCGTTATTGTCGGGGAGGTGGACATCAATCAGCAACAGATCGGGGGTGAAGCCGTTGGTGATATCGTCCTTGATTTCAGTCGAGGAGGCATAGATTTTGCAATCGTAGCCGAGGTCTTTTAACATGATCTGCAGGGGTTGTATGTGATCCTCGTCGTCATCAACAACCCAGGCAGACTTATTTACTGCGCTCACTCTAAAAACTCCTTTAGACTCTTGGCAAGTTCCGTGGGCATTTTTACTGCTTTGGCGATTTCTTCAACACTTGCTGATTGAATTTTATCAATGGAACCAAAATATGCCAACAATTTTTTCCTTCTGGATGGTCCAATTCCGGGAATTGCTTCCATTCTGGAGACCAAACCGACTTTTCCGCGTTGGTTGCGGTGGGCCGTGATGGCAAATCGGTGGGCTTCATCGCGAATACGCTGCACCAGATACAAGCCCTGAGATTTGCGGGGCAATAAAACAGAGAGAGATTTCCCAGGCAAGAAGAGTTCTTCCTGTTGTTTCGCCAGGCCGGTGATGGCGACCTTATCCATCAGATTAAATTCTTCCAGCACGCTAACCGCCCGGCTGAGCTGACCTTTACCCCCATCCACGATGATCAAATCCGGCAGGACGCTGAAGGATTCATCTTTTTTCTTGAGTACATCTTCCTGGGCATGGTAGGATTCCCAGCGTTTAAAACGGCGCCGTAAGACTTCTTCCATACTGGCGAAATCGTCCGGGCCTTCCACGGTTTTAATATTAAACCGGCGGTAGTCCTTCTTGTAAGGGATGCCCTGCTGGAAGACCACCATACTGCCCACCGACGAGGTTCCCTGTGTATTGGAGATGTCATAACATTCAATGCGATACGGAATTTCGGAAAGGTGCAGGGCTTCCGTGATTTCCGATAATGCCTGACGCTGCTTGTCTTTATCCGCCTGCCATTGGGTGCGCAGGGCGCTAAGTGTTTCCACGGCATTTTCGCTGGCCATCTTAATCAAGGCTGCGTTTTCACCGCGGCGGGGAACTTTTAGCTCCACTTTTTGACAATTGCGTTTGGTCCGCAGCCATTCGGAGATGACCTGAGCTTCTTCTATGTGGTTGGGCAGCAGCACCTGGTTGGGGATGCTGGCGGCTTCAGTGTAGAACTGCATCATAAATTGGCTGATGATTTGGCTCTCGTCCTCGTCTTCCGTGCCTTCGAGAATGAAATATTCCCGGCCTATTAACTTGCCTGCGCGAATGAAGAAAATCTGGACACACGCCTCGCCGTTTTCACGCGCCATGGCGATGACATCGGAGTTGATTTTTTCTGTGGAGATGACTTTTTGTTTTTCCACCACCCGGTCAATGGCCTGGATACGGTCGCGCAGGGCGGCGGCTTTTTCGAATAATAATTCTTCGGAAGCAGCCTGCATTTGAGCCGTCAGATGGGAGACAATGGAATCCGTTTCCCCATCAAGGAAAGTACACAGATCATTGATCATGCTGCGGTATTCTTCGCGATTGATGGCGCCAATGCAGGGTGCGGTGCAGAGTTTTATGTCATAGTACAGGCAGGCTTTTATATCCAAACCGGTGATCTCGCGGTCACAGGTTAGATAAGGGAAGATGCGCCGCAGTACATCCAGCGTCTGATGGACAGCCCAGACACTGGTGTAGGGACCAAAATAGCGGGAGCCGTCCTCTTCCATATACCGGGTTACGGTGATTTTGGGAAAGTCCTGCTTCCAGTTTACTTTAATATAGGGGTAACGCTTGTCATCCTTCAAGCGGATGTTGTATTTTGGACGGTGCTTCTTGATCAGGGTCATTTCCAGAATCAAGGCTTCCAATTCTGAACCAACTACGATCCATTCCAAGGATTCGATATTTTTAACTAATTGACGAGTTTTGGGTTGTAATTCATTACTGGAGTGAAAATAGGAGCGTACCCGATTTTTTAAGCTGATAGCCTTTCCGACATAAATAATCACGTCAGCTTTGTCTTTCATAATATAGCAGCCGGGTTTATCCGGCAGGGTATCCAGAATCCCTTTAATGTGATCAGAAATGTCCATGATAGAAAATTTTATCATACTCGGCAATCGTCTGTTTATTCCAGTAAGAATAAGCGAAATTTATCATTCATATGGAGAGAATTAATATCAACTTAATGGTGCCTCAAACCGCTGTGACTAAAATTATGAGTAACTTAATAGAAGGAGAATGTAATGGGTGAATGTACATCATTGGCTAAATGTCCTTTTTTTAATGATGTGATGCAGGATATGCCCTCCACGGCAGAACGACTGAAGAAGAAATATTGTTTTGTGGATCCGTCTACCTGTGCTCGCTATATGGTCTCAGAAGCGCTTGGTTCGGACAAGGTACCCAAGACTTTATTTCCAAATCAAATTGAGCGAGCCCAGGAAGTAATTGCAGCTGGATAAGTTGCTCAGCTAATGATCCTTCCAGGTTGGCGTTCTAATTTACAAGGCTGAGTAATCAGTATAGAATAATCTATATGGAATTAACGATCAGGCCTGCCAGAGTTGAGGAAGCTGACGCATTGGCGGAGCTGCATTACGCAGCCTGGAAAGCGGGGTATCAAGGTATTATGCCTGAAGCAGTCATGCAGGCATTAGATCGGGAAGAATTTTATCCACGTTGGCACTATCGTTTATCTCCCCAGGGCGCAGGACATCGCATCCTGGTGGCTGAAGAGGGGGGGGCGCTCGTTGGTTTTACCACGTACGGCGCCTCACGGGAAGCCATGCAGTTGCCTTCTTCTTATGCGGAAATCTATACCCTGTATGTTCATCCACACGCCTGGTGTCGTGGAGTTGGGGGACGTTTAATGAAATCGGTTTTCCAGCAATTGATACAGGAAGATATCAAGGGTTGCTTTCTATGGGTGTTAAAATCCAATCTGCGTGCCAGATTGTTTTATGAACATTTGGGAATGGTTTTTCATCCACAGGAACGCTGGATTACCACTCACGGTGTGGAAGTGCCGACAAGTTGTTACGTACTGGCGCCAATCAACCCAGCGGATGCAGCCTAATTTTTTTGCGGCTGTGATAAAATCTTCCTATCGAACTTACCATCCAAACTGTTAAACCTGATCTGAGTTGTATAAGGTGCCTGCATGGAGACACTCCTTCCCCGTGATCAAATTCCCCAAAGCTGGCTGGAGAAATCCCGCTGTCCATACTGTTCCTCCGCCCCGATGGTCATTGAACATAACGAAGGGAATCCCGATCAATTTGCATGCCCAACTTGCGAATTAACCTTTCAAGTAGCCCGGAACAGTTCCAATGTTTTTGTGGTTCGGGATCCGATTGGGGTGAAAACTGGATTTGAAGGTCAATGGGTGGAGATGAAAATCTTAATTGAGAACACTCACTCAAAACCTACTCCTAAAGAATCCACAATCAGCGAACCTGCAAAAATCACGCCTAATCAGGCAGCAACCCAATCAGGAAGTACAGCAAATCCGTCCATTGAAGAACCCGCTCCAGCGATAGTGCGGGATCCTATTTATGAAAAATACTCAGCCGAAGTGATAGAAAACGCGGCTGATTTGTATGCCATGGGGAATTCCAAGCAGAAGATCAAAGAGGTACTATCCAGGTATTCAAAATTAGCGGATGAAGATATCGATGAGATCTTGAATTACATTAGCCGGAAGAAATCTGCTGAATCCCGGAGATCGTTCAAAATCCCCCGATGGGCTCTGGGTTTCATTATCGTACCATTTGTTTGCCTGTTAGCCTATGCTTTGATTATTTTTATTCAATATCGGGCATCTTCAAATTTTGCGCCCGGTGCTGCGCCAAAGCAAGTGACAGTATTTGAATATGACAAACTTCCCAGGGCAGTTCGTGATTTGATTCCGGAAGAGGTGCAGTCTGTTCAGATGCCATCGGCACTGGTAACCCAATTGGAGGTGACCGGGGGTGAAGTTAAGGCTTGTCCATCTGATGGTGAAACTGCAGCAGGATTATTCGGCGGGGAAGCCCTGGATTGGCAATTCAACACAGCCCAGCAAGCCTGGATGATGCAATCTGTGTATGCCCGCACGCTGGTTATTCCTGAAGGGTATCTCTCAATTATTCCAATCATGAACAAAGGGCTGTCCATTCAATTGGTGCCCGGCCCTGCCCGAATTATGAACGCTTATCTGCTCTTAGTGCGCTGCCCGTAGTATCTCATGGAGTGATCAAGCGTGCTAATTAAATCTGTTCTCTCGGATTCCAGACGGAAACCTGTAGAAAATTCAATTTCCGGAAACCTTATCTAGAGAAATCACCTGAAATATTTGATAATCATTGATAAAACCAGACCCTAAGGGTTTTGAAACCCTTAGGGTCTGGTTAGGCTAAATTGCCAGCCAATATAGGATTGCTGAAATGGATGCCAACTGATACCTTTAAGACTGGCTTACCCGCCGCCGATGGGGGGGATGATGGTTATTTCTCCGGATTGAAGTAGAAATTCATCGTCTAATCGGATTTGGGAATTGTTTTCCAAGGCCACCATGGCTTTGAGCTGTCCCTGCAAGGAAGGATATTGGGTTACAAGGGCATTTTTTACATCGGTAATAGTGGAGTTATCCGGCATTTCCAATAAAGCCAGGGATGTCCCTGCTTTTTGTTTCAGATGAGCAAATAAATGAACAGTAATCTCTATCATCGCAGCCCGTACCAGTTTACAGATAAGTATTGAGGATTCTTTAAGTATACAGGATTTCATAGTTCAAATTCAATTCCCTCCCAGGGTAATAAATTAGCTATCATTGAACTGCGGAAACCGTAGACATAACTGAAATCTTGCGAACTTGTCGAGAGACGTTCGCATTGACACATCCATAGTCTCATCGCGAGGGCCAGAAGTTTCTTGTCATGAGTTTACTCACTCGCTATTTACCCGGACAAAAATAAACGATAAACTAAGAACGCTCGTTCGCAGGGACACAATTTTTAGTTACCCCGTTCCCTGAGCTCCGTCGAAGAGTAAACTTACACAAATCAGGCTTCATCATTCTCCCCCCTAGTGGGGACAAGCCCAATAAACTTGCTCCCTGTGTTTACTGAAGGGTCATGCCAATCCAGGTCCAGGCTTCGACAAGCTCTCCCCTGACGGGGACAGGGCCAACGTACTCCCCTATCGAGGAAAGTGCCACCGACTCCCGCTCCCTGAGCTCCGTCGAAGGGTAAAATTACACAAATCAGGCTTTGGCAGGTTCTCTCCTCACGAGGACAGGTCTAACGTTCTTCAACATGCCTCTCCTCAATTAAATCTAGCAGGTATAATGAGTGGGGAATTATTTAATTCTAAAATATGGACAGATTGTTCAGGAGGATGCAGGATGAAGACGTACCGATTAGCCCTTATTGGATTTGGAAATGTAGGACAGGGGTTCACCCAAATATTAAAAGATAACGGGGATGCGATAGCCGAAGAAACAGGTGCTGCCTTCCGTATTGTAGCCATCTGTGATGCACAGAAAGGGAGCGTTTATCAGCCGGATGGGTATGATCCTGCGCAGTTGTTGGACGCCGTACAAAAAGACGGGAATTTAAGCAAGGTGCCTGCCAAAACCCGTAACATGGATGCCATTCAAACCATCGTTGAGACGAATGCTGATATCCTGGTTGAGATGAGTTTTACCGATTTAAAAACGGGTCAACCGGCAATCCAATATGTGGATGCCGCTATCAAAAATAAAAAACATGTGGTCACCTGCAACAAAGGTCCCGCGGCGTTGGCCTATCAGGGATTGGCCGAACAGGCCAGGTTGTACGGTGTGGAATTTGGGGTGGAAGGCACCGTAATGAGTGGAACACCGGCTCTGCGCCTTGGCACGGAATTATTGCAGGGCGCTGGCATTCAGAAGATTCAAGGCATTTTAAATGGTACAACCAACTTCATGTTGACCAGTATGGCGAACGGCGGCAGCTATGCAGAAGCGCTGCAGGAAGCCCAAGCCCTGGGTTATGCCGAAGCAGACCCCACCGGCGATGTGGAAGGTTTTGACGCGGCCGGCAAGGTCATCATTTTGGCTGCCATTTTGATGGGCGTTGATCTTGAGATGAAGGATATTGACCGAACAGGAATTTCCGGCATTACCTCAGACGATATTAAATCTGCGGCGGCTCGGGGTGAGAAGTGGAAACTGATTGGGTCGCTGGAAAAAAGCGATGGCAAGCTGCTGGCCAGTGTTAAACCAACCAGTATTCCACTGACGCATCCGTTGGCCGGTGTGGATGGTGCAACCAATGCCATCACCTATTCGACCGCTTTGTTGGGCGACGTAACTTTAATCGGCGCCGGTGCAGGACGGCTGGAGACTGGGTTCGCTATTTTGGGTGATTTGCTTGCCATTCACAGGAAACTTGCTTAATGTCTATTCCCGGTCTTTATGACATAGGTGCACCGATATATTTTTTACATATCGACTTGCAACCCTTGAAGACTGGTTTGGTTTTCTGCTCAAATTTTGAGTTGAAGAAACTATGAGGATAGAGTATGCTATTACAAATATCCTATCATACGGATCCTGCAGGCTAATTTTCAGGAGGTTAAGATGAATTCAAGAAAATTATTTATCCTATTGGTGTTATTTGTAATGATCTTTAGCAGCGCCTGCTTTGTTACCAATCTTGTTGCAGAAAAGGTGGAAGATAAAGCCGGTGAGTTAACGGAAAAATTATCCACGGAAGTATTGGGTAATTTGGAATTAACCGTCGAGAATGCTACAGGTGCCTCGCTTGAAGATTTGCAACAAACTCAAGAAGCTTTTAGTGCATTAAGTTCTGAAGACATCCAGGCTACGGTCAACAGCGCTGTGGGTATGGATGAAGATGCCGTACGGAAAGAATACGTCCTGCCGGAAGAGGCGATCAACATTACGCAATTGGGTGAAATGGTCAATTTCCAGGTTCAGCAGCCCATGGGTGAAGTGATTGATTTCTATCGCAGTGAGTTGATCAATCAAGGGCTGAAGGAAAGAGCCATTACAACCTCCATTACAGAGATGACCGCCAGTCTGGTGTTTACCGGACACCCCAGTGGAAAATTGTTGGTGGTTCAAATGGTAGCCTTAAATGAGGGGTTAACCAACATCTCCATTCGATTCGAAGTCGAATAATCTTATAGAACATTAATAGAATAAGCCGTCTTCCTGAAGAGGAAGGCGGTTTTTTTGTTGTATACTGAATATATAGGTATTAGGTTTATTGGTGATAGGTTGAATATGAAAAACAAAAAAACAATTGAAGAATGGCGGGAACAACTTTCCCCTGATTTATTCCATTTATCGAGAGAAAAGGGAACGGAACCTCCATTTTCAGGAAAGTATTATTATCATAAGGATGACGGCACTTATGTTTGTGCCAGTTGCGGGAATCCCTTATTTTCATCGACCCATAAATATGATTCCGGTTCGGGCTGGCCGAGTTTTTTCCAACCGATTCAAGCCGATGTTTTAGAAGAAGATGCGGATCATTCTTATGGAATGAAGCGCGTTGAAATCCGCTGTAGTCAGTGTGATGCCCATCTGGGGCATGTGTTTGAGGATGGCCCCAAACCGACGGGTCTGCGGTATTGCATTAATAGCGGGGCGCTTGATTTCCAGGAAAAGAAACCGGTATTGTAATTAACATGGTTTTTACGCATATCATGCGTGATATTCCAACAATTTTACTTGGGTATTTGCTACACTCTGTGTAAGGCAAAACGATACTTTTTAGCAAGGAAAAACAGGATGCGAGAAATCTTACCTCACATTGCCACCTGGTCGGCTGAACATAAAAAGATAGCCATTGCCACGGTAATTGATGTATTTAACTCGGCCCCCAGAGGGATTGGATCCAAAATGGTGGTCTCATCGGATGGAGAAATGTTTGGCTCGGTGAGTGCGGGGTGTGTAGAAGGCGCTGTTGTGGAAGAAGCCCTGCAGGTGATTAAGAGTGGAAAAGCCAAGAGATTGCATTACGGGATTGAAGATACTCAGGCCTGGGGTGTGGGTTTGATCTGCGGTGGGAAAATCGACATCTTTGTGGAAAGCCTTGAAAAAGATAACTTGCTTCCTGAAATCCAGAAGGCCGTGCAAGCTGGAAATTCATTCCTTGTCGCCACGGTGCTTGAAGGTACGTATCTTGGCAAGAAAATAACCCTGTACCCCGAAGGTGAATACAACGGGACAACAGGGAATTCCAATTTGGATGATGCGATTGTTGACCTGGGAAATACTCTTTGGGGAAAGTATCGTTCGGAATTAAGTGCGGTCACATTCGCGGATGAATCTATTCCTGTATTCTTTGATCTGTATATGCCGCCAGACCGGATGGTGATTGTTGGGGCAACCCACATCGCCATGCATTTGGTGGTTATGGCCCGGGAAATGGGTTTTCATACCATCGTCATTGATCCCAGGGCTGCTTTTATTGATCAAAATCGTTTTCCACAGGTGGATGAGCTCTTTAAGGCGTGGCCGCAGGAAATTATCCCTGGTCTTAAACCAGGTCCATCAACTTATTTGGTGATCCTGACCCATGATGCTAAGCTTGATCTTCCTGCGCTGGAGATGGGATTGAGCCATCCTTTTCGATATATCGGGCTGTTGGGATCCCGTCCCACTCAGCAAGATCGCAAAACAGAATTATTAAAAATGGGCTACAATGAAGACCAACTAAATTGTATCCACGGCCCGATTGGAATACACATTGGCAGTCGATTGCCTGATGAAATCGCAGTATCCATTTTGGCAGAAATAATTGCGGTTCGCCGGGGGGCTTTAAAGAAATAAAGCATTAATGGCTGACTTCTCTAAAGTCTGGATGGAAACTACAAATTAGAATTAGGATATTGGTTGAAAGGTGAGGTACGGTGATGACCATTAAAAACACACAGGAAGAAAAACAATTTAAAGCCATGCTTGAGATGATTCCCGTTGAATCGGAGAAGCAATTGGCATGGATCAATACACTTAATGAGAGTGGGCTATCGGAGGAGCTGGCTGAGGAAGTGAGGAGCGAGCTTTCCAATTTATCGCAGGAAAATGTGGATGCGGTGAAGCGAACCCGTTTTCTGATTCGATTGAATGAAATAGTTCGCCGCTGGCGGTTGACCAGGCAAATGGGAAAATTTACCAAGCGCGGTCGGTAAACTTGATCTGTTTTTCAGCTCCATGGTGAGGCTACTTATGGAAGATAAGCGAAAAGCAAAACGCAGCCAATTGATTCATCATTTGCGTGTATTTAACGAAGCCACGCATGAATTTGTCGGAAATTTAGGCGATATCTCGGCTCAGGGAATGATGTTGTTTATGGAAGGTCCCATCCCGGAAGGGGAGCTTTATTCTTTACGCATGGATTTTCCAGAAATTTTTGATAATATCCAATCCGTTTTTTTTCAAGCGCGTTCAATCTGGAATCAACCTGGTGAAAATGAAACGATTTTTCAGGCTGGTTTTGTATTATTAGACTGCAGCGAAACCATGCTTACCCTGATCCGTCGGGCAGTTGATTTTTATCAGGATTAAGCGCCTGACAGCTTAATGTTGTTCGTAGATGCTGCCGCCAATAAACTCCCGTAAAACGGAGGTAGCTGGAATGGGGGATTCATCTGCGATCGGCGTGAATTGAGCCAAAACTCTGGCTAAACGGCTGGCACGAATGTAGGCATCTTCCCGCAAAGGATCTTTGCGATATTTTTCTTCCCAATGAATAAAAGAAAGCAGCATTTTGTGGGCATACAGGGCCATTTCATACGGCATAGCGCTGTTGATGATAGCGTCTGTTGTATTGACGTACGGAATAATGTTGCGTAATTCGCTGGCACGCACATAATGCCAGTGCAGCAGGGTTTTTTCAGGGTCATACGCCCGATGCGCGGCATCCCGCAGCATGCGGCGTATGAGGCGGATATCCGTCCAACGAATAAAATCACCGCGATCATCTTTCATTTGCAGTAAGGGTTCCAGATACAAGCGAAACATTTGTTCAGAGGGAATCCCTTCGGTCATGCTTCTGTATAGACCATGAAGACTATCGATCAAGATAATCTCATTCTTTTTGAGCTGCATGGAGGAATGATTGAGCGTGCGAGTTCCTGTTTTGAAATCATAATACGGCATGAGGATTTCTTCGCCGGCGATCAGGCTCTTCAAGTGTTGATTGATCAGCTCCAGATCCAGCGCTTGAGGGGTTTCAAAATCATAATCCCCAAATTCATCCTTGGGATGCATGGCCAGATCAAAAAAGTAATGGTCCACGTTTAAGGTGATTAACTGATAACCTTCTTTGCGCAGGTGCTGACCAATCTTGGTGGTGGTGGTCGTTTTTCCTGATGAAGATGGGCCGGTAATAATAACAATGCGGATGTCATTCGCCCGTTCCAGAATCAAGTGCGCGGTTTGCTCCACCTGATCTTCATAGGCGATCTCTGAGGCATTGACAATGTCCTGGTATTCTCCGCGGGCAATACGTTCATTAAAGGATTGGATGGTATCCACCTGGTTTTCCACTGCCCAATTGAGGCTGTGCCAGATTTTTGGCCAGGGGATGTTTTCTGAGGGGCGGGATTCCACGGCTGCTTTTTGACGGCGTTTGCGTATCTGGTCATCCCGATAGAGAATGTACGCCTTGGCTACTTTGGCATGTCCATTTTCAATGAGAACTTTTTCTACCATATCCTGAATTTCTTCAATATTGGGTACACCGCCAACTGGATATTTTCCCTCCAGCATGGCGACCACCTGCCGGGAAAGATTTTCAGCAATAGTTTTGTCTCTGCCTCCGACGGCAACCGCAGCGCGATAAATGGCATTGGTAATTCGATCCGGTGAAAAATCGACAATTGCACCGCTGCGTTTTTGTACCTTCAAAATTTTCCCCATGTCTCCGCCTTTTACGTTTCTGGGATTGTTTGGCTATCGCCAAACTTTACTTCGTGGTACAAATATTATACAGGATTCAGTAAGGAGGTACTACGTGATGCAAATGAACAAATTTTGGTGGGGTTATCTCACGATGGTTCTGGTATTGCTTGCTGGGTGTAATACGCCCAGTGTACCCATTCCGGCAACACAACCGCCAGTTCAAGCTGCTCAACCTGTGGAATCAACAACTGCACCCCTGGTGATGAAACCTACCGCCCTTGAGAATACGGTGGATCCATCCGGTGAGCCGACCGTTGCTACGGTTACCGTGGAACCGCAAGTAACAGAGGATGCGGCCCCAGTTTTGGAAGGGGAAACGACAGTCATAAGCATCAACATGCGTTCCGGGCCAAGTACCGTACATGCGGTTGCTGGAACATATAATATTGGCACCGTGGTGACCATTTTAGGGCAAACACCGGATCGCAGTTGGTATTACGTCCAGCCTCGGGATAATAAATTCGGTTGGATGTACGCAGATTATTTGAAGTTATATGACGAAGAAGAACCCATAGTGGAGATTGTTCCAAGCCCTGCCACTAGATTCGGCGGAAAAGTCATTAATACATCTGACCAAAGCGGGGTGAACGGGATAGACATCGCCATCGTTCAAGGTACCGGAGAGGAAGTTCTGCGGGCAGAAACGGTCAGCACCGCAACCGGCGAGTTTGAAGTTTATTTGCCCAACACTATCAGTGGTGCTTGGCGAGTGGTTATCGTGGGTGTGGATTGTGAAAGCAACATTATGAGTGATGCGTGTACCTACACTGGAACCTTCTCCCCAGATTTGGGGATTACCTTTACCCTGCCGGAGATCCCAGCCCTGCAGTTTAAGTACACGCCTTAGACTCAAAGTTTTATCCATAATTTTTTGGATGCCAAAATACGCATTTTTTTCTTGACACCATCTTAGTATTGCACTGTAGGATAGTCTGTAGCGGCAATTCATGAATTGCCGCTACAGACAGCCTCTAAATTTTGGAAAACTCCCCTGTTTTACCTTATAACCCAATAGGGAAAATACTAATTAAATGCAGGTGCCTTGCATAACCCTTTTCGCGCAGGCTATCCCAGCATTATTGAATATCAATGGTTGGTTGGGGAGGATTTGTGGTTTTAAATACCTTGATTTTTTGGTACCGATCATGGGCTGCCGATACATATGCCCCGAGCAGAATAATGATACTGCTGACATAAATCCAGAGCATCAAAGCAATGATACGCCCCACTGAACCATAGACCAGTTCGTATTGAACCAGTCCGGATTTAAAGTATCTGGTGATGAGCATAGTGACCAGTTCCCATCCGGCTGTGGCGAAAAGTGCGCCCCAAAAAGCGGATTTGGAAGGCACGGAGGCTTTGGGAACAAAACAATAGATGGCATAAATCACCGTAAACCGCAGCAAAAAGGGTCCGAGATTCGAGGTGATAATCCAAATGGGGGTTCTGTAAGTTTCCAGGGTTCCCCAGAGTTTGACATTGAAATGAGGCAGGACTTCGACAGTGGCTGACAGGAAAATGGTGCCGATTAACATGGCTGCCAAACTGACAAACATGGCCAAGGCGACCAATCTGCGTTCAAATAGGTTATGAGAATCTGCATCCGGCCAGGCGCGATCCAAATTTAACGCCAGCGTATTGAACATGGCGGTTGCAGACCAGATAAGCCCAATTAATGCGATTGTTCCGACAGAACCACGTTTGTCCAAAACGACTTGAATATTGGTCACAATGATATCAGCAGAGACGGGGATGAGACTGGTGACATAAGCAACCAAATTCTCGCGCACGTATCCGGCTTCCAGAAATCTACTAGCCAGGGAAATAATAACCAGGATGAGGGGAAAGATGGAAAAAACAGAAAAATAGGCAATGGTTGCGGAAGCTTCAACGGCTCGATCGCGCGAAAAGTGACGGATGGCATCCTGCAGGATGCTAAGCGCTCCGCCGGTCATGCGATTAATGCTCCGTAAAATATTTAAACCAAAATCCAAAATTCGTTTGGCTGTCATCTGATTAGCGATTCAATCGACTCCTGAGCTTTGTTTATGGATCCTATTTGTCATTCAGTCTGTAATTCCAAGCTGCATGTGCATGATTAATCCCATGCCTAACACTAGGTCCTATGATAAACCAGGGTGAATGTTTGTGCAAGCAATTTGTATTGCGTATAGGTGTTGTTGTCGATGCAGGATAAACTCATCTCATCTACGACTCGAGTTGGCTTTTTAATAGGCGATGTGGATAATCAAAAAGGCCGGCCGGCCGATGGTCCCTAATAATTAGGCAAATTTTTTTGGCAAGCGCATTGATTCCTCCGTTGCACAGTCAGCAATGATGTACTACCATAGTAGTTAATCTAAATTATTCCTTTTTTAAAAACCATAAAATGAATCTGAATATTGAATAAAATATAACTAAGGTTTTCTGTAATAAATCCATAATGGAAAGGTGATATGATTGAGGAAAATATCCATCTGGATGGTTTAATTGACAGATGGAGTGTCGGAGAATTCATTGATTGTTGATCTGGTTGTAAGAAATGTACGGCTTGGAAAATTTGATCAACTACAGCAGATAGCCGTACAGGCTGGAAAAATTGCGGCTTGCGGCAGTCTGTTGGATTTAACAGGGGTTTCTGAAGTGGACGCCGGGGGCAGGCTGATTCTGCCGGGCTTTATTGACAGTCATGTCCATCTGGATATTGCCCTGGTCAATGACATGCGAATATCTGGCCGACAAAAGCCTTACACATCCCAAAAAGAAATGATGGCCGACATGGAAGCGCGTAAGAAAGTTTTCACTAAAGAAGACATTATGTTGCGCGCAGAGACTCTGCTGGATATGGCGGTTCGCCATGGGGTAACGGCCCTACGCGCCCAATGCCATATTGATCCCGAGGTCGGCTTGCGTCATCTGGAAGCCTTGTTGGAAGTGAAACAACGAGTTGCGTCACGTTTAACTTTACAAATTGTTGCTTTTCCCAATCAGGAATTGTTGCGTGAGGATACTTTAAGTTTATTTGAAAATGCGTTCGCCATGGGGGCGGATGTAATGGGCTGTGCCCCACTGCATGATGTAGATCGGAGAAGACACATCGATGTGGCGATGGATATGGCTGCAAAATATCAGGTGGACCTGGATGTCCATGCAGACTTAGCCCTGCTGCAGGTCGCGGAAGTGGATGAGCTGGATGTGGTTATCTTGGCTCGCAAGATTCTTGCAACGGGATTTCAGGGCCGGGTTTGTGCCGGGCATGTTTCTGCGCTGGATTCATTGCCGCAGTCAGAGGCGATGCAGGTCATTGATCTGATTCGTGAGGCGAATATTTCTGTGATCAGCCTGCCTGATCTTTACCGTCTGGGGCGGGCCGATACCCAACATGTGCGCCGGGGACTGACCCGGGTGAAAGAAATGCTGCAAGCCGGAGTGAATGTCTGTTTTGCTTCCAATAACACCCGGGATTGTTTACGTCCGTATGGAAATATGAATCCTCTGGAAGAAGCCCTGATCTTAAGTTACGGGGCGCATATGGACGAAGTAGGCCAATTGGAAACCCTGATCGAGATGACGACCACCAACGCTGCCCGGGCGATTGGCTTAACCTCTTATGGTTTGAATCCGGGTGATAATGCAGATTTCATTTTACTGGCAGCCTCTTCTCTTTCAGCAGCCATTATTAATCAATCAGAGGTCAGCCATGTATTTAAGGCAGGCCAACTCCTGGTGGAAAACCAACGCACCTGTATCTGGCATGTTCCAACCCATTATCCGACCATGATCCTATAAGCCACACCCCAAGCCTGGAGAGACCTAAATTGAAGTATTTTACCTCCCTCCGTCAACGTTATCCTTCGATCGCTTTTCCCCTTTGGACTGTACCCCTGGTTTTAATGGCTGTGATGATTGCCGCTTTCGGACTGTTTATTCCAAAATCCGGTTTTTATTGGGATGATTGGACGCAGCTTCTGGTAACGCGCCTGGATAAGCTTTCCACGTACTGGGCGTATTTTTCGTCGGATCGTCCAACTTCCGCTTGGACCCATATTCTTTTTGTACCCCTTTTGGGTCTGAAACCCCTTAACTGGCAAATCTTTACACTTGTACTGCGCTGGCTGACGGTGCTGGGAATGGCCTGGAGTCTGGGGTTGATTTGGCCGCAACATAAACGCATTCTCACACTGGCTGCTTTTTTGTTCGCTGTCTACCCTGCATTCAGACAACAGCCGACGGCAGTGGCCTATCACCAGCATTGGCTGCAATTTGCGCTTTATTTTGCTTCTCTGGGGTGCATGGTTCTGGCTGTGCGCCGAAGAAAAATGGGCTGGATATGGTTGATCGCAGCGCTGCTCCTTGAAGGGCTGCAATTTTCCATCACGGAATTTTACGCCGGCATTGAGCTGGTCCGGCCGCTGATTTTGTGGATTTTATTATCGGAAGAAAAAAATAAACTTAAACGTCTGGAGAAATCCCTGTTGCATTGGCTGCCTTATCTGGCGGTCTTGGCCGGGTACAGCAGTTGGCGTCTCTTCTTTAGCGGCATCGAAAAACATCCTGCCACGTTGTTATTCCTTTTCAAGGAAAGTCCATTGGCTGCCGTGGTGCAATTAGTACGTCTGGCTTCCGTGGATGAGTTGTTTATCACGCTCAGCAGTTGGGCAAAAACGCTGGATATTGGTCTTAGTCAGGGCGTACAACCGCTGATCGTGATTTCCTGGCTTGTGTCGATCTTCCTCGTCGTGCTCTTATGGTTTTATTTTCAACGTTTACCCGAAGAACAGATGACCCAACCCAATGCACGCACGGAAATGCTATTTTTAGGGGCAGGGATTACCCTGGTTGGCCCGGCACCCATCTGGTTAACCGGCGGACGAATTCTAGCGGATAATGATTTTCACGCCGACCGATTTGCGCTGGCCTCCATGTGGGGGATCAGTCTGGTGGTGGTGGTGATAATTGAGCTTCTGGTACAAAATTGGCGCAGAACAACATTAATGATTGCCATTTTGGTGGGTCTTGCCGCCGGGCTGCATATCCGCATTGCCAATGAGTATCGTTTAATTTGGGCGAATCAGCAGAGTTTTTACTGGCAATTGCTTTGGCGGGCGCCGCAGCTTGAACCTGGCACGGCGCTGGTCTCAGAAGAGACATTTCTGGCGCATCAGGAATTGTTTTCCACCAGCTCGGCGATCAACCATCTTTATCCACAACCTCCAGGGGCAAATTCCCTGGATTATTGGATGTATAAATTAACCCCGGCGCATGAAGCCATCGCACCGGATCAGGATATTTCCTTTAAAACAGTTCATCGGATATTCTCCTTTCAAGGGACATTGAATAACAGCCTGGTGATTCAATATAATCCAGAGATCTCCAATTGTTTGTGGGTATTAAGAGAAGTGGATGCGCTCAATCCGGACGTGTCGCCCTTAATGCAGCAAGCGGCCGTTCATTCCAATATGAGCCGTATTTTGGTAGATCAAACCGTGGATGCAGCCTTTCCTCCGGTGGAAATGATTGGTCTGGAGCCGGCTGTGGATTGGTGTACCCTCTTCCAAAAGGCCGAATTGGCAATCCAGCAAGAAGATTGGCCGCAGGCACGGGCGCTGGCAGATCAGGCCGCGAAGATGGGCTACTTTCCAGGAGAAGGAATTTCCAGCCACGCGCGCGAATGGCTGCCGATGATCAGCGGTTATCTGCATGAAGATGAATTAGAACAGGCCAGGTTGATTAGCGATCAGTTGATCCAATATAATCCTAAGATAACACCCATGTTGTGTTCTGTTTGGCAGGAGTTTTCCTCGCAGAGCGGGCAGGATCAGGCAGGAGTTTCAGCCTGGATGAATCAATACCAGTGCACCGGGGAATGATGGAAGGATGATGAAAGAGAAGAATAACCTTGAGATGAATGCCAAACGATTAGAATTTCCACTTTGGAGTATTCCACTGGCTTTGTTGGTATTGGCTGTGTTGAGTTTTGGATTTCTGGCACCCAAACTTGGGTTCTATTGGGATGACTGGGCCAAGATCTACGTCAATGAATGGCAGGGCAGCCGGGGTTTCTGGCAGTATTACCTGGAAGATCGTCCGCTGAGCGCCTGGACGCATGTCATATTGACTCCATTGCTAGGCAGCAGCCCGCTGAAATGGCAGATCTTTGGGGTACTGATCCGTTGGGCGACGGCCTGGGCTTTTTGGTGGGTGCTGACCCTGGTATGGCCGAAGGCACAAAAACATGCTGTCTTCGCAGCAGCCTTATTCCTGGTCTATCCTCTTTTCACCATGCAGCCTCTGGTGGTGACTTTCCATCAACAGTGGATGCAGTATTTGTTTTATTTCCTCTCCCTGGGTTGGATGATCCTGGCTGTGCGCAGGCAGCGATTTCGCTGGCTTTATGTGGGTCTCTCGTTGATCATGATGGCGGCTCATCTTTCCATTACTGAATATTTTATTGCCGTGGAAATGCTGCGACCGGTGCTTTTGTGGCTGGTTTGTGCACAAGAGACCGGTTGGAAACCCAGATTGTGGCGGGTGATTAAGATTTGGCTACCGTATGCCATTCTGACCCTTGGATTTGTGATTTATCGTCTGTTCCTGATTCAACTTCCCGGTGAGGACCCGAATCAGGTGGTTCTGCTGGATAGCCTGCGGACGACGCCCAAGGAAGCCGTGATTAATTTCATTAAAACTGTCTTTGCGGATGGTTTCTATGTTTTGATTACTCAATGGCAATCCGTCCTTGATATTGGGGTGAAGGAAATCTTTCCTCTATTCCCGGCGGCGATTAAACTTTCCTGGGTCGTTGGAATGATTGTTGTGGTCCTCTGCCTGGGCTACTTTCTACGATTAAAGAAAGACGGCAAGGAATTTAAGGCTGCTCATCCGAACTTTGTTTGGCAGATGCTGTTAGTGGGAGTGCTGGCGGTGCTGCTGGGATGTTTACCCGCCTGGGCCGCCGGGCGCAGAATCTGGTTTGATGCCCATTCCAACCGTTATGCACTGCCGGCTTTGTTTGGCGCCAGCATGGTCTGGACGGCTTTGTTTAGTTGGGCGGTTCCCAAACGCCTGCCACGCGCCATTGGCATGAGTCTGCTGCTGGGGTTGGTGGTGATTGCGCAAGTGCGAAATACGGCGATGTACCAAAAAAGCTGGGAGGATCAACTGTCCTTTTACTGGCAGCTCTACTGGCGGGCGCCGATGCTCCAACCTGGCACAGCAGTTCTGGCACAGGATGAATTATTCCCTAATCAAGGTTCCTTCGCTATCTCTTCGGCGTTGAATGTATTATATGAAGGCTACCCCGCGGCGAATGAAAAAACACCCTACTGGTTTTATGCTTTAAATCCGCGTTTTGAATCATCCAAGAATCATCCTTTAGATATTCCCTTGCGGACTCAATTCCGTACCTTCTCTTTTGAAGGCAAAACGCCCGATTCCATCCTGGTGGCCTATGATCCCGGAAAAATGAATTGTCTGTGGGTGTTGGAAACCGAGGATGTGGAGAATCCGGTTCTTCCCTCGCTGACCAAAGCAATGCTGCCGGCTTCCAATTTAGACCGAATTCTAAAGGATCGCGAAAACCAGCCTTCTGAAGAAATCTTTGGCAAGGAACCCGAAAGGGATTGGTGTTATTATTACCAGAAAGCTTCCCTGGCGAAACAAAACCGGGATTGGCAAACGGTTGTGACACTGGCCGATGAAGCTCGCTCCACCTACGGCTATCACCCGGCTGACCAGATGTTTAAGACTATGCAGGAATGGATGGTCTTTATTGAAGGCTATGCGGCGATCGGTGAATTGGATAAAGCAGCGGAATTGTCTGCCCAGGTCGTGGAACGGGACCCTGCCTTTAGAGCAAGAGTTTGCCGTATCTGGCAGATGCAGGATGCCCTCTCCTCAACGAGTGGGGATGCTGCGGATGATACTCGAAATGGAGTCATGGACCAGTTGCACTGCGCTGAATATCTCGTAAAATAGAAGTGTATTTGATACTTTATTTTGAATGGAGTTGAAAATAGTTACTGGTATTGTGAAACGGTACTGCTTTTACGCTTAGGAGGAAGAATGAAGAACTCAAAAGTATTTTTAGCAGTGTTATGTATTTCAATTCTGCTCACATCATGTAATTTACCCACCAGTCAAACGCCAACTGTGGAAAGCGCAGAAGGGGTGATGACAGCGGTCGCCCAAACGGTGGCTGCCAATGCACTGGGAACTCAGGTCGCTGCTGGGACAAATCCTGCCCTGCCGGTTCAGAACACCGTGCAGCCTTCTGTGCCGGTGGTTTTACAGTCTCCGACCCCACAGACACCGACAATTTCTCCTACGACTACCCCTACGGTGACATCCACCAGCATCCCTTGCGATCGCGCGGCTTTTGTGACGGATGTGACTGTACCGGACGGGAGCACGTATCTGCCCAATTCGGAATTTACTAAAACCTGGCGCTTACAAAATAATGGGAGCTGTACCTGGAATACCAGTTATGCCCTGGTCTTTGATACAGGGGACGCCATGAACGGCCCTACTGCGGTTAATTTACCAAGCAGCGTAGCACCGGGTCAAACCATTGATGTCTCGGTGAATTTAAAAGCTCCAGCCAGTGTAGGAACCTATAAAGGCTTCTGGAGACTAAGGAATGCTTCCAATGCAGTTTTTGGGATTGGAGCTAATGCTTCCACTTCTTTCTGGGTGGAAATTAAGGTGCAGTTGCTGCAAATCACATTAAATTTTGTGCCGATCCCGATGTTCATGTTGCCACGTTATAATCTAGCTTCTAATTACTGTGATGCCGAATGGCGCTCAGCAGCGGGAGTACTGGCCTGCCCGGGTTCTACCGGAGATGCAGCCGGGTTTGTAGTACGTGTTGATAATCCAACCTTGCAGAGTGGCGGCGCATTATCAGGTGTGGCACTGGAAACTCATCCACAGTGGACCGATGGGGGCGTGATTAGTGGAAAGTATCCTTCATTTAATATTGAATCCGGCGATCATTTTAAAGCCAAGATCGGTTGTCTCACCGGCGGCGGTGATTGCAATGTGGAAATGCAGCTAAATTATCGGGATGGCAGTGGGCTGCACAACCTTGCCAAGTGGAACATGGCCTATGGGGATGCCCCCAAGGATGTGGATGTAGATCTTTCCGCCTTGAATGGCCAAAGTGTTCAGATTGTGCTGGCTGTATCGGCAAAAGGTTCTGCCAGCCAGGACTGGGCAGTCTGGTACTGGCCAAGAATAACTAAATAAAAGTTTATAAAACAGTCCGGGATTTTGTAGTGCACCCCATTTGTTG
>DHVR01000024.1 GCA_002412765.1 Leptolinea sp. UBA5203 | reverse complement strand
TCCAGATGGATTTAGAAGGTTTATCGAAATTACAAAATTGGGATGGAGGATTCCCTTACTGGTCAAAGGGGTATGAATCAATACCTTTCCATACTGTGCATGTTGCCCATGCATTACAACGGGCGAAAGAGATGGGATTCGAAGTAAATGACCAGGTTTGGGGAAATGTGCTTACTTATCTCCAAAACATCGAACAATACTATCCCGCATGGTACAGCTTGAAAGCCAAACAGACAATCAGCGCCTATGCCCTTTACGTTCGTATGCGCATGGATGACCTGGATGCGAAGAAAGCCAAAGCATTGGTTGATGATCAAGGGATTGAAGCCTTATCTTTAGACGCTATTGCCTGGATCTGGCAAGTTTTACTTCAGGACTCCCAATATGAAAGCACCGTTCAGGCTATTCGCAGACATGTTGGAAACCAGGTGGTTGAAACAGCCGGTGCTGCCAATTTTTTCAATAGCTATGCAGATGATGATTATGTCCTGCTCCACTCCAATCGCCGCACAGATGCATTGTTATTGGACGCCATGATCGCAGATAACCCTGATTCAGATTTAATTCCAAAGATTGTTACTGGATTGCAGGCAAACCGCACGAAAGGTCGTTGGGATAATACACAGGAAAATGTTTTTGTGCTTTTAGCTATGGATCATTACTTTGACACCTATGAATCCGAAGAGCCTGAATTCATTGCCAGAATATGGTTAGGTGATATTTATGCAGCCGAGAGCACTTTCAGTGGTTACTCTACTAATCGTTATCAGACCATGGTTCCAATGCAAAACTTAATCGACATTATTGGAGAAAATGATTCAGAGAATATTATCTTGTCCAAAGACGGAATCGGTAGATTATATTATCGATTAGGTTTGCGGTATGCACCAACAGATCTCCAACTTGATCCTCTCGATATGGGTTTTGTTGTCCAAAGAGTCTACGAAGCAGTCGATGATCCTAACGATGTCTGGTTAGATGAAGATGGGTTCTGGCATATCAAAGCAGGTGTACGTGTAAAAGTAAAACTCACCATGGTTGCTGATAACCGGCGTTATCATGTCGCTCTGGTCGATCCTTTGCCAGCAGGTTTGGAAATCATAAACCCCAATCTGGCTGTCAGTGAAAGCCTTCCTTCAAGCCCAAATGAAACCAGAAGCTTCCTTTGGTGGAATCAATGGTATCAACATCAAAATATGCGTGATTCACGCGTAGAGGTATTCACAAGTCTTTTATGGGATGGTGTCTATGAGTATACTTACTACGCCCGGGCAACCATGCCTGGTGCATTTGTCGTTCCACCAGCCAAAGCTGAAGAAATGTATTCACCCGAAGTTTTCGGAAGGGGTCAGAGTGATATTGTGATTGTTGAGTAAACCTTCATCTTAACAAACTTAAGCCTGGTCTGTTTTTCCCGGATCAGGCTTGATCTTGTTGTATTGGAAATTTACTTTGGACCAATATAGACAATTTCAATCAAAATCTATTTTGATACTTTAAATCACACGATGATAAGTCTGGGTTTCACCTACCCATGTAAATTATAGTCAAAAATATTAAACCAATACGGAAAATGATCCAAACTATGTGAAATAGTTCACAATATGCCAAAAACCTGCCAATTTTGCCATTTTTATGCCAAAAACATGCCTATTTAGGCAGGTAGAAATATTGTTCTAATTCTGTTATCATCTTTTCGAGCGGTGTACAAAGGCCCCGTTTTTTCTTACCCGCAGTCAGGGTCGCAATAAGTTTGGGCTATCAACACTCACCCGCGCCACGCATAGACGTTTTCAGTCTCTAAAATAGAATGGCCCTTAGAGGTCCAGGGTGTCGCACCGCATTTTTGTGGCAGGAAAGGATACAATTTATGGCAAAACGCATTCATGCTAACGGACAAGCTTCCGTTCAGGCACGATATAACATTACTGGGGGGTGTGATACAGATAAAAACATCATTGTTGCTGCTATTTACTATGCTGAGACAGGTAGTTTGGAAGCGAAAGAATTCAAACAGCATAAAGCTGATGCATTGCGAGCTGCTGAATGGTTCAGGTCTCATCAGGTTGAACTGGTCATCATAGAAAGTACTGCTAATTATCATATGCTTTACTACGATACATTGCGCGAGGAAGGCATTAACATTTCAGTTATCAATCCAATCGTGGTTAAAGCTTTATTACGAGTAGAAGGTAAATCAGATAAAGGTGATGCAATGACTTTAGCACGTTTAGCTGCTAATTTTGATTTGAAAACTTCAAATATGCCGGATAGTCAACAACGGGAATTGCGTTTACTCTTCAAGAGAATAGATAGTTGGAAACAACAAAGAACTCAGGTTACCAATAGAGCGAACGGCATTCTCACGGGTCTTGGCTTTACAGTATTTCGACTCGTTACTTTGAATACACCAGCAGGTCTGCGGATTCTTCAAGCTATTATTGATCGTCGAACCCCTGAAGAAATAGCTTCTTTACATCGAAACCGGATCAAAAGACCTGAAATCGAAAAGTGTGCAGCTGTACCACTACCAGAATATATTCTTCCTTACCTGAAGGAGGTTCTGGATGATGTAAATACCTTGAATAATCGCATCATCGCTGCTGAGCATGAATTATTAGACAAAATCGACTCTTGTAATTTGCAAAATCAAGTAGATCTCATGACCACAGTAGCAGGGGTAACTTCAATGCTCGCTCTAAGAATTATTGCTGAATTAGGAGCTAATTATCATCAACGATATTGCACTGCAGAGGCATTTTCTAAAGCAATTGGTGTAGTACCAGCCAATGAGGTTTCTGGCGGGAAACTTCTTAAACGTCGGTCTTCACATGGAAATGCACGTGTCAAGTTTCATCTTCTTTCGGCAGCTAAAGCGTTTGCGATTCATGGAAAAGGACCATTAAAAGCCTGGTTTGATCAATATCGAGGAAGAGTACATTACTATAAAGCAACTTCAGCTGTAGCCAGGAGAATTGCAGAGGCACTTTGGTGGGTCATGGTGAAAAATGAGCCGTATCGCCATTGGAATGATCCAAACACAAATGAGAAATCTGGTAAGGTTCGTGTCAATAATCGATTAATCGACCTTGAGACTGGAGAAGTTCTTGAAAGCTATGTCGAAGATTGTTAACCTAGTAGAATGAATGTAAATCAGAGTTCCAATTTGATGCGACCACTGCAATCACGTATATCATTTTGCGTGGCCCGCAACGGCGCGATCAGCTTATCAGACGTTTCAAACATAACCTGGTAATATGTATCATCCGGACCAATGCTGAATTCAGGTCTGTGGCGGGGTGTATCAAACAAAGCAGGAATGTTCTTGGCTATTAAAAATGTTACTGTTTCATCTACATCGGTTATTGATTCTGTTTGAAACGCAATATGGTTCATTCCTG
>DHVR01000050.1 GCA_002412765.1 Leptolinea sp. UBA5203 | reverse complement strand
AAGAACATGGAGCGTCACAAAAGCGTAAAAAACCTGAGTAATCAGATAAAAAATATAAAAAATTATCGTATCTTTACCAATGGAAGTGGAGCAGCGGGGTCCTTATTGGATTTATTTCTGAAAAATCGTTGAATCAAAAAAGTAATTAGAAAGGCAATAATGGAAGATACAATAATTCCGATGAATATGAATATACCACTCCAGATTAGCGCATAACCCCCACCAAGATTTTTGATTGAATTCCCATTCACATCTACACAATGCATTTCATAATAAGTTGTTGGACGCACGAAACCATCTTCATCGACTCTGTTTGATTTGTAAGATCTGATTTCTGCAGTGCTGTCTTCCTGACACATGAAGGACCCCAGTGTGGAAATGATCAGATCACCGGTGAACAATGAACTGATGCTGCCGATGAACATGCCTGCTGGCGCTAAACAACTGCTGATAATGAGAAAACTAACAATCCAGACAAGAAAACCAGTTAAAAATCGGTTAGGTTTTCTTTCCATCCTGTGACCTCCTGATCTATCATCATTGTAGCCCACAGGTATTTGCATGAAAATTTACGTATAATGATTCATTCCTTGGTTATTATCGTTTACGAGCCCAGAAAATAGCTTTTGGAGAGTTATGGTGGTATGGATTTCCTGAATGGTCACCATACACTGTCAGAATCTCAAATCCATGTTTTTCTAACCAGGTCTGAACTTCAACTTTGCTGACCGGGTGTTTTTGTTGCGTAAATTGATATTCAGTGACAATTCCTTCCGGAGAAGTGATCTGGTATCGTCGTTCAAACCGGGCAAGCCGTTGCTTCACATCGAACCAGATGGTCTTTCGTGTGTTTTTTATCTGATATCCATCTTTGCAAATTCCGGATAAATACACATACTTATGATTCATATCCTGCCAGGCAGCATCCAGTTCGCCTTCCATATGGTCATTGTCCACATAAATGTATGCACCGGGTTTACATGCCCTGGATGCCTGATAAATACAAAGTTCCTGTTCTTCAGCGGTTGCCAACTCATAAAAACAATTGAAACCAAGAATCACCAGATCATACCCTGAGGGCCAATTCTCAACGGTCACATCTGCCCATTGTAGACGAATTCTTTTTTGTACATCGTCAGATAGATCTTTGATTTTTTTCTGTGCTAATTGCAACATGGCTTGGGATTGATCGATTCCCAAAATGGAATGACCTTCAAGTGCGAGCGGAATGAGCATGCGGCCGGTTCCGCAAAATGGTTCAAGAATGTTTAACCTGGTTTTTCCATGTAGAAAATTTCTTAAAAACTCGACATCCTTTGTGTTATTCTCCTGCATATCATAAATTTCCGCTATGTGAATGTCGAAGTCGTATAAATTATGTTGATTAATGCTCATGGTTGGTGTATTTTGCCTTCTTAAGCGAATAAATTCTTCAATTAATCCAATTTTCCACAATCAGGATCTAAACCTAAGCAATCTTAACCTGAATATCTTTAAGAATTCTACATATAGCCAGGCTGATCCACAATTTACGATCCAATGTTTGAGGGGTGGATTTTTCTGGATCAGTAGAATAATAGTTTACTTTCCAAAGACCATCCGATTGTTGATGTTCGACCAACCAATTGATTGCTTTTTTCATATGCGGATCTATTGCTGAAACTTCCATTTTCACCATAATATCCATAGCTGAGACCAGATTATTCCACCAGAATGGATACTCAAATCTGATCCAATATCGGGCATCCTTGAGTGAAGCATAAGCATCAGGCTGGAAGAAACGGGATTTTAAAAGATCAGCAGCAAGTCTGGCATCCTCAGAATGCCCATAGATTGGATGGGCTGCAAAGGCTCGCAATACCATTCCGGTGCAATTGTGAGAGAATGGTTTTGTGCGATCTGGTTCCGCGGGAGGGAGAAACTCGGTTTGCAATTTATATTGTGTTTCCCGATCAAATTTTTGAGTGATCATTGGAATGGTCCAACCGCCATCATCCTGACGCATGGAAAGTAACCATTGAAAACATCTATCTACCCTGGGATCATCCTCATATCCAGCCTCTACGATAGTAGCCAGGATTGCGCCAGCGTAGTAGGTGGCCATGGTTAGCCAGGATTCCTCTGAAATCACCATCTTCCGTCTGGCAGGAAAAGAGGTATTCAACCGCCTGCGCTAATTGGGGATGTTCCCTGGAAAACCCAAATTTACCGACCAGTTCATTGACTGCTCGCCAGGTATCGAAGAGTTGATGTTTGACGGCTGGGTGTTGTTTCTTATCCGTTCGAGGCCAGCTACCATCCGGAAGTTGTTTTTTGAAAATTTTTTGTGGTTCTGGTAAGTTCCACAATGACTGGATGGTGTCGACTTCCAGATCAAGAAGATCTCGTTCTACGAAATACTGGATGGCAATATTTCCTTTACTAACAAAGGTTGAAATTGGATCAAACGTAAGGAGATCGCGCTATCTATCCATTGTTTACATTTACTGCTTGAGCTTAGATTCCTTTTTCTTTTTTGCGAGTATTCTCTCTCCTTCTATCGTATCACACCAGGCTTGTTCTAACCTGCGAAATTGCATGTGTAATTCTCGTTCTGCTTTGGCAGCAGAAAATTGCCAATTATCTTTGGCCGTTAGGATGAATTCTTTACAAAAAACGATGGGAAATCCCAATAACCTTTCGATTGGTTCTGCCACTCGATTGAGAAAAAACGCAATCGAGTTGGGTAGCCAAAACCAGGTCTTTTTACATCCACCGTCGCTTTTTTTACAGTCTTCACTCATCTCTCGATGGGTTTGATTTCCATTGCTCAATAAATAAACCTCACCAATTTTCCCATATTCCACACAGCGCGCAATTCCTTCTGCAGCATCATCCACATAAACATGGGCTAATTTTCCATTCGGTGTCCATAGAATGGGTGGTAAACAATGACGCACATACATTCTTACCAGATACCCGGTAGCGGAATGGTCTCCAGGTCCAATCACCCCGGCAGGGCAGGTTATGATGATCGGTGCTCCTTGTTTTTGTAAACTTGTCGCAATCTCATGGGCTTTCATCTTGGTTTCTTCATAATATGTTAAGGGGGGAAATTGGCGCACATAGCTTTCATCAACGACTATGTCACCCGTGCGTCCATAAGCCAGAATAGAAGAGGTGTGAATGATTCTGGGTATTCTCAGTTCGACTGCCAGATCAAGCGTGTTTTGGGTACCTTCCACATTGATCCTGAACATTTTTTCATGATCCTGTTTGCATATTCCAAACTCATACCAGCCTGCATTGTGAATCACCACATCTGCACCTTGCATGCCTGCTCTCATGCTTTCTTTATTTGTGACATTCCCCTGGATCAGATGCGCACCCAGAGATTTAATCTCCTTGGATTCATTACTCTCTGGATTTCTGACCAGTGCGATAACTTCCCAACCACGTTCAAGCAAACGTTGTGTGAGAGGTCTCCCAATAAAACCGGTTCCGCCTGTTAAGAAAATTTTCATTAATCACCTCAGTCAGCCCAAGGATCTTTAACAATGAAACCTTCTTCAATACTTACTCATGAGGAATGTATTTTGCTGTGTTTGAGAATTAAGCGATGATGGATGCCTGGAAAAGATTATTAAAATAATTATAACAAGATCCTAAACAATTTTTCATATCCTTTGGTATTTATGCCCTGCGACTATATTAACTTCTGGATGGAAATGGGCAAATGCTTTAATCCGTTCTACATGGGGACCAATTACCATGCGATTCAGCCATCCAGGTGTCAGATCAAATGCTGCGTTTGTCGGAATGGAATCTCCTGCCTGAAAAAGCCACCCCAAACCATCCTGGATTGCTACACCACAATGACCGGAGGTATGACCGAAAAGTGGGATCATGTAAATCCGTGGCGTGAAGGGTAATGGGATGGCATCAAACTCATACCATTTCTCCGTGCAATTTTCATAGGTCACCCAGTTGGGTTCATGTGTGAAATCCGCTTTGTCATAGGCAAACCGTTCCAGCCAGGTATTCGGTTTTAACATAGCTGCTAATTCTTTCTGATGCAAATGTACCTGTGCCCAGGGAAAATCCGGCAATCCACCGGCGTGATCAAAATGGAGATGGGTCTGGATAATGTGTTTCACATTGGTTGGTGAAATTCCCATCGATTCCAACTGCTGAAAAGCTGTCGAATTCGGAGCATATGGGACGCGAAAAATCCGACGAAACATCCTCACGAGCCGGGTCGGTGATTCATGATCATGCAGTCCTAAACCCGTATCCACCAGAACCAATCCCTGATCGGTTTCTACCAGTATGGCCAGGTTATCCACGTTCCATTTTAACTACCTGGGTTTCATGGGTGCGCAGTTAATCAATTGAATTGACATGGAACTCCTTATCGTTGGCTCCAATAAAATTATCCACTTAATAATAAAAAATGCCCATCATAATTGATGGGCATTTTCACTTTTTGAACAATTTCTATTAGTGACTGCTACCCTGGATCAATTCCATGATTTCGCTATGTCCGGTGTAGATGCGTACCAGTTTTCCATCCTGCATTAAGAGAACGCGATCAACAAATTCAACCATGCGTAGATCGTGGGTGACCATGATGCCAGCCCTGTTCTGCTCATGGATTAATCCGGCGAATGTTTCGACGACCTGATAGGCACGTTCGGTATCCAGGCTGGCGGTAGGCTCATCTGCCAGCACCAGGCTGGGATTATGGATCAATGCCCGGGCGATGGCGACCCGTTGTTGCTGCCCGCCGGACATTTGTCCGGGAAGGTTGTGCATACGGTCAGCCAGTCCGAGACGTGCCAAAAGTTCACGGGAACGTAACTTCCCGGTTTTGTCCAGTTTGTTGTTGAGGCGCAGCATCAATTCCACATTCTCGACAGCGGTGAGATAAGGTACCAGGTTGTTTGCCTGGAATGTGAAGCCAATTTTTTCGCGACGCATGGCGACACGATCGATATCATTTATGCCAGCCAGATCCTGCCCATCCAGTACTACCTTCCCTGATGAAGGTTGGAGTAAAGCTGCCAGGATGGACAACATGGTGGTTTTTCCGGAACCACTGGGTCCAACCAGGGCGACAAACTCGCCAGCTGCTACCTGCAAGGAGACATCATCGACTGCCTGAATGGTCCCGGATTCACTCTGATATGTTTTAATGACGGATTGCGTTTCGAGTGCGTATGTTTTCATGATGATAACCCCAATGCTTTTAGTGGTTCAATCCGCACCGCATACCTTATGGATACCAAACCGCCCAATGGACCAATCAAGAGTAAGGCGATGATCGCAATCAGGGATGTGGTGCCATTGAATACAATCGGGACGGTGGGTGGGAAGAACAGTGAGAAGGAGAATGTCAATAGCGCTCCGATCAACACACCAATTACCGTGATGACGACGATCTGAATGATTGAAGAAAATGCCACCACCGGATTGGCAGCCCCGATTGCTTTGAGCACACCAATCTGCGCTACTTTTTGCAGAATCTGAATCTGGAAGAAACCACCAATCACCAGAATACCAATGAAGAGAGTGAAACCACCCTGGGTATTGAGTGTGCTTTGTTGGGCGGAGTAACCGGGTAGCGCTTGAATAGCTTTTGTGAGCGTTGCAGTTTCAATATTGCTTACCTGAGCAACCAAACGCTGGCTGACCTGTTCCAGTTGGGCTGGATCCTGCAATTTAACCAGGATCACATTGCCTACCGAGGTGAGACTGTTGACCTCGGCTTCCGATTTTGACCGGATCCGATCCCAGGTGAAGAAGGGGACGAAGATGGAAGGTTGCAATTGAAATTGTTGACCATCTGAAATACCCACGATACGCAGATCAAAGAATTCATCCCGGGTACCCTGGGTGGTACGAACGGTGAGTGTATCTCCGACAGCTAAACTGCTGCGTATAGCTGTATTGCGGTCAATGATTGCTTCAGAAGCCAGGTCTGTGCTGAGTTGTTGACCTTCCAAAACGGTTGGTTCACCGGTTCTACCAGGTTCAACACCCAGCATAGCGACTTTTAGGGGTTCATCATCACCCGGAAGGATCAGGGATGCACTGGATGTACCGATCATCGCCGCATCTGCAACACCATCCACACGGCGCACAGCTGCCAATCGATCACGACCCAGACGGCTGGCAGCAATGACATTGTCTGATTTTGCCTGGAATACGATCATATCAGCGTCCAGCTTGGAGAGATATTCACGGTTGCCATTGCCCAATCCTTCTCCCAGTGCTGCAATAAATAGCACCAGCAGGGTGATTAAAGCAATCACCAGGCTGACCAGCAGGAAGCGTCCGCGATTGCGCCATACTTCTTTGACTGCCAGGTAACTTGCGATGGAAAAAGTTTGTATCATTAACATTTCCTTTGCATTAAGGTAAGAATTGAACCGCAGCGGTCATCCCCCAGCGCATTTGCGGATCCATTTGATCCAGTGAAATGGTAGCTGTGTAGGTGGTATCACCACGTTTTTCTTCATACACCATATCGATTTGGGTAACCTGACCGCTGAAGGTTAGTTTGGGGAGTGCATCCAGAACAACCTCTACTTTTTGGCCGACCTGAACTTTGACCACATTGATTTCGGTGAGATTGTCGGTTTTGATTTCCCAGTTTACGAAGTCAGCGATGGTCATGACCGGGAACCCGGCATTGATGCGTTCACCAGCTTTGATATTGATGTTTGTAACCGTTCCACCCACATTCGCCTTGAGTTCATAACTATCAATTATTGATTGAGCACTGAGCATGGCTGTCATAGCAGTGGTGAGACGCGATTCGGCAGCTGCCAGGCGATCCTTATCAATCCCATTACCTTCTTCAAAAATGGCTAAATGGCCTTTTGCTAATTCCAATGTTGCCAGCGCAACATCCAAACGTAATTGATTTTCTTCACTGGACTCAGCATCAAAATCTTCCTGAGCTTCATCGACCAGGGTTTGTGCGTTGAAAACATCCAATCTGCTTTGTGCAAGATTGACATCCGCGCTTTTTTTCAATTCATCCACTGCCAGTCGGGCATTTTGAACTTCGGTCTGATTTTGAGAAAATGCAACCAGGGCTGAGTACGGCACATCTAATTTGGCGATTGTCTGACCAATTTCGACGGTGTCGCCTTCCTGTACCAGCACTTGAATTACCTGGCCGGAAACAGAAAATGACTGATCCAGATAGTTGGCTGGCATCAAACGCCCTTCAGTGATTAATTTATTTGGTTGAGCGATTGTTTCGGCAACAACAGGTTTTTCTGCTTTTGGTGCACATCCTGCCATTAAGATGGCAGCCAATGTAAATAACACAAAAAATATTGATAATTTCTTCATTCTCTCTCCTCTTTATCCTGAACTCCAGGTCCCACCGGACCTTCAAATGGTTGATCCCAACTGGACGAAAGCACCCCGCTCAGCAACAGGTCCAATGGGGGATGATCTGCAATGTGATCGTAATAATAGGGCAATAAAATTTGCCCGGATGTNNTCTCCACCTGATAGCCTTTCTTGCGTGCCCTGGATATTGCTGACCATACCTTTGGATTGAGGAAAGTTTGGAATAAATTACCTCTTTCCAATCCATATGCTTCATAGGCTTTCCGTTCGGGATCACAAAGCATCAATAATCCCGGGGCAAATTTCTCGGCAAACAAGGCTGTCGTTTCCGGTGTGCCCTGATTGATAACCGCCAGCGATAATCCAGCCTTTACGATCTTTTCACGCCCTTCCACCAATTCATCCAGCATTTCTTTGCACTGTGTACAACCGAAATGGCGAGTGAATGCCAATATCAATGGCTTTTCCTGCCAGAGGGTGGAGAGTTTCAACGGTGTCCCTTCCACATCCAGCAACTCGGC
>DHVR01000016.1 GCA_002412765.1 Leptolinea sp. UBA5203 | reverse complement strand
CCTCCCAGATTGCCGATAAAAACCTGTTCAAAGGTATGCCACATCCAATAATTAGGCAACCAATAGAAAAAGATATGTGATTTCTGTGGGATGACAACCGTGATGATTGGCAAGGTCAGATAGATTAAGAAGTAGAATTTCAAAATCGCAATGGCTTTTAGCTGATTATCTGCCAGTCCACCAATCACATAGCCGGTGAGGATGGGAAGCGCAATGGAAAAAGCGAATCCCATCAGCAACAATCCAAAATTCACCTGAGTACCTACCAGTATCATCGTACTGCTTACCACCATGATCAAGCTCAAAACCAGGGCAAACAACCCACGAGCGATGGTTAGTTCCAGCATGGATAAAGGTGACACTCCCAAAGCGCGCATGGCTTTACTTTCTTTGTCCTCAATGATATTGAATGCCATGACCAACGAACCCAATAAAGTATTAATCAGGATGAAGATAATAGCACCATATTCTTTCAACAAGGATCGCGCCCCGCTCTCACCCTGGGTCAGGCTGTATTGCGCAACGACATCTCCACTCAACGCCTGTTCGATGACGGATTGAAGAACCTGTGCTTCATCGCCTTCGTTTCCTTCCATGATGATTTGAGGTTGATTATTTTCAATGATCAGTCCAGGAACATCATCGCTGCGCAACACACGTTCTTTGACGTCATTGGCATCATCGAACAACTCAATTTTTCCAATCTGATCCAGACGATGAACAAGTTCAGAATTCAAGGAAGATTGAACGGCGAAGGTATACTGATTTTGGTTGAGGGAAGGCAGGAAAAAACGCGCTCCCAGTGCCAATAAGAGTGGTGCAATCATCATGTACAGCAGGATATTATCTCGCACTGCATTGGTCCAATCCTGACGCATTAAATTGATTATTCGCTTGAACATGTTCACCCTTCCTTTAACAACTTGCGCTGGATTGCCAGATACGCCAATAAGAATCCAATTCCATTTAAAACTAGCAACAAAACGATAGTGGGCAGCACGTCCACCCAGGTGGCTGCGTTGAAGAGCACATCCCGCACCGCAAAAACAGCCGGGTAAGAGGGAATCCAACTCATCCAGGCCGGTGAGAAGCTGGGAATTCCATAGGAGATTGAAGGCAGAGAATTAATTACCAGGACAGCCACACCCACAAAGAACCATTCCGATAAATTCCGGAAGAATACAGCAATGAAAAGACTGATCAGCGTCATCATCGAAGCTGTCATCACAACCAACAGCAGGATCAAGCCATAATTGATGCTGAGACCAAATCCAACCAGCAGCAGTGGCAAGCCATAGGCAATACTCAGCACAATGAACAGCAAATTCTTGGAAAGAATGTAGTTCCATGCGCCTCCCGGCGTAACGCGATAGGCCCGCAAGGTGGCTTCCTGCTTTTCCTGAAACATCATCACAGAGACGAAGAAAAATCCGAGCAGGACCACTTCGAATACCAGGGCAATTGGGATAATCTTCAAATTTAACGGAGGTGTTTGCATAACACCCCGTAAAAATCTCACTGGTATGGTTGCTGTAGATTCTCCGCGAAGATCAAGAATTGCCCTGTCGAGTGATGCTTTCAGCAAGTTAATATTCTCCATTGGGATTTGGGAATTGATCAGAAATGCAAACACCGGATTTTCCAAATCACCAGAGAAAATAACCCCAACTTTATTGGGTTGTTTTTCAAGCTTTTGATTGAATTCCTGTTCCTCGATAAAAACGACATCTTCACCGACACCCTGATTGTTCAAATAAGTTGCCAGAATAGTTCCCTGACTGAGATCCAGGATCATTTCGTTGTGAATTTTTAGCTGTTTGGGCAGGAATAAAACCAGCGCCAGCATGGCAATCAGGAGAATTCCGGTTACCAAAATCAGACCATTGCGATTTGCCAGAATCAGGTCCTGCATAAACATTGAAATGAAGCGTTTCATGCCAGACCTCTGCCGGTTAATCGCATAAATATCTGTTCCAGGGTTGCTTCCTGGGTATGAATGGTCTGTATACGCTGGGATTGAACCAGATCCGTGAATAAACGGTGATCTTCCGCCTTATCCAGGAAAAAGACCTGTTCCAAAACCCGTCCATTATCACCATATTCAACCCGCACCGAGCGTTCCCCATATGCCAGCTTCAGGTTCCGGGGTGAATCCATGGCTACCATTTTGCCTTCATTCAGGAAAGCAACGGTGTCACACAGGTCATCGGCAGTTGCCATGGAATGTGTAGTCAGGAAGATGGTGCAGCCATCTTTCTTCTTTTGTAGAATGATCTCCTTTATGATGGCTGCGGTATTGGGATCCAAACCGGAGGTGGGCTCATCCAGGAAAAGCATTTTGGGATTGTTGATTAATGAACGGGCAAATACCAGCCGTTGACGCATACCTTTTGAATAAGCGCTGGCTTTGCGATGAGCTGCCTCGGTGAGATTAACAGCTTCAAGGAGTTTCAGCGGATCCAGGGTGGGAACATCGAATAGGCCTGCAAAGTACTTCAAGTTTTCATAACCGGTTAAGCGACCATATACATTGGGGTGCTCGAAGGAAACTCCTAATTGGTTGAAAAACTTTGCATCCTGATCGCGAATGGATTTACCGGCGTAGGTGACTTCTCCCTGCTGTAAAGGTAAAAGCCCAATCAGAATATTTTGAACCGTACTTTTCCCAGCCCCACTGGGACCCAGGAAACCAAAAATGGTTCCTTCCGGAATGGAAAACGAAACATTCCGGACGGCGTAATTTCCTTTTCCTTCATAATCGTGAGATAAATTCTTAACTGCTAACATGAGCGCTCCTTTAATGACAATAACATCAAAATATGATGGTTTTTTTGCTTTCTAATTTCTGGGTGCCAGCCCGCGTTGAAGAATAGCGATTAATTGCCCAGCTAATTCATCCATATTTACAGAACGATAATCTACCGATCCGCTGGCCAGATCTGTAGGCGCGATTTTTTGACTTTCCAAAACAAATTTACCGAAATTGTTGAATATCGTGCTGAGTAGAAAAACAACCAGCGAATCATCCAGATCCCCTTCGATTACACCCTGTGATTTTCCCAGTTGCACCAGGCTGAGGTAATATGCCATGACCATATCCTGCAACTGATTAAATGGATCATCCCCAAAGGGTCGATCACTGAATAAGGCACGGTAGGCTACCTGAGCCAACAAAGGATTGGAAAACTCAAAGCGAGCGCCTTCACTCATCGCCCAGCGCAGGAAATCAAACAGGTGCATACCTGGATTAGGAGGTGATTTTTGTTCCAAAAAGCGTTTTTTTTCTTCACCAGCGATTTGAATTAGATATAGGTATAAATCGCGTTTATCCTCAAAATATTGATAAAAGCTCCCCTTGGCAATCCCTGCCCGGGCAACCAGATTGGAAATAGAGGCGTTTTTGTAATCATGTTGCGCAAATTCCTCAATGGCCAGATCCAGAATGAGCTGCCTTTTTTCATCCGGCAAATTAAAAAATGTTTGTTGTGGCATAATCTCCTTATGACTACCCAGTCATATGACTGATCGGTCATATTAAATCACCAATCATTCCAG
>DHVR01000084.1 GCA_002412765.1 Leptolinea sp. UBA5203 | reverse complement strand
CTACCCCGTTTTATTGAGATGTTACGATTAAGAGTTATCAACAAATTTAATTTTCATAAACAACCTCATACGCGTTAGATCCTTAACGTTTTCTTTGAAAGTACTAATTAGAATTAATCGGTGATTGGTTAAATTAGATTATTCTGAATATAGTAATGATTGGAAATCAGGATCAACCAGCTTTGCGCAACCTTTCCAAACATCCTCATTAAGAGGATCACTATTACTTTCCACACAATTCAAATATGCTTCCGATTTCCCCTGCAATTCGGTTAAGGCCTGTGTTACCGGCACCCCTTCGAAAACCGAAGCAAGTGTATCGGGCCACCACAAGTAAAGTGGGTAGCTGGGATACTTATCCGAATAATCGGCCAATATTTCCTGACGAGGGTGTTCCATCACTGCGCGATAAACCATTGCCAACTCCTCACCAACAATTTGTTCATATCGCTCCGATTCAAGGATGGATTGACGCAATGGTATGCCTGTTATCACTTCCGGTTTATCGGATAAGAAATTTATCCATTCCCAACAGGCAGTGGGGTTTTCAGCCTGGCGCGAAATATAAAAAGCTGTGCCTTTATTCATCGGCATAAGCGGATATCCGAATGATGGCACAGGGACAACACCCACCTCGAAGATTGGTGTTTCAGGTGGAAAGTATCCACCATACTCTATTCCCGCCATATTCAACCACATGGCTGCTTTGCCACTTTGTACTGCGTTAAATCGAAATTGAGTATTACCTTTATTCCAATCGATATGCTCATCTATCGTTGGAATAACACCATCATTCCCCATTTCTGCCAAATTGGAAACAATAGCATGAAATTTTGGATCATTAAAATTGATCACAGGTGAATCGGTGGTGAAATCGTAAAGTTCAATTCCTTCTACTGCCAAAAGAATGTTGATAAACTCACGCCCATTAATGGGGACAAAACCATAAACATCTTCGGAAGCCACTGCTATTGCCGCCTGCCAAAAATCAGCCCAATTCCAGTCTAAAGCCGGGAATGGAACACCTTTCTCAATAAAAATGTCCTTGTTATAGTACAGGACTGTGGGCCTATCAGCTACCGGCAACGCATACAAATCACCATTTAATTGATTTCGCAATATTTCGGATTCCGGTAGGTCATTCAATAAATCTTGTCCCTCATCACCCGCATCAATCAACGGTTGCAAGTTATACAATTGTGAAACATAGTAATCCGCTAATCCTGACTGATAAATAAAACATCCATAATTTTCCGCCATTAAATCAAAATTAATATATGGCAATCCGGATGATCTGAAATCCTCGATTCGGATTATGATATCCGGGTGCTCAAGCATAAAGGCTTGCGCCAGGGCTTCAATGGTTTCCTTATCAGCAAGATCGCTGGAATCACCATAGTAATCGACAACAATGGTATCGTCCGACAGAGGTACAGAGATTACCGGTGGCTTTGGTGTGGCAACAGCAAAAGGAGTGCTTTGCGGCGTTGGCGGTATCGCGGCAATTTGATCCATCCGGATCAATGCCAGCGCATCCGCCAGGTTAATCTCTCCCGTTTTTGCATCATTCAGTGCTTGACCGATCTGTTCAAAAGGTAGGTTGGAAGCTGCACCGTACCAGCCATGTTCCAGCGCATAACGTGCTGCAGCAGCAGTATTCACATCCAGACTGTTCCAATATCCGCTTACTTCGGCTGCGGCTCTGTTGGCCGGTATTGCCAGCGAATTAATCCCGGGAACCCCTTGCGTGGACAGGAATTGCAGCCAGGTGAGTGCTTCGAGTGAGTGAGCCGTTCCTGCGCTGACCAGTCCGCAGGAAGCCCAGGCCTGGGTGGTTTGCTGGTTGCCATTGATGCCTCCCTGCGGGAAAGGTGCAACCGCGATGGATTCCCCCAGCTCGTTCCTGCGTTGTTCCAATGAGGAGAGGGCATCCGCCCACATGGCAGCTTGGCCGGTACTGATGTAATCCCTCACTTCTCCGGTTTCTTCCGCACTGTAATCGCTGGGAATGTGGCCATTTTGTGCCAGGGAAACATACCAATCGAGGGCATTTGCAAGCTTTACAGGATCATATTCGTTCCCATTTTGACGGTTTACCGCATCGATCAGCGGGGCAAGCAACGAGGTTGGATGGTTATAATCGACAAAGCCATAGCGGGTTACTTCTCCCCCCGAGCGCTTGGTTAATGCCTGGGCAGCTTCTTGAAAATCTTCCCAACTCCATCCTGGTGTCGGGTGCTCCAGACCAATCTCGTCAAAAACAGCTCCGTTATACATCACCAACAGGGTCTGGATGCTGAGCGGAATTCCGATCAGACGCCCTTCCGCCCGGCAGCCATCCAGCGAGCCTGGCCAGAACGCGCTTGCATCAAAGAGTTGATCTGTTTCCAAAATGGGTTCAATATCCAGATAATAGTAGATATCCTGCCCTTGCGGCGGACTGATCATTACCACATCTGCCAGGGAGGCTGCCAAAGTATGTTCCAGTGATTCACCAGGTGTCGCTTCTTCCAGCGGTACAAATTGGACGTGGATACTGGGAGTTTGCAATTCAAATTCTTCAATCAGGGTTTCATACTGTTTTTGAAAAAATCCAGCAGCGGCGAAAGTGATTGTCGTCCGTGGACTATCTTCCATCGCCCCAGATTGTGGGTTACATGCTGTTATCAACAATGAAATGAATAGAATGATAAGGATTATATTTGTAATTTTTTTCGTCGTGAATAATCGGAAATACTTCATTAGAACCTACTACAGATTGACAGCTTTTAAAAGTACTTAAATAACTGTTCCATTTCATAAGGTTTTAATAACACTTTTCCAAAAGAGAAATTTTTAGATTTTTAATTTTGGAATTTTCCTTGAGGAGAAAGATTGAAATTTGGACAGAATTATTATTGTTTTCTTATTCATAAGCACTACATTTTCTGAACCATATTTTTTTAACACTAGTGATTTCTCAAAATAGCGAAATCTGAGGAACAACGTAATTTGGAACATTTGTATTCCCTCGCAGACCTCCCTTTGTTCGTTCATATTACCCCATTTTATAAGGCTTTGCAAGCAAGTATTTTTCAGTATGTGGTCGTTATATGTAAACAAACAGATTTCTCGAGCCTGTTCATTTATATTTTTTAGACGATTAATTGTAGAAAGACCTACATTATTAATCATAAGAGAACCGTTATTATAATAATTCTTTGTTTGATTCAAATCACTCACTAACAATACAACCTTCACTTATTTCACTAATCTGGTCGTAACTGGCATCAGGGGGTAAATTTATTTGCATGCAGGTAAGATAATCATCATACTGTTTCTGCGCATCAGATAGCACTGTCCTAGCTGGTAAGCCTTCATAGATAGCTTTCATCGCTTCCACCCAAATCTTCTGCAGGTTCTGTTCTTGAGGAGACATATTCGCATAAGCCAACCCACGCTCTTGCATGGCTGTGAAGAGTTCTACTGCTTCAGAACCAACCAATGATTGCCATTCTCCAGAAGTAGCCACGGTTTGGCGAACAGGCCAATACTTCGATGCAGCCGGCTGGGAAGATAGGAAGCTGATCCAATCCCAACAGGCTTGAGGGTCTCTGGCATGCCTTGATATATAGTATGCCTGCCCACCCGGATTGACGCTTAAGGGCTTAGAGGTAAATGGCATAGCAACTTCCCCGGTGAGAAAATCCGTTTCTTGTCCATTGAAAAACCAACCATTAAATGTAGTGTCCCAAATCGCTACCTGACCGGTCGCGACCAGTTCTGCTACCCGGTTTGGGTCATCAAATGGGTTACGGACAACAATATTGTTGTCGACCAGACTTTTCAACCAGTTTGCGGTGGAAATTGACTTTTCCGAGTTAAATTGAAAATCAGATGTTGCGTTTTCGATACCAATCTCTTTACTTGCCAGAAGCAATCGATCAGAGATCATTGCGTACCCATATACTACCATTTCATCTAAGGATTGTGCTGGGACTGCATTGATCAAATTCAGAAATTCATCCACTGACCAATCGTTCGAGGGTAAGGCCACACCTAATTGGTTCAACAAGTCAGCATTATAGGTTAATGTAGACAATGTTTGGGTTGCTGGTAAGGCCAGCAGCTCACCATCCCGCGTATATTGATTCAGTTGTATAGGGAAAAAGTCCGCACCTAATTCCGGTTCGAGTTCCAAAAAAGCATTTAACGGCAACAGTTCACCTTCAATAAATAAGGATAGATTGGTAACATACATACTCAACCCGGAAAAACAATCATAATTCCTGGTGTAGTTCTCCAGATCAATATTCATAAAATTATTCTGGTGAATCAGTTCTATGGATATCTCCGGATGGGTTTTTTGGTATTCTTCCAGGATTGCCTGCATAGTTAGCTGGTCTATGGCATCTGAGTAAAATTTAATGGATTGGTTGTCCGAATTGGTTGAAGTTTTCTGCGGTGTGGCAATCGCAATCGCTGGAACCGGTGTTCGTGTTTCTGAAGGACTGAGAGAATTCATGCCAGCTGCCAATGCAGTTTGAAGATTGGTTTCACCCGTCATTACGCTATCGAATATTTGTTGGATCCAACTGAGACGTTCAGAATCCTCGGATTTATACCAGGCGTGTGCCAGACCAAACCGGATAGTATCTTCCACTGTCTCAGGCAATTCAATCCAAAAGCCGGAGGAATCTGCCACAGAGATGCGAGCAGGAATGTATTGATAACGATCCACCTGATCAGCAGTAACAAGCCAATGCTCTGAGAGGAATTTGAGCCATAACCAGGCTTCATGGGGATGTTGGCTACCCTGACTAATCATGGCACAACGGGAACCAAAAGGCGAAGTGCTAATTGTTCCTTCGCCAAGTGGATAAGGTACAAAGCCCCATGCCGGTTCTGTCTGCTCTTGGGCAGCGATCACTTCGATAGCCTGGTTTAATGAAGCCGCCCACAACGCTGGGTTCTGGTTATCAAGCAAGGTTTGCCGTTCTCCAATAGACTGGTTTTCATCATAGGCATGGATTTGTCCTGCTTTCACAGCATTTTCATAGTCCCATAATCGTTGCGACAACTCATCTTCATCAGACAAAAATGGGTCGATCTGCGCAGCCAAAACGGATGTAAAAAAGGTCTGAGAATCGAGATAGACCAAATCTTGATGAGCACCTAACACTTGCAAATCATTTACAAATTCATTCCAACCCCAACCCGGAGCTGGAGCAGTAATGTTTATCTTGTCAAACGCTGGTTTATCCACCATCATGCCGGTCATATTCAGATCCAATGGTAAACCGACTATTTTACCCGTTTCGTCCCTGCAAGCAGAGATTGAGCCTGGCCAGAAATCATCCATTTCGAAATTAGGATCGCTCTCGATGAGTGGCATGAGATCATAGAAAAATTCCTGGTTGTTTAGTAAATCCTGGCTTGAAAGATGGAAAGAAGTATCCGCTGCCGAAGCCAGGTTGAATAATTCCGCCTCACTCCACACTTCATAAAATTCGGATGGTGTCACAATTTGGATACTGATGCCAGGATTCTCAATCTCGAAAGCATCAGCCAAAGGAATGTATGTATCCTTGATATACTTTGGTACGGCGAAGGAAATGGTAGTCTGATCAAATTTTCCAGTTTCTGCTTGTTGGGGAATACAAGCGGTTATCAGCAAAGAGCTTATTAAAATGATAATGGAAAAATTATTAGTACTCGTCCTGATGAAAAATTTTAAAAATTTCATAAGAATCTCCTTCTCATTGACAATCATAAATTGTATTTAAAAAATTATTCCCTTTCATAAGTTTATATTACCTTTGATCCAACATCCCATTGTAATTAACCAGGTTGTTAATTTTCAATTCAAAGTAAGTCATTCGTAAAGAGACAAGCTGAGTTGAAAACAACTCACATAGCATAATCTGCATCCTCTTGGTCATCCATTAATAGAAGTGCAATGCAAAACATACTTCTCTGTATTGTTTGCATCGGACTTCGATGGCAGGTACATCCGCGGTTTTAAACAATTGAATCAATCTGTTTTAAATCCTCATATTGATCACTTTATTATTAGATGCTTGAGAGTAGAAAAACCTTCATTTATTGGAAAAGTTGATACCCAAAAATACTAAAACTAAAAAATTAACCATCTTTTTTTTGGCGATTATTCCTATTTTGATACTTTAGGTATGCAAAAATAAATTTGGTTATCTAGTTCCAGTCTATTTATAACTAAATATGACATTTGTTCTATGATTTTGTGAATAATAACATGCATATTCGGTTACTTTACTACAGAATTATTGTTCTATTTTTGTTATAATTACTAACAGCGGTGTACAAAGGCCCCGTTTTTTCTTACCCGCAGTCAGGGTCGCAATAAGTTTGGGCTATCAACACTCACCCGCGCCACGCATAGACGTTTTCAGTCTCTAAAATAGAATGGCCCTTAGAGGTCCAGGGTGTCGCACCGCATTTTTGTGGCAGAAAAGAACACAATTTATAATAAAAGTTATTCATGCTAACGGTAAAACATCCGTTTGGGCACGATATAACATATCAGGGGGTTGTGAATTGGATAAAGACATCATTGTAATAATCGTTTTCTAGATCTTGTTAACGAAGAAATGCTTAAAAGTTTTGTCTATGATTGTTAATTTAATAGAATATAGATGGTCCAAGGTTCGTATTAGGCAAATTAACGTTGCAAGAAGGAATATCATTTTGCGTGGCCCGCAACGGCGCGACTAGCTTAT
>DHVR01000023.1 GCA_002412765.1 Leptolinea sp. UBA5203 | reverse complement strand
GCACTTCAAAATAGGTGTCCCCTTGGACGCCAACCTCAATTTCCTGTATGATGGGAGTCCCGGAATTGAGCAGGTAAACATAGGGCGTTCCATCGGAAGCAGATAATACCGCACCCACCGGCACCACAATGGCCTGATTGACTTCCTTGACAGTCATGGTAATGGTGCCCATCATGCCGTAAGGCAGGGTGACGTTCTCAAAATAGGGGCTGTTATCCAGGCTAAATTGTCCTTTGATGGATGGAAATCCAAAACTGGAGTCCATGCCCAGGTCTACCCTGGATACAGTGCCGGTAAAAATTTTCTCCGGCAGGGCGGTAAAAACCACCTGCCCGGGTATACCTGTGACCATGTAGGTGTAATCACTTTCGTCGATGATGAATTGCAAAACCGGCGTTGTGGCCCTGGCGATGGTGATGATTTCGGCCACTTCGGCATCATCTTCCACTTTGGCATTCACGGCAGTGATCAATCCATCACAGGGTGCGGTGATAACGGAACCTTCCAATTGCATTTTTGCCAGGCTGTATTTGAGATTCGCCAGGATGGCTTCTGCTTTCAGAATGGCCAAGGTTTCTTCATCCACCCCGTTGGTTGCGGTGATTTTATCCACAATGGTTTGGGCATAGTTTTGCTGTGCTTCGCTTACCCCCAGGGTAAGATCGGAATCCGTCATTTCTTCTTCGGTGTAACCCTGGCAATATTGCCAGTTGATGTATGCCAGACGATATTTTTCCTGCAAAGGGTTCAAGCGTTCCAGAATATAATCGTGTCCATACCCACTGCCAGCTTCCAGATAATTCTGCCAGACAGCAGCCTGATCTTCGTATTCGAGCATCTGAAAATAATACTCAACAATGGTGTCGTCCGAACAGCGCGCCTGACCCACCCGGCGGGCCCCTTTTTTGGCATCTTCAACCGCCAAATTGGCGGCGGCCAGAGTCGCTTGCGCTTCTGCCAGGGCGACTTCAGGATGTTTCAGCGCAACCTCATAATTGGCTTGCGCTTTTTTGGCCGAAAGTTCCAGACGATTTACTTCAGCGCTCAGCTCATCCAAATCCGCTAATAGGGCTAAGACGTCCCCTTCAGACACAACGTCACCCGGCTCAACGGTGATGGACTCTATAACGCCTTGATTGGTGAAACCAACCCCTACTTCGTCAGTTGCCATTAGGATGCCAGTGCCCGATACAGTGATGGAAAAGGAGCCGCGGGCAATGGTGGCAGGTTTATAAGAATGGCCGCTTTCCACGGATTTTGCTTGAAGATTTCGCACCGTAAAAAAAGTAGCTGTGCCCAGAATGAATACCAGGCAGGTGATGAGGAGGATGATCTGTTTGCGCGAAAGGCTCTTTAAGTACTTCATCATGGGTCTCCTCGTCTTTATGATTGGTATTGGTAATTCAACCAATCCACATAAATGACATCCCCTTCCGCAAGTCCACTTAAGATTTGAATAAAGGTGCCGTTGGTTAATCCCACGCTAACAGGGGTCATCGTTCCGCCCACGCTGCCATCGGCAAGCAACACACCAAAAGCGCCTTCTTCATCCAGGGCATACAGGGATTCCACTGGAACCATGAGGGTATCGCTGACAGAATCCTGAACAATCTCCACGGTTGCACTCAATCCGATGGGCATGATTTTGTCTTTCAAAGCTTCATAAGAATCAATCTGGATAGTAACTTCCACGACATTGTATTGATCCATTGTCTGCAATTTAGGGTTGATCAGAGTTACCACACCGCTGAGGGTGATATTGGGAAAGGAATCAAAGACCACTTCGGCGTGCTCGCCAACCCGGACAATGTCCAGATCGTTCTCATCAATATAGGCCACCACGGTCATGGGTTCCATATTGACAATGGTAATGAAGGTGTTGGTGGAAACAATATCGCCAACCTGACCATTCAACTCAGAGATGGTGCCGTCAATGGAAGCAACCATGGTCATGGCATCCAGTTTCTCCTGTGCAGAAGCAAGCTGAATTATTGCGTTATTCAATTGCGCTTCCAGAAGCGTCATCTCATCCGGGTCCAGACCATCGTTCTTCTCTAAAAGATTGTAGGCCTCTTCTTTTTGAGCTAGATCAATTTGCGCGATCTGATAGGTGGCTTCGATTGCCTGTTTTTCCAGGTCCGTGTAGCTTGTGCAATAAGCCAGATTGGCGCTCGCTGAATCATATTCGGCCTTAATCTCTAACCAGGTATCTGAACCGACGGTTTGTTTGCTCAGGCGTTCTTCATTTCGTTCAACCTGCGTGATGTACTTTTTCAGGGTATCCGAACTGCAGCGGGAGGCGTTCATCCCTTTAAAGTCTTCCAACGCCTCTTCATAGGTTTGTTGGGCTTTGAGCCATGTTTCTTTGGCTTTCAACAACGTCAACTGGGCATTAAGTTTCAGTTCATCAATAGCCTGCTGACTGCTTAATACCGCCAGGTTTGCCGTGGCAACTTCCGCATCCAGGGAAACGGTGTTCTCCTGTTTGGCCAGGATATCTCCGATCTTTACATCATCCCCGAAGGCGACATTGACTTCAGTGACTTCCCCGGCAATCGGGAAGCTCAAACTGATCTCGTCTGTCGTAACCAGTTCACCAGTACCCGTCGCTGAGATTAAAATGTCCCCCCGCGAGACCACGCTTTCCTGTAGTTGGGATGAACTTGTCTTTTCAGGGGTTTGTTTCGGTGTCAAACCGATCAGAAGGCCAATCCCTATAACAACTACGACTGGAAGAAGCCAACTTAAAAATCTTATTTTTTCTGGGAAAATTCCAGTATATTTTTTAATCCATCTTTGCAAAACACTCATCCATCGTACTCCCTTAAATCCATAATTTTCTTACTTCTTCATCTTAATCTTTAGATGTGAAGAAATGGTTTAGACGCTATGGGGATGTCATTCAAAGGGGAAAGAGGAGCGGTTGGAGAGAGGTGAAAGCATAAAAAACCGCCTGATGTGGGTCAGAAGGATGGTTTGGGGTCAAAAAAAGGTTGTGGACTAAATTAGTGGGTCTTGAGGTCCTGGTGGTAGATGGCGTCGTTCAGGCGCAGATGTAGATTGTATTTTTGCGCATAGGTACGTACCAGCTTGGAAAGAAAGTCACGGTGTTCCGCGGAAAGTGCCTTTTGATAGATCTGCAGCAGGTCTGGCTTTGCCGTGGAAAATTCCTGCCAGATGCGCTGGCGGACCTGGGTTGGCAAATTGAGCTGTTCGGCATAGATTTCTCGGGTTCCACTTAAGGCAATCTGCTCAAATAACGATTCAAGCTTCTCAGGCTCCAGCCGGAAATGCGGCAGCAGGGGGCCGAGAAAGGCATAGGTTTTAATACCGGCAGTGGTTAACCCTTGCAGGGTGCTCAGTCGTTTGCTGGCCAACGGCGCACGTACTTCCAGGAAACGACTTAATTTATCGTCTGTGGTGGTGATGGTCAGGCCGACTTCGGCATTCAACTGTTTTAGTAAATCCACATCCCGAAGAACCAGCGGGGATTTTGTCAACACGGCCACTTTGCCTTGATAACCGGCATCCACCAGGGCGGAGAGGATGCCGCGGGTAAGCTGCTGATCTTTCTCGATACCTTGATAAGGATCTGTAACCGAACTGAGCAGGAGAGTCGCTCCTTTTTTTGATGAAGGCCAACGGGCAAGCTGTTTTTTGGCCAAGTCCACAGCATTTTCTTTAATCACCACAAAATTCCCCCAGGTGTTTCGCGGCTTTGCCACAAACCGACAGGTGAAGATGGCATAACAATACAGACAGCCGAATTGGCAACCCGTATAAGGATTGGCAACAAAGTCCGCATCCGGAAGGCGGGAGGGAACAAAAATACTTTTTACTACTCGTTTGGATATTTCCATCAAATGATTCCAGAAAAAGGAAGAAATAGTTAAAGATATAAAAAAGTATAGACGAAAATTCTGATTCTAAGTAAGTAAAAATGGGGGAGTCTTCATAATCAGTCAGCCAGCGTGGTTTATAGTCCCCCGGCTCAACCGCATCATGGGTTGTAGGTCGTGGTTGAGGCGGAAACAGAGTTGCTCATTCATGGGTTCAGCCGCCGAACCCCGACATCCTCGATAAGTTTTCCCCAATGATTGGGGAAAAGAGGTATGTCAATAAATGCACACTTGATAACCTGAATTGGTAAGGTTGTCTACTGTTGGGTTTCGCCGGGGTTGTTTTCCAAGTTGGCTTGGTTTATTAACCCCGGCTCAACCGCATCATCGGTTGTAGGTCGTGATTGAGGCGGAAAAAAAATATACTCATTCATGGGTTCAGCCGCCGAAACCCGACATTCTCGACAATTATTCCCTCTGACTAGGAAAGATGTATATCAATAAATGGAGCACACTTAATAACCTGAATTGGTAAGGCTGTCTACTGTTGGGTTTCGCCGGGGTTGTTTTACAAGTTGGCTTGGTTTATTAACCCCGGCTCAACCGCAACCTACGCCGGTGCCGATGATTTCGAAAAAACACAATAACAGCGTTATCGCGATAAAAAGCCATAATGCTTGCACACTACATGCAAAAAGAAACGAGGCAATCGTAGGGGCGCGAGGCTTGCACCCTAACGCTAGATGGAACTCTCCCCTGCGGGGACAGGGGGCGGTGCTCCACGCATGCTGGATTTCAGTTCAATTGAGTACAGGTGTTTTCTGGTCGAGGCGTTTTCTCGATTTTGCAGCTAATTGATCGCTCATTTATGTTATTGTTCAAAAGGTGATCATGTATAATATTTAAGATTGGGGAGCAAATGATTGTTTGAAATAATCAAGCTTATTATCAGTAAAACATTCTTCTAGTAATTGGCTATACCGAATAATTGCAGCGTATCAAGAGTCCGTATAATTAATAGTTGGCCATGTGGTTAAATAATAAAATTAAAAACCAACGAATCGCAGTGGAGATAATTGTGCATCGCGATAGCGACAATGATTTTGAACCTTACTTGGTCTCTGGTAAAGCGCTTGAAAAATATTTTGATCTCATGGCTTTACAGGCTGAGTTTCATAAGCTATTCAACGAGACAGAAAAGAATGATCGCGCCATTGCTATTGTTGGTGCGGCTTTTCTTGACACATTGTTGGAGCATATTCTTTTTTCCTTCCTTGCCGATGATGATAAAAATGTTCAACAAATAGTTGGATTTGATAAAGCTTTAGGGACTTTTAGTAGTCGGATAAAAATGGTTTATGGTCTTGGCTTAATATATGAACCTGTCAGGAATGATCTTGAGCAGGTCAGGAAAATAAGAAACAAGTTTGCCCATACCCTTGATGTCTCATTTGAAGATCAACAAATTAAGGATTGGTGTCAAAATTTAGAGTGGCACAGAAAAGCATATGTTGCTAATCCACCTGAGGGTGCAACTGCACAAGAACTGTTCCAAGTCGGCGTTAATCAACTAATCGGTTACCTTAGTGGAGTAATTAGTATCGCAAGGGGAGAAAAACGAAAAATTCCCAAATATAAGTGATTATCTAGATATATGCAGAAATTATCGGAAACTTGAAGGTCAAAATCGTCTTGCAAAATCTGCCCAACACCGCGTGCACCGGACAAGTGCGGGCATTCGTCCACACTTTCAGGATTCGGCGTCTGGTGGCTTTGTCCGTATAATCCCGCCTTTGCCGGTAACTCTTACCGTGAGGTATCTACTATGAAATTTGGAATTACAAGAATCGCCTTGGGTTTTCTCGGTTTTATAGAAATTGATAGAGCCGAATATGAACTCATCAAAGTTGCTAGAATAAATCTGCTTGAATTGCTATTGTTAGAATAAACCTTTGATATTTTAATAGAGAATTTTCAAGAGTATGAGGTAGAACTACTTTCAATAGCGTCCCGAGATATGATTTTTGGTTTCACTGATGATATCCTGACGAGCAATGAAAGGATTATTGTATCCAGGCGTATTGTAAATATACTCAGTGCATGCACAATGTATTTGGATCAAAGCCTTCATCATCTAACAACCATTTACGGCAAGGATTCTGATAAAGTCAAAATTGCCAAAGGTAAAACCAATTATTATTATGATAAGAACTTCGGCTATCGGGTTATGGAAGCTTTGAGAAACCATGCGCAACATCGTGGTTTTCCGATTCATAGTATTATGTTTTCAGGGGAGTGGCTTGATATCGAAGATAAAGAACGAAGTCGCCTCCATCACACAGTAATTCCTAGAATAAGTGTTTCGGCACTGGAGCTGGATGGTAAGTTTAAACAAGCTGTATTAAAAGAAATGCAAGAAGCTCAAAATAAGCAAGGTTTAGATGTTCGACCATTAATCCGGGAATATGTTGAATGCATAGGTTTGATTCATGAACATATTCGAGAAATAACTCGTACTGATTTGATGATATGGGAAAGCTCTTTTGATAAAGTGATCGATAAGGTTCAGCAAGAATACGGACAAGATGCGCCACTTACGAGTTGGGCAATTGCAATGAAAGACGAAAAGGAACAATTAAAAGAAAGAATTACGGTCCATAAGGAATTTGTCAAAAGAAGGCAAACCCTTGAAAAAAAGAACGCAATATTTGTAAACCTTAGAAAAAGATATGCATCCAATGAAATCCGAAGTAAAGATGCCTAACATAGCATGCACTGGACGCCGGGGATTCTGCGGCATTTTTGAGTATTTTTCTCGCTTCGGTTTTTTTCTGCTCCCAAGCATTGTCCACGCCCGCCCTTGCTGGTGACGCAAATCGTTGGGCGCTGATGCATAGAAAATTGCAAAACATATGAGGAAAACATTGACCAAAATACTGTGGTCGTGGTTTTAAACAAATCCCAAATCAGGTTCGGCTAACATAGGAGCAAAACAATGTCCGAAGAAATATCTGTAGATAAGTACCAGGTCGATTTCTATCAGCAAATGCGCGAAACCATCAGAACATGGCTCAACGAAAAAGGAGCGGGCTTCAAGTTTGCCGAGTACCTTCTTGCCGCACCTGATTTATTTCATCTCTTATGCAGATTGGCAATAGATAAAGACGTTCCATCTAACGAAAAAATCAAATTGATTGGAGCAATTGTATATTTTGTCACTCCTTTTGACTTTTTACCAGAAGCATTAAGCGGGCCTATTGGCTACATGGATGATGTTGTTGTGGCGGCGGTTGTTCTAAATAGCCTTCTCAACAAGGTTGACGCAGAAGTTGTCAAAAAGCATTGGGCTGGAAACAAAGATGTGTTGACTATAATCCAAGAAATTTTGAAGTTCGCTGACGAATTAGTAGGCAGTGGACTTTTGAGTCGCATCAATGAGAAATTTGGTTCGCAGAAATGAAAAATAAATGGATTCGGAACAAGGGAATCTGAATGCGAAAACGCGCCTAACAAAGCGTGCGCCTGACGTCGGGAAGTCTGCGCAAATCTCAGGCTGTTTTCTAAGCCTGAGCATTTTTCCACTTGGACGACGTTCCGCCGCCTGCCCTAGCACGGGTAACGCAAACCATTAGCTGGATCTTGTTTTAGACTTAACTGCAAATTATTCTAAGGAGGTAAACATAAAAATGGATGAGACTCTCTTGGTAGTCCTGATTGTTGTTGGGTCGATCATCGGACTTGTTGTTATAGCGTCGGCACTTGATCGTAACAGTAAGAAACACGGGAATTTATTTACAACACCGCCTTCACCTACAATGCGAATTCTCGCAATATTTCTTGGACTGCTCTTCGCAGGCATGTTTGTGCTGGAGGTCTTTTCATTCAAATATATTCATGTGTTTCCTCCGATTCTCTCAGTCGCGATGTTCGCATATGCAATTGGTTTTGACAAACTGCTTGTGGGCATCCAGAATTTTGGAAAACTCCGTCGAGACAACGAATCGCCCAAGTATCAGAAGAGGTCAGGCGAATATCCGACTGAGTCAAAGTGGTCAATTATCCAAGGGCAGCAAAATGGAAAGCCAATATTTGTGCGTCGAAATGATTCTGCAAAACAAATTTTATCCAATCAGGAATTTATCTATCGTATCGGTTTTACAATTCCTTTGTTAAAACCTAACGATGTGGGTTTGCCGTCAAACGAAGAAATGGATTCTCTAAATCAAATTGAAGACGAACTAACCGGTCAGTTTGAAAAAGAGAAAAATTCAATTCATGTATTAGCAATTACTACAGACGGTATGCGTGAGTTTGTTTATTACACAAAAGACACAAAGATAGTCGAGAAAATTATCAATGATGTCCGAAGCAAATTTCCATCTCACGAAATTCAGTATTACATTGAGGAAGATAGAAAGTGGTCTGTTTACAAGCAGTTCGCCTGACACAGCATGTGCATCGGACAAGTACGGGCATTCGCACACATTTTCAGGGAAGCGGCCCCAACCCCGCCAAGAACGCGAGGCAAGCGGGCGGATTTGGCGTCTGGTTATTTTTTCTGCCACTTCCCGCACTTACCGGGTACGTCTGTCGTTGGTTGATTTTGTGGTGAAAATATAAGTTTAATTTGGGAGGTACAACTTGAAATCAGAATCAATGTGGAATAAATTAGCAAAAAATTGGGATACACCAGGTGTGGCACTCGGGGAGAACGATATCCGGATCATCGATAAAGCGAAGAAATATCTCAAGGTCAACAGTCTCATTCTGGATTATGGATGTGCGACAGGGTCAATAGCCATTGAATTAGCTGACATGGTTAAAGAAGCCCGCGGAATTGACATATCTTCAAAAATGATCGAGATTGCCCAAAAAAAGGCAGTTGAGCGAAAAATAACAAATATAGATTTCAAGAAAGCGACAATATTCGATGAAAGCCTTGAGAAAGAATCATTCGATTTAATTCTGGCTTTAAGCGTATTACATTTAGCGGAAGACTCCAAACGGGTTATGGGCAGGATCAATCGGTTACTGAAACCAGGAGGCATTTTTATCTCTGCGACACCCTGCTTGGGAGAGAAGACATTTGTCAGCATCCTGCTTAATATCCCAATATTCCTTTTATCTCACATAGGACTTCTTCCTCACATAATTTTTTATAGCACTTCCAAATTAGCAGAATCAATAACGAATGAGAATTTCCAAATCATTGAAAATGAAAGTTTGTCAGTTCATCCAATAACTGAGTGTTTCATTGTAGCAAGCAAGAAATAGAGAAAATGAAGCTATTCAACACCGCGTGCACCGGACAAGTGCAGGCATTCGCCCACACTTTCAGAGAAGCGGCCCCAACCCCACCAAGAACGCGAGGCAAGCGAGCGGATTCGGCACCTGGCGGTTTTGTTCGACAAATCCCGCGCTTGCGGTTGGGCGGCATTAAATAATTACTCTCTATTCAGTGTCAGGGGTCTTATGATGAAATGGATTAAATCCTTCGAACTTTCTCGCGTCTCTTTGTTTATCCTTGTCGGCGCAATGGTGAAATTTGTATTGCACCTGTACATTGCCCCTGGGTATGGTTTCTTTTTTGATGAGCTTTACACGATTGCTTTAAGCCGGCACCTGGCATTCGGTTATGTGGATCTGCCACCACTTGTGCCTGCCTTGGTGGCGCTCAGCCGTTTCCTTTTGGGGGAATCCTTATTTGCGATGCATATCGTGCCCGCGCTGGCTGGCGCGTTCACATTGGTTTTCGCTTGCCTGATCACAAAGGAATTCGGCGGAAAAACGTTTGCCATTGCACTGACCGGGCTTGGATTCATCGTCGTTCCCGGCTGGTTAATGGTCGATTCCATTTTCTGTTATGACAGCATCGACCAATTAATCCTGGCGGCCTTTCTGTTCTGCCTGGTAAGATTTCTTCGAACAGGGAACAAAAGGTTATGGATTGTATTGGGTTTCCTCGCGGGGCTCGCCTGCCTGACCAAAATGACCCTATTATTCTTGGGACCAGGTTTTTTGGTTGCGCTTCTCGCTTCGAAATACCGGAGGGATTTGATCACGCCCTGGCCTTGGTTAGGAGCAGGGCTTTGCCTGGTTCTTGTCTCACCCTATCTTCTCTGGCAATCTGCCAATCACTGGCCAACCCTTGAATACTGGATGAATTACGGATCTCAGCGGGTGTATCAGGCTTCCTTACAGCAATATCTGATCAATATCCTGATGTATGTAAGTCCACTTCTCTTACCCTTGTGGTTAGTCGGGCTGGTTCGCATTTTTCGACGATTGAACGGTGTGAACTACCGTTTCCTGGGCATATTGTTCCTGGTCACATTTGCGTTGTTGTTTAAGTTGCACGCAACAGCTCGAATGATCATAGAACTTTTTATACCGCTTCTTGCTGCGGGCGCGGTATTTACGGAAGAAGGTATTACAAGATTGAGTTGGGGAAAGTGGGTGAAAGCCGTTGTTCCGATGTATATGCTGGCCGCAGGATTGGTCAATATTTCCTTTTCCTTACCGGTTATTCCGATTGAATCTCTGCCAGCGATTATCCGCCCTTTTCAATTCCTGTATCAGCCACTGAGGGAGTTTAACTTTGACACAAATAACCCTCCGATATTTCTCAGCGGTCGTACCGAATGGGATGAACTGGTTCGTATGGTTGCGGATGTCTATCATGCGCTTCCCGCGGAAGAACGCGCGGTGGCAGGAATTTATACAGATTTGTACGCAACAGCCGGAGCGGTAGACCAGTTTGGTCCGCAGTACGAGCTTCCCCATGCAGTTAGCAGCTCGTTAAACTATTATCTTTGGGGGCCGGGATATTCCTGGGACGTTATGATCATTGTCTCAAGTAGACCAAACTTAATGTCTGTCTTTTTTGACGAGTGCGAGCAGAAGGCTGTCTTTCTACATAAATATATTGGATTCACCCGCTTTAATGTACTCGTATGCAGAAAACCATTAGTTCCAGTGGATAAAATATGGGGAAGTATAAAGTCTTTCCAATAGGATCTCAAAAAAAGAAAATGAAGTTCATCCCGTTCAACCTTTTCAGGAATACTCTCACAATATTCTCAATTCACAATGATTTGCATCACTTTCAAGTACGACGCATTTATCTTTATTCCACTAAAGAAATTAAAAAAAAAGCGCTTTTCAGTAAGCGCTTTAGTTTTTTATTCCCCAACGCCTATCAGGCGTCTCGGGTCAGCATGACGGGTTTCCCGCGCAGGCTGTATTTCCCGGTGCTGGCTTTCAGCACATTGGCAGCATGTTGTTCTGCCACATCGATGAAGGTGTGATCACTTTGAATATTAATCTCGCCGATGGCTCGGCCAGGAATACCCACTTCGCTGGCGATGGCGCCAACCACGTCCCCAGGTCGCAAGCCATGCGCGTTGCCCAGGTTCATGCGTAAACGGACCATACCGGGTTCCAAATCACCGCTGCGGTGTTTTTTGCTAGAGGGTACGTCTCTCTTTTTGCCTTCGCCGCTGCTGTTACGGTTGATTTTGCTGCCCGATTTCCAGGATTCCTTTTGAGGAGTTCCGGACAAAGACTTTTTGGGCATGGTAGGCGCAGCAAATTCTTCCACGGATACGCTGGTTTCATTGATTCGGGCCAGGCGAATGGCTGCGGCAGCGATCTCGACCAGGTCAAAGCTGGTTTCTTCCAGTCGGGCAATGATGTTGCGTTCGCTGGCGATTTTGCCTTTGCCTAATTGAGCGGTCAGTTTGGCAATGAACTGCTCTTCGCGGTGGGCAATAATTTCTTCACGGGAAGGAATGTTGGCAGATTTGATCGGTTGATGAATATAGGATTCAAAGCGTAAAAAGCGGCCGCGCTCGCTGGGAGCGACAAAGGTGATGGCAACGCCTTTTCGTCCGGCTCGGCCGGTCCGGCCAATACGATGCACATAATCTTCGGCATCCGCGGGGACGTCAAAATTGATCACATGGGAGACGTTATCAATATCCAAACCACGGGCGGCCACATCGGTGGCGATGAGGATGTTATTGGTTCCATTGCGGAATCGATTGAGCACATACTCGCGCCGGCTTTGGTTTAAGTCGCCGTGCAACGCGTCCACGCGGTAGCCCATCAAGGAGAGGGCATCCGAAAGTTCCTGGGTGCGAATCTTGGTGCGGGAGAAAATCAAAGCGCTGGAAACATCTTCCAGCTCCAGCAGACGAATCAGGGCTGCCTTTTTGTTTTCTTCTCGTAACAGGTAGTAGCGCTGTTCGGTTTCAGCCACGGTGACTTGCTTGGGACTGATCTTGATCTCGGTGATATTTCGCATATGCTTTTCAGCCAATTTGCGGATGGCTTTCGGCATGGTGGCAGAGAAAAGCGCCATTTGTCGGTCTTCGGGGACTTCGGCCAGAATGGTATCCACATCTTCGATGAAACCCATTTCGAGCATGACGTCCGCTTCGTCCAGGACCACGTATCGAACGCTGCTGAGATCCAGCACGCCCTGATGAATCAAATCAAGCATACGGCCGGGGGTGCCAACAACGACTTCCACGCCACGTTTTAACTGTTTGGTTTGAATGGTATAAGATTGACCACCGTACACAGGCAAAACGCGGATGGGTGTTTCACCAGCCATCTGGTTTGTAGCAGTAGCAACCTGGACTGCGAGCTCCCGGGTGGGGGCGAGGACCAGGGCCTGGATTTTTCCAAGTTCAGGATCAATTTGTTGCAGCATGGGGAGGGCGAAGGCAGCGGTTTTGCCGGTACCCGTTTGGGCCTGTCCCAAAACGCTTTTTCCTTCCAGTAAGATCGGAATGGCTTCCATCTGGATGGGGGTGGGCTGATCGAATTCAAGTTTCAGGATGGCATCCAGTAACCCTTGCTTCAGCCCCATTTTTTCAAAAGATAAACTCATTTAATACTCCTACAATAAAAAAAAGAACCCGCCATGGGTATGGCGAGGCTCTTTAAACCAAGCATGTTTATATGATTACCTGGTACGAGCCAAACGATAAATTATAACACAGGAACATAAAATTCACCGGATAAGTTTTTGGCTAAGAGGAAAGGGTCCGAATTTCGAGGATTTACTCAAAAAACCCCTTTGCATGGATACGATTTGTTGGTATATTATTGATATATTAGCAAAACAATAAGGGAACCACTCATGAGTCTAAAGCAACCCCTTTCTGAGCAGGCTTATCAATTCATTAAAAATGATATTGTCACCTGCAAATTGGCGCCCGGCCAGATGATTGGGCAGGCAGCCTTAACCCAAGCTTACCAGGTCGGGGTGACGCCTATCCGGGAAGCCCTGCGCCAGCTCGCCCAGGAAGGATTTGTGCAATCGGTGCCTCGCATGGGCTACATTGTCAGTTTGATTACCGTGCAGGACATCGAAGAAATCTATGAGATGCGCATGATTCTTGAAGTCTCTGCGGTACGGATGGCGGCTGCCCGGGGTTCCATCGCGCAGCTAAAAGCCATTTTACACGCTGCAAATTTCACCTATACCTACAAAGATCCTGGTTCCTATACCGAATTTTTAGCGCAAAATGCCAGCTTTCACCATGAAATCGCCATGGCCAGCGGCAACCAACGCCTGGCGGATAGCATCTCAAAAACGCTGGATGAATTGAACCGTGTTTTTCATGTCGGCTTGGATTATCGCGACAGTGCGGAAGAAATGAGCCTGGATCATAGTGCCCTGGCGCAGGCTTTATTGGATAGGAATACTGACCAGGCTGAAAAGATGGTTCAAGGGGAGATCACCCGTTCACGGGAGCGAGTGTTGCAGGCTTTGAAGCGTTTCCCCAACATTCCATTTTCCAATACACCCTTTGCCACTTATTAATGCACGACCCTTATTCATATTCATGGAATGAAAACAAAAATCCGGATAAAGGTATGGAGACCTGATGAATTCACCAATTTCTGATTGTGCCGAAAATTCCTTGACGTCCCCCGCATTTCTTCAGGACAAAGCCAAATTTTTAAAACACTATCCAACTTACCTGGAAACAGGGGTGCTGGATGGTTTACGCGCTACAGAATACACCCTATTGGACAGCAGCCATCAGGTTTACCTGGATTATACCGGGGCGGGGTTGTATGCCTCTTCGCAGATTGCCCGGCACGCGGCATTGTTGGACAGCCACATCTTTGGAAACCCGCATTCCACCAATCCCACCTCCCGGGCGATGACTGAGATCGTTAATCGGGTGAGATCCTATGTGCTTAGGGTTTTCAATGCTTCGCCCGACGAGTATGAATGTGTTTTTACGGCCAACGCCAGCGGTGCCCTGAAACTGGTTGGGGAGTCCTATCCTTTTGCTGCCGGCGGATCCTATTTATTGACTTTCGACAATCACAACTCTGTGAATGGCATCCGTGAATTTGCCCGCACAAGAGGCGCGGCTGTACAGTACGTGCCGGTATTACCGCCTGAGCTGCGCATGGATGAAGAGAAATTAGCTGCCATGTTGCGGGGTGCAAACCCTTCTGACCACAATTTGTTTGCTTACCCGGCGCAATCCAATTTTTCCGGTGTACAGCATACCCTGAGCTGGATTGAGCAAGCTCAGTCTTTAGGCTGGGACGTCCTGTTGGATTGTGCTGCCTTTGTGCCGACCAATCGTCTGGATTTGGGTCAGATCCACCCTGATTTTGTGACCATCTCATTCTACAAAATGTTTGGCTATCCAACCGGCGTTGGGGCATTGCTTGCCCGGCGCAGTGCGCTGGCAAAATTGAAGCGGCCCTGGTTTGCAGGGGGCACCATCACCGTGGCTTCGGTGCAGGGGGATAAACATTTCCTGCATGAAGGCGCGGAAGGCTTTGAAGATGGAACGATAAATTTCCTGACCCTGCCGGCAGTGGAAATTGGTTTGCAGCACCTGGAAAACATTGGAATCAAGAAGATCCATGAGCGGGTGAGGTGTTTAACCGGCTGGCTGTTGGAGGTTCTGCATCGTTTGAAACATGCAAATGGAAATCCGCTGGTGAAAATCTATGGCCCCTTGGATACCTTCATGCGTGGCGGAACGATCACTTTTAATATATTTGATCCGCAAGGACATTTCATGGATCATGTTTACGTGGAACAATGTGCCAACGCGCTAAACATCTCTTTAAGAACCGGATGCTTTTGTAATCCGGGGGGTGGGGAACTGGCTTTGGGGTTATCCTCCGGGGAATTGCAATCCTGCTTTGCCCTAAAACCACGCATGGAATACGAGGACTTTCGCCGCTGCATAGATGATAAAAGCACCGGTGCTGTGCGAATCTCGGTGGGGTTGGTCAGCACCTTTGAGGATTGTTATGCTTTTATCCAATTTATTCAACAATTTCTGGATCGCGAGGATTAATCAAAACAGCCCGGAAATCCCGGGCTGTACCTTCTTTGGAGACTTAACGTTTTATGATTTTTTATTGGTTGAAATTCCAAACAAGGTGTACAGGGGGCAAAAACTTACCAGACTGGTGATTAAGAAAACAACCGCCAGAACGCCTAGTACCAGGGCCAGTGTCCCTGAAATGACGTTCATGAAATAAAGTACAGCGACCAGCGCTACCAAAACCAACCGAACGATGCGATCCACGGAGCCCATATTTTTTTTGATTTTCATTTCATCCTCCCGGAAGAAAAATTGAATAATTCATTGTTCTATGCTATTGGATGCACCACTTCATATTTGGTTACATTTGCGTGGAGAATTTGACGGCTGAGTTTTATAGCTGCAAGCAAGGTGCTGATAGCCCAGCCAACAACGCCCCAAACCAAAGTCTGGTGAGCGGAAGAGGGTTTTATCTTGTCAGGCACACGTCCCCACCCCTATTGGCACCCTATCGGCAAAAAGTGTGTTGGGCTGGATGGTTTAGAATCCAGAATCTCTTACAGTACCGCCCAACAGCACGGACACAAAAACATATTTGGATTTCAATGTTTTTTCTGTATAAGATATTGTTAGACAAACCTATAAACCGGCTTGCAATCTCAATAAACTCTGCTATATTATGTATAAGTGCTCCTGTTTTACACATGATTGACTGTGAATGATAAATTAGTTATTTAGTTTGAAAGGCAGAGGAGGGAGTTTCATAATCGGATCATGAGAATTTACCATCGATCAAGATTCCACTGATCGTAGTCATCTGGAACACCAAAACATACATCCAGATTCTTTCCAGCAACATAGCTACAATTGTCTGAATGAAGCGGACATACATAAGCACAATTAATTATCTCCGATTTATGGAGAGCTGATTAAGGTTTTCAAAAAACATCCAATTGCGGAATCCTTTTGCTGGTATTTTATTCTTGGAAGCAAATTTTTTTGCACCTTGTGATTAACCCAAAGGAGGAAGAATGAAAAGAACGTTTTTGATGATCATCAGTATGCTTATTATTTTGTCGTTCATGTTGTCTGCCTGTGCTCCGGCAGCCAAACCGGCTGCCAGTGAGGGCGCGGTATCGGTTACCTTGTGGCATGCTTATCAAACCGGCTCAAAGGAAGAAGAGACCATTAATGAGCTGGTGAAACGAGCCGTTGCAGCGAATCCCGATTGGAAAATCGATGTGTTGCAGATTCCCTTTGATCAGATCTTTAATAAATATCAAACTGAGGTATCCGCAGGTTCTGGCCCGGACATGTTTGTCGCCCCGAATGATGACTTGGGCAATTGGTCTCGTGGAGGTTTGGTAGCTCCGCTGGATGATTTGCTAGCCGGAAAACTGACCAATGTGGCTCAGGTGGCAGTAGATGGTATGAAGGTCGACGGCGTTTTATACGGCGTACCCGAATCTGCCAAGGCCGTAGCCCTGTACTATAACAAGTCCCTCGTGTCCACCCCGCCCACAACAACAGATGAATTACTTAACATGGTCAAGGACGGCACAAGCCTCAATTTGTTCCTGGGTGCTTATCACATGTTCGGTTTTTCCGGTGCCTTTGGCGGCAAGTTGATGGATGACAGTGGAAAATGTATTGCCGATCAGGGCGGTTGGGCGGAAGCCATGCAGTATATTCTGGATCTTAAGGCTGCCGGTGCCGTTGTTGAATCCGATTATGCCAAAGCGGAAGGTCCCTTCCGCGCCGGTACGGCGGGCATGTTTGTCAACGGCCCCTGGGCGCTGGCTGACTATAAGACAGACCTGGGAGACAACCTGGGTGTAGTGATGATCCCTGCCGGTACCGGGAAGGCCTCCCCACTGAATGGCATTGACGGCTTTTACATCAACCCCAACAGTAAGAATATTGCTGGTGCCGTGGAAGTTGCCTTGTATTTGACCAACAAGGAATCTTCGCAGTATTACACCGACAATGCCGGGCATGTGCCCATTCGCTCGGATGTAAAGGCTGCCGATCCATTGGTTGCTGGCTTTGCAGAGGCTTCTGCCTCCGGTTTCCCGCGGCCGCAAAGTTTGGAATTTGCCAACTTCTGGACACCGTTTGGAGATGCCTGGACCAAAGTTGTAGAAGGCGCTTTGACACCGGAAGCTGCAGTAGCTGAAGCCTGTGCAGCTATGAATTCAGCAAGCGGAAAATAATCCGAATCGATAGCTTGGGGAGGGCCAATTGGCCCTCCCCAGTACGCCTTGCCTCGGACTCACTCGACAGGATGGGAACGGCTTATGAGTACACTTGATACGTCCTTACATAAACCCGGCAATTTCCAACGCTGGTGGGAAAAAACCAGCAGAACCAGAGTCATCCTTGCATATTTGTCTCCCGCTATCCTCATTATGGGGGTGATCACGTTTTACCCGTTAATCTATCAAGTTTGGATGTCGTTTACCGATTACGGCATCGCAAATATCCGCTGGAATTCACCGCCCCCCAATTATGTGGGCTTTAATAATTATCTTGATATTTTTACCGGAAAACTCGCAGCCAAATTGGCTAACTTTAATTTCTGGAAACTATTATGGTTCAATCTGTTCTGGACATTCACCAATGTGATTTTTCATATTTCCATTGGTATTTTTATTGCGGTATTGTTAAATCAAAAAGGATTATGGTTTAAGACACTCTATCGGGCAATTTATGTTCTACCTATTGTTTTGCCTTCCCTGGTGGTGGCGGTGGTGTGGAGAAACATGTTTGATCAGGATTCGGGCGCTATCAACATGGCCATGGCGAATATTGGCGCTATTTTCAATGTTGCACCAGAGGTGTTCCGCATCCGATGGCTTGAATCCATTGTTCCGCCGATTCCATTTATTTCTTGGCTGCCGTTGTCCTATTTTGCATTGCTCTTAACCAATATCTGGCTTGGATGGCCGTTTATGACCATTGTCGCTACCGGTGCCCTGCAATCCATTCCGTCTGATTTATATGAAGCAGCTGAAATCGATGGTGCCTCCAATAGCCAGCAATTCTGGAATATCACCCTGCCGTTGATTCGTCCTGCCATGATTCCGGCGGCTATGTACGGCATCATCACAACTTTTAATTTATTCAACCTAATCTATTTTGTTTCTGGCGGCGGCCCGCTGCGCATGACAGAAATTATGGTCACCATGTCATATCGGCTGGTCAATGAACAGCGTTTATACGGTATGGCAGCTGCCTTTAGTGTGTTGATCTTTTTTGTGTTATTGATTCTGACCCTGATGACCAACCGGGTAACCCGGGCAACGGAGAGTTACGATGTTAGCTAAAATGACCCTTGGCAAGCAATTACTTTATCAACTATTGCTGTTGTTCATCACCTTTACAGTTCTTTTCCCGATCTTATGGGTGGTGGGTATGTCGCTGGACGCACGCAATTTGGCTCGCCCGACAACTCTTTTTCCCCCTGAAATTTCTTTGCAGGCCTACCAGAGAGTGCTAACCCGTCCGACTGCCAACCCGGTAACTTTTTTGGAACTGGCACGAAATTCTATGTTGTTGGCGGGAGGGGTTGCCTTGTTTTCGGTATTGGTTGGTGTGTTGGCGGCGTATATTTTCTCACGTTTCCAATTTACTGGACGCAAGGCACTGATGATGATGGTGATCACGGTATTGATGCTGCCCTCCATTGCCACCATAGCGCCGTTATTTGTGATGCTGAACCGCATTCAGTTTAATATCGGTGATATGGTATTTAATTTGCGCAATTCTTTGCTGGGGGTGGGGCTGGCAATGATATCCAGTGCACTTCCGTTTGCTATCTGGAATTTGAAAGGATATCTTGACACAATTCCCAAAGATTTATCGGATGCTGCCCGCATCGATGGTGCCTCGTATAACCAAATCTTTTTCTATGTAATTTTGCCTCTGGCACGTCCGGCATTGGCTATTACCTTGTTTCTTGGCTTTCTCACCGGCTGGACAGAGTTCGCCTATTCCTGGCAGTTCCTCTCCAATCCCAAAAGTTTTACCCTGGCCATGTCTCTGTACAATATGACAGGCCAGTGGTCCGGTGATACTTCCTGGTCGGCTTTTGCGGCTATGGCCCTGATGGTTGCACTCCCCGTGTCCATCATCTACCTCCTGTTACAAAAGCATATTGTCAGTGGCCTGACGCTTGGCGGCATGAAATAAATAAATCTGCAATAAAACAAACAAAAAGGCTGTATTATGCACAGCCTTTTTGTTATTAAGCAAGCGGATTACTTATGCCCAACCCTGTTGTTTGACGAAGTTGGTGATGACGGGAATTTCAACATACTCACCCTTGTTGGCTTTCAGAGCCCACATGATGGTGATGATGAGATAGACAATACCGATGATGCAGCCGATAAAAGCAACAGGTGCAAGCAAGGTGCTGATAGCCCAGCCAACAACGCCCCAAACCAAAGCCTGGATGTTATGCGCCTTTAAGAATGGACGATTCTTTTTCTCTTCCATTAAAAGGATAATAACCGGTACGATTGGGGAAAGGAGATAGGCCAATAGAGCCCATAAGCGATCATCGCTGGTTACTTCAGGTTGTTGTACATATTGTTCAGTCATTGATACCCTCCAAATATTAGTTTGATTTCTTATTTTATTCTAAACTGTATTGATCCAAATGCAAAGTCAAAAACCCCTTGCGATTGACTTTCATCGAGTGATGAAGGTTATAGATTGTAGTATATCGCTATTTTGATCTGATTTACAACCAATTCTATTATAAGGTATAGACAGAAAAATTTTTGCCGTCAAATTCATCGTTGAAAACTAAATCGCACGGCACCTAATTCTTAAATTTACTTCGCAAGGTTTTTAGAATAGTGTTTGGATTGGATCCCCAAAATAGGGGAATCTGCAAGGCGATGAAAACCAAATTGGGCAGGCGGTTGATGAGAAAATCACTCCAAAAACCCTGCGTTTCCATGCCCAACCCCATTTGCACCAGAAATAGATTGAAGAGAATGGAGAAAATCAGGCCGATTTTTACCCAATGACCTTTGTTGATTAATGAAATGCCCACCAGGATTTCAAAACCTGCCAGCAGGAAAGCAAAAATGGAAATATGCGGCATGATGAACTGGTGCCAAAAGGATTGATAACCGGGAATCAAAGCCGTGGTACCAAAAACGTCATAAATCTGTGGGTTGAAGATGGCCAGATAGACATGGCTTAGCCAGCCCAATAAGTACCAGGCAGCAATAAAAGTTCGCGTGAAGTTTCGCATGAAAGACCTCTTCTCAAAGTTGGATATAATTATCCAATCTACGGAAAGAGTTGTCAATCTTTTCGCCCCATCGGCCATAATATATTTGGCTAGGATATTGGATTATTAATTATTGAAACAATCACGACTTATTTCCGTATACCTGATGAGGGTAACGATTTCAATGGGCACTAATTACTAAGTAGATCGATTCAGAGCATAGGATAGGTGGAAAGAGAATGGAAATAATAATTTTAAATGGGTCTCCAACAGAACAGGCTTTATTGGAACCTTCTTTGCAGAAATTGAGCCGCGCACTTGAAATTCATGAAAATTCAGTCAAGCAAGTGATTCTGCGTGATTTACAGGTCAAGCATTGTTTGGGTTGCTGGACCTGCTGGGTGAAGACACCAGGAGAATGTGTGCACAAAGATGACGTGGAATCTGTTTTGCGTCAGATTATGAAAGCCGATTTATTAATCCTGGCTTCTCCCCTGATCCTGGGATATCCCAGCGCCGTATTGAAACAATTCATGGACCGCATGATTCCTCTAGTGCATCCATACATCATGCTGGATCACGGTGAATGTCATCATCAGGCACGCTATAGGGCTTATCCCAAAATGGGCCTATTGCTGGATAAAGAAACTGATACGGATGCAGAGGACATCGAAATTGTCCGCGATCTATTTGAACGTGTAGCCAGGAACATGAAGACCACACTTCAATTTACCTTTACCACAGACGAGGACATGCAGGAGGTGTGTGATGAAATTAACCGTCATTAATGGTTCCCCTCGGGGACAAAAAAGCAGCACCACCCGAATGATGATACCTTTGATGAAAGGATTTGACTCTGTGCCTGACAATGAGGCTCAGATGGTCTACCTGAATCGATTGGTACCTCTGATGAATCTGACAGAAATTTGGACTACTTCCGATGTGATTCTGCTGGCTTTTCCTTTATATGTGGATGCCATGCCGGGTCAAGTGAAAGGTTTTATCGAATCCCTGCAAGACTTCAAAGGATCAAGCCATGCTCCTGTCATGGCTTTTCTTGTGCATTCCGGATTCCCGGAAGCCCTCCATTCCCGCTATGTGGAACGGTACCTTGCCAAACTGACAAAACGTCTGGGCTGCCCGCATGCCGGTACTATCGTGAAGGGCGGCAGTGAAGGTATGCAGTTGATGCCGGAACAATCCATCCAGCCTCTTTTATCCAAAATGGAAATGTTAGGCGTTGCTCTGGGAAAAACCAAGCGATTGGATACGCAGTTGGTGAAGGAAATTGCCGGGATGGAACGCATACCAGGGTTTATGGGACCAATCTTTCCGATCCTGGCGAAATTTGGGGTATTTGACGGCAATTGGAATAGCCAACTCAAAGCCAATAACGCCTATAAAGACCGTTTTGCCAGACCCTATCAACCGGATTGAGGGTTGAACTGCAGCTGCATTTCATAAAAGGGAATACTCTCCTGGGGTGAGATGACCTTCCTGCCTTCTTTAACAATTTGAAAACCACATTTTTGATAACAGGCAATCGCGCGCAAGTTCGATTGCCTGACGTTTAAAGTGACCATGTGGAATGAAAGCTGACTGGCAGCCTGTTGGATGCCCAAAGGAATGGCTTGCTGGCCGATGCCGCGTCCGAATTGAGCAGTGGCACCCAGTAGAATACCCAGGGTGGCCGTCTTATCTGCGGGCTGTGCTTTTTCCAACCATAGCGTGCCAGTTTCCAGTCCGTCCACTAAAATAATCGACCAGAAAAAGAGGGGCGATGCAATGATGCCTTGTTCGAGAAACAAGCGGGGTGCAGTCCGGGACATATATCGCTCGGCATGAATGGCCTGGCACCATTGCTGGTGGAGGGGGATATCCTGAAGGGTAAAGGGACGGAGGGTGAGGGGCATGGGGGAGAAGGAGGGTGATTTATTAGTAGAATGATTTCGAACATCGAAATGTAAGAAATTTAATTAAGAAAATACAAAACAACCTTAGCCAATTTAAAAAAAATTAATGACGTTAAACTGATATCTATGAAACGATTTTATATAAGGAAAAAAATAAATTAATAACTGGTTCAATCAATCGCTGGAATATATATTGTCTTGATGGATCAAAGAATATGAACCAAAGTCCGAGAATAAATGTATTTGCGAGTACTTGATCTGGAAGAAGGCCATAAATTGCCAGAGGAAGTGAATATGGTTGAATATAAGGAGTTAACAAGGGTGCTGCACTTATAGAAAGAGCACCATTTTTCATTCTAAAAGCTAAAACTAAAATAACAAGACCAATTGAAACTGAAACTGGCCAAAAGGTAAAGCTGGGATCATGGAAAACCAATGTTGCCTTTTGAATGTAATTTCCAAATACTACTAAAGATAAAATAAAACAAAGACAGACAGGAATAAATACTTAGAATACCAATCGAATACCACCTTTTTTCCATGAATCATAAAACCAATACAAAGCTAAAAACGCACCTAATTGTGGTTTGATTAATATGAAGAACAATCCAATTTGAGGTGGCAATAATAAACCCCAGGGAATTAACCAATCTACATTAACCTGAATCAAATTGTATAAAGTTATTGGTGATGTCAGGAAGAAAAATATGGTTAAAGGCTTCGCACCAAGCTTGAATGCAGTGTAACCAAAAGAGAATAATGTTATTGTTCCAAGAATTGCATTGCCTAACTTTTCAGGAAGAATTGCAATAGGTATCAATGGAATTAACGCCCAAGGAGGGTTAAAAAAATTTATGCCATCATACGGATTTCTTCCACTTAGTATCCTTAGTGTTGCGGGACGGTAAATTTCTATCCAATGCGTACGGACTGGAAGAAAAAAATATATGATCAGGAATACTAGTAACGTGATTGAAAAAAGGAATAGGATTTTGAGTTTTGGATGGATTTGTGTTTTTGTGATAGTTCCTGATGTCATATAAATCCTTTTCTGAAATTTATATTTTAGAATAGAAATTTAGTCCAAATTAGGATCAATTACCTACATAAAAGTAATTTTATACCCCCCATACCTTCCAGGTTTCAAAAAAAAAATCTTATAAATTTTGTAAGATAGATTTATACTTTTTCAATTCAAAAAAATTGAAAAAATATTTGTATTAGGTATTAATATAGTAGTAAAAATGGTGATGTATTTGGAAGATAAAATTTTATCATACAATTCATTAATGGAATGGTCCTCATTATTTATCAAACTTTATTTATGAGTAAAGGTCAATATTAGCCTATCAGGTTTTAACCCTGAAGAAAACATGGTTTGAGTTTATTAATTGTCTTACTTGCTTTTTTTCAATATTTTTGAAAATGAAAACCAAGGCATATCATATATTTTTAATACAGCAAGCTGAACAGCTAAAAAGCTGATTATATAAGTAATGCAAGTTGCTTGAGCTGCTCCAATTGTGCCGTTTTGTTTAATCAGTACAACATCTAGAACAATATTCATAATTGCACTTGAGACAGTTATCGTCATAAGCAATGTAGTTTTATTTAGATAATACAAATAACTGGCAATTCCTCTGTACATTCCTTGAAATGTATAACCGAGAAATATCAAAGGTAAATATACCATCGCTTTTTCAAAACTTTTGCCAATAATCAATGGAAATAAAGTAACTACCAGTAATTGCAGAATTCCAAAAACAACAAATGAAAGAAAATAATAAATCCAGGTTAGTTTAACAATTTTAGCTTTGATTATCGAATCTTCTTTCTGTATATATTCATAGAAATATGGTTGCCATACTCTTTGAAGTGCATCAAATAACAAACTTAATCCTAAACCAAAATTATATGCAACTGTATACTGCCCAACTTCCGAGATACCAACGAATTGTCCTAATATGAACCTATCGATAAAATTCATTATCCAAATACTTGTTGAATGGGGTAAAAGGGGCAATGAGAAAGACACAAAACCTTTCAAGTATGATTTAGAAACTTCACGACTGATTAGGTTTGATTTAATCAAGTATTGAATTAAAACAAAGAATATGATTAATTCTGATAATAGGTCGGCAAATAATTTACCTTTCCACCCTAATTTTAATATCACAACACTAACAAGAATAAGACACAATTGTAAACCAGAAGAAATCAAACTATATTTTAGAAAACTCTTCGCCTTTTTTTCCATCTGGAATTGAACAAGGATCAATGATTCTACAACCATGAATGCTGATGTTAATGAAAGAATTAGTAAAAGAAGGAAATCCAATTTGTAGCGAGCAAATAAAACACTCACAGTTAAAGTGAAAATTGACATCACAACTAAAAAGGTAAGAAAAATGACTGCAAAAATATTTGTGTAGTATTTTGAAAGTTGATCTTTCGACAAAGTAAAGTACTTTGTAATCAGGAACAAAGAAGGATTGAATCCAATGACTATTCTTAATAGGCTAACAATTATTGTTGCGATTCCAAGGTAACCGTAATCCGATGGGGTCAATACGACTGTTAATAAGGGGGTTAGGATTAATGGCATTCCTCTATTGATTCCAATAGAGAAGAAATAAAGGAATGATTTCCCGATCAGATCTTTTGAGGTTTTTGATATTTTCATAAAAAGGGTTCTTTGGTTTCCAAGAAATTTATAAACAATATACTTGTTAGAACTCATCCAAGTTCGTGAAATTAACCTAAGCTTGTCAATGTTTTTATTTTTGATGTTAATCACAATAGAATTTTGGTTTGGATTTTTCAACAAGAAAGATCAATTCACCATCAGTATTACCAATACTACATATTTGTTATAAACAAGAATTATTTCTTATTTCAAAACAGTAATTCATATAGTGTTTTTTGAAATATGGTGCATTTTCCACCTGGTGTTGCATCTATTATTTCTCTGCCATCTTTTTCGAAAACATCACGTGCGATTTGATAGTCAAATTCTGATCGTTCTAAATCGGGTAATTGCCATTTACTCCCTTTCGGAAAATAATTTGGATGGAAATGACTTTTATCTTGAGTTTGGTTGCGGGTTTCTTGTTGATTTGGTATGCCTTTTTCTACATAGTTGTGGTCTAAACCCAAGAGAATAACGGTTTGAAAGCCCATATAGTATGCTAATTGCAGGGTTACAAAAGTAACCGTGCCGCCAAAAACGAATGGATGGGTTAAATCTTTTTCAAAATAATCATTAACAACTAATTTCGGTTTGATAAAAATTATATTTGGATCATTGGTCTTAAAGCCAGAGCGCTTATTCCAATTTAGAAATTTTGGCATATTCAATTTTGAGATATCTTCTTGAAATTGCCCGACAACTAACTCATTGGCAGCCACATAATAAGTTGGACGAAATGATGAGTTTTCAAAATTCAGGTAGATTCGATTTAATCCAAAAGAGATTTCGTTTGATAAAAGATCTAAGTTCATTGTTGATAAACTTGGGCCATTGGCTATGATGAAACACCGCTCGCCTATGTGGCAGTTCTTATAACTTTTTATTTTTTTTCTGTTTTCAAATGAATATGACTGAAGATACCATGCCGCTGTATGGGGAATATCATTTATTCGATTTCTCATTCCACTTATAACTCGTTTTATTGAAATTTCATCAGGGCTAAACCGTCTGATATCTGACATTGATGTACTCCATTTCTGGTATATAAAGAAATTTATTCCCCAAAAGATTCTTGCGAAAAAAAGGCAATATTCAAACCAATAGATAAAGTACTAATGATCATATTATAAGCCAGTGTACCATTGTTTTTTCATTCAGAAGATTTGGTTTTCAATGTTGACGATTTTGTCAGTCCCCATGTTGTCATTCCCCCCAATGTCTGATAGACTCAAAGAAAATCAACCTTATGATCTGTGAGGAGATGTTCCATGTCAATCGAGAAAACTCAAGCTCAAATCAAAAGTAGTTTATGGAAAGCCATTGCCCAAAGCGGCGTTTCCCTGTCCAGTATTTCCACGGAAGACCAGACCAAGCTGGTGGATCATCTCACAGAAGGTATCCTGGAAACGGTGAACGAATTGCTCGAACCCGCAACAGAACCATTGAAACAAGCCGGTAAAACTGAGCCTCTCTTGGATGAAGAAGTGGTGCTCTGGCAGGGAAGACCTTTCCTTTCGTTGGTGGAATTCTATACTTTGACCAGCGAACGGATCAAAATTGTGCATGGTTTGATTGGCAAGGATGTGGAAAACTTTGAACTCATTCGCGTGCAGGATATTGATCTCAAGCAAACGGTGGGGGAGCGCATGATGGGTCTAGGGGATATCACCATTACCGGGGCGGATGCTTCCGCACCCATGGTGATCCTGCGCAATATCCCTCAGCCAAATGATGTGTATGAGACCCTGCGTAAAGCCTGGTTGGCAGCACGCAAGAAATATGGTTTAATCTTCCGCGAAGAAATGTAGTATCTAATAAAAAAGAAGGCCCCACTCAGTAATTTGGTGGGGTCTTGTTTTTTAAGTAGAAATGAATGTGCTACAACGTTTTGATGTAGCAGCGCCGGCGGCGGTGCTGGCGTTTTTCAAAGAATTTCCATTGACTTTGCACATTGGCATTATTTTCCAGCTCAGGGTTGGATTCCACCAACTTTATGCCATTTTGAATGAGGACTTTATTGATTTGGTTCATCAGGATGGCATTGACGCCTTTGCCCTGATATTCAGATTTGACTGCAACCAGGTACAAATCTGCACGATCATTTTTCCACAGGGCTTGGATTAGATGAATAAAGCCAAAAGGAAACAAGCTGCCGCGTGATTTTTGCAGGGCATGCGAAAGGGAGAACATGACGATGCCGAAGGCGACCATTTTATTGTTTTCATCCATTACCACCGGCACAAATTCCGGCTTAACAAAACCCAAGTATTGTTCAATATAGGCATCGATTTGTTTGTCAGTTAAGGGAACAGTACCATAAAGATGTTTGTATTCTTCATCCAGCAATTCGAAAAGTTCTTTGGCATGGCGAAGTAAAAGTTTCTTTTTATGAAAGGACACCAATTTTAAGTTGTTCCGGCGCAGGGAGATTTCCGCCATGCGTTGAATGGTTTCATTGGGAGGATTGGGAACCGGGAACTGATACTCCATCCAATCAATATCTTTTATGTAGCCAAGTTTTTCCAGTTGGACTGGATAATAGGGATGATTATATAGGGTAGCCATCGTGCCCAGCTGATCAAATCCTTCGATGAGCAGCCCTTCACGATCCAGGTCAGTAAAGCCCAGCGGACCATGTACCCCCAGCATGCCTTTTTCTTTGGCCCAGTTTTCCACGGTGTTTAGCAGCGCTGCCGAGACTTCTTCATCATCAATGAAGTCAATCCAGCCAAAGCGGACGTATTTTTGTCCCCATTTTTCCAAATGCAAATGGTTTAGAATACCGGCAATTCGCCCAACCAGGACGTTCCCGCGATAGGCCAGCCATAGTTTCGCTTCACAATGTTCGTAAGCCGGATTTTTCTCCGGGCTTAGGGTATTGATTTCATCAAAGTCGAGAGCGGGTACCCAATAGGGATTTCCGACATACAGGGTATGAGGAAAGCGAATGAATTTTCTTAGCTCTTTCCGGTTGTGTACTTCTTTGATTTCAATATTCATTGGCTTTCCTCTTGTCGGGCTTAAAATATTTCCCAATTATAGACGATAGCTAGGAAAAGAACAGGAATAGCTGAATATTAAGGGATTTATTTTTGCTGTTTTTGGGCTATAAGCGATATATTTTATTTTAAGGATTGGCTGAAGCCATCCATTAAGGTTAGTTTCTCTTCTTCCGAAAGATTGGCTTCGGGATGAAGGGTGAGGTATTGGGTTGGGGGCATAATTCCGGCTTGAATAACGCCAGGTGCGATTAAGTCCATCTTGGTGTTTTGATGTTCGTTCCACTCCGAGAAGTTGAGCCGTGATCGACCTTCTTCCACATCACGTTGGATCAACCAGGAGACCGGTGCCACATTGCTGTACCATGGCCAGACAGTCTCATTACTATGGCAGTCAAAGCAGGTACGCTGCGCAAGGGCCCTGGTTTCAGGAGTGTTCCACTGAGGTTCCTGAACGACTGGCGGGTTGGTATGTTTACGTCCATAAGGTACCAATTGAAGAGCGCCAAACCCCAAGCAGAGAACCCCCAGACCACCCAAAAGCAACCATGACCATTTTTTCATCGTCTATATCCTCTTGATAAAACCACTTAAATCATAAGAAATATACAAGTTAAATCTGTACCTATCCTAGCATAAAACCAGCAGATTTGTTTCCATGAAATGACAGGCTATCCAAACCAATTTATTCCTCGGTAATAAAAAAATCCCTGACAGGAATCCGTCAGGGGTATAAATCATTCGGTTACAAAGTGATTTCTAATCGGGGGAAGAATGAGAAGCAGCAGAATGAAGGCTCCGTTGAAACCGGTGATGTATTGAATGGGCCAGATGAATCCAATCAACATACCCTGGATGAACAGCCAAATGAAAAGGATTAGCGCTGTTAACCCTGTTGCTGTCCATGCCCAATGGATTTGGTTCCAGGTTGAGATGCCTGCCAGAAAAGGCCAGGCCGGTTTTGTAAATAAAGCATAGACCAGGAACAAGGGCCAGATGCCCATGACTGAAATTAAAAATAACCCAGGGAGAATATAATTGGGTATACCCAATTGAGGAAGGACTGTATCCATGGACAGCAGAACGCCGCTAGGATCCAGCAGCATACTGATCCCGCCGTATAAGCCGCCGAAACCTAAAAATACAAGTCCAAGGAACAAAAGCCATACTATGATTGGACGTTTCATGAGGGTTACTCCTTATATTTAAACCATCTGGAGTTGTTAAGGGGTGACATCTTCAATCAGTTGACGCAAGGTGGAAAGATCCAAATCTTTCTTATCCAAAAAGGCGACAGCGCCGGCCTGCAAACCCTGTTTGTGAAATTCGCGATCCGGATAGGCGCTCATCAGAACGATCCGGCTATTGGGGCGAATGGCTTTGATGCGCCGCGTACAGGTAATGCCATCCACATCTCCCAAGACCACGTCGATCAGGCTGAGTTGAAATTCAATACTCTGGGCCAGGTGGACGGCTCCCTGGATATCTTTGGCTTCGTAAATGGTTGCTCTTGGCACAATCCTGCCGATCATGCGCTGTAATTGTTTCCGGTAGCGGGCATTATCATCCACAACCAGGATGTTGATATCCTTCTGATTCTCATGGCTGCCCATCTCAGTGGACTCGGCGGCATCCTTACCGGGGGTACCAAGAATCTGGGGATTACGCATGGAGAAATTTACCGCTTCCAGGCGGCTTTGTACATTCAACTGGCGATATAACCGTGTCAGATGGTTTTCAACCGTTTTTACACTTAACCCGGTTTCCTGGGCAATAGTCTGATTATCAAATCCTTGTTGAAGCAACTGGAGCAAAGTTCGTTGGCGATTGGTCAATAACGGCACGGGTTTTTTTCCCTGGGCATGATCAATCAATCGATCCAATAAATTACTGGATATCCAGCGTTCTCCATCCAAAATGCGTTGGACAGCCAATTTCAAGTCGTTCAGCGGTTGATCTTTCATATGGTAGCCATTCGCTCCGGCACTGAGCAATCCCTGGACATACACATCGTCATCATGTGCACTGACCACCAGGACTTTTAATTCCGGATACTTTTCGCGGATGACACCCATGGCATAAATCGGGTCAAAGTCAGGCATGGATACGTCAATCAATAGACAATCTATCGGGTATTTCTCCAGGGCAGCAAAAACATCCGGCCCATTTCCAACTTCATCTACAAGGATTAAATTCGGAACCTCTTCCAAAGTCTTTCGCATCCCAGCCCGGACGATGGCATGATCATCAGCTAGTAAGAGTCGTGATTGTTTCATGAGTTATTTATACCACGGTTGGTTTTATGGACAAATAAATTTGTCTCAGGTAATCCTCTAAAAAATAAGTTGGTTGGTTAATCAGATCATGTATAATGGAAAAACAGGAAACCAGAGAAGCTATGAAACCAATATTGAGGGTCATAAATTTATCAAAAACATTTGGCACCCTTCCAGTCGTGCAAAACGTCAGTATGGATATCCATCCTGGTGAAGTTGTAGGGCTGACGGGCAGTATTGGTTCGGGTAAATCGGTTATCGCCATGTTGGTAGCAGGGCTTTATAAACCAAATTCCGGTCGGATTGTATTTTCTGGCAAAACACTGAATTGGCCATTTACTGCAAAGTCCCATGGGATAGCGGTAATCCATCAAAAACCGAATTTGGATGACCATTTGGATGTGGTCAGTAATTTGTTTTTAGGCAGCGAAATTGGATGGCCCGCAAAATTAGGTTGGCTGCGAATACTGGATATTCAGCAGATGGATCATGTGGCCAATCAGATTCTAGAAAAATTGGGTGTGCAAGTAAAATCCCTTCACGAAAAGGTTTACAACCTTTCCGGGGAGCTGCGGCAAATGATAGCCATCGGGCGCACTTTAACCCATAACGCTAAATTGGTTATCATCGATGAACCCACCTTGATGTTGGGGTTCGACTACCAACAGCGTCTGCTTGGATTAATTCAAAACTGGCGGAAGCAAGGTGTGGCGGTTTTGCTCACCAGTAATAACCTGGAACATTTATTTGCAGTTACGGATCGAATTATTGTGCTAAATCAAGGCTGTAAAATTGCGGACTTACAAACCAGTGAAACGGATAGAAAATCCGTCGTGGATTTATTATTGGGCATCAATGATCTGCAAAAACCAAGTCCAGCTATTTTAAATCTTGATACTTATAACCGGATTCGTGAAAATACCGAGAAATTACGCTATAACCAAATATTACTAGGCAGGGACATGCCAATTGGTCCAGGAATGAACAGGCAGTTGACTGAACAGTTAGCCGAGCAGGTTCAAGCCTTGGATCAGGCAAATTTAGCCCTATTGGAAGCGCAACGACGGTTGATTGCAGAACGTGAGGAAGAACGGAAGCATGTTGCCCGTGAAATACATGATCAGGTGATTCAGGATCTCCTAAGTATTAATTACGAATTGGAAGATATGGAAACCGAAATGCCGATTTCCGATGAATTGGTCAATGATCTAACAGAAGTCCGTCAGAATATTCGCGAATTAGTGGATAACTTGCGCATTATTTGCGGAAACCTGCGCCCTCCGACGATTGACAGCTTGGGTTTGGGCGCCGCGCTGCAATCTTTTTCAAGAGACTGGTCTATTCGAACCGGCATATATGTTACCCTGCATCTGGATGAGCGTCTGGGGCGATTACCCGAAAATACGGAGTTATCCATTTTTCGGATCGTGCAGGAAGGATTAAACAATGTTTGGCGGCATGCCCAGGCATCCAATGTGCAAATCACCCTTAAATTTACTTCGTCACAAATCCTCACAATCACCATCTCGGATGATGGTAAAGGTGGTATGGAAGATTTTGACCTGGCTAAACTTGCCAACAATGGACATTTCGGATTAATCGGCATTAATGAACGAGTTGCCTTATTGGGTGGGAGATTTAGCATTCAGCAAGGGGTTAATAGAGGATCCATGCTGGTTGCTGAAATCCCTCAACTCAGGGTTTTGGCAGATACGGAGGCGGTTTTCGAACATTAAGAACTCATTAGGGGGGAATCCCCCAGAATATTTAGGGGGAAGTGGACAGAAATTGGATTGATAATTTGCTAAACTTCTATTATGTTACCATCAAGAAACGCCGAATAATATTTTTGAATGGTATTTCAATCATCACCTTCCAATATAAATCATAATTTACCGTACCTGATCTCGGATCGAATTTTGCAAAGAGTCTGCATTTAGCATGGAACCTGTTTCCACCTTTATTGTTAGAAATATGTGCTCTTTTTGTTTGTGTACTCGATGAGACAAAGATGCCTGCCATCTTGAAGATGAAGATGTTTATTTGGCGTCTCATCACCAATCCATGGAAGAAACTGGATAAGCTTAGCCAGTTCTGAATCAATTTTTTGAGCCACATTTGGAGGAAAGACAATGCGTAAAAGAAGTTCTTTATTTAATTTGATAGCCATTTTGGTAATGGTTGTCATGGTGCTTTCGGCTTGTAAGCCAGCTGCACCTGCCGCTGGTACAGAAGGTGAAGGTGGTTTGGCCGTTGGTATCGTACTGCCGACCAAAGACGAACCTCGTTGGATTCAGGATGAGACTCGGTTCAAAGATGCCTTGAAAGCCGCTGGTTATGAAGTAGAAATTCTCTTCAGCCAGGGTGATTCTGCCAAAGAAAAAGCCAATGTCGAGGCTTTAATCACCAAGGGCATCAAAGTCCTCATCATTTGCCCGCAAGACGGTGAAGCCGCCGCTGCTGCTTCCGATGCAGCCCGCGCCGCTGGTGTAACAGTAATCTCCTATGACCGCCTGATCACCGGTACGGATACTGTAGACTATTATGTGACCTTTGATAGTGTTGCCGTTGGTGCAGCCCAGGCTCAGTACCTGGCTGACAATGCAACCGGAACCGGCAATCCTCTGTACTTATATGCTGGTGCCGCTTCTGACAACAACGCTTTCTTATTCTTCGAAGGTGCATGGAATGTTCTGCAGCCCAAGATTGCTGACGGCACCTTCGTCATCAAGAATTCCAGCGAAGCTGTTGCGATGCAAGCTCAAGCCACTTTAACCCGTGACGAAATGAGCGCTATCATCGGCCAGGTTACCACCAACTGGGACTTCAACACCGCCAAGACTTTGGCAGAATCCAACCTGACCGCTGCCCCCGCTGCGGACAAGGGTAATGTCTTCATTCTTGCCCCGAACGATGGAACTGCTCGTGCAATCGCCGATGCTTTCGCCGCTGACAAAGACGTCACCAGCTACATGGTGACCGGTCAGGATGCTGAGAAAGCTTCCGTTCAATACATTATCGATGGCAAACAGTCCATGACTGTCTTCAAAGATGTCCGCACCTTGGTTAAAGATGCCATCGGTATGGCTGTCTCGGTTCTGAAAGGTGAAACTCCCGCAACCACTGGTGCGTATGCCAATGGTAAAAAAGATGTTCCCGCCAAACAGTCCGAAGTTATCACTGTGGATGCCGCAAATGTTCAGGCCGCTTTGATCGATTCCGGTTATTATGCCGCCACCGATTTCACCGGTTTGGGTGAAGCTGCTGCCCCCGCTGCCGAAGTTGGCCTTTCTGTTGGTATCGTACTGCCGACCAAAGACGAACCCCGCTGGATTCAGGACGAAACTCGTTTCCAGGAAGCTTTAGCAGCCGCTGGTTATGAAGTAGAAATTCTCTTCAGCCAGGGCGATTCTGCCAAAGAAAAAGCCAATGTCGAGGCTTTAATCACCAAGGGCATCAAAGTTCTCATCATTTGCCCGCAAGACGGCAATGCCGCCGCAGCTTCTGCTGATGCAGCCCGTGCCGCTGGTGTAACCGTCATATCCTATGACCGCTTAATTACTGGCACCAACACAGTTGACTACTATGTGACCTTTGATAGTGTTGCCGTTGGTGCAGCCCAGGCTCAGTACCTGGCTGACAATGCAACCGGAACCGGCAATCCTCTGTACTTATATGCTGGTGCCGCTTCTGACAATAACGCTTTCTTGTTCTTCGAAGGTGCATGGAATGTTCTGCAGCCCAAGATTGCTGACGGTACCTTCGTCATCAAGAACTCCAGCGAAGCTGTAGCTCTGCAAGCCAAAGGCACCTTAACCCGCGACGAAATGAGCGCCATCATCGGCCAGGTTACCACCAACTGGGACTTCAACACCGCCAAGACTCTGGCAGAATCTAACCTGACTGCAGCCCCCGCTGCGGACAAGGGTAATGTCTTCATTCTTGCCCCGAACGATGGAACCGCCCGCGCAATCGCCGATGCTTTCGCAGCTGACAAAGACGTCACCAGCTACATGGTGACCGGTCAGGATGCTGAGAAAGCTTCCGTTCAATACATTATCGATGGCAAACAGTCTATGACTGTCTTCAAAGATGTCCGCACCCTGGTAAAAGACTCCATTGGTATGGCTGTTTCCGTCCTGAAAGGCGAAACCCCCGAAACCACCGGTGCCTATGACAATGGCAAGATCCAAGTTCCCGCCAAACAGTCTGAAGTTATTACGGTTGACAAAGCCAATGTTGTGTCTGCTCTAATCGACTCCGAATATTATGTAGCTGGTGATTTCACCAACCTGCCATAATAGAATGCAGTAAGAAAGGACGGGATAGTGATGGGCAACCATCACTATCCCATTATCTCTACAAGAATGTGTTTTAACCGGAGCAATCATGAGTACACCTATCTTAGAAATGCAAAATATAACCAAGGAATTTCCGGGTGTAAGAGCCTTGGACAACGTAAGTTTCAAGGTGGAAAAACAAGAAATTCATTGTTTGGTTGGCGAAAATGGGGCTGGTAAATCAACCTTGATGAAGGTGTTGAGCGGCGTCTACGGACACGGGGACTATTGTGGCGATATCCTCATTGATGGTGAAATTCAAAAATTTAAAGGTATTCGTGACAGCGAAAATGTTGGCATAGCTATTATTTATCAAGAACTGGCTTTAGTCCCTCAAATGACCGTCTATGAGAACATTTTCCTTGGCCATGAAATTCGCAAAGGCCCATTGATGAATTGGAATGAAACCATTCAGCAAGCAACCGATATGTTAAAGAAAGTAAATCTGGATGTCAACCCTTCCCTAGAAGTAAAGGACTTGGGGGTTGGCAAACAGCAATTGATTGAAATTGCAAAAGCGCTTAGCAAAAATGTAAAATTATTAATTCTTGATGAACCAACATCTGCTTTAAATGAAGATGATAGTAAAAATCTCCTGAATATTCTACGTGAAATCCGAAACCAGGGCGTGACCTGTGTTTTAATTTCCCATAAATTGAAAGAAGTAATTGAAATTGCCGATAAAGTAACCGTCTTACGGGATGGAAAAACGATCTGTACACTGGATGCAAAAAAAGGTGAGGTTACCGAGACTGCGTTAATCAAGAACATGGTTGGACGCGAAATTGATAATATCTACCCACCCCGTTTATCCAAACAGATTGGCGAAACGGTTTTGGAAGTGAAGAATTGGAATGCTTATGATCCAACCCTTGGCAGAACCATCCTCAAAGATGTTAATTTTAATCTGAAAAAAGGCGAAATTGTTGGATTTGCCGGACTCATGGGTTCAGGCAGAACGGAATTAGCTTTGAGTATTTTCGGAAATCCCGGTGGCTATCGCATTCATGGCGAAATGTTTATCAAGGGAGAAAAAGTCAAGGTACATCATCCCAGTGAAGCCATTCGTGCGGGTCTGGCCTATGTCAGTGAAGATCGTAAAGGCGATGGTTTGATCCTGACACAGGATGTAAAACAGAATATTACCCTGGCAAACCTGAAACAAATTTCTACCCGCGGCATTGTTAATAATAATGCAGAAGTGGTTGTATCAATTGAGTACAAAGATTCACTCAATATCAAGACCCCAAGTGTTGAGCAATTAGTAGAAAACTTAAGTGGCGGCAATCAGCAAAAGGTCTCCGTGGCGAAATGGTTGTTTGTCGGCCCCGATATTCTGATCCTGGATGAACCCACGCGTGGTATTGATGTTGGCACCAAGTATGAAATCTATACCATCATGAATAAATTGGTGCAACAAGGAATGAGCATTATCATGATCTCTTCTGAGTTGCCGGAAATTCTGGGTATGAGCGATCGTATTTATATCGTTTCCTCAGGGAAAATTACAGGCGAACTTCCCATTGAGGAAGCGACGCAGGAAAATATCATGCATCTGGCAACGAATTGAGGAGGCTCTAGATGTCGTTCGTAAAAAATTTACAAAAACTTCTGCAGCAGAATATCCGTGAATATGGCATGTACATCGCCCTGTTTGTCATTATGGCGATCTTCACTGTAACCACAAAAGGTATCTTTATTTCTTCAAGAAATATCAGCAACTTGCTCAATCAAACGGGATATATTGCTGTACTGGGTGTGGGTATGACCCTGGTGATTGTCATCCGTCACATTGATCTTTCAGTGGGTTTCCTGGCTGGTTTCCTCGGCGCTGTTGCTGCCATTGCACTCGTGTTTTGGGGTCTCCCTGTCTATATCGTCATCCCCATGGTTATGGTGATGGGTATCATGGCGGGAATGATCATTGCGTTTCTGGTTGCGCAATTGAAAATTCCTTCCTTTGTGGCTACTCTGGCTGGTTGGTTGATCTATCGCGGAGCGATTTTGGTGGTGACGGAAAGCACTGGTACCATCATTATCCCCGATGCCACCTTTAATGCACTGGGAAATGGCTATATCCCCGATTTTCCTGCTATGGGCTTTTTGCCTGGATTGCATAAACTCACTTTGTTACTTGGGGTAATTGCGATTATCGCGTTTATCATCTCTGAACTGCGGGGAAGGAAAAACAAACAAAGTTACAATTTTGAAGTTCTTCCCTTGAATATGTTCGTCCTCAAGATTTTCTTTATCTCCCTCATTGTCGGCGCTATTACCTGGGTACTGGCAGGATACAATGGTTTGTCCTGGACAGTGGTGATCGTACTGATTGTGGTCCTGGTTTACCATTTTATAACCACGCAAACGGTCTTGGGACGCTACATCTATGCGATTGGCGGCAATCCGGAAGCGGCTGAATTGAGCGGTATCAGCGTCAAGAAATTGATTTACGTCGTTTTCGGTTCCATGGGTATGCTATCCGCGTTATCAGGCATCTTATTCTCGGCGCGCCTGCAATCTGCAACCACAACAGCAGGAACTTTATTTGAGCTGGATGCTATTGCAGCTGCCTACGTAGGCGGTGTTTCTGCCGCAGGCGGTGTGGGTAAAGTGGTTGGTTCGCTGATCGGTGCCCTGGTGATGATGTCCTTGACAAGTGGTATGAACCTGATGGGCATTGGTATTGCCTATCAATATATTGTTCGTGGTGCTGTATTGGCTGGTGCTGTAATCTTTGATGTCGCAACTCGTAACCGAGGAAAGTAAAATCTGGGATACCTTCTCCTTATGTTTGACTGCCTAACTTAGGGCAAATCTCTCTCCAGTCTCTGTGTGAATCCGCAGGTTTATGCCTGCGGATTTGCGTTTAAATCAATGAGCCGAAAGGTAAAGAGACTTCAAGATTAAATGCCAACAGAGTTATGCCAACCTTCAAGGCATAACTCTGTTGTGTGTTTCCCCGTATTATTGGAGACTAATCCCCATTTGCGGTTGCCTGAACTTTCAGGATAAGCCAGGCCAATCAAAGACCCAATTTGATGCAGGAGAGACGAAAGAAGTACTAAAAGAAGAAAATGAAATGACTATTTCAAGTTGCCAAGCTAGAAAATGAAGCATTTTTGAATCAAGAAGTTTTGTTATCGCATTTCTCTGTTGTTGGTATTAGTTTAGTATTTTCTCTACATTTAGCAAAGTACCCACATGGGTACTCTTCCAGCAGGTTCTATTTAACAGCGATATATTCCCAATAGGAACACATAATCGAAGGTGTGGATATTCCAAAGAAACCCCAAACATTAAGGAATTAACATAAATCCATAACATATTATTGGTTGTTGCTTAACATTCGGGTTTTATACTGAGACAAGAAAGATAGATAAATTGATTGGAGAAAAAATGGGATTTGCTGATTTACATATTCACAGCATTTATAGTGCAGACGGCACAGGAACAATTCCGGCAATTTTGAAGCATGTTGCCGATAAAACCCCATTAAATGTAATTGCCATTACCGATCATGATTCAATGCAGGGGGTACAAGAAGCGATTCAGTTGGCACCTCGCTATGGCATCGAAGTTATTCCAGGGTGCGAGGTGTCAACTGCTGAAGGACACTTATTAGCTTTGTTTATCAACCAGAGTATTAAACCGGGACTCTCTCTCCTTGATACCGTCCTGATGATTGCAGATCAGGGCGGTATTGCAGTGGCGCCGCATCCCATGGCGAAAGGGACGAGCAGTTTAAAGATAACCACAATTTGTCAGGCTTTGGAAAACCCATTGGCTGCAAAAGTATTGGTGGGGGTTGAATTATTCAATGGTGGATTAGTCTACACGCGGGCTAACCCTGCCGTTTCCCGCAGACTTCATCAGTTGGATTTAGCGCCAGTCGGGAATAGTGATGCCCATATCCTGCCTATGATCGGCAGGGGTTCTACCTGGTTTGAGGGATTAACCTCGCGAGATTTATACACGGCATTGATGAATAAGCAGACTGTTCCACAATCCGGCAGAGGGCTGGATGGGTGGGTTGTGATGAAATCTTATATTCCCAGGTATGTGTTGCGTAAATTAGGTTGGGCTGCCTGGAATGCTTCACCGGAAGAAAGAATTCGTTATATAAGATACGCCAAACATCTCATGGATCAATCAGGCGTTTATTTGTAGCCTATACAGGAAAGGTATCGCTGCCATGCCCAAGAAACTGTTATTGATTTGCGGCTCGCTAAATCAAACTACCATGATGCATCAAATTTCCCAGTCTCTACCCCAATACGATTGTTATTTTACACCCTTTTATGCAACAGGCTTTTTGGGACTTTTACAACAATGGAAGCTATTGGAATTTTCCATTCTTGGGGGCAACCATTTTAAATCTAGTATGGGTTATCTCACAAGGAATGGGTTGGCAATTGATTTTAAGGGCAAACAACACATCTATGACGGTGTAATTACCTGTACAGACCTACTGATTCAAGAAAATATCCGTGGAAAACGTTTGATTCTGGTTCAAGAAGGCATGACAGAACCGGAAGATTTCTTTTTCGCCCTGGTAAAAATTTTAAAATTCCCCCGCTTTTTAGCGAACACGGCTGCTACCGGTTTATCAGACGCCTATGATGTTTTCTGTGTGGCATCACAGGGATATCGCAATTTGTTCATTCGCAAAGGTGTCAAAGCGGATAAGATTGTGGTTACGGGTATCCCAAATTTTGATCAAATTGTCCTCTCTTTAAAATCCACTTTCCCGCAGAAAGGATATGTACTGGTGGCGACCTCCAGTATTCGAGAAACCGGCAAATTGGATGATCGGATGCAGTTTTTATCACAAGTGAAAAAACTTGCCAATGGCAGAAAGGTGATCTTTAAACTTCATCCAAACGAAAAACAGGATCGTGCCATACGCGAAATTCGAACTCTTTTTCCAGAGGAACAGATTTTTACTACCGGCGATATCAACAGCATGATTGCCAATTGTGAGGCCTTAATTACCCAAACCTCATCGGTCGTTTTCTATGGTTTGGCCCTGGGAAAAGAAGTACATTCCTATTTTGATCTCAAAGAATTAGAAAAATTACTTCCTATTCAAAACAATGGAAAATCGGCAAGTTGGATTGCCAACATTGTGGATCACATCATGCGCACGCCGCTACGAAATTTACGCCATGCTGGCAAACGACAGCGTCTGATTCGTCAGTGGCAGCCCCTGGATGGATAATCGAGACAACTGGAGTGGATCAGATCCCGGGGTTGGGATCCAGACCACGATGAAAAGAACCGTGCGGTTTATCCTCGCACGGCTCTTTTAATATATATACTAATTTTTGGTTTTTTGAACTTACTTTTCAAAGGGGAATTTAAAATTCCAGGATTTTCGTAATTGTTCCAATGTCTTGGCAATTTCCAGGGACTCATCCAATGGCATGATCTCGGATTCGATCTTACCGGCTTTGATGCAGTCCATAACGGCCGTGGCTTCATATTCATACCCAATGTAACCGTTTAAAGGAATGGTAATTTGTTCGGGGTCTTTTCCCTGGCGATAGATGGTCATTTTTTCAGGTTTATACCAGGGATCATGAATTTCAATTCTGCCCTGGGTACCGATGATGGTGGCATCTTTGTAATCATAGGATATTTGGGAGCTTAAAATAGAAACCAACTGCCCACCCGGGTATTTCATGACGGTAGCCATCTGGTAATCGGCACCGGTTTCGCCGAAGTGAGCCAGGCCGACCACATCCTGTGGTTTGCCCAGCAGGCTGTAGGCCCAGGAGATGCCGTACGAGCCGGTATCATATAACACGCTGGCGCCCAGATCCAGATTAAAAAAGCGATTATTCAAATCAAAAGGAGGCAGAGCCGTGAAGTTGATCACCAAGGCGTTGACATCCCCGATGGTTTTGTCCTTTAACAAAGAGCGAACCATGACATGGAGAGGGAAAAAGCGTGTCCACATGGCTTCCATGAGAAAGAGATTTTTTTCTCTTGCCAGGGCGATAATCTCCCTGGTTTCTTCGGCGTTCATGGTCATGGATTTTTCACACAAAACGTGTTTTCCAGCATTCAGGCATAGGATAACATCCTGCTTGTGGAAAACCCCTGGTGTGCCAACATAGACAATATCCACATCCGGATCATTGACTACACTCTCATAGCCAATATATCGTCGTGAGATGTCATACTTATCTGCAAATGCATCCCCTTTTTCTTTACTTCTGGACCCAATAGCCAATAATTCTGCTCTTTCGGGAATATTATTCAGAGAAGCAGCAAAACGATTGGCAATTTTTCCGGTACCCAGGATTGCCCAGCGCATACGTTTATTCATCGGTAGTCTCCAGGTGAAAATGAGTTAAGATCAAGAACCATCCAAATTATAAAAATCCTATTCGTTTGGTGTTTAGCAAAATCAGCATTGCTGAAAATCAAAGGCGGGCACTTATGCATTGCGTATAGCAAGCTCTTCCGCCCAAATAACGCGACCATTTTTTTCTCTTTTGGCCGGTATCATACATAAAAACCCCAAGGTGCCTTCACCGGTGTTGTGAAGGACATGCAAATGGTTGGGGGGGATATACAACACATCACCCTGGGAAGCCTGAAATATCTGTTCACCGATTTGAACATCTGCCTGGCCCTGAAGGATCACCACACCATGATCGTGAGCGTGGGTTTCAAGCCTGGTGGAACACTTGGGCTCTACATTGTAAAATCGAAGGGCGAAATTCTCCGCACCTTCGGGTTTTCCAATCAGCCAATTTTCACTGACGCTGCCCTGATCTTCCATGTGGTAAATCCGTGATCGCGCGCCTTCCCATTGATGATCTTTACCCCATTCACCGATAAATTTGTGATGTGCTGCTCCCATAGCTTTTTCCTCTCCTCAACGTAATTTTTTCGTTAAATCAGCCAGACTGGTTCTGGATGTAAGGTCCATACTAAGAGGGGTCACGGAGACTAAACCATGAGCCTGAGCGTAGGCATCGGAATTTTCACTCGTGTAGATTCCCTTTTGGGGAATGTGATCCATGACACCAGGTTCTTGATAGGGATCCTTTCGGTCTACGATATAGGGCATATAATAGGCCAGACGATCTTGGTGGGTGACGATCCAGGGAGTATCCGGAGTGGCGGAAGTTGGAATTTCTATCTTTAATACATCCACATCTTTGGGTAATCCTTTGGTTAGTACTTTTTTGGCAAAGAGTCTGATGAAGGCCATAGCTGCACTAAAATCCACGCTTTGATTTAAGGTGTGGTAATCCGTTCCAGGTAATTCCAATGAAATGGCTATAGCTGGTATACCGCGTTCGGCAGCTTCAATAGCAGCTCCAATGGTGCCTGATACGGTTACGCAGCTGCCAATATTCTCGCCGTAATTGATGCCGGAAATGACCAAATCAATAGGGCTGGGGCTGATTTCAAAAATGGCATAATCCACACATAAAGCGGGTGTGCTGTTGACGCCAATGCCGTCCCATTGCCGGTTGCCATGGGTTACGAGGTGTTTTGTAAATTTGCCGTTGTATTCGCCGGATTGAGTTCGTGCCCGGCTCATACTGGTTTGCTGTTTGATGGGGGCGACCAGGAGCAGATCTGCCATATCATCCAGTGCGGCAGCAACTGCGGCCAATCCTGGGGATTGGATGCCGTCATCATTGGTGAGTAGAATTCTAGGACGGGGCTTAGCCATGGTGTGCTTGGTCCAGTGCGGTGGTAATTTCTGCGACTGAAGGAAAGGTCAAATCGGGATGAATGGGGCTTTGGGCCGCTATTGCCGCAGTTGTGACGCCTGTGAGGACCAGAATGCTCCACAGGCCTGCATTTTGTGCGCCTTGAATATCTGTATTCAAGCGGTCACCGATCATGACTGTAGTCTTTGGATTAGCACCCATTTGTTCAACTGCGGTGAGGAACATTTCAACCCCGGGTTTGCCCATAACGGTTGGCTGAACATTGGTGGTGCCGATCAAGGCGCCAATCACCATGCCTGTTCCTGGGTTTATGCCTTCAGGTGTGGGGAAGGAGCTGTCGGTATTGGTGGCGATAAATTCTGCGCCGCCCAGAATCAGGCGCATGGCGACTTTAACTTTGGCATGGGTCAGTTCCCGATCCATACCGGCAACCACAGCTTTAACAGGCTCCGGGGGCGGTTCTTCCCCATAATAGACTTTAAATCCTGCACTCTGCATGGTTTCAATAACCGAGGCCATGCCAACCACAAAAATGGAGGCATGCTCCCCATATTTGCGTTTCAAATAGGCGGTTGTTACGGTGAGGCTGGAAAATACATTCTCAAGCGTAGCGGGAATGCCGAAATGATTTAATTTATCCACATAGTTGCCAACGGTTTTTGTGTTGTTATTGGTCAACAAAGCCCATTGGATGTTGTATCGGTGGATTACCTCAAAGATTTGATCAACACCAGGTACTTTCTCGTCAACTCGCCATAGGACCCCATCTCCATCAAAAAGAATTGTTTGTATGCTGGATAAATCCATTTGCTTCTACCACCTGTCTCTATTTTTTATGTTTGTCAGCTAACGTTAATAAATTTTCAGCAAGTTGACTATCCGATACCAGGACATTAATATAGCCGCCTACAATGGCGCCGTAAATGGCTTCGGTTTTTAAGGTTCCACCAGCGATTCCGATGCGAATAGGTATATTTTTTAAATCCGATTTGGAGATTCCCACCATGCGTTCATGGAATTCATTGTTGGCCGTATTGCCATGGATATCAAAGTAATGTCCACCGACATCCCCAACGGCTCCGGCTTTTTGCAGGGTAATCAAATCATCCAGGGTGATGTACCCGCCCTGGTAAAGGCTGCAATGCTCCGGAACGGTGGATCCGATCCCCAGAATGGCGATATCGCTATGGCGGCCCAGGGTGATGGCTTTGTTGCTGCTTGGGTCTTGAAGGAGGGCTTTGGCGGTTTCCTTGTCTTTCACGATGAAGGGGGTATATAAATATACGCCTTCACCGTTTACCTTACTGGCTAATTGTTCAACCAGGGTTTGTCCGCTGTAGGTGTGCATGGCGGAACCTAAAACGCCAACCAATTGTACAACTTTGATATTTTCAATTTCTTTTGGGTTGAAGGCTTCTATAGTATTGGCTATGGTGTATCCCCAGGCAATACCCACCACCTGGTTGGGTAATAAGGTATCTTCAATGACCCTGGCGGAAGCTACACCGATTCGATTCATCAGCAGTTCTTGGTTTTGAGTATTGCGGCAATTGACAATGTGAGCTGCTTTTAATCCGAAACGTTCCTTGATGGCATGTTCCAAGGTAGAATTAAAATTAAGTTTGCGGTGAATGGTGATCTCGACAATACCTTTTTGTCGAGCCTCGGTAAGGATGCGGGATATGGCTGAGCGGGTAATTCCAAAAGTACCGGAAATCTCAGCTTGATTTTTGCCTTCCTCATAGTACATCTCAGCAACATCTGCTAAAAGTTCTAGTCGGTCATCATAGATTTTACGTTTTACCATGGATGAACCCCTTGTCTTTTATTATGCTGCAATTGATTTGCAAAGGTTAATTTAAAAAGAATTCAAGCAGTTGACAAGCTTTTTTTTTTCGTGTACTATATCAATAATGTGATGTGTAAATTCACATATGTTAATTATAGCATTATGATACAACACTCAAGTTATCCAGTCAAGCATGGCAACAGGAAAGAGTTATTCGATGAATATCCATGATTATTTAGACCCCAGAGCAATCATTATTAATTGTGAATCACTTACCTCAGAAGGGGTCATCCGTGAATTAGGTGCCCGATTATTTGATTTGGGATATGTGAAACGTGGTTTTGTACAAGCAACTTTGACTCGTGAAGGGACAATGCCAACGGGTCTACCGCTTGGTGGAGATGTTAATGCCGCCATTCCGCATGTAGATATCGAGTATGTAAAAAAATCGGCTCTTGCCTTAGCTACCTTGAAGGAGCCGGTTTTGTTTCGCAACATGGTTGATCAGGATGAATCGGTCCCGGTCAGATTGGTGATTATGTTAGCCCTGGATCAGCCAAAATCGCAGATCGAAATGTTACAGTCAGTAGCCGGTTTATTACAAAAGCCAGAGCTGATTAAGTCCATTATGGCGGCTCGTAAGCCGCAAGATATTATTAATGCTTTGAAGACAGCAAAATAACAATATCTATCTAGTTACTAAATAAAGGATGAGAAAATGGCAAAGACAGTAATTGTATCCTGTGGTACCGGCATCGCTACCTCAACCGTCGTGGCAAAATCTATTGAAGAAGCCTGCAAGGCAGCTGGCATTAATGTCGTTACCAAACAGTGCAAAGCCGCCGAAATTCAGGTATTGATTGATCAGGGTGCAGATCTGATTGTCACGACGACTCAAATGCGCTTTGATCCAGGGATTCCAGTAATTCGTGGACTGGCCTTTTTAACCGGCATTGGCAAAGATAAAATTCTTGATGAAATTCTTACTATCTTAAGAGCTTAGTTTTTGACGCTATTCGAAAGAATAGGAGAACAACATTAAAGTAACCATTTCTTGATCTACGTGTTTCTACTATTGAATTGTTGGTGAAGTAAGTTCAGATACATCCGTTGTGATTTATCTGTGGATTCTTATGACAAAAATAATTGTTGGAGAACAAATCAGGAGGAGGTGCAAAGAAGCCAATAACTGTTTGGACAATTCAGGGGTTCAAGTAAAACAATATGCATCATAAAAATATTTTTAGTCAATTAATATACCCTCTAGGAGGAACGAACTGTGGATTTTTTAACTGCATTAAAAAGTCTTGTTGATACCTTAGGCGCCACCGTACTGCTGCCTTTCTTCATTTTCATCTTTGCCCTGATCTTGGGTGCAAAACCTGGAAAAGCTTTCCGTGCGGCCGTCACCATCGGTGTAGCCTTCATCGGTATTAACCTTGTTGTTGGTTTGATGTGGGGCGCTCTTTCTGGCGTATCCCAGGCTCTGGTAACAAACGCTGGTATTCAACGCGATATCGTAGACGTTGGCTGGCCGGCTGCTGCTGCTGTAGCTTTTGCAACCAATGTTGGTTTGTGGGTTATTCCGATTGCTTTGATTGTTAACTTCATTCTGCTAGCCTTCGGCGTCACTCGTACCCTCAATGTAGATATCTGGAATTTCTGGCATTATGCATTCCTTGGCTCCCTGGTGGCTGCTGTCACTGACAATTTGGCCATGGGTCTCGCTGCTGCTGCCGTTGGCGCTGCCTTCATGCTCTTCATGGGCGACTGGACTGCTCGCGGTATTCAGGAATTCTATGAACTCCCCGGTGTTTCTATTCCTCATGGTATGACTGCCCCTATGGCTTTGCTTGCACTGCCTTTCAACTGGCTGTATGACCGGATCCCCGGCCTGAACAAAATTGATGCCGACCCGCAAGCTATCGAAGACAAACTCGGACCCACCCTCGGCGACCCCATGATTATGGGTTTGATCATCGGTGTTATCCTTGGCTTGGTTGCTTACTTCGGTGAATTCGGCACTAATTTCATTGGCGCTTTGGGCAAAGTGGTCATTCTTGGCGTTCAGCTCGCTGCTGTTATGGTGCTGCTGCCTCGTATGGTCCGCATTTTGATGGAAGGCTTGATCCCTGTTTCAGAAGCTGCTCGTATTTTCATGTCCAAACGAACAACCTCCCAGGACGAAATTTATGTTGGTTTGGACTCCGCCGTTTTGATTGGCCATCCTTCCGCAATTTCCACTGGTTTGCTTCTGGTTCCTATCGCCATTTTGCTCTCCATCATCCTGCCTGGCAACAAAATGCTGCTCTTCGCTGATCTGGCTGTGCTGCCATTCCTTTGCTCCCAGATTGCTCCTATGGCAAAAGGCAACATCGTCCGTATGGTTACCATTGGTACCATATTACTGATCATCGGTTTCTATGTAGCTAACGCTTTGGCTCCTGTGATCACCAAAGTTGCTGGTGAAGCTGGCTTCGCCATCCCCGAAAATGCAACTCAGATTTCCAGTATTGCTGACGGCTTTGTTTGGACCCCATTGGCCTTCATGTGGTCTGGTCAGTTCCTTGGCTGGATCGGTATTGGTCTGCTCGCAGTCATCACTGGTTTATTATTCTTCTTCTACAACAAAAACCAGGCTGCCTGGGACGTCATGATGGGCGCTGCTCCAAAAGCTGAATAGTGTTTCAGTTGATTCGCTTTAGATAAAAGCATGTTAAGAATTGGGTGTGATTGGTAACAGTCACACCCAATTTATCCCCAAGAAATAAAACGGAACATAGTGAGATAATATGGTAAGATCCTTTGTTGAAATGATAATGGGCGATTTTGGCCGGCAAATTCTGTATTTTTACGAAGCCAATGCCCTAATTATTAATTTGATAGTTCTAGCCTACGGTATCATATTGTTCTTTTCCTGGTCCAATCTGGTTCAAATTCATCGGTTTCTAGTAATTGAAATTGCCAAGCAAATCCATTTGAAAAACGATTTGGATAAAGATAGTTCCCCAAAAAAGGTTTTGAAAAAAGTCAGAATTCCCTGGGCGGAAGCTGTGCAGAAATCCAGATTTCCATGGGTTGCCAAAATGAGTGGTCTACTCCCCCATCGGAAATCAGTGGCGATTCTAAAGACCATTCTGATTGAAGAAGATCTGGCCTCAAATGCGTTGAGTGTGATTAATGGCAGAAACATTAGAAAAGTAATGCCAAATACCAAGCACATGACTCGTCAAGATATCGAATCCATCAAAAAGAAAAACTCTTAATAAGAGTTTTGTTGAAATAATTTAACCAGGTATTTTTTTGTGTGTCTGACACACTCTACAAAGTTGTCAATTGTAAAATCACATATGTGTGTGTTATAATCACATTGTTGAATAAACTATAATCCTTGAAGAGAATGCAGTGAAGATAACTCCGGAATTGATCGCTTTGGGCATGTATGAAAAAGCCTTACCTCAATCTCTCAGTTGGGCTGAACGTCTGGCGGCTGCGCGAGAGACCGATTCTGATTTTGTGGAAATTTCCATTGATGATAGTGACGAAAGAATAAATCGCCTGAGTTGGGATGTGCCCACACGAATGGCGTTACGAAACGAGATACAAAGCAGCGGTATGCAAATTAAATCGATGAGCCTGAGTGCGCATCGACGTTTTCCTTTAGGCAGTGAAGATAAAAAAATTCGTTCACAAGCTCAGGATATTTTCAAACGAGCTGTGGACTTTTCAGTCGATCTAGGCATCCGCTATATTCTTGTGGCCGGTAGTGATGTTTATCACGAGCCGAGCAATTCCAAAACTCTGGGCTATTTTTTGGAAGGTCTTGAAATGGGCTATCTTCATGCTGCGCAAGCCGGTGTGGTCCTGGCTTTGGAAAATTGGGATATCCGTGTGGAATCGATACAGAAAGTGATGGAGTATGTCCATTATTTTGATTCACCCTGGTTTCAGGCTTACGCGGATGTTGGCAATCTGGTTTTTGCCGGTAAAGATGTTCTGGCGGAACTGGATTATGCCAGAGGCCATTTGGCTGCGGTACATGTGAAGGATACCCATCGGGATCAGTTACGCTACGTTAAACCCGGTGAAGGGGCAGTCCCTTTTATTCAAGTGTTTAGTAAATTGGCTGAACTTGGATTTATGGGTTCCATTGTGTTGGAATTATGGACAGAAGACCAGCCCAATGCCAAGGAAATTGTAAAAGCTAGCAATGCCTGGATTCGGGAACAGATGAAAGAGGGGTGGTTGGCTTATGAGTGTACTCAAATGAACTTACAGGAGATTAAATAAGATGGCAGCAAAACCAATATTACAACTTGCATTAGATTATGTTGATTTAGCTCCTGCGTTAGCTATGGCGCAGCTTCTTCATAAAGAAGTCGAAGCAATCGAAATTGGAACCCCTCTCACCAAGGCAGCCGGCATGTTGGCGGTTAGTACCGTGCGCCACCTGTGCCCGGATAACATTATTCTGGCGGATGTAAAATCCCCCGACGTTGGCGGCTTGGAAGCTAAAATTTGTTTTGACGCCGGGGCAGATTGGATGACCGTTTTAGGTGCAGCTCCGTTGGATACCGTGCGTCTGGCTTTTGAAGAAGCTGCTGGCCGGCCAGGAAAAGAAATGTTTATTGAATTAACCGGTATCCGCGATATTATGGAACGCGCCAAGGAATGGCGGGATATTGGTGTGGAACGCATGGTGTATCACCGAGGTTGGGATGAAGGGAATGCTTCCCGAGTTTGGGGTGAGAATGATTTGACTACGATTAAGAAACTGATCCAGATGGGCTATAAAGTTTCGGTTGCCGGTGGTCTGGGTTTGGATATGGTGAAGTTCTTTAAAGGTGTGGATATCAGTGTCTTTATTATCGGGCGCGCCATTCGTGGGGATGCAGATCCCATCGCTGCTGCCCGTCGATTCCGTGCCGAAATTGATGCTTATTGGGCTTAAACGCCCTGCAATTGTGTTGGTTAACAAACTTCATCAACTATCAAGATGTTTTATTGGTGAAAAAATAATGTTCCAATTATCCATAGTTTGATGATATTTGATTATGAGAGAGGTAGAAAAATGACCTTAAAAAAAGAAGAAGCAACAAATCTGCTCTTGCAAATGTACGAAGTGCGTGCTTTTGAAGAACAAGCAGAAAAAAGTTACATGGCGGGAAAGATTCATGGCACCATGCATCTTTCCATTGGCCAGGAAGCCTCCGCAGTAGGCTCTATTAGCGTATTGGAACCCAAGGATTATATTTTGGGTCATCATCGGGGTCATGGCTTGTGCATCGCAAAGGGCGCTGATCTGAACTTGATGATGTCTGAATTCTATGGAAAAGAGAATGGATATTGCCGTGGTCGTGGGGGTTCCATGCACATTGCTGATATGGATGGCCGGAATCTTGGCGCTAATGGCGTGGTGGGCGGTGGCTTACCCATGGCTGTTGGCGTAGGCATTGGGTTGAAGCATAAGAAGAACGACGAAGTTCTACTGTGCTTCTTTGGGGATGGGGCTGCTTCCAGTGGCGCTTTCCATGAATCCATGATTTTGGCTCACCTATTCAATGTTCCGGTTGTCTTTATTTGTGAAAATAATCAGTATGCCATGTCCTTCCCATCCGAAAAGTGGATGACCAGCGATATTCTGGCTCAACGAGCTGAATTATACGGTTTCCCAGGTGTAGCTGTGGACGGCAACGATCTGATCGCCGTGCAGGATGCTGCTCGTGTGGCAGTTGAACATGCCCGCAGTGGCAAAGGACCTTATTTACTGGTGAACAATACCTACCGATGGCGCGGACACTCCAAGAGCGATCGTAACAAGTACCGCAGTAATGAAGAGATCGAAGAGTGGAAAACCAAAGATCCGATTTTACGTTTCCGAAAGTACCTGGCGGAAAACAAAATCTTAACGGATAAACAAGCCGATTTAGTTAAAGATCAGGCCTATGCAAACATAGAATCTGCTCGTGTATTTGCTGAAGCCAGCCCAGAACCTACTCTGGATTCCATCGAAGAAGGAGTGTACGCATTATGAGAGAGATAACGTATTTAGAAGCGATTCGCGAAGCAATGACCCAGGAAATGGAACGGGACGATACCGTTTTCATGATTGGTGAAGATATTGGTGTTTATGGCGGTGCCTTTCAAGTTAGTAATGGTATGCTGGAACAATTTGGCCCCGATCGTATTTTAGACACCCCGATTACTGAATTAGCCCTAACCGGCGCTGCAGTAGGTGCCGCCCTGGTGGGTATGCGCCCGATTGCAGAAATCATGTTCATGGATTTCACCACCCTGGCTTCCGAGCAGTTGGTGAACCAGGCTGCCAAACTGCGCTTTATGTTTGGCGGTAAAGCCACCGTCCCCATGGTGCTGCGCACCCCTGCGGGTTCCGGAACCGGCGCTGCAGAGCATCACTCACAATCCCTGGAAAACTGGTTCGTGCATGTTCCCGGATTGAAAGTTGTCATGCCCACCACTCCCTATGACGCCAAAGGTTTACTGATTTCCGCCATCCGCGATAACAACCCTGTTTTGTTCATCGAACATAAACTGTTATACAAAGTCAAAGGCGAAGTCCCTGAAGAAATGTACACCATTCCTCTGGGCGAGTCTGATGTGAAACGTAAGGGTACCGATTTAACCATCGTTGCCACCTCCATCATGGTTTCCCGGGCATTGGAAGCGGCTGAAAAACTGGCTGCAGAAGGCATTGAAGTTGAAGTTGTCGATCCTCGGACTTTGCGTCCTTTAGGCGCTGAGACCATCATCCAATCCGTGAAGAAAACCGGTAAAGTCCTGATCGTGCATGAAGCTGTCAAGACCGGTGGATTCGGCGGCGAATTGGCTGCAGTGATCGCAGAGAGTGAAGCTTTTGGTTATTTGGATGCACCCATCGTGCGCCTGGCTGGACGGGAAATGCCCGTTCCGTATAACCGCAATTTGGAACTGCATACTGTTCCTCAGGTAGAGGATATTTACAATAAGGCCCGTGATTTGGTAAAAGGCAGGATCTAAAATGGCTACAGAAGTCATTATGCCCAAAGTGGATATGGACCAAGAAACGGGTACCATATCCGAATGGAAAAAAAATAACGGCGATCCGGTGAAAGAAGGCGAGACCATTTTGGTGATTGAAACCGCTAAAGTGGCCATTGATGTAGAAGCGCCAGCCACTGGAATTCTGAGCGGCATCACCGCCAAGCCCGGTGAAGTGATTCCGATTGGTGTTGTTATTGGATACATCCTGGCACCCGGCGAGGCCCAACCTGCAGGCGCTGCACCATCTCAGCCAGCCGCCGCGAAAGCTATTGAACCAACTCAAGCGGCAGTGTCTGTGGATGCCACCCCCGTTGCCCGCAATATGGCCAATGCCATGGGTGTTGAGCTTGGTGCAGTAAAAGGCAGCGGACCCCAGGGCAAAATCACCAAACAGGACGTGGAATCTGCCATGGCCAAACCAGCGGCAAAACTGCCGGATGGCAAAGTGAATGCCACCCCGGCTGCCCGGCGAATTGCCGGTGAGATGAGTGTGGATTTGAACCAGGTGGCCGGCAGCGGCCCCGCGCAACGCATTCAGGCTTCTGATGTGGCGAGTTTCAAACCCTTACAAGCATCCAGCCCGATGGTGGTTTCACCCTCGCAGCAAGATGAGGTTATTCCTTTGATTGGCATGCGGGCTACCATTGCTCAGCGCCTGACCATGAGCTATCAAACCGCTCCTCACATTAAATTTGTTGCCCGCATTGATATGACTAACTTTAATCAAACCCGAACCTCCTTAAATGCTTACGCAGAAAAAGTGGGAGGGGAGAAGATCAGTGCCACGGCCATGTTTGTTAAAATCACAGCTGCTGCCCTGGCTCGGAACCCGTACCTGAATGCCGAGCTAAAGAATGATGCTATAATCCTTCATAAGGATGTTCACATGGGCGTTGCCGTGGCGTTGGATGGCGGCTTGATTGTTCCGGTCATTCACAATGTAAGCACGAAAGGCATCGCCCAGCTTGCGGTGGAGACCAATTCGTTATCTGAAAAAGCACGCAAAGGGCAATTACAGCCTGCCGATGTAAGCGGTGGAACCTTCACCATCTCTAATCTTGGGCCATTCGGCATCGAACAATTTGATGCCATCATTAATCCGCCCCAGTCTGCCATTTTGGCGATTGGTGCAACGCAAAACGAAGTTGTGCCAGTGAATAACGAAATTGTCATTCGACCGATTATGCGGATCACTTTATCTGCGGATCACCGGGTTGTGGATGGAGCCGTCGCAGCGAAATTTGTTGCCGATCTGAAAGCAATGCTGGAAAATCCACTGACTTTACTTTACTAAAGGGAGGCGTTCATGCCTGAAATTACGCTTACAATTCATCACGAAGTGGGTTTGCATGCACGCCCAGCCTCTGCGTTTGTAAAAACCGCATCAACTTTCAAAAGCAACATCACGGTTCAACACGGTGAGCGATCTTCCAATGCAAAAAGTATTCTGGGTGTTCTGACCCTAGGTGCTCAAAAAGATGCTCAAATTGTGGTGAAAGCGGAAGGCGAGGATGCCGCTGCGGCATTAAAAGCCTTGGAAACGCTGGTTAATGATAATTTTGGAGAAGGTAAATGAAAACACTGAAGGGTATTGCTGCTTCGACCGGGTTTGCCATTGGTCCAGTATTTCTTTACAAAAGAGAAGAAATCCAAATAGAGAGTTGCCAGGTGGAAGATGTTTCCACTGAATGGCTGCGGCTTGAGGATGCCCTATCGATTGCGAAGGAGCAATTATCCCAAGTGTATGAACGTGCTAAACAAGAGAGCGGAGAAGATCAAGCTGAGATCTTCTTCGCTCAGTCTTTAATTCTTGAAGATCCCGAATTATTGGATATGGTGCGGAACACGCTCTTTGATAAAAAAGTGAGCGTCGAGTTTGCCTTGCATTCCGGGATTGAAAACTATGCCTGTATCCTTGAGGGATTGGAAGATGAATACCTGCGCGCCAGAGCTTTGGATGTTCGGGATGCCGGAAACAGGATTTTACGTATTCTGTTGGGTATCGCGGAATCTCCTACGGCGAATCTCAAGGAGAAATCCATCATTCTTGCCAAGGATTTGACCCCCTCAGATACGGTGCTGATCGATAAAAATCACCTGATGGGTTTTTGTATTGCACAAGGCGGCGCAACCTCTCATACGGCGATTTTAGCTCGCGGCCTGGGTTTACCGGCTGTTGTGGGTGCCGGCGATGAGACCATGTTGGTCAACAATGGTGATCTGGCGATTCTAAATGGCTCCGATGGCTTGTTGATTTTAAATCCCTCACCAGAGGTGTTGGAAGAATACCGCCTGAAATTACAGCATTTCGAACAGATTATGAAGAAATCCCTGGAGAAAACCCGGGAGCCTGCCATCACAACGGATGGCCACCGGGTGGAAGTTGTAGCCAACATCGGCAGTGTGGAAAATGCAAAAAGTGCATTGGACCTGGGCGCCGAAGGCGTCGGTTTGCTGCGATCCGAGTTTCTCTATCTTGAACGAAATAATTTACCCACAGAAGAAGAACAATACCAAAGTTACAAAACCATCGCTGATACCTTTGGGCAGTTGCCGGTAGTTTTACGGTCGCTGGATATCGGCGGAGATAAAGAACTCACTTATTTAACCCTGCCGGTTGAAGCCAATCCATTCCTGGGTGTTCGCGCGATACGATTATGCTTTACCCGTCCGGATATCTTCAAGCCCCAACTACGTGCAGCGCTGCGCGCGGGTGTTGGCAACGGATTGAAGCTGATGTTCCCCATGGTGGCCACCGTACAGGAAGTACGGCAAGCCCGTGCTATGCTGGAAGAATGCCGCCGGGAATTGAAGGCTGAAGGTGTGGCGGTTGCTGATAAGATGGAAATTGGGATTATGATTGAGATTCCATCTGCGGCAGTCATTGCTGATCATTTAGCTAAAGAAATTGATTTCTTCTCCATTGGGACTAATGATCTCAGTCAGTACACTCTGGCGGCGGATCGGACGAATGCCAATGTAGCTCATATTGCCTCCAGTTTTCATCCTGCAGTTTTACGCTTGATCAAGATGGTCATTGATGCAGCACATAAAGAGGGTAAATGGGTGGGCATGTGTGGTGAATTGGCCGGCGAACCGATGGCGATTCCTATTTTAATGGGCATGGGGCTGGATGAATTCAGCATGAATTCCCCTGCCATTCCCATTGCCAAGCAAATTATTCGCACAATTTCCATGGTGGAAGCCAAAGCGATAGCGGAAATTGCGCTTGATTTGGAAGATGCCGAGCAGATTCAAACCTTTGTGCGGGATACCCTTCCTTTGGTTAATTTCTAATTCAAATTCAAGCTGATTTAATTATCGGTGACAAAGTAGAGAACAACGAAGCATTATGCAAACTTTTTCTGAATGCTATACTTGCCTGGTCGAACAGGCCTCAACAGCGATGTCTATCAATGACATTCCGAATGCAAAACAAATACTGGTCATGCGCGAAGTTTTACAGCTTCTCTCCCAGGCAGATGTAGACCTGCCGCCGTCAGAAACCGCAGATGCGACCAATCAATTGATGCGGGAAATGACCGGCATCTCAGATTTTTATCGTGACATCAAAACACGGACCACCATCCATGCCCTGGAGATTTATCCACATTTAAAAGACTTGGTCAGCCAGGCGGCTGATCCCATCGATATGGCGCTGCGGGTGTGCGTGGCGGGTAATATCATTGATGTGATTCACGGGGATAATTTTAATTTACTGGAAATTATGAAACGGGTAAAAGACCAGCCTTTTTCCGGGAATGGCATGGAAGATTTTCGCATGGATCTGGCGAAGGCTGAGTATTTACTCATCATAGCGGATAATGCCGGAGAGTCGGTGTTTGATCGTGTTCTGGTGGAAACGCTGGATATTCCGGTGATCTATGCGGTAAAAAGCGGCCCGGTGCTTAATGACGCCACTATGGAAGATGCGTTGGCGGTCAATATGGATCAGATTGCCAGGATTATTGAAACGGGGTCGGATGGACCGGGTACAATTTTACACGACTGTACACCGGAGTTCCGAGAAACCATGGCCAATGCGCCCTTGATTTTAGCTAAAGGGCAGGCAAATTTTGAGACGCTGGGGGGCAAACCCTATAAACAGTTATATTTGATGCTGCAAACAAAATGCCCCATTATTGCCCGGTATTTGCAAATTTCGGTAGGAAATATCGTTTTAAAACACGCTTGATAGTTAATGAGTCGGCTATTCTAAAAGGGCTGTTTAGCCCTTTTTGTATTTAAATCGCAATAAAATGGATATTCTTAGTTGAATAATTCCTGCTCATCATGAGTCCCTTAATTCTTACACATAATTTACTTCATTTAAATATGACTTTTATTATCCTAATACCTAAGAGAATTATTATTAAATTAATAGTTCGGAATATTCCATTAACGGCTACTGTTAGTGGAATATGCACCACTCCTCGTATGACAAGACACCACAGCTTTACCTAAATTTATAGTTAATCTTCTGTGTGAATTTTTACTAAATAATTACGAGTGTACTTAGATGAGGGAAGAGATGAGCAAGAAAAGTAATTCAATTAGTGGTTTTAAGTGGGGAAATTTAAAAATTCGTTCAAAAATATTGACCCTTTTTTACGCGACAATAATTATTTCCGTGGGAACATTGTCCCTATTCGCATACTTCAGCATTTCCCAAAAAGTGACCCAAGTAAGCGGTGAATCCATGGTGATATTGGCGCGCAATATTGGGGAACAAGCCGCAGCCGTAATTCAAACCAGTGCGAAGAACCTTGAAGTATTGGCTTTATCGCCGGATATTATTGACGCGGTAAAGGAGGCCAATGCGGCGTATGCCTCTTTATCCGAGAATGAAATTGTTTCCATGGATCAAGATTGGCAAGATGAAGCACCTTCCATGAAGGAAACAGTGGATCAGATTGAAAACAACGAGTTGAGTGACCGTCTACGTGCTTATATGCTGCAGTTTCCTGAAAATGTGGAGGTCTTTGCGACTGGAACGCGTGGACTAAACGTTGCCATGAGTGCTCGAACCGGGGATTTTCTGCAAGCTGGCGAAGGCTGGTGGGACACTAGTTATGCTCAAGGCCAGGGGATGACCTTTATTGATAATGTAGAACTGGATGCCAGTTCGGGTATTTATGCCATTAATATTGCCACCCCGATATTTGATCGTTCCCGCGTAGTGGGAATCCTGCGAACAACTGTGGATGTAACCCAGGCATTCAAAATGCTCTCAGACATTAAGATTGGCGAATCAGGAACTGCCACTTTGGTTGATCGTAATGGGGTCATTCTGTACGATGAAAATCCCGAATGGATGATGCAACCGGCTCCGGAGTGGTTGAGTGGTTTAACCACAGAGGATTTGGGTTGGTTTGGTAATAAACAAGATTCAACGGGAAATCCTTCGGTCCTGGCTTATCATAAGCTAACGGGTCAAAATGCCGAAGAATTAGGTTGGACGGTTGTCCTTACTCAGGATCTTGAGGAAGTTAATCAAGCTACACGTTTGGTGATGATCAATAACGCCGTCATTGCACTAGCTTTATTTCTCTTATTGGGTGCATTAGCGTTCTGGGCTGCCAATGATCTTTCAAAACCGATGGTGATGATGTCCAAAGCGATGGGCATGCTGGCAAAAGGTAGCGCCAGTAAGGATATCCCCGAAGATGTTCAAAAGCGTACCTTATCTCGCATGGATGAAATTGGGGATTTATCGAAAGGGTTGAAGTCAATCGAGGATTATTTTCAGGATCGGGCAACGATTGCTCAACGAATTTCACAGGGTGATCTCACCATGGATGTTGTATTAAACTCGGATGACGATATTCTGGGCAATGCGTTCCGTCATATGGTAGCCACTCTGCGAGGGCAGATAACTCGTCTGGCACAATCTGCCGATCAACTGACTACATCATCGGATGGGCTGGCGATGGCATCTAACGAAGCGGGAATGGCAACCTCGCAGATTGCTCAAACCATGCAGCAAGTGGCTTCCGGCACCAATCAACAAGCTGAAGCCGTAGAAATCACTGCCGGGTCCGTTGAGCAAATGACACGAGCGATCGATGGCGTGGCCAGAGGTGCGCAGGATCAGGCCTCAGCTTCCACACAAGCTTCCATGGTAACCGGACAGCTTTCTGCTACCATCCAGCAGGTTTCAGGCAATGCTCAAATGGTCACCAAGCAGGCGCAAACGGCAACAAAAGCCGCTGAAGACGGCCAAGACAAGATGGAAAAAACCATTCAAGGCATTCTTTCCATTCGAGCCTCAGTGGATCAAACAGCAACAGCCATCCAGGAAATGGGAAAACGCTCCGATCAGATTGGTACCATTGTTGAAACCATTGAAGATATCGCCTCACAAACCAACTTGTTAGCTTTAAATGCTGCCATTGAAGCTGCCCGTGCCGGTGAAAACGGCAAAGGGTTTGCGGTTGTGGCGGATGAAGTTCGCAAATTGGCCGAGCGGTCAGCAGTGGCTACCAGGGAAATATCCACCCTCATTGATGGTATTCAGAAAACTGTAAAAGATGCGGTCCAAAGTATGCAGCAATCGGGTCAACAGGTTGCACAGGGTGTGGAGCAGGCGAATGCATCCGGGCAGGCGTTGGTATTGATCTTGGAAGCTACCAAAGAAATGACCCAACAAGCGGAACAGGCGGCTGAAGCCTCCAGGTTAATGGGTGCGGCATCAGATGAGTTAGTTTCCGCTGTGGATACAGTATCGGCGGTTATTGAAGAAAACACGGCTGCAACTGAACAAATGAGCGCTTCCTCGACGGAAGTAACCCAGGCTATTGAGACGATTGCCGCGATTTCGGAAGAAAACTCTGCAGCAGTGGAAGAGGTCTCAGCTTCAGCCGAAGAAATGTCGGCGCAAGTTCAGGAAGTTTCCCAAGCCGCTCAGGCATTATTAGAATTGGCGGAAGAATTACGGGCCATTGTTAAGGAATTCCAGCTTTAATATCTGACGATTTCGTAAGGACTCCTTGGGAACATCCTCAAGGAGTCCTGTTTTTAATTCAATGGGTCAATTCAGGTTGATTCGGGGGAAAAATGGTATGGGAATTAAAATCTTAAAAATTGTTGACTTAATGAAATATTAATGCAATAATCAAAATGCGGTAACGATACCGGTAAGGATACCGAAAAAAACTCTGGATTAGGAACTTTATGCAACCAAAACGCAGCGCCATAAAAATTCAGGATGTAGCCCGGGAAGCAGGTGTCTCTGTTTCAACGGTTTCCAGAGTTTTGAATGGCAAAGTGGATGTTGCAAAAGATACCCAGGATCGGATTCTTACGGTGATTGATGAGCTGGGCTATAGTTCTAGTTTGGCTGCGCGCAGTATGCGCAGCTTGCGTACCAACGTTATTGGCTTGGTGATGCCGGACGTGGAACATCCCTTCTCCATTGAGATCATGAAGGGAGTGAACCGTGCAATTACGGAATCTCCTTTTGATTTGCTGGTGTATACTACCGGAAATGTACGAAAATATGCCGCAGCGAACCACGAACGCCGTTTTGTAGCTCAACTTAATAATTCCATTACCGATGGTGTCATTATTGTTGCTTCAGCCAACGCAAGCATTTTTCTGGATAAACCAGTTGTTTCTGTAGACCCGCATACCATTGATCCAAATTACCCTTCCATTTATGGCACAAATTATGCCGGAGCGATGGAAGCTATGGAATATCTATTGGAATTGGGACATCGCCGCATCGGTTTCATTGCCGGTCGACCGGAATTGGAAAGTGCTACTCAGCGTTTGTTGGGCTATAAGGATGCCTTGAAAAAATGGGGCGTCGCGATTGATGAATCCTTAATTGCCAATGGTGATTTTTCCATGCCTGTTTCGATCCTGGCGGCTAAGCAAATACTCTCATTGCTAGAGAGACCCTCGGCCATTTTTGCAGCCAATGATCAGTCGGCCATCGGGGTTTTTGAAGCAGCACGGGATATGAATTTACTCATCCCGGAAGATTTATCGGTTATCGGGTTTGATAACATCACCGAAGCTAATTACATCAATCTAACAACAGTGGATCAATTTCTTTCCGAGATGGGCAGCAAAGCTACCCGAATGTTGATCAAAATCATTAATGATGAACCCCTTGAAAATAGAATACACCAGATACGGACAAAATTAATCGTCCGCGGATCCTGTCAGCGCAATAATTGATCTTTATTGAAAGTCAAAGTTAAGTAAAAAAACTTATCCTGATCGGTAACATTACCGACAGAATGACCTGAAGAGGAGGTGAGTGAAGTAAAAATTTGTGCATAAAAATGCAGATCTTTCCAAAAACTCATTCGACAGAGTGAAAAGACCTGCAAGCTGAATGATGTGCAAACACATCAGTTCTATTAAGTTTATCATTTATGTCCTATATCGAGGAGATGAGGAACCATGAAGAATAAAGTTTTATTTATCGCAAGTTTTCTGTTAATCGCCAGCATGCTGCTTAGCGCCTGCGGTGGTGCAGCTCCTGCTGCTCCCGCTGTTGAGGCCCCTGCCGCTGAAGCACCTGCTGCTACTGATGCCCCTGCCGCCGCAGCTCCTGCCGCTGGCAAGACTATCCTCAATGTTTGGTCTTTCACCAATGAGATCAACACCATGGCCGTAGCCTTTGAAGCTTCTCACCCGGATGTGGATGTCGTTTACACCATGATCCCCATGACCAATGGTGAATATCAGACAAAACTGATGGCAACCTTAGGCACCAGTCAGGTTCCTGATGTTGTAGCTTTGGAAGCTGCTTTTGTAAAAAGCTATGTAGAAAGCGATTTCTTGGCCGACTTAAGTGCCCTCCAGGCTGATATCGATAAAGCTGATGTTTATCCTTTCGTCACCGATGTAGGTTCCTACGATGGTGTTTTGAAAGCCTTGGCTTATCAGGCTACCCCCGGCGCTCTCTTCTATCGCCGCTCCCTGGCTAAAGAATATTTCGGCACCGATGATCCCACCGAAATGCAAGAAATCCTGAAAGACATGGATGCCTACACCGCAGCTGCTGAAGTTGTGAAAACCAAATCCAATGGCGATACCTACATGGTTGCTTCCAATGGTGATTTCCAAAACTTGTTCTTCGCAAACCGCTCACAGCCCTGGATCGTGGACGACACCCTGACTGTTGACCCAATGGTTGACAAAATGATCGAAACCGCCAAAACTTTCCGCGATAAAGGTTACGAAGCCCGCGCAACCCAATGGCAAGAAGGCTGGTTCGCTGGTATGAATGACACCCTCGTGGATGCCAACGGCGCCCCAAAGAAAATCTTCTCCTACTTCCTGCCCACCTGGGGTCTTCCCTATGTCTTATCCCCCAACGCAACCTCTGCTGATGGCGCCTCCACCACTGTTGGTGACTGGGGTGTTATCACCGGACCGCTGCCCTATCAATGGGGTGGTACCTGGTTAGGCGTAATGAAAGAAAGCAAGAACATGGAATTAGCCACCGAATTCATCCGCTTCTGCACCCTGGATGAAGAAAACCTGACCAACTGGGCAACCGGCGTCTACACCAATGATTTCTTGAAAGCCATTGACCCGAATGTTCCTGCCGATCAGGCTCAGGCAGCCGGCGACTTCGTCTCCAGTAAAGTTGTTGTTGATAAAATCACCGCCTCCTTCGACGATTCTTCCTTGAGCGAATTCTTGGGTGGTCAGAACTCTTATGGTGGATTTGCTGCCGCAGCTCCTTCTGTAAACGCAGCTTTGATGCAGGGTTCCGATGATGCCATTCAACGTGCACTGAACGATCCCGAAAACTCCTATCTTGCCGGTGAGATCACCCTCGACCAGATGTGGAGCCTGTGGAAAGAAGCAGTCCGCAACGAATTCCCCGATTTGATCATCAAATAGGTTGAGATAACATTTTTACTGAGTCAGTGTATAGGTTTATCCCTTCTATACACTGACTCAACTTAAAGGAGGCATGATGAATTATTCAAAGGCCAGCAGAAATTATTATGGTTATTTTTTTATCGCCCCGTTTGTCATAGGCTTTTTACTTTTCGGATTGTACCCGGTTTATAACACGCTCCATTTAAGTTTTACCGATACAACCCTGATGAATGCGGCGAGTGCAAAATGGATCGGACTGGATAATTTCAAACGCCTGTTTGCCGATGACTTTTTTATGCGAGCAGTACGAAATACCTGGAGCCTCTGGCTGCTTAATTTCATCCCGCAGATCGGTATTGCCATGCTAATTTCGGTTTGGTTTACCAATGCACGATTAAAGATTAAATTCATTGGCACATGGCGAGCCTTGTTTTATCTGCCAAACTTGCTGATGCCTGCTTCCGTGGCGGCATTATTTTTTAGTTTGTTCTCTTTTTACGGGCCTGTAAATCAGCTTTTAGTTCGAACGGGGTTGGTTCCAGAGGCCATTGATTTTATTCGTAGTGAAGCCACTATGCGCGGCTTGGTAGTTTTCATCCAATGGTGGACCTGGTTTGGACAGACCATTATTATTTTAATGGCAGGCATGACTTCCATCCCCACTTCATTATATGAAGCAGCCCTGGTGGATGGTGCCAATTCAGTACAAATGTTTCGCTATATCACCCTGCCTTTGTTGAAATCTGTATTGGTTTATATTTTTGTAACCTCTCTGGTAGGTGGTATGCAGATGTTCGACATCCCCTACTTGTTGACAGATGGTCGTGGTTCTCCAAATTCCTCCATCCTAACCAACAATATTCTCATGTACATGAAATTCCGCAGTAGTAAGGGACATATTGGGGCAGCTGCTTCCGTGGGCGTCGTGGTCTTTCTGATGACTTCCATTTGCTCTCTGGCAATTTTCTACTTCCTGCGGGATAAAGACACGCCCGAAGAACGCGCGAAAGCGCTAAAACGAAAGGCAAAGGCGAGGTAAGATTATGAACTATAAAACTAGAACTACCATTCTCAGAGTCTTTGTATACATATTTCTAGCCTTGCTCTTGATCGTGACAATTGTGCCGATCTGGTTATTGATGGTCAATGCGACTCGCTCCACCTATGAAATTCAACAAGGGATCGGATTCTGGCCCAGCACCCACATCATGAATAACTACAATATTTTATTGGGTCGCGGACTGGATTTATGGCGCGGTTTTGCCAACAGTCTATACCTTTCTGTCGCAATGACGGTTGTTACAGTCTACTTCTCCCTTTTGACGGCCTATGGCATCAGTGTCTATAATTTCAAAGGCAAAAAACAGTTTTACAACTTTATCATGGTATTGGTCATGATCCCCATGCAGCTCTCCATTATTGGGTTCTTCCAATATATGTCCAAGCTTGGCTTGGTGGATAATTATCTTTCCCTGATTCTGCCATCCATAGCCAATGCTGGTGCTGTCTTCTTTGCCAAACAATATTTGGACTCGGTAATCATCCGGGACTTAATTGACGCTGCCAGAATTGATGGTTGTAATGAATTGCAAATTTTCCATCAAATCATGATGCCGATCGCTGCTCCTGGCGCATTTACCTTAGGTATATTTTCCTTTGTGGCATCGTGGAACAACTTCTTCAATGCCTATATCTTGATCAATTCACGCGAAAAATATACACTACCAATGCTGGTACAAACCCTGCGTGGTGATGTGTACCGCACGGAATACGGCAGCATTTACTTAGGTTTGGCCATCACAGTAGTTCCCATTCTGATTATCTATGCGATCTTCTCCCGCTACATCATCAGCGGTATTGCCATGGGTGCCGTAAAAGAATAAGAAAACTCACTTTGCAAACCTGCAGATTGAGGTTGATTAATCATCGAAGTTATTCATCGCATACTATATTTTCTATTTTGAATAGAAAATTTATATAAGATCATTTTTCACCAGGTTATTGAGCAGGCCACAAGCTGAAATCTAACTTGTGGCCCTGCTTTTGTTTTCAATCATCTGTGAATGCTCAATGTTTAGGACTCTTCTGAATTTCAACGGATGAGAAAACAGGACTGTTATTTTCTCATATAATCAGGAATTACCCGTAATTATTTTTGAGGTTTAATGAAATCATACAAACAACAAGTAGAAAAGTTATTAGCGCAGATGACGCTGGATGAAAAATTAGCCCAATTAGGTTCGTACTGGGTTTATCTGCTTCAGAGTAATGGATTGTTGGATTATGAAAAAATTCAACATAAATTGAAGCATGGGATTGGTCAAATCACCCGAGTTGGCGGCTCCTCCACTGGTGATCCCATGATGACTGCTAAAACAGGCAATGAAATTCAGAAATTCTTGCTTGAAAAAACTCGTCTTGGAATTCCAGCCATTCTGCATGAGGAAAGTTGTTCCGGGGCAATGATTTTGGGAGGCACTATGTTTCCTGAAATGATCGGTCTTGCTAGTACTTTTCAACCAGAGCTTGCCAACAAAATGACAGCGGTCATAAAAAAGCAATTACTTGCAGTGGGTGCACGTCAGGCTTTGGCACCGGTATTGGATGTGTGTCGGGACCCTCGTTGGGGCCGAACCGAGGAGACTTTTGGCGAAGACCCGACCCTGGTAAGTAACTTTGGCGTTGCTTACATTCAAGGTTTACAGGGGGAGGATTTAGCTGATGGGGTAGCTGCCACAGGAAAGCACTTCATCGGCCACAGCCTGTCCCAGGGCGGAATGAATTGTAATCCTGTCCATATGGGTATGGGTGATGTGTATGATATTTATTTAGGACCGTTCCAAGCCGCCATTCGAGATGCGGGTTTGGCTACCATGATGAATGCCTATCCGGAATTGGATGGTGAAGTTGTAGCGGCATCCAAACGCATCTTAACTGATTTGTTAAGAAACGAACTGGGTTTTGATGGCCCGGTTGTATCCGATTATGATGCAGTGGTGATGATTCATAATTTCCACCGAGCTGCTGGTTCCCTGGGGGAGGCTGCCAGGATGGCCTTGGAAGCCGGTATTGATGTGGAATTACCGGAAGTAGTCTGTTATGGGGATGCATTAAAAACTGCACTGGAATCCGGAGATCTCAATTTGGATTCTGTTGATACAGCGGTCCGGCGTCATTTGAAATTGAAATATGAATTGGGTTTGTTTGAAAATCCATTTGTGGATGAAGCCAGCGTTTATACAGATTTTGATACAAAACCACAGCGTCAACTGGCACGTGAAATTGCCAATCAGAGCATGGTTTTATTGAAAAATGATGGCGCGCTGCCTTTGCAATCCAGCATTAAAACGCTGGCGGTTATTGGACCGAATGCGGATAACGGACGCAATCAATTAGGGGATTACTCCTATGCGGCTACCTTCGAATTGATGAAAAACTTGGCACCCGAAGGCTCCAGTTTTGTTAATATCAATGATGAGCTGATTGCTGCCAGTAGTGTAAAAGTGATTACCGTTCTTGAAGGTATCCAAAAAGTAGCACCAAAAGACGTACAAGTAGTCTATGCCAAAGGTTGTGACGCTTTATCTGCGGATCAAAGTGGAATGGCTGAAGCCGTGAAAGTTGCCCAGCAGGCAGACGCCGTCGTGTTGGTCCTTGGCGATTGTTCGGGACTGGTTTTGTCTTGTACCACTGGGGAATTTCGTGATACTGCAGACTTGGGCTTGCCTGGTGTACAACAAGCCCTGGCTGATAGTATCATAGCGCTTGGTAAGCCAGTGATTCTTGTATTAGTCAACGGACGTCCTATTACCATCCCTGATGTTTTTGCGAAAGTAAATGCAGTTCTGGAAGCGTGGTTGCCGGGTGAAGAAGGTGGAATGGCGGTTGCGGATGTCCTCTTTGGCACGGTGAATCCAGGTGGAAAACTACCCATTACCTACCCGCGTTCTGTGGGTCAAGTGCCAGTGTTTTACAATCACAAACCTTCTGGTAATAAATCGCACATTTACACCGATTATGTTTCCATGCCTGTCTCACCCTTGTTTCCCTTTGGTTTTGGATTAAGCTATACAACTTTTGCCTATTCAAACCTTGGAATATCAAAGGCCAGTGCAGCGGCATATGGTATTGTTGATATCACCTGCACGATTACCAATACCGGTTCGGTATCAGGCGATGAAATTGTGCAGCTTTACATCCGGGATGAATACGCCTCTTTGCCTAGACCCATGAAAGAATTGAAGGGCTATTGCCGGGTGAATTTAGCTGCTGGGGAGAGCAAGAAAATCACCTTCCACCTGCCTGTTAATCAATTGGCTTTCTACACCATGCAAAAAGAGTTGATCGTTGAAGCCGGAAAGATTCTGGTCATGGTCGGTAGTTCAAGTGAGGATATTCGCTTGAACGGCGAGTTTGATATTATTGGAGAAAATCAAGTTGAGATCAAGGATCGGGTTTTTGTTTGCCCGATTAAAATGGAACCCATCGGAGATTAGAGCTGGCCTGGAAAATTAGTCAGTGTTTGACTTTGTTAGTATTGCTGCGGATTTCCATTTCATCAGAATTTGGCTGATTCTCTTTGGAAGGATGATTTATTTTGAGGAAGCATTTGCATAAGCTTTAGGGAACAAAGGCAAGAAAAATTCCACACCTACAGCATTAGCTAGGATGAACTTTATCAAGATCATCCTGGCTAATGCTTTTTTATTATGGGGCTGGGTTATTTGGACGACTTAGACGTACCTATGGGAAGGACTGCGAAAATTATCCATGAACCTAGCCTTTGATTCTGTGTTTACAGATGGTGAGAAATCACATTTATTATTGGTGAACGTCAATCTTGAGATTAAGGAATCATGAGAAATTGCTCCTTGAAATTATGCAAATCTTGAGTATACTTAGTTTAACACTTATACAAACTAAATGAGGATATCCTCCAACATGCTGACTGGTGACCAAGAAAAGGTAAGAATCGTTAACAAGTCTGTTATTCTTAATACGATACGACTTCATGCACCGATCTCCCGGGCACAAGTTGCGAATTTGACTGGTTTAACCAGAGGAACGGTTTCCAATATCGTTACCCTTTTAATTGACAGCGGCTTGGTTTTAGAGGATCAATTACAAGATTCAAAAATCGGACGACCTTCAATTCTTCTCTCTTTACGCCCTGAGGGTGGTGCTGTTGTAGGTGTTGAAATTGGTGTGAATTTTATTTCTGTTCTCTTAACGAATTTTGTAGCTGACCCTCTCTGGAAAATCCGTGTTCAAATTAATACTTCCCAATCAGAAACAGATATTATCAGTCAAACAGAGAAGTATATAGAACAAGCCCTACTGATTGCAAAAGAGAATGAATTACGTGTACTTGGAATTGGAGTAGGTTTACCCGGTTTGGTCAATGTTCGCCAGGGAATGTTGGTAGTTGCACCTAATTTGCACTGGAAGAATGTGCCACTCCGATTGATTTTTAGTCAACATTTTAACTTACCGGTTTATATTGAAAATGAAGCAAATTTGGCGGCCCTTGGGGAATATTATTATGGGGTTGCTCGGGATGTGGATAACTTCATTTATTTGTCTTCCGATATTGGCCTGGGTGGGGGGATTATTATTGGGGGCAAATTATTTCGTGGTGGTGATGGATATGGTGGTGAAATTGGCCATATCCAAAGAGACCCTGCGGGCGAATTGTGTGGTTGCGGCAGAAAGGGTTGTTGGGAAACCCAGGTTGGTCCAAGAGCTGTCTTGCGGCGAGTTCGATCTGAACTAAAGCAACATCCGGATACGACATTGTTACTTGCCTGTTCCAATAATTTAGAGAACCTGACATTTGACTTGGTCGTAGAATTTGCACTAGGGGGGAATCAAATTTGTCGTCAGGCGATTGAAGAGGTAGCTATCAATCTGGGTGAAGGAATTGCGGATCTGGTGAATATCTTTAATCCAGATCTAATTGTGATAGGGGGAACCTTCATTTTAGGAAAGCCGATCTTACATTCGATTATTGAAGAAACTGTTTGTGCCAATATTTTGTCCCCGAATAAAGATAATTTTAAAATAGAATTTTCAGAATCAAATTTTGAAGCTTGTGTCTTCGGCGCAGTGGCCATTGTATTGGATGATATCTTGCGTGAGATGTTAATTTATTAACCAACGTTGCCGAACTCTTATGCAATTCTTGTAATTTTAGGATTCAAGGAGGTGCATTTCAATCAATATACGTCTGTAAAAACTGTTGTTTAATTGAGTCTATTAGCCAAGTTACGAGGAGTATAAATGAAGTCAAAGCGTTTTCTTATGATCATTGTTTCCATAATGGTGATCCTGTCGTCATTACTTGCCGCTTGCGGTACTGCAGCGAAACCCGCTGACGAAAAAATCAAAATTGGTCTATCATTTTCCGATTTTGCTACCGAGCGCTGGAAAAACGAAGAAGTCCTGATGCGATCATTGCTGGAAGGCAAAGGCTATGAGGTTATCTCCGCTGAAGCCAATCATGATGTCAAATTGCAGAACGATCAGATTGACAATATGGTTAGCCAGGGCGTCAAGGGTTTGATCGTCATTGCTGAAGATGGCGATGCGATTGTAACCTCTGTGGATAAAGCCGCTGATGCTGGTGTCAAGGTTATTGCCTATGATCGCTTGATCAAAACCTCCAAAATCGCTGCTTATCTTTCGTTTGACAATGTGGAAGTTGGCCGTCAACAGGCTTTAGGTGTGATGGCTGCCATCGATGCCGAGAATTGGGATGTAGCTGGGAAGGGTCCTGCTCGTGTTGTTC
>DHVR01000081.1 GCA_002412765.1 Leptolinea sp. UBA5203 | reverse complement strand
CGCGCAGCGTTTGCCATGATACTGGATTGCCATTCGGTATGATTTGAGACATCGTTTCCGAGGGTATCCTTCATGCCTTGATGGCAGGCAGCACAATTGGAGGACGGTTGGAACAAGACTATTTCCAGGAGATTTGTGCTTTCCGGTGTAGTTGACTGTTCTTGTGCAGCACAACCAACCAGCGCAATGCTAAACAATAATATCAACATAACCAGGGAAATTCCTATGCTACTTGTACTTTTTTTTGTGTGTTTCATATCACCTTCCTTTACTATATTGTACACAATTCGATCGAAAAGTTCCCGTAAAATGAGGTCACTTCAATCCCAATTTCTGTTCCTTGACCAGTAGCTCAAGCGACTCTTTGATGCGTTTTTGCCGAGTTTCTTCTCGTTTGGCGCTTGCCACCCAGTAAATGTACTGGTTCCGATCGGCTTTGTTTTGTTCTGGTTATTAATAGCGCTTGTTTTAGACCTTGTTGATCTCCCCAATGATAATAAGCTGCTAATCGATCCTTCACACTATCAGTTGGGGAGATCACCTATTTGAGTCATTTCGTCAGGTGATTTCATAATGGTTTTCCTGTTCGGCGTGGTCTTCTNNCCTTTAATTCTGATAAAAAAGCATACGAAGGATTAAACTGAAAGATACGTGTACGCCCTGCCAAAGTACTGACCAAAGCACCACCAGCTTCAAATTTTAATAACTGGTTTTGAATCGGGCTGAGATCCACATCAAAAAAATCTGCGATTTCGGATGCATAGCCTTTTTCTCTCACAAATAAATACATGAGAACTCTTTCTGCGTTTTCTGAACCAAGAATAGTTTCTATCATTATCACCTACATTTTAGGTTATATTACCTATATAATAGGTAATAAAATTGATTTTGTCAATACTAATCAAATCTTCTTTCTCATCAACACCGTGATCTTACCCAGTCTGGCGACTTCTTCAAACCCTTCAAGCGCATACATCTTGACTGAGCCGGTATAAGAGGGTCGTTTTGCGCCGGGGATATCAAATGGAAAGGCTTCCACGACACCACCGCCCTTTTGCTGGATGCTTTCCAGTGCTGCCTTTAAAGGAAGCTGGGATAATCCCTCCCTGCGGTGATGCTTGTCCACAAAAATACAGGAGATACGCCAATGGGGTTTCCATTCTGGCGGGATGGCAAGCTCCTGGTAGGCACGTGCGCGTTCCAGACGGATGAAATTCTCAGCCGGACCATACTGGCACCAGCCCACCGGCACGCCCTCATCGTAGATCAATAGCCCGCAGCTCTGGCCAGTCTCAGTCAGTTGATGCTGCATCTCTTTGCGTTCATCGCGGTGCATTTTGTTGAATTGGGAGGAGGTGATCAGATTAAATGTGCACCAGCAGCCGCCACTCACCCCTTTGTGTTTTCCAAACAGGGCATCAAAATCCACCCAGGTTTCATGGGTAAATTCTTTGACTTCATAGTTTTCGAGCATGCTATATTATTCCTTTTGTGTTTACTGGGGCAGGTCGTATCATGCCCTTAGGGTACGGACATACGCCTTATCAGAATTAATTATCCATCACATTAATCACAAATTCAACCAGGAATTCAAAAATCTATCGAAATTTAAATCCTATGCAATAATTAAAAATGACTCGTATGAATAAAAGTGGGAACAAAGAAAGGAGTATTATGACAAAAACAATATTAATTATTGGCACATTGGATACCAAGGGACTCGAGTTTGCCTATCTCCGAGATCTGATTCAGGCACGAGGGCATAAGACGATTGTACTGGATGCAGGCGTGAACGGAGAGCCTGGCTTTCCGCCGGACATTTCTGCTGAAGAGGTCGCGAAAACCGGTGGCGCTTCTCTGCTGGAACTGCGCCAGAAAGCTGATCGGGGGTTCGCGCTGGATGTGATGTCAAAAGGGGCACGTGAAATCACGGGCAAGCTCTACGAAGAAGGAAAAATAGATGGGGTCATCAGCCTGGGTGGTTCAGGGGGCACGTCCATTGCCACGACTGCCATGCAGGCTTTGCCAGTCGGATTGCCCAAGGTGATGGTCTCAACAATGGCATCCGGAAATGTTGCCCCCTATGTGGATGTCAAAGATATCACCATGATGTATTCGGTGGTGGATGTGGCCGGCTTGAACAGCCTTTCGCGTAAGATTTTTGCCAATGCAGTCGGAGCTATTTGCGGTATGGTGGAGCAGGAAGTAACCCCAGCCGAAGACAAACCACTGATTACAGCTACCATGTTTGGTGTTACCACTCCCTGTGTCACCATGGTGCGCGAAGGCCTTGAAAAACGAGGCTTTGAAGTCCTGGTCTTTCACGCAACCGGTAGTGGGGGACGCTCAATGGAAGCGCTCATCTCAGCTGGTTTTATCAGTGGAGTGGCGGATATCACCACCACGGAATGGTGTGATGAGTTGGTGGGAGGTGTACTCTCTGCCGGACCGGAGCGCCTGGATGCCGCCGCCAAAGCCGGCGTTCCACAGGTGGTTTCATTGGGTGCGTTGGATATGGTCAATTTCGGTGCCATGGAAACCGTGCCGGAGCAATTCAAACACCGTACGCTCTACAAACACAATGCCTCGGTGACATTAATGCGCACCACCGCGCAAGAAAACGCTGAGTTGGGCAGGATCATCGCCACAAAATTGAATCAAACCAGGGTGCCAACCGCGCTGTTTATTCCGCTGCAAGGTGTCAGTATGATTGATGCTCCCGGTCAACCATTCCACTCACCGGAAGCTGATCAGGCGTTATTTGCTGCCATTCGAGAACATCTGGATACCAGTAAAGTAGAGCTGATCGAGATGCCCAATCACATCAATGACCCTGAATTTGCCGAAGCAATGACGCTGAAGTTAACCGAGATGTTAGCAAAATAAGCTAAAAAAATATTGACGAAAGGAAATTAAAATGCCATTCATAACAAGAACAGAATCAATCAGTAAATTAAAAGCGCAGGTAGCTGCTGGGCGACCCATCATTGGGGCAGGCGCCGGCACCGGTATTTCTGCAAAATTTTCAGAACGTGGTGGGGTAGACCTGATTATTATCTACAACTCCGGAAGGTATCGCATGGCGGGGCGTGGAAGCCTGGCAGGTTTGCTGCCGTACGGCGACGCTAACGCGATTGTGGTCGAGATGGCCAGCGAGGTACTGCCGGTGATCTCGCATACCCCGGTACTGGCCGGTGTGTGTGGCACCGATCCATTCCGCATCATGAAAGTCTTCCTCAAACAGCTCAAGGAGATGGGATTTGACGGCGTGCAGAACTTCCCGACAGTCGGGTTGATTGACGGCACCTTCCGCCAGGGACTGGAAGAGACCGGCATGGGTTATGGGCTGGAGATCGAGATGGTGCACCTTGCCCATGAACTCGATATGCTCACCTGTCCCTACGTCTTTTCAACCAAAGATGCTGTCGACATGGCCAAAGCTGGCGCAGATGTGCTGGTGCCACATATGGGTTTGACCACCAAAGGATCCATCGGAGCGACCACTGCCCTTACGCTCGAGGAGTCCGCCAAACGCATTCAGGAGATGCATGATGCCGCCGTGGAGGTGAATCCGGATATCCTGGTGTTATGTCACGGTGGTCCGATTGCAGAGGCGGAGGATGCCCAATACATCTTCGACCATACCAAGGGCATTGTTGGTTTCTTTGGCGCTTCCAGCATGGAACGCCTGCCCACCGAAAAGGGCATCGAAAACCAGGCCAGGAGCTTTAAGGCACTGCATTTTTAAGATAATGACGGATGGTATGTCATTCGTCGTCGTTTTCTATTCGTAGATGGTATTCTCGTACGGGCGGGTTCGGAACCCGCCCGTACGCCTGATCCGGCATCACCACAATTCCGTAGGGGCGTTCGGCCGAACGCCCCTACGAGCCCAATCTACCATTTTCATCATCAACGAAATCATCACAATTGGTCATTCGAAGTTTATGTATTATTAATGGATGGTA
>DHVR01000065.1 GCA_002412765.1 Leptolinea sp. UBA5203 | reverse complement strand
ATTGGTTTACAAAATTATGATTCGATGTTTGCGAGATGAAACAGCTTATTGAGGGTATAATCTGAATAACTCACCTGAATAAGCATCCTTCGCAAGAAAACAGGGCACCCCCAAATGGAATTACAATACGCCGTTGCATTAATCGTTGCAGCCATCATTTCCACTATCGTGGCGATGATCGCCTGGCAACGTCGCAATTCTGTTGGCGCTAAGAGTCTTTTCATCTTGATGTCCGCTGCAATGGTTTGGTCCCTGACTTATGCAATACGCTGGATAGCGCATAACGAGGCTGCCCAATTAATCTGGTTGGATGCCACTTATTTCGGTGTTGTGGTCGCCCCAACAGCCTTTCTGATTCTGGCGTTGGAAATTACTGACAAGGTGCACATCCTCACCAGCCTGGTTCGCATCGGCCTTGCCATTATTCCCACCTTAACCATTTTCATACTTTGGACGGACCCCTGGCACGGATTGTTTTACAATGGGATGCGAACCGGCGATGCCATTCTAAATGGTGGTATCTGGTTCTGGATTTTCATTGTTTACACATACATCATTCTGTTATTAGCAAGTAGCCTGATTATTCAAAAAACCATTCGGGATAAGCAGTTTTTTCAGGTTCAAGCCGGGTTGTTGTTAACCGGCATGGTGCTGCCCTGGTTGGGCAACATCATTAGCATGCTGGGGTTCAGTCCGTTTCCTGGGTTGGATATGACCCCCTTCCTGTTCACTGCCAGCGGAATTCTATTTATGTTCGCCCTCTTTCGTTTTGGATTTTTGGATATTGCCCCAATTGCTCATTTCCGCTTAATGGAAGGTCTTCTGGATGGTGTGATCGTGTTGGACAAAGCCAACAGAATTGTGGATTACAATCCTGCTGCCCAAAGGATTTTAAACCTCTCAACTGCAGTGATTGGCCGAACCCTTCAGCAAGCTTGCAATCAAATTCCAGACCTAAATGTCCTGGATCAAAACATCCATGCAGAAAAATCAGAAATTCAAATCAGACATGACGACATGCGCGATTTTGAGGTGCGCACACTTGCATTATTGGATAAAAATAACCAGCCAACAGGAAAGCTGGTTACTTTGCACGATATATCCGAATACCGTCAGTCGCAGGAACAAATTCAGCGCTCTGAGGAACAGTATCGGCTTCTTTTTGATAATGCCGTTGAAAGTATCCTGGTGGTTCAAGATCGGAAGATCGTTTTTTGTAACCCCATTACCAGCGAACTAACTGGATACCCGCTGGAAGAAATTATTAACGAGTCCTTTGTAAAATTTATTTATCCAGAAGATATCCCGATGGTGGTGGAAAATTATCGCAAACGGGTGGAAGGGGAAAGTTTACCAGGTCGCTATCAGTTCCGTCTGGTTCGAAAAGACCTGTCCTTCCGCTGGGTCGAGGCCAGCGGTATTCGTATTGATTGGGAAGGCGAATTAGCCACGCTGCACTTCCTGATGGATGTAACAGAACGCAAGAAAGCTGAGATAGCCCTGGAATTCCGCAGCACCCATGATATTCTCACCGGACTCTATAACCGGCAATATTTTGAGCAGGAGATCGAACGATTACAGAACAGCAGGCGACAACCTATCAGTATTTTAGTAATGGATATGAATGGACTGAAAAAGATTAATGATACTCAGGGACACGCCGTCGGAGACGAACAATTGAGAGTTGCAGCCAGGGAGATCCGTAAAGCTTTCCGACCAGACGATATTGTAGCCCGTATTGGTGGGGATGAGTTTGTTATTTTATTACCAGAAACAGATACTACTACAACAATAAAAGTTGTTGAACGGGTTAAGGAAGTCATTCATGATTTCAACCAGTTAAATCCAGAACACAATCCCATTAGTTTCGCTATTGGCTTTGCCACCAGTGAATCGACACCTAATTTGAGTGATGTTTTACGTAATGCTGACCGAGATATGTACATTCAAAAAGCCATCCATTATGCTGTTAAATGAGTAATTGATTTTTGAGTTTTAACCATATAACTTTTGTTTATGTTTACACTTTTTCTCGTTAACGCAGACGAATTTTTGCAGGTTCTATTCTTAACTTGTGAAGTCTATTGAAAAAATCTACAATAAGATTACGAAGCCATTACTTTATTGGCTGGAAACTGGAGAATAACCATGAAAAATGATCGTTTCTTAAACGGGATAATTACTGGTATTGGAGTATTAATTCTGATAGCTCTGGTCTTGTTTTTTATTCGCCAGCAGCAAGCGGAATATCGGGAAGATGACTCTCCACAAGGAGTGGTTCATAATTATATTCTGGGTTTAATCCAACACGATTATGAACGAGCCTTCTCTTATCTTGCAGACAAACAGAAAAAACCTGATTTTTCCCAATTTCGGATGGAATTAGCAAGAAGTGAAAACGAAATCAATCGGGTCAGTGTGACGTTTGGAGAGATATTTATAACTGATGATTCTGCCACAGTTGCATTGAACATGAGTCAATCCTATGGTAGTCCCATCACTAGATCATCCTGGTATGCTGAAACCGCTCAATTGATCCGTGAGAATGGTGACTGGAAAATCGTCAGTATGCCCTATCCACTATGGTCCTGGAACTGGTATAACGAAGAGATCAAACCACTTCCATAGAGCAGGAGAAAAACCATGAAAACAATTCGAAGGTTTTATTTTTATCTGCTCAGTCTGATCAGCGTGCAGGTTGTCATCTGGGCAGTGGTTAATCTACTGCGCACCATTTTCGATAGAGCAACCGTAACATCTGCGGTCGATTGGTTAGCAGGCGGAATCGCATTCGTTGCTGTCGGTGTTCCCATCTTCTGGTTGCATTGGACGACCGTCCAGCGTGATGCCCACCGCGAGGAAGAAGAAGCCAGCAGCCGCATTCGTTCGCTCTATCTGTATGCAACACCCCTCGCAACCGGCATTCCGATTACCTACGCAGTTCTGGCAATTCTCAACCGTTTGATTGTCAGATGGTTGGGATTACCTGTATCATCTGCTACGCTGGGTGGTGCACAAACCTACATTGATAATCTGATAGCCATCGC
>DHVR01000073.1 GCA_002412765.1 Leptolinea sp. UBA5203 | reverse complement strand
TTTAACAAGCCAACGGCGGGGTCCGTTCCCGTCTGTCCCCGTAGGGGAGAGCCTGTCGAGAGGATAAATTACACAAGCCGGGCTTCGGTGTTGCCAAATTTAAAGTAAATGGAATGGGAACCGTAGAGGCCAAGCATTTCGATAAGGCGTCCGAAAATTATGTCGCAATCGAAATGCTTTGCCCTTTGCGGGACAGGGTTCCCAACAATAATTTGAATTTCCGTATGGCGTGGTGGGCAAAGCATTCGACAGGATGATTTCCAACCTACGATCGTACGAATGCTTGGCCCCTACGTATTTTAACAAGCCAACGGGTTTAGTCCGTTCCCGGTGAAATTGCACAATCCAGATTTTAATTTCACATTCCAGCTTGCTTAATCTTTGGCTTTAATTAAAAAACAGACCCTCCAAAGTGGAAGATCTGCTTTATATTGATTTGAAATTAGAACGTATAAGCCGGAATATATGGCTGATCCCAGGATTGATACCAATCGGCTCTGGTGAATCCGGAAGCTGTCAGTTGATACGTTTCCCGAATACGGAATAAATCCTGATTGGAGGCCTGCACCATGATGTCCAGAACCACCACCATCCCGCTGCTCAGGACGGTCTCGTCCCAGGCATTCAGGAAGGGTCCTTCATAGGGCGTGACTCCTACCCCATGACCAACACCTAATGCTTCCACCAGCCGAATATTGTTTGCATCGGAAATTTGAATCAATTTCTGGTACAACGCATTGGCTTTGACACCGGGCAGCAAGGCCGCCTCAAAGGCATCCCGCAAAACCGCCAAGGATTGATAGGCATCATTCTGACTATCATCCGGTGTGCCCATGGTCAGCATACGCGCGGCATCACACCAGTAGCCGTTTAATACGGAACGCATTTCAAGCCGCACCGTATCTCCTGGGTTCAAGGTTTTTGCCCAGCCCATGCCGTAACTTGGAGCCAAAGGCCAGATTTTCTGAGAGTGTGATCCGCTTGCGGCCAACGACAGGGAATGATACCCCTGACAATCCAGCTCACGCTCGATGCAATGCACACGAAGATCTTCGGCGATATATTTTTCAGAACGAGCCCCCAGGACGGGAACATGATGAATCGCGCCGGCAATGCCGTGATCGGTCGTGGCGGCCAGATGAGCCAGAAGCTGCAATTCAGCAGTCGTCTTGACCATGCGCAGACCTTTCAGCCAGGTATCGCAGGCACTAATTTTAAGCGCAGGCAGCGCTTTTTGCAGGTCCTCATACACAGCCACAGACATACGCTCAAAATCCATGCCGACTTCCTTGATCCCTTCCAGCAGATTTTCTGCAGGCAGCAAGGGGTTTTGAGCGGGTTGATAGGTGACAATTTTCTTCACCCAGCCCAACTGCAGCAACGTGTTTTTCAATTTTGCAGGGCAAATCAAAACCGGTTCTGCGGCTTGAGCCATGAAGAAATAAACAGGTTCGCTTTTATGCGAGAACATGGAGGGTAAAACGGCTCCACTCAAATAATGCACATGATCGGCACCAAAAACCAAAATGGCTTCATAAGGGCTTTCAGCCAGTTCTGCTTTTAATTTTTCCAGTACAAATAAGTTTACTTTTTCCATAATTGACCTAGTGTGTTCCCCGGAATCCGTTGACCAGATACAATTTATCCCAGTTCTTGAAAGTGCTCAGGTTCTTGGCACCCTGGGCCGTTACGGCAAACATCTTCCTATTGTGAATCAACTCCCCGATCGGGCCGTAGGTGCAAATATCCAGCATCAGCACCATCCCCTCTTCAAGGGTTTCGTCGCTGCGGGCATGCAGGCTGGGCGCTTCAATTTCGCTCATCCCTACCCCATGACCAATGCCGGCTTCTTCAAAAAAGTTGATTCCATTGGCATCTGCTGTCTTTTTCACGGCAGCAAACACATCACTCGCTTTGACACCCGCTTTAATGCTGGCCACAGCACAATCCTGCAGGAGGATATTATCGGCATAGGCCTGCGTATGAGATTCATCAGGGTTTCCCACCAGCACGGTTCGTCCGGTGGCGCACCAATATCCACGGTGATGATTGGAAAAATCCATGCGCAAGAACTTGCCGCTTTCCACCATGCCATGAGCAGGGGAATACAATAACCGGGCAGATTCACCCTGGGCAACACTCAAATCCCCAATACCTGTTCCGCCGAATTCGATGACATGTACGCGCAGTCTTTCGGCTAATTCCTTCATGGTATAACCCAGATCATCCACGGTACCTTCCAGATGATTCAAGGCGCCAATTGTACCCCGGTCACCCTGAATGGCGGCTTGCTGCAAGGCATCCATCTCGGATTGTGTTTTAATCTTACGCAGGTCAGTGATCCATTTCTCCACATTCAGCCACTGGGCTTTCGGCATCAAGGCAGCCAGAGATTGTTGATCGGCAAGAGAAATATGGCTGCTGTCCAAACCGATTTTTCCATTGGCCAACCCGGCATCCCCTAGGAAACGCTGGATGAGCCTGGCAACAACGGAGGTTTTCGGCCCGTCATTTTCAGTATATACCAATAAACTCTCGGTCCAACCCTGGTCACGGATGGCTTGTTCCCATTCAAAGGGAGCCACCAGGGCCATGGCACCGGTTTTTAATAAAATAAATGCCGCTTTCTTTTCAGGATACTGAGCGGCAAAAGGCAGGAGAATCCTGCTCATATAGGTTAAATGATCTGTTCCAAATAGAAGAATTGCATCAAAATCTTGTTCTTTAATCGCGGAACAGATTTTTACCTGGACCTCATCCCTCATGGACTTTAACTCCTTTTAAACGAAAAACTACCGAATATTGTGATACGGTTTGATTATAATCGTTTTCAAGTTGAAATCTTGGTTTAATTAAAAACAAACCATGAGTCCTGATTCCCTATTTAATTTTCCAACCCCCGGCGTTCTCAAAACGAAAATCCAAAACTACTTCTTTCCCGGCCTGTACCTGGACAAGATGCGCAACCCAATGTTTTCCGTAATCGGTTTCCTTCACACCTTCCGGATGATGGGACGCTTCAACCCAGTACCAACCCACGGGCATGCTTTCATCCCGATAAACGCCAAGAAGATCTGTCACCCCATTGCGAAAGGTCTCGGTTGAAAGGATCTTGTGAACTTGAATATCTGTATCAGGCAGAGTAATAACGCCGATGGTTCCAGGTTTCCAGACTTCGGTCTGCCAGGTGACATTGATCTGCAATGTACCGGTTTGGTCTCCACCCGGTGCTGATTGACACCCTGCAAGACTAAATAATATTATGATCATCCATAGGATTGGTTTGTTTTTAGGCTGCATAAGATTGCTCCTCAGCAATTATATGCAGAAACAGGTTGTTTTCACAGACCTGATCCCCTTTTTATGAGATTTTCGCTATAATAATAAAGTTCACTAAGTTTAAGAGTAGAATTTACAAACATCCATCAAACCAAGCAGAGAGTGTTCACACCATCCATGAGTAATAATCCATCTGAAAGAAGTGACGAGCTCTATTCGAACCCAGCTCAGGTGGGATTTTTTCGTATTCTGCCCTCTTCTTCGGCAACCTACGGCTACAGTGTAGAGTATGCCTCCGGTACCCTCCCCAAAGTATTTGGATTCGCCAGGGTACTGCCTTATGAGTCCTGGTTTGCGAACATTCATCCGGAGGATCAGAAGGAATTTAAGAAAGCCCACCTGCATTCCGTAAAAAAAGGCTTTCTTCCCGAACAAACCATCCGCATCTTCCAACCCGAGGAGAAGTCCTGGCGCTGGATTCATATATTCTATGCTCCCGAGTTTGATGCCCAGGGAAAATTCCGCGCCTTAAATGGTTTCGCGGTGGATCAAACCAATCAACGGCAATCTTCCAATGTTTATAAGGAAGAGATCGCCTATGAACGCCTGATCGGGGAGATATCCACCAATTTCATTCACATCAATTTGGATGACGTGGATGCAAAGATTCAGCAGGCGCTTAGAAATATAGGCGAAAACATCGGCGTGGATCAGTGCATCCTTTTCAGCCTGGATCATTCCCAGAAGAATATTGTCTCCAAGTATTTTTGGGAACTCGCAGATTTCCACCTGGGAAGAAAAAAGAATATTCAAATTACCTTTGAACAAATCAAGGAATTGCAGCAAGAACTTCGTTCCGGAAATCCGTTAAAAATTACGGAGATGGATCAACTCTCAAAAACACTGCAAAAAGAAATCTTGAAATTATGCGGCACGGGCATTAAATCCTTGATCTTCTATCCGCTCACCGACCTGCAGCCCTGCGATGGGCTGTTGTGCCTGATTTCTCATAAGAAGAATATTGCCTGGAATCAACAACATCTGCGGCTGCTGAGTACTTTTGACCGCATCTATAAAAATATTCAGGACCGCCAGCGTGCCTTGAGCATTCAGGTTGGCCAACAGCGGTTCCTGGAATTATTGGCCACGGGCAAAAATTTCTCCAGAACCCTGGTCTCTTTGATTCGCATCATTGAGGAACAATGGCCGGGAAAATATGCCCTGATCATGCTGAAACCTCAAGGATCGGATCAATTGGAAGTAGGCTCGTACGATAAATTACCTTTTGATTTCGTGCAGCAATTGAACAGCCTTGCCCAGGAATCCAGCCGCCTGCCCTCGTGTCTATCGGTTAAATCCGGCAATCGCATCATCACCGCGGACCTGCATGCCTCGATGGAGAAACAGAAACTTGCCATCAAGCTGCCGGGTAGCATCAAAGCTTGCTGGTCCGAACCGGTAAAATCCTCCAGTGGGGATGTGATTGGTTCGTTTTCCATTTTCAGTGAACAAGCCCGAAAACCCAGCGAAGATGAACTGCACACCATCGAAATGGCGGCCCATTTGATCGGGATCGCCGTGGATCACAAGCTTTCCCAGGAAATGATTGAGAACGCCTATCATTCCATGGAGCAAATGGTCTCCGCGCGCACCAGCCAATTAGCCACGCTGCTTTCCATCCAGCAGGCCATTACCAGCCGCCTGGATGTGCCTACTATTTTACAATTAATTGCCGATGAAAGCCGGAATGTTACAGGCTCCTCCTTCGCGATCATTTTCCTGGTGGATGGGGATAAATCGTATATTCCCGTTACCTCCAGTGAGAACCAATTGGAAAACCTGGTGGGCCGCAGCTACCCATACCAGGATTCCCTGGCGGCTTACGCCCTCCAAAAAAACGGTCCAACTTATCACACTAAATTAAATCAACCGGTGCTAAGCCTATTCAACGGACAAATCCGGCAGTTATTTGCCGATCTTCAGGCCAGCAGCCTGTTAGTCACCCCCTTCTGTTCGGGCGAGACTTTCGTCGGGGCCATAGCCGTATTTAACAAAACCTCCTCCGATTACGACGAAAATGACTGCAAAACCCTGCATTCACTCTCCTGCAGCGCAGTCATCGGGTTGGAAAATGCGCGCCTGTATCAGGAAGAACAAAGCCTGCGCCGGCAGTCCGAGCAGCGCCGCAAAGCCGCCGAAGTCCTGCGCGAGGCCATGCGGATTATGAATTCCAACGCCACCCTCTCGGAGACGCTGGATTACATTCTCACCCAGGCCTCCCAACTCATCGGAAGTCAAACCGCCACCGCCCTGTACCGTTTTGATTATGAGCAGCAAACCGCCATTCTGGAAGCCTCCATCAACCTGGCTGCCTCTTTGCAAAATTATAAAGTCATGCCCATTGATGCCCTGAATCGTGAAATTATGCAAAAGCGCGAATCGCTGAGCATCCCGAATGTACAGCAATACTTCATTCAGCATAAACGGGAAATCCAGGACCCGCGTCTGCGCAATCATATGATGACCGTACAGTCCTTTTACAAGAGCTTTCTGATGATCCCCTTGATCGTGAAGAACAAGGTTTTTGGATCCTTGATGTTTTACAGCCCGGCACCCTGGCAAATTCATGAAGAGGACATCCGCATGGCCTGGATTTTCAGTGAGCAGGCGGCCCTGGCCATTGAGAATAATCGCCTCTTAAAAAATGAAGAGACGCGCGCTGCCGAACTGAAAACCCTCTTGAAGGTGGCAGCGGCCACTTCCAAATCGCTCAGCTTAGATGAGATGATCCAGGGTACCTTGCAGCAAATTCACACCCTGCTGAAGAATGCCTCGCGCATTGGGGTGCTTTTATGGAATGAACAGAAGTCGGAATTCTCGTTAAAAATGGTCTACCCGCACACGCATGTCAATGACCAGGATGTGATGATCCTGACCAAGGAAAGTATCAGCGTCATTCGGGACGGCGCCAGAAAAGTGATCTCCCATCCGCCGGAACCGGGCATTTTGCTGCCGCTCATCTCGCGGGAAAAAGTGCTGGGCACGTTAACTATCATGGGCTTCCAAAACCAGCCCTTCTCCAAACAGCAAATTTCCTTGTTTGAATCCATTGCGGATCAGATTAGTGTGGCCATCGAGAATGCGTATTTATATGAAAAAGCCGAGGAATCGGCGGTCCTCTCTGAACGGAACCGCCTGGCCAGGGAACTGCATGACGCGGTCACCCAGACCCTGTTTTCCGCCAGCCTGATTGCGGATGTGCTGCCCAAGATTTGGGTAAAAAACCAGGAGGAAGCAGGCCGGCGGCTGGAAGAGCTGCGTCAGTTGACGCGCGGAGCGCTGGCAGAAATGCGCACCCTGCTGCTGGAACTGCGCCCCTCGGCCATTGCGGATGCTTCGTTTTCGGAATTATTGATTCAATTGCGGGACGCCTTCACCGGGAAAAGCCGCATTCCCACGGATCTGATCATCCACGGGGACGAGATGGCTCTGCCCATTGAACCCAAGGTGACACTATATCGCATTACGCAGGAGGCGCTCAATAACATCTCCAAACATGCCAACGCCTCCCAGGTTTTTATTCATCTTAATTATTTTATAGATCATCTCAGTTTGGAAATCCTGGATAATGGTCAGGGATTTGACCTCAACGCTATACCGGTCAATAGTCTGGGAATAGGGATTATGGTTGAACGGGCTGAGAACGTCGGTGCTAAAATTGATATTGAAAGTGAACCCGATCACGGCACACATATCAAAGTTATTTGGAATATGAAACAAGGTCAGGATAAATAAATGGAAAACTCATGTATCCGTATCCTTCTCGTCGATGACCACGCCGTTGTACGCAGTGGATTAAGCGCCTTTCTAATGGCCTTCGATGATTTTTGCCTGGTTGGTGAATGCAGCAATGGCAAAGAAGCCGTCACGATGTGTGACGTGAAAGAAATTGACGTCATCCTCATGGATATGAAAATGCCGGAAATGGATGGCCCCACCGCAACCAAGCTCATCCGCCAGAAACACCCCGAGATTCAGGTCATCGCCCTGACCAGCTTCAAGGAAGATGATCTGGTGAAGAACGCCTTGAAAACGGGCGCCATCGGCTACCTGTTGAAGAACGTCAGTGCGGATGATCTGGCCAATGCCATCCGATCCGCCTATCATGGAAAAACCACCCTGGCCCCGGAAGCCGCCCAGGTGCTGGTGCGGGCCACGCAGCAATCCGTTTATCCGGTCACTTCACTGACCGACCGGGAAAAAGAAGTGCTGATTTTAATGGTGGAAGGCTTGCGCAATCCCGAAATCGCCGAGAAATTGGTCATCAGCCAGTCCACGGTCAAGTTCCACGTCAGCAGCATCCTATCCAAATTAAATGTATCCAGCCGCACGGAGGCAGTTTCCATCGCCATCAAACAGAAACTGGTCTGATGGCCAGGTTAAGAACTGTCCATTTCTGAAAAAGAAAACTCCCCCATCCGACGGTGAAAGATGGGGGAGTTTCTTTTATCATATCTATACAACAACAAACCACGCGTCTATTCCATTCTGCAACTCCTCCAAATTTGCGGTGTGGAATAGTGCTTTAATAGGGGAAACTTTAATAATTCTGAAATGAATTTTATGGGAAGAATTCCTCCCCTATTTTCTGAGAAGCGAAAATAGGGGAGGCTAGGTTGGGGTTTCTTTTAGCCATTATTCATAAGATCACCACAGATCCTAATTCCGTAGGGGCCAAGCATTCGTACGATTTTTGTAAGGAAAATCCATTATCGAATGCTTTGCCCTCCACGCTGAATGGGATTTCAATATTGACTTTATAAACCCGTCCGACAAAGGGCAAAGCATTTCAACCATGCCACAATTTTCCAGCCCGTTGATGAAATGCTTGTCCCCTACAGTTCTCATTCTAATTATTAATAATTTGGCAACAACTGCCTGGTCATCAAAACCCATCACACGATTGGCAATCCGCGCTTGTCCAAATCCGTAGGGGCCAAGCGTTCGAACGATCTTTGGTTAGAATTCCCGTACTCGAATGCTTTGCCCTCCACGCTGAATGGGATTTCAATATTGACTTTGTAAACCCCTCCGACAAAGGGCAAAGCATTTCAAC
>DHVR01000019.1 GCA_002412765.1 Leptolinea sp. UBA5203 | reverse complement strand
ATGGGTAGGATTGTTTCTGTCCGTTAGGATAGGTGAATGAGAATGATGACGAAGGGTTGACCTATCTACAACAGACCCTTTCCATGAATAAACATACCTGATCAATCCATGTTAAATAGAGTTATCCTGGAGGTCCTTAATGAGTTAGATATCCCACATGGATTGTTCTCCAAATCGCTGTTCTTATGCGAACAATGTAGACACTAATACGTCTTTTACAGGGATTATGAAATACAATATAGAGATCTGTTCAATGAAATCAAAGGACGGAGGTAGACCATGATTGTGGGTGGAGAATTTTATGAGGATGACCGCTGGCTAACCGATGAAAGAATGCTTTCAACGGCTGGTATGACTTTTCTCAATGGCGGAAAAGCCTGTCTGCTGCTGATCGGGGACTATTTGCTGGATCACGGCATCAAGAGCATTCTCCTGCCGTCCTATCTCTGCCCGGATATCGTCACCACCCTGGAAAGCTGCGGATTGAACTGCGCCTATTATCAAATTCGGCTTGATTTTTCCATCGATCTGCAGGATTTGACTGAAAAAGTTGGCCTGCACCAGGTAATATACTTCATCCATTATTTTGGCTTTCTGCCTGCTCCTGTGGTACGCGATACTTTGCTAAACCTGCGCCAAAAAGGCGTGCTGGTGGTGGAAGATAATGCCCAGGCGGGATTTACCGCCCAGCCGATTGGTGATTTCATCTTCAACAGCATACGCAAATTAGCCCCCTATGACGGCGGGTATTTGGTCACCTCGCTGGATGTCTCTCCCTATATACAAAAATACCACGGTATACCCAACCGCCGTTTGCCGCTCATCCGCGCGTACCGCAAAGGATTGGCGGAGTATCTCTATCAGGGGACAGACAGCTATGACGAACTGGTCAGCCTGTATAACCGCACTGAAGAGGTGTATGCCATGGATCCGGTGGTTGAGGGCGACATCCTGGAGAGGGAGCAAATCGAACATCTGGATTGGCCGGGCATCAAGCAGCGCCGGCGGGAGAATTACACTTACCTGCTCAACCTACTTATGGAGATCCCAGAATTGCAGCCGATTTTTCCCACCCTGCCGGAGGAGATTATGCCGCTGGGCTTGCCGGTGTATGTCAATCGCGGTTCACGGGATGAGCTGCATGACGTCCTCGGGGAAGCCGGCATCGGGTTGACCATTCACTGGCACCAGCTGCTGACCGACCCGCGCCTGAATGAAAATCCCGTCGCAGTGGACATGGCCAGCCGTATCCTGACCCTGGTCATTGACCAGCGTACCAGTCACAAGCAGATGGATAGGATGGTGCAAATGATTATGAAGGTTATTAAGAATGCGTCAGATCGTAATCTAACCAGTAATACAAAATAGTTTTTCTGATCGGGATCACCGCAAATAGGTGTGGTTAAAAATCGAGCTTGACAGTTATTCCGCATCAATATGGGCACATAGGCTCAAAAAATCTGCGAAGATATTCGCTTCTAGTTCCGTACTCACCCAAAACGAACAAGGGAACAAGATGTTCATAAGCATAATCAACAACTTCTGTACATGACAATCCAATATCTTGCGTTTTCTGATATTCACTTAATAAAACTTCTGCCATTTTTGTAAAATCACCACCTGTCTTATCCGCTGGATACTCTGTTAATAGAATTGAATAAGTTGCCTGAGCTTCTTTAGTTTTGTTTTGTAATAGATACAACAAGACTATACGATAATAGGAATAGGCAGCTAAATTTGGGTATTCATCGGGGCTGGGTTTCATGTTGGTAGGTTGTATTTGTTCAAGACTTGGATCATGCCAAATTTCACTCATGTATTTCCAATAAGCAATTATATTTCTTTCTTCCGTAAACCATTCCAAGCTTATATCATCAATAGCTTGTTGATAAAATTCTAATGCTTTTTCATAATTATTAACTGACATTTGCGAGCTTCCATCAGATACTGCCTGCCATCGATAAAATGGAGTTTCGTAATTATTCTCAGCGACCAGATAATTGTTGCCGTTCCACATACAAATTATTTCTTCTTTCCTGAATGGGAAACCAATACTGCCGGTAGGCCAAGTACCACCTTCATATCGGAAAACTACTTCAAGCGTGCCGTTATTGTCAGTATCTACAACATCTATGTAAAATGGTGTTTCCAATGCTCCGTGGCATCGATCTGTTGTCAAATCTACAAAATTACTTCCATCCCATGCAAAAATTTGAAAATATGGGCATCTGCCCCCAAGACATCCATCGAAAAAAACTGAGATTTCCGACAACCCATCTTGATTCACATCTTGAACATACAAAAAATACGGGTCCAATAATGAGCTGACAAAAGAAAAATTTGCTAGAACTTGATATTGATAGTTATAGCATCCAATAATTTCTACACCTAGCTCATAAGGAAAAACCATTTCTAATGTATTGTCTCCGGTTACATCTACCAGATAATAGGAATCAAAGTAATATTTATATTCTTCTTGCAGCTTGTTGATGATGAATTCACCGGATACCCCTGCATTAAGATATTCGAGAAGTAGGGTAATATCCATCTCGCCAGGAATGTCATCTGAAAATGTCTGGTCTGATTTTACTAATTCCTTTACATCAAAAATAATACTCGGGTCAGCGACCGGACATTCCGCTGGTGTTGCCGGGGTGATGGTCTTGATGGTTGAAACATCAAATGATTTTGGTGGCACCATGGTAAAAGTTTGGGTAGGAATCATCGTTATTGTAGAAGTTGCACTGGGGGGTACACTCGTTTTTGTGATGGTGCTGAGTGGAATATTAGTTTGTTTGCCTTGTTCTTCTAACAATTCATTGCTGCGGTTTGCCTGGCATGCAGATAAAAGAAAAAATACTATAAAGAATAGAGATAAAAATCTATTTGTAATGTCTTTTTTCATATATACCCCACTCCAATGTTTTCATAACATGATGGTTTAGATAACAACAATGTTAGTTGATTCACTCTTTTGTTAATGATTATACTAGTCAGGAGACAATGGGGTACGAAAAATGCCTTTCCATTATAGATCAATTGGTGAGTTTATATTTGAGTTCATTTTACTGACTACTAATTATTCTCACTCAACTTAAATAAAACCTTCAAATTCCGTGGAATGGCTGGCAGCCAATCGGTTAATCCTAACTGGTCGGCTTTCTCTTGCAGGGCAGACGGAAAGTATTGATAAGCACAACCTGACAATAACCATTGGGTTTCATTTTCGCTAAAGCGGATGCCCTCTATAACCTGATTTACATGATCCTTGTTCATGGGGCATTTAAGTTGACATCTCAGACAATCATACAACGTGTGATGCACCGTTTCAGGCAGCCAGGCCGGGAATTCCCCCGGACTTTCATTTAAATAGGATAAACATCGTTCGTTATGGATCAAAAAGCGCTCTTTGCGAATGGCTCCTGTGGGGCAATTTTTGGTACAGATCTGACAATTCGTGCAGGCTTTAGCCAGACGGATTTCCGACCAGTCCTCGCTCTCACAGGGAATATCAGAAAAATAGGCCGCCAAAGAGAGAAAGCTGCCCATGCCTTCCGAGTAGGTAATATTATTTCTTCCATAAACTGCCAACCCGCTTCGGACAGCCAGGCGCTTCATGGGCAAATCCACTGCAGAGACGAGGTGATAACCCAAAGATGAAAGCGTTTCCTGCAAATACTGATCTGTGCGCATGAAGTCCGACATGACCAGGCTTTGGAAGGTATACGCCTTTCTCTGTTTTTCAAAGACGACGTTTGCATAGGCGGGATGAGGAATCGCAAGAAGCAGCACGGAATTGATCGAAAATTCAACGGCTGGAGGACCGAATTGGTATTTATTGTTCAGAATCCAGGATTGAAAATTATTGAGAGTTTCCGTTTCTGCAAACTGGCTGAGTTCACCTTATAAATCCTGCAGGCACCGGATTGGGAGAACTTTCAGCCGGTCGCCGTGCTTGGATGTTTCCTCTTTCAAATAATCAATCCCGCAGTTCACTCTTCGGGGAGACTTTCCGGAATGGGACCCGAACTGATTTCAAAGACTCGTTCGATCTCATCCATGAGCTCAGTGGAGTGGACTATATTCAAATGGGTCTTGTTTGCAATCACCGAGCGTTTCACCCCGAGAATTTCTTCCATCTTGAGTTGATCGGATACAGTGATCATATCGTTTTGGGCGTAGTATAAATGAAATGCCTTGGCATGCCGTTGAATAGTGGAATCCATGATGTAATTCAGCATCATGCCCATGTGTTGATAGACGGTTTTCATGGAACGAGAAAACCGAAAGAGATAACAAAATCCCTGAATCAGGTGAAATAAAACCCGCCATGGCAGTACCGTCCCCTGATAGTGGGTATTGGGACTAATCAGGAAGCAGGTCTTCACTTGTAAGACGGATGATCCGCACAATTCTGCGGCGATGTTGGCCCCGTCACTGTAACCGACGATGGAAATCCTGTTAAGACCTTGTTCCAGCAAAAAGGTTTCAATGCTCTCTTTGCAGAATTGGATACTGAGTTCCTCTACGGGAGCGGTGTTCGCGCCGTGTAACGGCAGGTCAAGATTCAACACCGTATAGTGTCCATTGAGCAGCTCGGCGATGACCGCCATGTCTTTGGATGAACCACTGTTCCCATGTAAGAGTACTACTGTTTCATTTTCCATCGTTCTTCTCGATTAACAAACTATTTGGGTAATGGATTTGCTCATCATCCTGGATTACTCGACGCAGCTTGCCAAACTCAATTGAGCTTGAAAAATAAAATTCTCTGCGCTTGCTGTGCCATTTTTATGTGTGCCGTAAGTTTGAACATCAGCTTATAAAAGGCATCCATTTTGGAAACCAAGGGGGATTGGGAAAAATACCACTCTTCCAGAAATTCAATCCCCTTGGACCATTTTTCAATGTCATGGGGATCATCAATGCCCCAATGAATTTCTGCTCCGGTTTTCTTCAGCGAGGGGTGGTTTTTTATGCGGTCTGTGGTGTATCGACTGAAGGCATCAAAGGCAACTTCACATCCCGGAAAACGGGTTTGCAGAGCCAGGAATAAATCCCGAATCTCATTTTCACGCAGGTACATCAATAAACCCTCAGCAATCACCAGAACGGGCTGCTGCTGAACAGCTACTTGATTCAGCCAGGTAAGATCCGTCACTGAGGAGGCGATCATCTTATACCCCTCATTTTCAGGATACAATTTTCTTCTCAGCGCAATGACATCCGGCATATCCAGGTCAATCCAGGCTGCCTGATCGTGGGCGACTCTTAAACAACGGCTGTCCAAGCCGCAGCCCAGGTGCAGAATCAAGCCATTCGGATTCCGCTGGAGAAACGCTTGGGCATAGCTATCCAGTTTTTCCGCTCTGACCAGCAAGGTAACCGCGGTTTTCTTGGGGATTTTCAGTTCATTGAATGGATACTCAATTTGGTCCAGGATTTGCTGAGCCTTCTCATCTATGAAGATGGGTTGCCCATTGGCCTTGGCATATAGCGGAATCAGCAAGGTTTCCTGTGCTTTTGTAAGAACGACTTTTTCCCTTGGACCCATGTTCACCTCGAGTGGAATA
>DHVR01000058.1 GCA_002412765.1 Leptolinea sp. UBA5203 | reverse complement strand
ATATTTTTAATTTTTCTATTTCTATTAATTGGTCTAATTTCCTTCGCATTTGTCTCCAAAGTCACAGAGTACCTGGTTGTCCAGCGAGAAACAAAAAGATTAGGTGGTTATTACCGTTCTATCGGCAGCCTGCGAAATATATCCGATCCTTATGGCGATATCACTGAAGGTGCAGAAATCATCGAAGAAAGTCCTTATCTGGCTTATGCAGACTACCGTCGGGAAATATCGGCAGTTATGAATGACATATACAATTCCGACATTGATGCACTGGGTTCAGAAACCTATGGGCCACATCGAGAGTTATTTAAGACCCTTACCAATAATAACTTCTGGTTCTATGGCACATTGGATTCAAAAAAAGAGATGATAAAAAGCCTTGATTATAACCAGCCTTCAGCAGGCTATTCACTCACATTTTCTGTGGATCAGGTGGCTGCCGGTTACCCGGAGCACATCGAGGAAGGACAGGAAATAACTTTATTGTTCCTGCTGGATGAATATCCCACGTCTTCTCCATTAATTGAGGAGTTTGAACCTGGTCAAAGCTATTTAATTCGCGGGTTCTTAGATGCTTATTTCACGCCCAATCCTACCTGGACAAATGCAGATTCCAGCCTAATTTTAAAGCCATTGGATGGAGAAGATACCTGGTTTTTACCAGTACTGGACCAGTCAGAAATTGATCTGAATAAACCAGTGTTAGAAGAAATTAAAAATGAGATCGAGATAGACCAACAGCAACAACATTCTCTGTTGGTCCAAGCAACTGTAGATATGAGTGCCATGCCCAATGCGCAGGAAGTCTCTCAGTTTCTTCACCTGGTATCTGGCAGGTGGTTAAACCATGAAGACGAATTAAATGCCAGTAAGGTCATGGTAGTGAAGAACTCATTTGCCCAACTACGGGATATTCAAATCGGGGATACGATATCATTAATTTTCCGGGATTTACAATCCAATTTCCTAAAAGGATATATTTATAGTGAATACGACCGCCAGAATTGGCGGGATTATCCAACGTATCCGGATACATTCGAAGTCGTTGGAATTTTTGAATCCAGGGTGGGAATTGAGCCTAACCTCGTATTTATTCCTCAATCTACAATACCCGTCGAAATTGGAATAATAGAAGATGAAGTGTATCCGATGAATTACAGCTTTGTGCTGAAATCTTCCAAAGACCAGGATGTATTTATTAATGAAACCCAGGACAGGCTGGCTGAAGTTGGTATTGAAGTTTCATTTATTGAAAATAAAGGCAAAAACTTCTGGGGTGGGGTTGATCCATTGCGACAAGCCGCTGCTGCCAATTTGCCGGTGTACGGACTGGTTTTACTTTTATCCTTTCTATTGGTGGTTTTCCTTTATCTGCTGCAACGCAGACGTGATTATGCCATTCTGCGTGCATTAGGCGTTACCCAAAGAAGTGCCAACCGCCAATTACTGATGCCTTTACTGTTGATAGGATTGTTATCCATTTTGGTGGGTAGTGTTTCAGCCTGGAAATTTGCGCTTAACAAAGCAGCCGAATCGCTATCAACATTACCACTGCCTTCGGGAGTTGCTCCTTCGGCATCTTTACCTCCCGGGATACTTATGGGTTTAGGTTCGGGAATATTCATTTTACTACTGGTTCTCACAGGGACTGGCATTGGATTGATCGCCAGAAGAAGTGTATTTGAGCTTTTACAGGGTAAAAATGCACCCAAAGTCAAGACACAAGCTGCCCATCAGAACGAACAAGACGAAACTATGTTACCACCTCCAACTGCAATAAAAATGCAAAACCCGCTTTTCGCCCAAAAGACACCCTCATCAGATCTTGCCTGGATAAAGCCGGCTGAAAATATGGTGTCCAGACCAAAAAATAATAGCACTGTAATAAGATTGATGTTGCGCTGGACCGGACGGTCCGGGTTGAAATCTGTTCTGACAATTGCGGTAGCGGCAAGTTTTATCCTCGCGATCGGATGGCTGCGCTGGATGATTGATCGCAATCAAGCAGAAGTAAATCGGCTATACAACACTACGGTTGTACAGGCTGAAATCCTGTACAAAAACCCGGATGTTTCAACCTCACTCGGTTACGGTGTATTTGGAATAGATGTGGTTGAAGGAGTACAACGTAGTGGCTTTGTGGAAAGTGCATACATAGAAGCTATTGCCCAGCGAACACGGATAAGCGGAATTAACGGGGAAAACGAAAGTTACCAGGCTGATATTGCATTGAGAGGAATAAATCAGGCCGATACATTCTTTAAAATCAAGCTTCAAGGTGCAGCAGTGGAATATGCAGACGGATGGGATGGAAATTTATTCACCAAAACCTGGACAGCGGAAGAGCTTCAAGCTTCAAAAATCCCAGCTGTTTTTCCAAAGGATTTTACCGAGCAATTTAACCTCATGTTGGGTGATACAGTTGTCCTTACTGATGAATATAATGTTTCTTATTCCTATCTTGTCGTCGGTAAATACTCTGAAGTGTACGTTCGTTCCGGCGATAATCCGATCATACTACCCTTATCGGCTTTGGAAGTGATGGAAGGAGAGAGATTGCTTTATCAGGTGGCTCGGTTCTCTTTGTTCCCATCCAAGAATAGGAATTTGGAAACATTTCGTACCAGGATGGATTTGTTGCTTGCTAACCACAACCAAAGAGGATTGCCATTGAAAATGGTATATTGGGATGAAGAACTACGCTCAGTTGTCCAGCCACTGGAAAAAAGCCTGTCTTTACTGCAAGTGTTATACCCGGTGACCGTGATTGTGGCAGTGCTGATCGGGTTAGGGCTGAACCTGTTGCTGGTAATGCAATCAGCAAGAGATGCTGCCATTCTTCGGGTTCTCGGTGTATCCGCCGGTCGGGTGCGTGGAATGTACACAATACAGCAATTATTGCTTTCATTGTTTGGTGTTTTTATGGGTTTGGCTGGTGTAGCAATCCTACGTAGTCAACCGGCAGCGTTACTAGAAAAGCAACTCATTTTCGGGGTTCTATTATTTCTTGGAGGTGCTTTGTTCGGTGCTTTGCTTGGGGTATATCTGACCACTAACAAGAACCCATTGGCGTTGTTACAGGTTAAGGAATAAGGAGGAGAACATGTCTACATTAAAACTGGAAGAAGTCAGTTACCAATATAAGAACGGTGACCGAAAAGTGGTAAACAATGTGTCCTGCATGTTTGGCAGTGGAAAGGTTAGCGCGGTTGTTGGCCCTTCCGGCAGCGGGAAGACCACCCTGCTTTCCCTGATGGCTGGGTTGGATCAGCCCACAGAAGGGAAAATCCTCCTGGATGGGGAAGAGCTAGCCAACATGGACCTGGACCAATACCGCCGTGAACGGGTTGCAATGGTTTTTCAGGCATTTCACCTGTTTCCACTATTGACGGTACTGGAAAACGTCTGTTTCCCGATGGAATTGAATGGCATATCCAAATCTGATGCAAAGGCAAAAGCTAAAGAGCTGCTGACATCCGTGGGAATCGGGGCTGAAAAACACAGACGCTACCCATCCAACCTGTCCGGTGGGGAGCAGCAACGCGTGGCGATTGCGCGTGCCCTGGCGAGCGGTGCCAGGGTGATATTGGCTGATGAACCGACCGGCAACCTGGACAAGGCTAATGGAGAAAACGTGATCGAGATACTGCGGCAGCTGGCGCACCAGCAACGCTACTGTGTGGTGGTGGTCA
>DHVR01000078.1 GCA_002412765.1 Leptolinea sp. UBA5203 | reverse complement strand
CTTCCTGTAATGATTGATCGGGGAGCGGCTCAACAAAATCAAGAATAGTGGTGGTGCCACCATACGCAGCTGCCAAAGTACCGGAAAACCAATCCTCACTGGTTCTGGTGGTGGCAGTCGGCATATTCAAATGCACATGCGGATCAACCCCACCCGGGATAACCAGTAATCCACTGGCATCAATCACCTCCGGTGCTGTCAGGTCATTCCCAATGGCAGCAATTTTTCCATTCTTAATTCCCAGATCAGCCTGTTGTGAACTGCAGTCACTGACCAACACACCAGCTTTTATCACCAGATCGAATGAATTCACGCGCCCTCCTGCAAATCCAGAATTACTTCAAATCCTTGACCACCATCCAGCATCACACTGGATGATAATGCAGTCTGCTGTACGTCCAGCGATTTATTCTGCGCCAATGCTGCTTTTATCTTTTGCCGGTAAACCACCAGTTCCACCTTCCCTGGCGTTTCACCAATCCGAATTATCACTTTGCTTCCAGTTTTCTGATAGGAGACAACAATGTCAGGTGCATCTTCATCAGCTATGGTAATAGTACCGCTATCCTCGAACCCATAAAACTCGAGCGTCAAAGGATCCATCCCCTTCTGGTTGACATAATCCATCTCGGGTCCCATCGGAATGATTGCGCCACCCCGCACCCATAAGGGCAATGTTTCCAGAGGAATCACCCGTGAGATCCATTGTGGACCTGAAATCGGTTCCTTGCTCCAATAATCCACCCAGATGCCGGCAGGTAGATAGACTTCGGTCTGTCCGTCACGGGTCAGGACTGGCGCAACCAGGAAACTATCGCCGAACATGTATTGCAAATCTACATGCCGGGTGGTGGGATCGTTCTGAAACTCCAGAACCATCGGTCTGGCCATAGGAACACCACTTTGTGTACAATGTACCGCCTGGGTGTAAATATAAGGCAGCAAACGGTAGCGCAAATTCAAATATTGCATTGAAATCCGCTCCACTTCAGCGCCGAAAGTCCAGGGTTCACGGGCTTGTTTGCCATGCGCCCGCACATGCGAGGAGAAGACCCCCACCTGCATCCAGCGCGCATAGACCACTTCATCTTTGGGATAGGATTCTTTGACTTCTTCGTTATAGGATTCGTTGAAATTGACATGGAAACAATCATCGAAATAATGTGGAGAATAATCAAATCCGCCCACATCATGGCTGCTGAAAGGCACACCCGACATACCGTAACCCAACATCGCCCGCACCTGACAGGCTAGTTGATTCAACGTCGAGTAACTGTCCCCACCCCACTGCACCGGATAGCGCTGCGATCCAGCATAAGCCGAGCGTCCCCAGGTTAATCCCCGTCCAAATTTTCGTTCTGTCAATTCAAAGGCCGTGCGATTATATATCATTGGGTAAAGGTTATGCATCTCCAAACCATTACGGCCATCATCATAAAGCCCATCGATCGGTGCCTGTTCTCCGAAATCAGTCTTAAAAACAGCAACGCCCATATCCAGCAATTTTTCTAATTTTGCCTGCCACCATGTGCAAGCCTCCGGATTGGTGAAATCCACCGCTGCCAAACCCAATTCATCACTGGAAAATGCTTCCATCACATTGCAAACTTCGCCATTGGCATCTTTAACGAACACACCCAGGGCTTTGCCTTCTTCAAACAGCGGGTGACTCTTGGGAACATATGGATGGATCCACAAACAGGTGCGAATGCCTTGCTCACGCATCCAGGCCATCATCTCAGCCGGTTGTGGGAATTGTTTCTCATCCCACTCATAATGACACCAGGGTCCCTCTCCCATCCACCAGGGATCCAGGCTCAACACATCACAGGGGAAACCGCGCCTGCGCATCTCGGTCACCACCTCTTCCACCTCCTGGCGATTACGATAACCGGCTCGTGAAATCCAGAAACCAAATGACCACTTGGGGGGAATGGGGGCAAACCCAGTTAATTCTGCATAGCGTTTCAAAATGTGTTTATAACTGGGACCATAAATCAGGAATAAATCCAGCTGGGAATCCCGTAAATGGATGGAATAGCTGACCGAAGAATCACTGCCCAGCCGGAATAACATCGGATAGGACGAATGCATAAACAAGGCGTAACCGGAACTGCTCAACAACAGAGGTACATTTTTATACGAGCGCGATGTGCTCACATTGCCACTATCCACCGCCCATAAGGGAATTTCATGCTTCCATTTATCCAGGGAGGTGAATTTTTCACCCAACCCATAAAACGATTCACCGGGTTGGATCGAAACACTCTGACGCACAAAATAATCACCGGATTCTGAGACTTCAAAGCCCGTTGGTGGCACTTCGAAACCGGGTCCGTAGGCACGATCTTCGGTGCTCTCCTGATAAAAGATGTGACCTTTGCCAGGCTCAGGATGATCATAAGCTGTCACCTGCCAGTTGCGTGGAAATTCCAGTCGCATACGCTGGGTTTTTAATGTCAGTCCATCTTCCAGTTCGATGATTTCAAAAGGTAGCGGAGGAAACTCACAGCGCACCAGCATATCCGAACCACAATCGATGATCCCCTGGGGATTCATACGCATCCGGAATACATCCTCCGCGATGACATCCACCTGATAGGTCAATGGTTCGCCGGTAGCCAGGGCACAATTAAAAACCACACCTGATTCTGTTTCTTGATATGAATTCCAGGTGCGGATATAGTGCCGCGGCGCATAGATGTTGGTCACATCCAATGGTTCAGCAATAGATTTCCAATCAATATTTTTTTTCATTGAATCATCCCATTAAAGTGATTGTTTTGTAGTTTGAATTTCTGCCCTACCATTGAATCCACCAAAGCACATTCCTGAAGATTTTTGGATTGAAACACTCAATTAACAAACAAAATTTCCTGATCCGGGATATGAACACCAGATTGAAAGCAGCATTGGAAAAAGAACGAGTTTAACGATTAATGTAAAGCCTTACTTTACATTGTAAAGTTTAACATAAATCAAGGCGAAATTCAACTATTTTTAAGAAATTTTATAACCGAATCAATGTGATTTTCTTCTCTGAGCACGCCAATAATTAATGTAGCGTTTTCCACCCACATCATGATTCATCAAAAAATCCATGGCACGCACTGTGCTCACCAATCCAGCCGTATCAGGGTTGACAATCGCCGAATGCAGACCCCAGGGAATGGCGCCAATCAGATAAGCCAGGTCAATTACCGTCTGATCCGGCATGCCAAACCCGGCATTGCCTATTCCCAGAATGGTGGAAACTTTCAACTCATCCTGAAAGCGTTTGAGGGTTTGCAGGGTGATTTCAAAGGTCTCGGGTTCTGCTGAAGAAGCCAGGCAGACACCATCCATCACCAGATCATCACGCGAAATTCCCATCCCCTCACAGGCATCGATGATCACCTGGGCTTCATACACGCGCTCATCCACCACCTTGGGAAGTCCATAGGTATCGCCAATGGGCATCCCAACCATGGCTGCGCCAAATTTTTTAGCGATGGGTAAAAGCTCATCCAGAACTTTTCGTTCCGCAGAAACTGAGTTGATCAGCGCTTTATCCGGATAAATTTCCTGTAAGGCAGCTTCCAAAGCCTGCACATTTCGGGTATCCAGCGCAATCGGGCAACCTACTTCCTGTTTGATAGACCAGGCAATGCGAGGTAACAACTCCACCTCATCCA